>DBQQ01000052.1:40331-106253 GCA_002305315.1 Clostridiales bacterium UBA1390
CAGGATAGCGTATAAAATCGAGGCAATCCGTTCCTTAAGCAATCTATTATACGCAAATTGAATAATAGAGGCGATGGGGATCGCGGGATAGCATATAAAATCGAGGGGATTCGTTCCTTAGGTAATTTATTGTACGCAAATTGAAAAATCAAGGAGAGCCGAATCGCGGGGGAGCGTATAAAATCGAGGGATCTCGTTCCTTAAGTAATCGATTGTACGCAAATTGAAAATTTGGGAAAGCAGGATCGCGGGATAGCGTATAAAATCGAGGGGATTCGTTCCTTAGGTAATTTATTGTACGCAAATTGAAAAATCAAGGAGAGCCGAATCGCGGGATAGCGTATAAAATTGAGAAATCTCGTTCCTTAAGCAATCTATTATACGCGAATTGAAAAATAGAGGAGAGCAGAATTGCGGGATAGCGTATAAATATAGAGGAGATTCGTTCCTTAAGTAAGCTATTATACGCAAATTGAAAAATCGAGGCGCGGGGGATCGCGAGATAGCGTATAAATATAGAGGAAATTCGTTCCTTAGGCAATCATTCATACGCAAGATAAAAAAATGAGGTGAGGGAGATCGCGGGATAGCGTATAAAATGGAGGCGATCCGTTCCTTAAGTAATTCCTTGTACGCAAACTGAAAATTCAAGAAAGCAGGACTGCGTATAAAACCTCCCCCTCAGTATAGACTCAGGGGGAGGTTTGCATTTATACGCCGCATAGGTTTTTCCAGGTTGCGGTACCGACAATACCATCAGTCTGAATAGCTGTATCTTGCTGGAATTTCTTGACTGCCGTGGTTGTTTGTGCACCGAAGATTCCGTCCATGCCATCAGCCCCCACGTTATAGCCATGCATCAGAAGGGCCATCTGCAGAATCTTCACGGCATCGCCTTTGGAACCTTGCGACATCTCAAAAGGCGCAGAGACGGTTTCTGAGATGTTTTCTGTTTTGTAGGGTGGTCGAACGGTCGCAATGACTTCCGATGCTCTATAGGCGATGGTTCGCCGAGATACGGAGTTATTTTTGTTTCCTTCGATGACGGTCATTTTTGCGGTACTTGCGGAAGAACCCTCGACTTTCTCTACGAGGCCGATGTGGTCGATATAAGACGTATTGGCATTCCAGCGGTAAAATACGATATCGCCAGCCTGCGGTATATCATCGGCTCCGGTTCGGTACCCTCGCGCTTCGAACCAGGATAGGCAGTATGGGCAGGCACTGCCCTGCGGCGATGTGGACGGATACACCTGGTTGTCCATTGCGCCGGCCTTATAGAAGACCCACGTCAGAAACATGTTACACCAGTCGGCGCGGGAAAAACCAGCAACTTTGGCCACATTTTCCTCATACCATTGACCGTATTTGGTCCATCCATTGGCATCTTCCAGGTAGCCAAGCTCGCCTTGTGCGATCTGAATCACTTTTTCTTTTTGCGTCATATTTTGTCATCTCCTTTTGTTGTGATCTTCTTTTTATACTGGGCGGAGCTGATTCCCAGAATGGCTCCTAGAAATGTGACTACGGCACTGATGGTTCCTGTGATTTGCTCTCCGTACGGAAGTCCCCAGATGGTAGCCAGGGCAAAATATAGGGTGCCTAACCCGGGAAGAACCAGTATCGTGATCCATTTGAGAACATCGTATACTCTGTTGCTGAACATATATCTCACCTCCTGAGATCCTGCTTGTACTAGCAGGATATGCAGGGGGAGGGGAGAAGGTTCCTATAGAGCTTGATTGCGGTATAAAAGAAAATATAGTCAATGCAGAGTGTGATATAAACAATGTGCAAATGAATGAAAATTTGATAGAATAGGATTACATCGAGGAGCCCAAAAAACGAGTAAACCAGATGTTTAGAGGAAATGGCAAAATGAATAAGAAAAACGATAATAAAGGAAATATGCGCTTTTTAATATCCAGATGGCTGCGTTGGGACAAAATAGGAACAGTGTGTGTGTTTTTACGGATTCCGGTGGCAGTTATATTACCTATACTGACAGCTTTTTTGCCACAGCTTCTGGTTAGCGCAATTGAATTTCAATGGGACTTTTTATACTTTGTGAAGGCACTGCTGATTCTGTCCAGTGTAATTTTGATACTCACGATGATGAGTCGTTTTTTGGAGGCAAGACTGAAAGAATTTCAGGCGGGAATTAGTATGCATTATGCGGTGGAGATGATGCATAAGTTAATTCATATGGACTATGAACGGCTGGAAAGCTATGAAGGAAGAGCACAGTTTCAGCGTTGTAAAAAGTTTGCATTTGAAGGGGAACAAGCGGATGGGGCTTGGTCGGCAGTGAGATTGACAGGTCTGTTGACGAGTCTGCTGGGGATTGTGTCATACTCCGCTTTATTTGGAAGGATCAGTATATGGTTACTGGCAGTTATTCTAGGTTCATGTTTTGTAGAGCTTTTCATTTCTTCGAGAATCATACAATTTGGTGATCAAACAGAAAATCAGATGGTTAGGGGAGAAATGGAATTTTTCTATCTATATCGTATCGCTACGCAGAAGGAGATAGAGAAAGATATACGGTTAAGCCGTGCCGGTTCATGGCTCATGAAACACTTAAAACAAGCTGAAAATAAATATATGGATGTTATGCATGCATATACGGTGCAGTCTACTAGATCATTGGGAATACAAGTCTTATGTACGATAATACGCGATTTTTCAACCTTTGGTTTTCTGGTGTTTTCTGTATTGCAAGGTGATATATTAGCCAGTGAGTTTTTGTTTTACTTTAGTTTAGTCACGGGTTTTTCTGATTGGATTAATGGAATTTCTGGCCACATAAAAAGTTTGAAACGGATTATGCTGGAATGTGCTCATTACAGAAGATTTATAAGTATGCCGAACGTACAGAAAGAAGGAAAAAGAATCCCTATTGATAAGATCGAAAACATTGAACTGAGACATGTGTATTTTAGTTATGCAGACAGCATAGTTTTGAGGGATATCAATTTGTGCTTTCGGGTGGATGAGAATATTGCATTGGTTGGTGCAAATGGAGCAGGAAAAACCACACTCATCAAGCTATTGTGTGGTTTATATCAACCTACTGAGGGAGAAATCCTGATCAATGGAATTTCAATGAGAGATTTGGATTTAGAAAATTATTATATGCAAATTTCTGCCGTTTTTCAAGAATATATGGTACTTCCTACCAATGTGCTATGCAATATCACACTGAGAGAAACAAATGATGAGTTAAAAGAATGGGAAAAAGAATTGGGTGTAGCACTTAACAAGGAGGCGACCATATTATCAGGTGGTCAAAAACAAAAGATGCTGTTAGCACGGGCGTTATACAAGAAGGGGTCATTACTGATCTTGGATGAGCCAACGGCGGCGTTGGATCCTTTAGCAGAAGAAAAATTATATCAACAGTATAAGGATTTGGCCAAAGATAGAATATCCATTTTTATTTCACATCGGCTGAGTTCTACTCAATTTTGTGATAGAATCCTATTGATGGATAACGGAGAAATCATAGAGGAGGGGACGCATAGGGAATTGATGAAAAAGAATGGAGCATATAAAAGAATGTTTGAAGAACAGGGCCACTATTATCAGGAGAATGAATCATGAAAACAGGAAAATACTGCGCCCGAATTGTTCGGGAATTATGGAGGGCTAAGAAAAGCATTTTACTTGGAAATTTTGGAAACAATATGATAAGCGCGGTAAAGCCATATATATATCTTATATTTCCAGCTTGGATCTTAAATGCGTTAATTTCTCATCAAGATTTATATGTAATCATTGGGCTGATTATTGTGGGCGTTTTTTTTAATGGTATTTTATTGTGGTTGTCAAACTGGTTAGAAAATATAAACCTGGAAAACGGCGATTATTGTAGTATGATAGAGAAAAATCAGATCACTCGAAAACTGATGAAAATGGACTATTCAGTATTTGAGGAGAAGAAGAGTGCGGAATCTATCGCGCGTCATCGAAGTGAAACGAAGGAGAGAGGGGGAGTTTATTATAATTTTCTTCGATTTATGCGCGAAAGCATGACGGCTATTACAAAAATTATGGTATCGGGGATTGTGTTAGGACCTTTTTGGCCTATTCTATTTATAAATACAGGAACCGATTTCTGGGGATCCGCAGGTTTTAGTTGGTTAGTTATATGTGGAATGATAGGGGCTTGGATATTGCTGACAAAAGTAAAAGAAAAAATGAACCAGAAAATACGTGTCCTGCGAAATCAATATTCAGAAATTGATCAAGTGTATGAAACATATCGGGATGAGATTTCCCAATACCAGACAGGGAAAGAGATTCGTATTTTCCAAATGCAGTCTTTTATTATGCGGGAAGCGACATCAAAACTTCTGGGAGAAGGAAAAAGGCTGCAACGTAAAATGGCTTGGAGTAGGGCTTTAGGAGATAGCGCCGGATATGCGATTTTCATAGTATTAAGTTTTTGCTTTTATTTAATTATTGGTAATAAAATGCTTTTAGGTTATTTTAGTATAGGGGATGCTGTCATATATGCGGGAGCATTCGTACAGCTTTTAGAGGGTTTTAGACGAGGAGCTTCCAGTCTAGGAGAATTGAAAGATATTGAAGTAAGAGCAAAGACGTATTTTGATATACTGGATACGAAAAAAACAAGTGAAGAAGTCCCTGGAGATGGAATGTTGGAAAAGGGACAAGAACCGGTTTTTAGATTTCAGAATGTATGGTTTGGGTATCAAGAAGAGGATGTTATAAAAGGCGTCAATCTGGAAATTCGATCAAAAGAAAAAGTAGCGATTGTGGGGGAGAATGGATCAGGAAAATCGACCTTAATTAAGCTATTATGTGGATTATATCAACCCAGAAAGGGAAAAATCCTATGCAATGGACGAGACATTCGGCAATATCCATCAAACGAATATCAAAAATTATTTGCTGTGGTTTTTCAGGATTTCTCGTTGTATGCATATGCTCTAGGAGAAAATGTGGCAGTTAAAAGCGAATATAATCAACAAGAGGTATCAAACCTGTTGAAACAGGTTGATTTTCCAGAGAAATATGGATTAGGGACGATATTATACCAAGAATGTGATCCGGAGGGGGTCAATATTTCTGGAGGAGAGGCGCAAAAAGTAGCGTTGGCACGAGCAATTCATCTGCAGGCACCTGTTGTCATTATGGATGAACCAACATCGGCAATGGATCCTTTTGCAGAAATGAAACTCTATCATCAATTAGAGACTATGTCTAAGGAAAAGACGGCGATTTATATTTCACACCGGTTATCTTCCTGTAGATTTTGCGATCGAATTATTGTTTTGGATCAAGGAAGAATCGTACAATCGGGAACACATGAAGAATTATTGCAAGATACAGAAGGAAAATATTTTGCATTGTGGAATGCACAGGCACAGTTTTTCCTATAGCCCCCTTCCACCAAAAAAGCTGCCCCATCTTTCTGATAGAGCAGCTTTTTCATAAAGATTTTTATATTATTCGGTTCGCAGCGCCGTCACAGGGTCTTTCTTGGCCGCCTTGCTAGAAGGCAGCAGTCCCGCGATCATAGTCAGGAGCATGCTCAGAAGCACCAGGAACCCGGCGGCGACGATCGGCAATGATGCATTGATCGTGGTGATGCCCGCCAGAGAGTGAATGATCGAGTTGATGGGGATGAGCAACAGTGCGGTGATGCCCACGCCGAGCAGGCCGGAACAAAGCCCGATGATAAAGGTCTCTGCGTTAAAGACCTGCGCCACGTTGCGTTTGGAGGCGCCGATGGCGCGCAGGATACCGATCTCCTTGGTCCGTTCCAGAACGGAAATATACGTGATGATTCCGATCATGATGGAAGAGACGATGAGCGATACGGAGACAAAAGCAATCAGCACATAGGAGATGACGTCGACGATGGTGGTCACGGAGGACATTAAAAGTCCGACATAATCGGTATAATGGATCTGGTTCTCGGAAGAGGCGGTTGCGTTATAGTCTTCGATGCAGCCTGCGATGAGATCTTTGTCTTCGAAACTATCCGCATAAATACTGATCGAAGAAGGCGCGTCCAGACTGACCCAGCCAAAGGCTGTCATGTTGTCATCGTAACTTCCGGGAGAAATATAGGTATCGTAAATCATGAGCAGGGATTCATCGTCCAGTGTATCACTGGCCAGATACTGATCTAGCATGCCGGCCAGCTCTGCCTCGCCCAGAGAGGACATGGATTCGAGCTGTTCCGGATTATCCGCATACATCGACCGAAGCATGCGCTGACATAAGGCGGCTTTCTCAGAGATGCTCAGATTCGTCAGATATTCCTTGGTATCCGCGATTTTGGCCGCATCATCTTCGGGCTCAAACTGAAATCCACTGACAACATTGACCTCCGGGCTGTCGATCTGCGCCCGCACGACAGCGCTGGCGTTCGTGTAATCAATCAAATAGTCGGTCAGGGCCTTCGTATATCCCACGTATCCATTCATCAGAAGGGCGTTGCTGTCCGCAGAAGGACGAATGATGCCTGTAATCGTAAGCTGTACGCCATTTTCTACCAGATCCGCAAGGGCTTCCTCGTCATCTCCGACATAAGCATAAAGCCCTTCCTCGTTTTCCACATAATAATCACAGGCAGGTACCAGATAATATACCTTTTCGCAGATATCCTCGTAAGTCCAGGAATGTTCTTCCAGCGTGATCTCTTCGCCCTGTTCCAGCTGATCCTGCAGCTGGCGATATTCGCTGGCAGGCAAAAGCCCCAGTTCATACAGAACAGAAGAGGGAATTTCGTTGTTTTCATCCAGGATGAGGACAATCTCATTATAGGCTGTGGGCCAGCTGCCGTAGAGCAGATCGTAATGTTCGGTCACGGCGGTACTGATCAGTGCGTCCCCCTGCCCTGGAAGCAATTCGTCAAAATAGCTGTTTTCTGTCCCCATCATCTCATTCATACGCTGCATCATGGCCGGGGTCTCTTCGGCCTCATCGGAAAAAGTGCTGCCATCGGTATTGATCAGTTCCTCTTCCGGGTCGTAGGTATACACGTCGAATTGAGTATCGTAAGAATAGACGATGCCGTTTTCTCCCAGATACTGATGAATCTCGCTGTCGGGATCATCCAGGTATGACTTGAAGTTTGTCAAGTTGTTTTTTGTGATGCTGGTGGTCATAGTACTGATGAGTTCCATATCCGTGTTGTTAGCATATACACCGTCCAGATCATGCCCTGCTTCGCCGCCTTGAGAGGCTTCTCTGCCGGCGGACATGATACTCGAAAGATCGATGGTTTCGGCTTGGATGGAGATTGGATAGGAGGCCATGGTATCCCGTTGGATATCGGTGATGTACTGATTCACGCCATTCGACAAAGAGAGAATCAGCGCGATGCCGATGATGCCGATAGAACCGGCAAAGGCAGTCAGCAGCGTTCGGGCCTTTTTCGTCCGCAGATTGTTGAAACTCAGTGAAAGTGCGGTGAAAAAAGACATGGCGGCACGTCCCATGTTCGCGTGTTTCGGTGCGTCAAGCGATTTCTCCTCCAAGATATAGGGGTTGGTATCGTCTATAATCTTACCATCGCGAAGCCGTACAATACGATTGGCGTATTGCTCGGCCAGTTCTGGATTGTGTGTGACCATGACGACCAGCCGATCCTTGGCGACCTCTTTCAGAAGATCCATCACCTGGATGCTGGTATCCGAGTCCAGGGCGCCCGTAGGTTCATCCGCCAGAAGAATATCTGGATTATTGACCAGGGCGCGGGCAATGGCCACGCGCTGCATCTGTCCACCGGACATCTGGTTGGGTTTTTTATGCAGCTGCTCACCCAGACCCACCTGTTCCAGCGCGGTGATGGCCCGTTTACGGCGTTCAGACCGGGAGATGCCGGAAATGGTCAGCGCCAGCTCTACATTGGCCAGCACGGTCTGATGAGGGATCAGGTTATAACTCTGAAACACAAATCCAATCGTATGATTGCGGTAGGAGTCCCAGTCCCTGTCTTTATACCTCTTGGTAGAGATCCCATTGATGATCAGATCACCGCTGTCATAACGATCCAGTCCGCCGATGATATTGAGCAGCGTTGTCTTACCGGAACCACTGGGGCCCAGGATGGCTACAAACTCATTATCCCGCAGGTTCAGGCTGACATCGTCCAGAGCTTCCTGCACCAAATCACCGGTCACATATTGCTTACATATATTTTTGATCTGCAGCATGCCAATAAACTCCTCCCTTTTTGTTAGGTTCTTTGAGGAACCATATTTAGTAGTGTATCCTATTTAAGAAAAAAACTCAAGGGAGAAAGTAAAAATTACCAAAATGAGACATGAAATTTTGTGCAAAAGCACAAGAGCGGGGAAAAAGGACTGGGGGGATCTGGAAAGAGATGCTATCCAAAAATTTTACAAAACAGGGCTTGTAGATTTCATGAGAAAACAGTATACTGCTTATTATACCAAATCAAGAGAAGGAGATATTATGAAACTCACATATAAACAGATTAAAAATAGCGAAGAGATCAATATTCTGATTGAGAAGGGAAACGAAGTATTAGGGAAGTTGGGGTATACGGAACATTCTAAGAAACATGCGGCCAAGGTGGCGGAGACGGCGGCGATGATTCTCAGAGAGCTGGGGTGCGAGGAGCATGCTGTGGAGCTTTGTAAGATTGCAGGGTACATGCACGATATTGGGAATAGTATCAATCGAGAGGATCATGCGCACAGCGGCGCCATTCTGGCCTACCAGATCCTGAAAGAGATGGGAATGCCGCTTGCGGATGCCGCATCGGTAGCCGCAGCGATCGGGAATCATGATGAAAAGACAGGAACCGCTTTTGATGTGGTGTCCGCCGCGCTGATTCTGGCGGATAAGACGGATGTGCGCCGTAACCGAGTGCGGAATCATGTCATCACCAGTTTCGACGCACACGATCGTGTGAACTATGCGGTACTTTCGGCGAATCTTACGGTAAATCGGGAGAAGAAAACGATTCAGATGGAGATGGAACTGGATGATACGATGTGTACCGTGATCGACTACTTTGAGATTTTCCTGGAACGCATGCTCATGTGCCGCAGAGCGGCGGAGGTATTGGGATGTAAGTTCAAGCTGATTGCGAACGGAAGCAAACTCAGCTGAGATTCGGCAGCCCTGTACAAAATTCTGCGCAGAGAACAGGACGAGACAGCGTATGTGCGAGACTCCGAATCCCAGCGGCAGCAAGGCTCTCGGTGATTATCCATAGAAATTCATTCTTTGCCAGTTTTTTGTTTGTATCTTATCACAGTTTCCCGCAAAAGAGCCGGGAAAATAAAAAGGTACCTTGACATTAATATTTAGATAGACTATAATTAAGAATGTTACCGTAGTGTTTATCAAATGGGTGATTTGATAAATACTTTTTTTTGACAAATGGGAAAGAAGGAAGTGTGCAATGGTCAAAGAACTGGCAAAAAGTATTCGAGAGTATAAAAAGACATCGATTGCGACTCCCATATTGGTTTCTATGGAGGTTGTGATGGAGTGTATCATCCCGTTTATCATCGCAGAGCTGGTGAACCAGATCAAGGCGGGATGTGACCTTGGGGTCATCGTAGGCTACGGTCTGATATTGATCGTGATGGCGGGATTGTCTCTGATGTTCGGCGCGTTAGCGGGATCCACCTGTGCGACCGCTTCCTGCGGACTGGCTAAAAACCTGCGGAAGGATATGTTCTATGCGATTCAAAACTATTCGTTTGAGAACATTGACAAGTTTTCCACCTCGTCATTGGTAACGCGAATGACGACGGATGTGAGCAATGTGCAGTTTGCGTATATGATGATTATCCGTACAGCGATCCGGAGTCCGTTGATGCTCATTTTTGCGTTCGTCATGGCATTTGTCATGGGAGGACGGATGGCTTTTATTTTCTTGATTGTCGCGCCGCTTTTGGGCGTTGGCCTGTTTCTGGTAGCGCGTAAGACAATGCCTCTCTTTAAGCGGGTATTCAAGAAATATGATGCGCTGAACAGTTCCATTCAGGAAAATGTGAAGGGCATTCGCGTGGTCAAGTCCTATGTGCGAGAAGATTATGAGAAGCAGAAGTTTAATCGCGCCGCGGAAGATGTGTGCAACGATTTTACAAAGGCAGAACGTATTCTGGCGTTGAATAATCCGCTGATGCAGTTTTGTATTTATGCGGTCATGGTGTTCGTGCTTTCCTTCGGTTCCTATACGATTATTACGTCCCAGGGACTGGACTTGGATGTGGGACAGTTTTCTTCTCTGCTGACCTATAGTTTTATGATCCTGAGCAGTCTGATGATGCTCTCCATGGTGTTTGTCATGATCACAATGGCGACAGAGTCGGCGCAGCGTATTGTGGAGGTGCTGCAGGAGAAGAGCACGATTGAAGACCCGGACAATCCGATCCATGAAGTAAAGGATGGGTCCATCGACTTTGACAATGTTAGTTTTAAATATTCTAAAAAGGCGGAACGTATGGCGCTGGCGGATATCAATCTGCATATCCGTTCTGGAGAAACCATCGGGATCATCGGCGGGACGGGTTCTTCTAAATCCTCTCTGATTCAGTTGATTTCCCGGTTGTATGATGCGACGGAGGGATCGGTCAAGGTGGGCGGCGTCGATGTGCGTCAGTATGATGTGGAGACCCTCAGAAACCAGGTGGCCGTGGTGCTGCAGAAGAATATTCTCTTCTCTGGTACGATCAAGGAGAACCTGCGTTGGGGTAATCTGAATGCCACGGACGAGGAGCTGGAGGAGGCCTGCAGACTGGCGCAGGCGGATGAATTCATCCAGCAGTTTCCGAAGAAATATGATACATATATCGAGCAGGGCGGCGCGAACGTGTCTGGTGGACAGAAGCAGCGTCTGTGTATTGCCAGAGCGCTCCTGAAGAAGCCGAAGATCCTGATTCTGGATGATTCCACCAGCGCGGTGGATACGCGGACAGATGCATTGATTCGAAAGGCCATGCGGGAATATATTCCGGAGACCACCAAGATTATTATCGCACAGCGTACGGCGTCGGTGGAGGATGCGGATCGCATCATCGTCATGGATGGCGGCAGAATCCAGGCGATTGGTACCCATCAGGAGCTGATGGCGACAAACGCCATCTATCAGGAAGTCTATACTTCTCAGAATAAGGCAGGTGATCAAGATGCAGAAGAATAAGAAGAGTATTACGATTCGTCTGATGAAGGAGCTCTTTTCCTTCTATCCGGTCATGCTGCCGCTGGTCATTGTTTTCATTATTTTTAATGCGATTGTCAGCTCGATTCCTGCGGTGTTCATGCAGAATGTCATCGCGCTCGTGGAACAGAGTTGGCAGAGCGGCGACTGGAGTCAGGTAGGAAGTCAAATCCTCGGCTTCGTAGGGATTTTAGTATTTTTCTACGTTTTGTCTCTTATTTCCGGTTTCGCGTTTAATCAGATGATGGCCATCATCACGCAGGGATCTCTGATGAAGATGCGTGAGAAGATGTTTGGTCAGATGCAGAACCTGCCGGTTCGTTACTTTGATCGCAACAATCATGGTGATATCATGAGCCATTATACGAATGATATTGATACGCTGCGTCAGATGATCTCGCAGAGCTTTCCGCAGCTTCTGATTTCTGTCATCACGGTATTGACGATCTTCAGCATCATGCTGTACTTCTCCGTATGGATGGCGTTGGTCGTTCTGGCTGGCGTAGTCATCATGCTGATGATTACGAGAAAGGTGGGCGGCAGTTCCGCACGGCATTTCGCCTATCAGCAGGTAGCCTTGGGAAAAGAAGAGGGCTTTATCGAGGAGATCATGAATGGGCAGAAGGTCGTGAAAGTCTTCTGTCATGAGGAAGAGAGCAAGAAGGATTTCGACAGGATCAACGATAAGCTTTTTGAAGAGTCAGAGAAGGCGCATAAGTTTGCGAATACGCTGGGGCCGATTCTGAATAATGTCGGAAACGTATTGTATGTAATCGTCGCACTGGTGGGAGGAATCCTCCTGGTGAGCGGCGCGCCGAACCTGAGTATTTCGGGAATGGCGCTGAGCATCAGCGTGGTGGTTCCGTTCCTGAACATGACCAAGCAGTTTGCGGGGAATATCAACCAGGTATCCAACCAGGTCAATTCCATCGTCATGGGTCTTGCCGGTACGGGGCGTATCTTCGAGATGTTGGATCAGGAGCCGGAAGTCGACGATGGATATGTCACATTGGTCAATGCGCGGGAAGAAAATGGAGAATTGGTGGAGTGTACGGAGCGGACGGGCGTATGGGCCTGGAAGCATCCCCATCAGGCGGATGGTACCGTGACGTATACCAAACTGGCTGGCGATGTACGGATGAAGGACGTAGACTTTGGTTATGATCCCGGGAAGATCGTTTTGCATGATATCACGTTATATGCGGAACCGGGACAGAAGGTGGCCTTTGTGGGGGCGACCGGCGCCGGAAAGACCACGATCACAAACCTGATTAACCGTTTTTATGATATCGAGGATGGAAAGATCCGTTACGACGGCATCAATATCAATAAGATCAAGAAGGCCGATCTGCGGCGTTCTCTGGGAATGGTGCTGCAGGATACGAATCTGTTTACAGGGACGGTCATGGACAATATTCGTTATGGCCGCCTGGATGCGTCGGATGAAGAGTGTATGGATGCAGCCAAGTTGGCCGGTGCCCACGATTTCATCACGCGTCTGCCGGAAGTCTACAAGACCATGTTGTCGGGAAACGGCAGTAATCTGTCGCAGGGACAGCGGCAGCTTCTGTCCATCGCTCGCGCGGCGGTGGCAGATCCTCCGGTCATGATCCTGGACGAGGCTACCTCTTCGATTGATACGAGTACAGAAGCAATTGTACAGCGGGGAATGGACGCGCTGATGAAAGGACGTACCGTATTTGTCATCGCACACCGCCTGTCTACGGTCAAGAATTCCAACGTCATCATGGTATTGGAGCATGGACACATTATCGAGCGGGGAACGCATGAGCAGCTGATCGAGCAAAAGGGCAAGTATTATCAGCTGTATACGGGTGCTTTTGAGTTGGAGTAATTATCATATAGACGAAAGAACTGTTGCGAGAGTAGATCAAGAATCTACCGGAGCAGCAGTTCTTTTTTTCAATAAAGATTTTGCGTGTCAGTCCCATCTTCGGTGCAAAGCCACATACATACTGGCTTTTTCAAGTCGAATTCTGTTTGATGTTCTATTTCCATGATATCAAAAAAGAGCGTGTTCCTTCACCCTCTCGGATGATGGAACACGCCCTCTTTTTGAAATTTTTCAGATTATGCCGCAGGTGTTACGGAAACGATATGGGGGTTTACTCCTTCATACCAGTACAGATATCCTTCCATGTCGATCACATCGCCGATCGCAAGGTTCTGTACAGCCTGATATACCTCCGTCGTGCTGTCGCACAGATAGGATTCGATTACGAAGGTATAGGTCTCGCCATCCTTGGATACGTTGAAGTACAGATCGTCGCCTTCGGAACCGGAACCGTTATAGTTGTACAGGAACGGAACCTCTGCATTGCCATTCGCTTCATCAATGCTGGCGACTACTTCCAGACCCTTGAAGGATACAAACTGATTCTGATGATCGATCAGTTCGTCGGTGCCCAGAAGATCGGTGACATCGAGGGCTTCTGCAACAAAAGTATCCTCACTGTCCAATACTTCCACAGTACCATCAATGATTTCGACCTCGCCGGACCACTCGGACTTATAACCGGTGACACGAATCTTAGTACCGGGCTCCAGCTTGTCATAATCTTCCTGAGAAATGGAAGCGTCATAGACAAAGTAAGCGCCATCCTCATCCTGCGTATACAGGGTAGCGGTCTGCTGCTCTGCATAATAGGACTGCTTAGCCTGTACGTATGTCTCTACACAGACTTCGCTGTCCAACTCAGCTGCTACATACTCCTCATAGCTCATCACTTCCGCCTGTGCATCGGCCGCGGAGCTCTCGTCTGCGACAGAACTCTCTTCGGCTGCGCTCTCTTCAGCCGCGGAACTTTCTTCGGCTACAGAGCTATCCTGCGCCGCAGAACTGTTCTGCGCTGTAGAGCTGTTTCCTGTATCGCTGGAACAGGCAGCCATTGCGAATACCATCAGCGTGACAAGCAGCAATGATATTACTTTTCTCATCTTTTTGTTCTCCTCCTAATAAATTCTCGTTGCGTTTTCCGCAACGCATCTATTATAGAACAGAGAGCCTGGGAAATCAAGTTTTTTTAAGAAGTTATGCGTTCTTTTTCCGGCGCGATTTCTTCCATTGCCATAGAACATACAGGATGATCAATACCCAAACTGCAGCGAGGGCACTCAGAAGAATGATGGCAGTCTGCGGCAGAGGCCCCAGATCCGCCTTGCCGGACGAAAGCCCCTCGGCCTGATCCAGATGATATAAGGAAGAAACTTCATCGAATAGGGAATCTATATAGGCGTCATCCACGGTCTCGCTGCGACGCATGGACTTCGTGACAGATTCGATCAGCTCTCCGGCGGCATTACGCAGAGATGTGGAACCGTTGAAGACCGGAGTGACAAAGGTATCGTCCATATGATCGAGAAGAAGCTGGGAAGCCTGGATCTTCACGTCGTAATATTGGTTATTATCCTCGCCGGCCCGGGACAGGTAGTCCTGGTAGGTTTCGGAGTTTTGAGCCTTCGAAGTGACAGGCACGTAACCTTCGGTCTCGGAATACGCAATCTGCACATCGTTCGTCAGAAGATACTGCGTGAAGAGCCAGGAAGCCAGGACTTCCTGGGGGTCATCTTTGTTGAAGATACAGATCGACGGCCCTTGCGAGATCATCTGTGGATGTTCCGTGTCAAACTGAGGGATCGGCATGACTTCGATTTCAAAATCGACCAGGGATTCTTCCGAGATATCGGTGAGAGGCGCATCCGTACCCATCCAGGTGGCGCCCGCAGTAGAATCAATGGCAAAGATACATTGTCCGGCATTGAGAAAATTCGCGGGATAACTGGAGATCTTGAAAGTAGAGAAAGCCCTTGTTCCGGCGTGTTCCGCGATGGTATACAGGAGCTCCTTCGTCGTGTCGTTAAAGAGAAGAATCTCTCCATTGTCGGTGGAATATCCGGCGTCCAACTGCCGCAGCATCTGGATCATCATGTTATCCGTAGACTTATAGATGAAAGGAATCATTACGGATTGTCCGTTGACCAGGAAATTGCCGTCGGCATCCTGAGCCATGGCTGCTTCAGAGACTTCCCAGATGAAATCCCAGGTCAGTGTTTCTGGTAATGTATAGCCCAGCGCTTCCACATAGGTCTTGTTGATGTAACAGGCCTCTGTGGAACGCATGAAGGGAACGGCATAATACTGACCGCCAATCTGACATTCCGCAAGGAACTGCGGGATGATTTCGTCTACAGTCGGCGAGTCGAATAGCAGCTCGCTGCCGCCCAAACCATAGGTTTCATCCGTAAACAGCGTATCCAGGGGCACTACGGTATTATCGCCGGTCATATAGGTGGCGATGTGATCCGGATAGGTGATACATACATTCGGGGTGGTACCGGTGGAAATATTCGTGATGACATCATTATAGATATCGCCATAGTCCGTGTACAGTTTGAGTGTGACGGTGATATTTGGATACAGGCTTTCGAAGTTCTCGATGGCCTCTTTGTAAATGGTGGTCTGAGTGGCGTTCGTGTCATTTTTGGCCCAGAAGGTGATCTCATACTGGCGCGAAGTGTCGAAGGTTTCGGGCACTTCAAAGGCCGACAGATCCTGTGTATTGCCATGACAGCCGGAAAGACACAGCGTCAGAAGCAGAAAGCAGAGTATACAGGAGATATACTTTCTCATCCCTTGGTCCCTCCTCTCGATACACCGGACATGATTTTCTTGCGGAAGATTAGGAACAGGATAATCAGAGGAACCGAGATGACCACCACCGCGGCCATCATGGCGGGAATATTTTCCCGGCCAAAGCCGTTTTCCCGAATCTCCTGAATCCCATTGGAAACCAGATACATGGTCGGGTCATCGGTGATCAGGCGCGGCCACACATAGGAGTTCCAGCATTCGATGATCTTCAGAATGATGATCGTGATGATCGTAGGACGACAGATGGGAATCATCACCTTCCACAGATACTTCAGATCCGAAGTGGCATCGACTTTCGCTGCGTAATAGAGTTCATCCGGCACCTGCTCGAAGTTCTCTTTGAGCAGGTAGATATAGAAGACGCTCGTTACGGAGGGAAGGATCAGCCCCCAGAACGTATTGCGCAGCTCCAGGTTGGTGATCGTGGCGAAGTTGGTAATCATGACCAATTCCGTGGGAATCATCATCAGAGAAAGAAACAGCGTGAATAGTGCGTTCTTTCCGCGAAAACTGAGTCTGGCAAAGGCATAAGCCGCCAGCGTAATCACAACAATCATGATCGCGGTCGTAGCCAGTGTGAAGATCAGTGTATTGAGAAGGTAGCGTCCCAGGGGAACCGTGGTAAAGGCATTCACATAGTTCTCCCAGGTGGGGGACAGGGTGAAGAAGGTGGGGACGACCTCGGCATTATAGGAAGCATAGCTCTTGAACGAAGTCAGGACCATCCAATAAAAAGGAAACAGGACGATGAGGGCCCAGAGAGTCAGAAAAAAGTAGATGATCACTTTGGAGAGGGTTTTGCGATGTTCTCCTGCTTTCTGTACTTTCTGAAAATCGATTTTTGGCGATTGCTTATCCATAACCAGATTCCTCCTTAGTGATGGACGTGCCGGCGGCTGACCAGCAGATTGATACAGGTGATGGTCAGCACGATCACGAACAGGATGATGGCCGCAGCGGAAGCGTAGGAAGGATATCCGCCGCCATCGCCGTACAGCATATCGTAGACATAACCCACAATCGTATTCATACCCGCCGCGTTCAGATCTGTCCCGAAGAGAGCCACCGCGTCACTGTACGCCTTGAAGGCGCCGATGCAGCCGGTGACGACCAGATAGAAGATCATCGGAGAGATCATGGGCAGGGTGATCTTGCGAAACGTGCGGAAGGCTGAAGTTCCATCGACCCTGGCCGCCTTGTAATATTCCTCATTGACCGAGGCCAGCGCGCTGGTCAGAATGAGAATCTTGAAGGGCATGACAATCCAGACGGTGTATAGGCAAAGAACCATCATCTTGGCCCAGTAGGGACCGTCGATGAAGTCGACAGACTCACCGCCGAACCACTGAATCAGAAGATTCACAAGGCCATCCGAGTATTCCGTCTGCTGAAACAGCACCATGAAGACCAATCCCACGGCCAGTGTGTTTGTCACATAGGGCAGGAAGTATACGGTCTGGTATAAGTTGCGCAGCGGCTTGATTTTGCTGAGGCCCAGGGCGATCAATAGAGAAAGGATCGTCGAGGTGGGCACGGTGATCGCCGTCAGGATGAAGGTGTTCTGGATGGCCTGCAGGAAATACGGATCATGGAGTACATACGAATAATTATACAGGCCGGTACCGAAGTAGGTCTGGGAGGCAAAGTTATAGCCCTCTTCAAAGGAGTAGATGAACACGTCGATCAGAGGATAGATCATGAATACACCCAGAAACAGGAGGGCCGGCAGCAGATACAGCCATGCCTTTTTCCCGTTCTTTTTCATAATGAACGCTCTCCTTCCTTATAAATACGCGTCTGCGTCTTTTTATGGAATACATGCAGTTTATGCGGCTTGATCGCAAAATGAATGTCAGTGGTAGCCGGATGAATCACATGATCCGAGGCGATGATTGAGCGGATGGTAGGCGTCACGCTGGCAGGATGCGTGGTGATGACACTGATATCCCGTCCCATCACTTCCACAGCGCTCAGCTTGCAGTGGAGCGGTCCGTCTTCCTGTAACACGAAGCCTTCCGGACGGATTCCCACCCAGACCTCCTGGTCGGCAAGGCCAGGAACGGAAAGGACCGGATCCTCCGCGAGATACAGTATCTCGTCCTTCACAAGGCCCTCGAATACGTTAATAGGCGGTGTGCCCAGAAATTGAGCGACAAAGAGATTGGCCGGATCATCATAGACGTCCTGGGGCTTTCCGATATGTTGAATGACGCCCTGGCGCATCACAACGATCTGATCCGAGATGCTCATGGCCTCTTCCTGATCGTGCGTGACGAATACGGTCGTGATGCCCGTGGTACGCTGGATTTTGCGGATCTCTTCCCGTGTCTGCAGTCGGAGCCTTGCGTCCAGATTGGACAGGGGTTCATCCAGGAGAAGTACATGCGGCATCTTGACCAGCGCTCTGGCGATGGCGACGCGCTGCTGCTGTCCTCCGGAAAGCTCACTGGGCTTGCGGTCCATCAGTTCTTCGATCTGCACCAGGGCTGCCGCATCCTGCGCACGTTTTTGCATCTCGGCCTTGGAAAGCTTGTCCTTTCCTTTCAGGTTTTCCAGGGGGAACAGGATGTTATCCAGTACCGTGAGATGCGGATACAAAGCATAGTTTTGAAACACCATTCCCACGCCGCGTTTTTCCGCAGGCAGGGCGGTGACATCCTGATCGCCGAAGAAAATATGGCCGGATGTGGGCTTTTCCAGTCCACAGATCATGTTTAAGGTGGTACTCTTACCGCATCCGGAAGGCCCCAGCAGCCCGATCAGCTGACCATCCGGAATCTCAAAGGAAAAATCTGAGACAGCCACTACATCGGTTGTATTTTTCTTTCCCCTGCTGGGAAAGGTTTTGGTGATATGTTGCAGAACAATCTTCATCGTAACATTCCCTCATTTCTTTTTCTTCTTTATAATAGTATCACAACTGATATCATGAAGCAACAAAAAAATGCAGGCGGGGAGCGCCAATTTGCAATAGGGGCTTGTGTGACGAGCCTAATATATAGTATAATACCCTGCAGGAGGCAGCGCCTCCCATCCTAGTATTTAAGGGGAGAATAGCATGAGAACATATCAGATCGTTACAGATACCAACTCGGATCTGCCGCAGAGCTATGTGAAGGAGCATGGTCTCGTGGAGGTGCCGCAGTACTATTCGATCGGAGATGAGATTTATGAAGGATCCGCAGGGCCTTCTCCGTCGGAATTCTATCGCCTGATGCGGGAAGGCAGCATGCCGAAGAGTCAGGCGGTCAATCCTGCCGTTGTGGAGAAGACATTTCGAGAGATTCTGGATGCGGGGAAGGACATCCTCTATATCAGCTTTTCGTCCGCGCTCAGTGGAAGCTGCGACATCGTGCGGATGGTGGCCAAGCAGCTGGTCGAAGAGGAGTATCCGGATGCGGTGATCGAGGTGATAGACAGCCTGTGCGTATCCTTGGGTGAGGGCCTGCTGGTCAATAAAGCGCTGGCGATGCAGGCGCAGGGAAAGACCTTGGCGGAAGTCCGAGACTGGCTGGTGGAGAACGCCGTTCATGTCTGCGTGAAGTTTACGGTGGATGACCTGTTTCATCTGCAGCGGGGTGGCCGTGTATCCAAGGCAACGGCTGTGGTGGGTAGTGTGCTCAACCTGAAACCGGTATTGAAGCTGACGCCGGAGGGGAAGCTGGAGGCGGCCGGTACGGTGCGGGGGCGTAAGAAATCCCTGACGGCCCTGGTCGATTACATGGCAGAAAAGATGCCGGGGTATGAGGCGCTCAACGATATGGTGGCTATTGTGCATGGCGATTGTCTGGAGGATGCACAGTTTGTGGCTAAGCAGGTGACGGAGCGTTTTGGCATCGAAAACATTATGATTGGAGATGTGAATCCCAGTATTGGCGTCCATTCCGGACCCGGCGCCCTGGGGCTTCTGTTCTTTGGAAAAGAGCGCTGATGGCAAAAGAAGGGGAGCGTTGCGAAATGATGAGCGATTCATCGGTGAGCAACGCTCCCTTTTTCATTTGCATAGAGAGGGAATTTAAAATTCCGCTAATATTTTTGAATAATTTTTGAACAAACTATTGACAAGCAGAAAAGAAAAGGGTATACTGAACTTAGAGAATATCCTATAGGATCCAACCTGAGAAAGAGAGGTATAGACCCATGGACAAGATGGAAGAAAGGCGTACGAAGACCGTATTTTGAGCGTGGTAAGGCAAGACGATTTTTGGGGGAAGAGATATCTGTGTCTATGAGACGGGTGGCCGCCCTGCCCTTGAAAATGTGTGTTGCAAAACAAGAGGACAATGAAAATTCAATATATAACCGGAACGGGGATCTACTTTGACGCGAACACCTATGCGACAACGGCGAATACGAGGGTGCGTCTTCAGGATCCACATTATGCAGATGAATATAATGGAGATCATACGGTTACGATGAATGAGTTGATTAAGGCGCTGTCTGAGATCAGCTATCATAATCTGGTCTATTGTAATTAAGGATTTGGTGGGGAATGTGGATTCCTCACCGTTTTATACAATTGTTCAGCCTGGGGATAGAAAGTGGTTATTATCCCACATGGTGGGGATAGGGGGGATACTATGAAAAAAGCGATATCATTGAGTCTTGCGCTGTTTATGATGGTTATGACTGGTTGTGAGACGCCGGAACAGCCGAATAGCCAGGTGTCCGAGCCTTCTTCCGTTGTGGAGGAGAGCAGCGCGCCGGCGGAGGAAGTAAAAAGCCTGTGGGTGCTTCGAGAAGGGGGGGTTCCGAGAAAACCCCATACGCCGGATCGGGAAGAAGTCGAGCGAGATCGAAAGGCGGCGTCGGACTGGCTGTGGGAGAGAAGGAATGACAATCCGGCTTCCGATTTTGACGCGTCGATCCTGACTGACGTGGAAATCATAACGGAAGAGGTTCCCGCGGCGCAAGCCTCAGATGCCTATTGCAGAGGCGACTGGCTGATCATGGAGGGCAGAGGCGATGAGAGACGGATGATAGCATATAAAAGGGAAGATGACGGGCTTCGGTTCATGTTCGAACAGAAGGCACAAAATGAAAACTTTATTCAAGATGTCATGCTGACAGAGTCCTATCTGTTCTGGAGCGAGCATACTCCCAAGGGAACCGGATGGAGTCTCTACTATGTGTCTCTGAGCGAGCCGGAGACGCTCCATGTGATCCTAGACTCCACGGAGAATTCGGCGGTGGAAATAGAGCCCCGTGTGTTTGCCATGCAGGATCAGTTGATCGTGGAGCTGGATTATAAGGGGCAGGAGTACGGAACGATCTGTGGATACGATCCCCGGACAGACACGTGGACGACGCTCTTCCAGGTGGGAAGGCTGGACCTTCGGCTTCGCGGAAGGGGCGATGAGGTGTATGGGGCCG
This sequence comes from Clostridiales bacterium UBA1390, assembly GCA_002305315.1. GTDB lineage: Bacteria > Bacillota > Clostridia > Lachnospirales > Bianqueaceae > Faecimorpha > Faecimorpha stercoravium. Next base: position 61,559 of record DBQQ01000052.1, read on the forward strand.
ATTACGACGGCAAGCAGTGGTACGCGCTGCGCTATAACCTGAAGACGAAAGAGATCTATGAGATGCCTCTGGATTTCAAATATGATACGGAAGAACCAACGACGGTGGACCTTGTCGGAGAATGGGTAGTTTATCGCTCCAGCTGTCTTATAAAATACGCGAAGAATAATAGGACAGGGGAATTACGTATATTGCCGGATGCGTTTTCATTTAGTGGACTGGGTGATCGATATGTGGTGTATACTTTAAGTTCAGGAGAGGGAAATGTATACCTATATGATTTTGAACAGGATCAAAGCTTCAAAATCGATATCGGGAAAGAGGAGTGCAGTGGCTTTCTGTTCGGAAGCGGAGAGATGGGTATAGCGTTGCCCTGTGATAGGGAGAGTGAAGAAGGCACGCAGACGGTCATCCATATTCGGGAGAAGTAGACAAAAAATCCAGGATGTACTCCTATGTGGAGAAGATCCTGGATTTGTGAGTGAGCATAGGTGGAGCGCCGCTTCATCATCGGTTTTCAGGATGAGGCGGCGCTCCCTTTTTAATTAGGTGTTCTTTGTGATCGTGCTGTCGATGATGTCGGCGGTATTCTCGCAGGCATCCAGCGCGTTTTCCATGGCGTCAAAGATGACAGTCCAAGCCAGGAGAGCATGCGGCGAAACCGTATCCGTAAACAGGCGGCGGATGGAATCGGTATGGAGCTTGTCTCCCTTATTTTCCAGCGTATTGATCTCGATGATATACTGCTGGATCTTTTTGGATTTCTTGAAGTCGGCAAATTCCTGCAGCAGCTTATAGAAAACGGCGCAGGTGTCCATGATCAGCTGGGCAAATTCCAGGGCTTCGGAACGCATTTCATCGATGTTGAACATATAGATCTTGCGGATGATATCCTCCACGGTGTCTACCACGTTATCCAACTCCTGGGACAGTGTGGAGATATCTTCGCGTTCGATAGGCGGCATGAATTCTCGGGCTAGTTGTTTATTTAATTCATGTCTTCTTTCGTCGGCGGCATGCTCCAACTTGTGCATCTCTTCTACATAGGTGTTGATCTTCTCGACTTGGAACGAGGTGATGGCACGGTGCAGATACTCAGCGGAATCGCTGGCAAGTTTCCCCACCTGGCAGAAGGAATCGAAATAGTCATAATCTTGTTTGTGTCTCATGAAACTCATAGCTATTCTCCTCACGTTTTAGAATATGTACATAAAGACCTTGGCAACGATGAAGCCCAGAAGACCACAGCCCGGGAACGTAAAGATCCAGGCCAGGGCCATTTCTTTCACGATCTTCCAATTGACGGCGGACAGCCGCTTGGAAGCGCCCACACCCATGATGGAAGTGGTCTTTGTGTGGGTCGTGCTGACAGGGATACCCGTGAGGGAGGACAAAAGCAGACATCCTGCTGCGCCCAGATCCGCAGCGAATCCCTGGTAGGGATCGAGATGCACCATGTCCAGCCCAACGGACTTGATGATACGGTATCCTCCGATGGAAGTACCAAAGGCCATAACGACGGAACACAATACCATCAGCCAAATCGGAATCACGAACTGATTGGTCTGACTGTCTCCATTTACGAGAAAGATACCCAGCAGGAATACGCTCATAAACTTCTGCCCGTCCTGAGCGCCATGCATGAAGGCCATCGCCGCGCCGGCAGCTACCTGCGCCTTCTTAAACTTGGGATTGGCCTTGCGGCGATCCACACCATGGAAAAGGAACTCGATGATCCGCGTGCAGAGGAAGCCGAAGGAAAAGCCCAGGAAAGTGGAGAGAACCAAACCATAAATGACTTTGATCCATTCGGAGGGATTAATGCCGCTCAGGTTGCCGTGCAGTGCGATCGCCGCACCGGAAAGACCCGCGATCAGCGCGTGGCTTTCACTGGTAGGAATCCCAAACTTCCATGCGACGGTGGCCCAGAGCACGATGGCAAAGAGGGCGGCGCACAGGGCAATCGTAGCGTCTCCGGTATTGGTACCAAAGTCCACCATGTTGTAGATCGTCATGGCCACATTGGAGTTGATCATGGTCATGACCAGCACGCCCAGGAAGTTGAACACAGCGGCCATCAGGATGGCGCTGGATGCTTTCATGGCCCGAGTGGATACACATGTGGCAATCGCGTTAGGAGCATCGGTCCAGCCATTGACCAGGATGACACCCAGAGTCAATACGACCGTGATCATCAGAAGTGGATTGCCTGCCAACTGTTGTAAGAAATCCATAAATTCTACTGTCAAATCATATCACCTACAGGTTCAGAGTATGTATGCAGGAGGGCAGTCTCCGCACATACCTCTATTATAACGGAAAAAGCCTCTCGTGTAAAGAATCTGTTAAAAAATTATAATCCGTGTTAGAAAAATGAGAAAATCGTGTAAAGGAAAAAGAAGCCTTGACTTTTGACGGAGGGGTGTTTATAATGGAAGTGTTCTTGAATAAGGAATAATGCGTTGATGAGGAGAGTAATACGCCAGTCTCCGGTCCAGAGAGAAGTGTCACAGGCTGTAAGCACTTCCGAAGAGGTCGTATGAAAACCACCTCAGAGCGGCCCCAATACGGCCCGGTGATTCCGTTATCATCGTAGGAATGAAGATGGTTTTCCATGGAAAACAAGCAGGGTGGAACCGCGGGCATACTCCCGTCCCTGTATGGAGTGTTTCCGTGTGGGCATTGATTTCGAGATAGAGAGACATTCCGGCGGAATGTCTTTTTTGTTTCCGGCAGAGCGGCACGGAAAAAACGAATGAAAGGAAGAGGAAGATGAAGATCACACTGAAAGATGGCTCCTGTAAGGAGTATCAGGATCCCAAGAGCGTGTACGAGATCGCGCTGGACATCAGCGAGGGCTTGGCTCGGATGGCAACGGCAGGGGAGATGGATGGAGAGGTTGTGGATCTGCGGACTGTAGTCGATCATGACTGTGAGCTGAATATCCTGACGTTTAACGACGAAAAGGGCAAGGGCGCATTTCGTCATACAGCATCGCACATCATGGCGCAGGCCATTAAGAGGCTCTATCCGGAGACTAAGCTTGCGATCGGCCCTTCCATCGCAGAGGGTTTCTACTATGATGTGGACCGGGAGACTCCGTTCACAGCAGAAGATCTGGAGAAGATCGAGGATGAAATGAAGAAGATCGTTAAAGAAAACCTCGAGATCAAGCGTTATACGATGCCGAGGGATGAAGCGATCGCGTATTTCCAGGATAAGGAAGAGCCTTATAAAGTAGAATTGATCGAAGATCTGCCGGAAGGCGAGGAGATTAGTTTTTATTCGCAGGGCGAGTTTACCGATCTGTGTGCGGGCCCCCATCTGATGACGACGAAGCCCGTTAAGGCCTTCAAGCTGACGAGCCTCGCGGGCGCCTACTGGCGTGGGGATGAGCATAACAAGATGCTGCAAAGAATCTATGGAACAGCGTTTTCGAAAAAGGCGGAGCTTGATGAGTATCTGGCCAGAATCGAAGAGGCCAAGAAACGCGACCACAGGAAACTGGGCCGGGAACAGGGCCTGTTCATGATGCGTGAGGAGGGCCCGGGATTTCCGTTCTTCCTGCCTAACGGAATGGTGCTGAAAAACACGCTGCTGGACTACTGGCGGACGATTCATCGCCGTGCCGGTTATGTAGAAATCAGCACGCCCATCATCCTGAGCCGCAAGCTGTGGGAAACCTCGGGACATTGGGATCATTATAAAGAAAACATGTATACTACGGTGATTGACGAGGCGGATTACGCGATTAAGCCGATGAACTGCCCGGGCGGAATTCTGGTATATCAGTCGGAACCTCGTTCGTATCGGGATCTGCCGATTCGGATGGGGGAACTGGGAATTGTACACCGCCACGAAAAGTCTGGCCAGCTGCATGGTCTCATGCGGGTACGTTGCTTTACGCAGGATGATGCCCATATCTTCATGACGCCGGATCAGATCAAGGATGAGATCAAGGGTGTGGTACAGCTGATCGACGAGGTCTATAGCCTTTTTGGATTCAAGTATCATGTGGAACTTTCTACGCGTCCAGATAACAGCATGGGCAGCGATGAGGACTGGGAGATGGCTACAGATGCGCTGCGAAGCGCCTTGGACGACATGGGCTTGCCGTATGTGATCAACGAAGGCGATGGCGCTTTCTATGGACCGAAGATTGATTTCCATCTGGAAGATTCTATCGGAAGAACCTGGCAGTGCGGTACGATTCAGTTGGACTTCCAGTTGCCGCTGCGGTTTGAACTGGAGTATACGGGCGCAGATGGCGAGAAACATCGTCCGATCATGATCCACCGCGTGGTATTTGGTTCCATCGAGCGTTTCATCGGCATTTTGATTGAACATTTCGCAGGAGCATTCCCTACCTGGCTGGCGCCTGTACAGGTGAAAGTACTGCCGATCTCGGATAAGTATCTCGAATACGGTATGCAGGTACTCGAAGAACTGCGTGCGGCCGGCATCCGTGCCGAGATCGACATGCACGCGGAGAAGATCGGCTATAAGATTCGCCAGAGCCGTCTGGAGAAGGTGCCTTACATGCTGATCGTCGGCCAGAAGGAGGAAGAGGATCATAAGGTGTCCATGCGCAGCCGTTATGACGGAGACGCAGGCAGCATGGATCTTTCCGCCTTCATCGAGCAGGTGCGCGAAGAGATCCGAACAAAAGAGATTCGTAAGGCAAAAGAAGAATAAGCATAAGCAAAGGGGACGTCGAAAGCGGCGTCCCCTAAAATATATAAAGAAAATATGCAATCCCGCGTATGCGTATAATTTGTGGGGAAGTTTCGATTTATACGCACTTCGAGGAGGTTGTCTTTGCTGATCTCATATTTGCGTATAAACTTAGGGAGCTTCTATTTTCACGACGCTGAAAATGGGAAAATATTACAGATTTATACGCGTTCTGGGGATTTGCTAGCCGTCGATCTCACGAATGCGTATAAATTTGAGAGAATTAGTTCTTGTTGGAACTGAATTGTACGCAGATCAGAAGGGGTGCTCCGCGGAATCGCGAGGATGCGTATAATTTTGAGAATATTTGTTCTCTTTAGAACTGATTTATACGCAGATCTGAAGGGGTGCTCCGCAGAATCGCAAGGATGCGTATAATTTCATTCCTTTTAAAATTGATTGTACGCAGTTTCACGAAAAGGCGTTACAGAGTCGCTGAATTGCGTATAATTGGGGAGATATTAGTTCTTTTTGAAATGGATTTATACGCAGATCTGGAAGGGGACTTCGCAGAATCGCGAGGATGCGTATAATTCCGTTCCTTTTAGAATTGATTATACACAGATCCGCGAAAAGGTGCTCCAGAATCCCATCTTTGCGTATAAAGTAGAGGGTGTCTCTGTCCCCCACATCACATTTTATACGCAACGAAAAGACTCCATTTTCCCATCTGCGTACAAAATAGAATGTTTGTACGCAAAATACCTCATTTTCAGGCACGACAAAAAGGCGTCCGACGTGGCGCCTTTTTAAATTTTCGGGATAGGTTTGTCAGGAAAGAGAAGGTGGAACGCCTTCTGCGGAGCGATCTTCCCAAAGGAGATGAGTTGCAGCACGATCTCACGAAGGTCGATGCAGGCACGCTTCTTTTCGGGATCATGAGAATCCGTCACGAAATGCTCCTTCGTGATGAGAAGATTCTTCTTTTCCCGAATGCCCTCCGCGGCGTAGTCCTCCAGCTTGCGTTTCTGATTCTGGGCGTACTGTTCATCATCCAGCATGCCCATATGCTCGTGAAAATCCTGTGAGTCTGGAAAATAGAAGTCAACTAAATAGGTACGCCCCTGCGCGTAAATGGAATAATTATGCGTATATTTTATACCCAGCAAATCGAACAGGAGGGAAAGGATGATCTCGCTCTTGGAATCGCGAGTCGTGCCATCGAGATATGTATTTTTCTCAACATTTTTCCCGACGCCGGCCTCCAGCGCATACTGAAAACAGGCAAGAGCATAGCGGACATCGCGTCGATCCTTAAAGGACAGCGTCTTATATTTCGCTTTGAGCTCTTTCAGGCGCGCCTTCAGCTTCTGTCGTTCTGAGTACAACGCAAGATAGTACGCTTCTTTGGCAGCCTTGATTTTAGTCTGTTTTCGGCCATTACGAGTAGACTCCTGCTTGTATAAATACACCTTCCCCGTTTTCTTGTTTTTCTTGCGGGAGAGACAGAATTCGGGAATGGCATGGAGTTTGAGCAGCGTATGATAGAACGAAGAAATAATATGTGCAATGTGAGATGAGAGTTTGGCCATAGGATCGCCCCTTTCGTATATCTTATAATACCACAAAGAATACGAATTGTAAAGACGGAATACATCGGGGACGGATCTTGTAAAAATAACTCTTTCTGAGATGGTATGTTGACTCTTGACAAATAAAAGGCGAACATGTATTCTATACAGTAGATGAAAGGGGGAAAAGATGCGAGATGGAATGGGTGATTTTAGGTATAGCGGCGTTATCCGTTATACTACTTTTGATTTTAGTGTTTCGGCGGGATGAATCGGGCCTGCAGAAACTGCGGTTGTCTCTCGCCAAGGATTTGCAGGAGCAGCAAATGCGCCAGTCACAGGCGACGGAGCAATCACTGCAGAGCCTGCGGATTGAAAATGATAAGAAGTTCTCGATGTTTCAAAATCAGTTGGAACAGAATCTGGAGGGGCGTATGAATACGCAGACGCAGATTCTGAGGGAGTTGGAAAAAGCGCTTTTGGAACAAAATCACGAGGCGCAGGAAAAGATTCTTCGGGAGTTGGTGTCCTCGATTCAAACGATGACAAAGGTCAATGATGAGAAACTCAAGCAAATTCATGGAGAGATTCGAGAGAAGCTGGATAAGTCTTTGAATGAACGCCTGGATTCCAGCTTCGAGAAAATCGGAACGCAGTTGGGACAGCTTTATAAGACAGTCGGAGAGCTGCAAACCCTGACCAATGGCGTGGAGAATTTGAATCGTACCCTGTCGAATGTGAAGACCAGGGGAACCTGGGGCGAGATGCAACTGGAACAGATTCTTTCCAATCTTTTTCCGGAGTCATTATATGATAAGAATGTGGAGATCAAGAAAAACAGTGGACAACAGGTTGAATTTGCATTGAAAATTCCGGATAAAACAGAGGGAGAGCGTTTTATCTATTTGCCCATCGACAGCAAGTTTCCGGCGGATTTGTATGATAAGATTCAGGAGGCGGCTGTTCAGGCGGACCGTAAGGCGATGGATACAGCCGTGAAAGAGTTGGAGGGACGGATTAAGGCAGAGGCGCGGGAGATTGGAAAGTATATTGATCCGCCGGTTACGACGGATTTCGCGATCATGTTTCTTCCCGCAGAAGGCCTGTATTCAGAAGTGCTTCGGATTCCAGGGCTGGCGGAATATTGTCAGCAGGGATACAAAGTCGTGATTTCCGGGCCGACAACCATTAGCGCATTGCTCAACAGTCTGGCGATTGGATTCAAGTTCTTGACAGTGAGCCGCAATACAAAAGAGGTGCTGAAAGTGCTGCAGAATATCCGGGGACAATATAGCAAGTTCGGAGAATTGATTGACAGGACACAGCGCAATCTGGATCTGGCAGTACGATCCACAGAAGACATGAAAAAGCGATCCGATATGATTCAAAAGCGGCTGGAAAGAGTTAGTGCGCTGGAATTGCCGGGAGAGGAAATGCAGGCGGAAGACGGACTTGACAAGTGAGGCGGAGTGTGTCAGAATAGTTAAAGTGAAACGAATATAAATATAAGGGGGTAACGGAATGCATAAAGTCATCATTACGCATGAGGTATCAGAAGAAGTCAAAGAGAGGCTGCGTCAGCAGGCGGAGATTCAGGAAGTTTTCGATCGTAAAACGCTGCTATCTGTGGTATCGGATGCGGATGCTATTCATGGAAACGGCAGCCTGCGGGTAGACGAAGAGCTGCTTGCGGCGGCGCCAAAGCTGAAAATGGTGGCATTGGCTTCTGTAGGATATAATAATTTCGATATTGAGGCGATGCGGGCTCATGGCGTATTGGGAGCGCATACCCCTGGGGTTTTGAACGATTCCGTGGCAGATCTTGCGATTGCGCTTATGATTGCAGCGGCCAGGCGTGTGTGCGAGTGGGATCGGTACATGCGGGAAGGCCGCTGGAATGGTTCCGAGGGCAAGGCATTCTTTGGCCTTGAAGTGAGCGGCAAGACACTGGGGATCCTGGGAATGGGACGTATTGGACAGGCAATTGCTCGCAGGGCCGTGTTGGGAATGGGCATGAAAGTAATTTATCATAACCGGCACACGAATGCAGAGGCTGAACAAAAGTACGGCGCGGTCTATGTTTCAAAAGAGGAACTCATGAAACAGGCTGATTTTGTTGTTATTGTCACGCCCTTGACAGAAGAGACGAGAGGTATGGTGGGAGAAGCAGAAATCAACCTCATGAAACCCACGGGAATTTTAGTGAATGTGGCGCGTGGCCCAGTGGTGGATGAGGTAGCGCTTACACAGGCATTGGCAGCGCGACGCATTTATGCTGCGGGGTTGGATGTTTTTGAAGAAGAGCCTACGCCGGCTGATAATCCGCTGTTAAAATTAGATAATGTAGTGCATGTGCCTCATATCGGTACGGCGACACAGGAAGTGCGGGATAAGATGGCCATGCTGGCAGCGGACAATATTGTTGCGTGTCTGCGTGGAGAGGTTCCGCCCACGGTGGTGCCGGAACTCAGATAATAGAAGTAGAAAGGAGTCAGGATGAGGATATCAGGAAGTTCTCGTAAGGATGGCATGACGCTGTACGGAGAGAAATATGCAGTGACTGTGAAGTACCAACGCAAATCAGGAGAGTATACGTATAGCTTGCGGACGCAATCTATTACAGGGGCAGGAGAATCGATGAAAAACACACCGTTGCTGCGGGGACTTTACAGTCTGTGGCGCAATACGGGCATGAAGGTCGCACTGGCGATGTCTGTGGTGGGAATTGTAGGAGAACGGCTTACGCTGTGTCCTAAGCATTCTAAGAGACGGAAACTGGGATATGGAATGGTTTTCGCCCAATATGGATTTACCGCCGTGATGCTCTATAAGATCTTTGGACTGGGAAATGATGTGCGCCTTTTTCATGGAGCAGAGCATAAAGTCATCAATGCGTATACCCTGAAACAGGAGGAGATTACGGAAGAAGAAGCGGAACGTGCGTCCCGGATCTCAAGACGCTGTGGAACCAATTATGTGGTCTATGTGACAGCGGCGGGGATGACGATAGGTTTGCTGCCTTTGGGGCATGGTTTATTCCAGCAGCTTCTGACCATGGGAATCGCCTATGAGGCTTTTCAGATGCCGACGGAAAAATGTCCCGTGGTGAAATCAACGCTGAATTTAGCGGGAGATGCCCTGCAGCGTAAGATTATGACACAGGAGCCGCATAAGGGACAACTGGAAGCGGCGCGCAAGGCGCTGAACCTTCTTCTGGCAGCAGAAAAAGGGACGTTAGCAGAAGAGGAAAAGCAAAAATATATGGAAAACGCGAGAGAACGATCTTGGCTTGACCGTTTGATCGGATAGGAGGAGACAAGTATGGATACGGTAGAGAAGCTTACCGCTCTGCGGCAGCAGATGGCGGCAGTGGGTGCAGACTATTATTTAATTCCGAGTCAGGATGCGCATCAGAGCGAGTATGTAGCGGAGTATTGGCGTGCCAGAGCCTATTTCAGTGGGTTTACAGGCTCTGCGGGAACATTGCTGGTTGGCAAGGAAGAAGCATTCCTATGGGTGGATGGCCGATATCATATACAGGCAGAACAGCAGACGGCTGGCAGCGGAATTACGGTATTTAAGATGGGGCTTCCAGGCGTTCCCAATTTGGATGACTGGATGAAGGAGCATATTCAGGCAGGGGAGCATGTGGCATATGACGGCAGGATGATCAGCATGCAGATGGGAGAACGGCTGCAAAAACTCCTCCCAGGAGTTACCTTCCTGTGTCAGGAGGATCTGGCGGGTAGAGTCTGGACAGATCGGCCAGGATTGCCAACCGATCCGGTCTTTGCGCTTAGCCTCTCCTATACGGGAGAGAGCCGAAAGGAGAAATTGGCGCGGGTTCGCGAGCATATGAAGGAAAAAAATGCGCAGTATTTTATGTTGGCATCTTTGGACGATATTGCCTGGCTGACAAACCTGCGTGGAAATGATATTGATCATACGCCGGTATTTTACTCGTATATGCTGGTTTCCAGGGAGAATGCCTGGTTGTTTGCGCCCGTGGAGAAGTTTAGCGAAGGGATTCGGCAGTCTTTGGAAGCGGATGGTATCCAGTTGAAAGAGTATGCGGCACTGCCTGGTTTTCTGGGAGAACAGAAGGCAGGGAAGGTGTTGTTGAATGCCGACAGGATCAATATGTTATTGGGAGCCTCTATCCCGGCGGAGTGGCAGATTGAATCCGAGATGGATATCACGACGGTGTATAAGACTTGTAAGAATGAGACGGAATGTCGGAATATCCGGAAGGCCCATGTGAAAGATGGCGTGGCCATGGTCAAATTCCTGAAATGGATCAAAGAAGCGGTACAGGATAGAGAGCATCCGATCGATGAATGTGACGCTGCGGATTTTCTGGACGCCAGAAGAAAAGAGCAGGACGGTTGCCTTGACTTGAGTTTTGGCACGATTGCGGGATATAATGCCAATGGAGCTAGTGCGCATTATAGCGCGAAGAGAGGAAGCTGCGCCCAGCTGAAGCCAGAGGGAATGATCGTAGTGGATTCTGGCGGACAGTACATGGAGGGGACCACCGATATTACGCGAACCATCGTGCTGGGTCCCATAACAGAGAAGATGAAAAAGGCCTATACGCTGGTATTAAAAGGACATCTGGCGCTGGGACACGCTCGTTTCATGGAGGGAACAACAGGGCATTATCTGGATATTCTTGCCAGAGAACCGCTGTGGAAAGAGGGAATGGATTTCCGTCATGGAACTGGACATGGAGTGGGATATGTGCTGAGTGTACATGAAGGACCTCAGAATATCGGAACACGGCCTGTTCCGGTGGCCCTCAAGCCGGGAATGCTGACTTCCGACGAGCCAGGATACTATGCGGAGAATGAGTTTGGCGTGCGTATTGAAAATCTGATTCTGACGAAAGAATGGAAGAAAACAGTGGATGGAGCCTTCTTGGAATTTGAGACGGTCACGCTGTGTCCCTATGATTGGGAAGCCATCGATGAAAGCCTTTTGACAGATGAAGAGAAACATTGGATTGCAGAGTATCATAAACGCGTATATGACACCTTGTCACCGTATTTGAATGAAGAAGAGAAGGTGTGGTTGAAGAAGGAGACTCGCCAGTAAGGAGGGCAATATGTACGATTGGAAATATTTGAAGGTTTGTCTGCCAGATGATATCCGAATGATGCGGGATCATGGGGATTGGGATGGCGCATTGCGGCTGATTGATAAACGTTTGGAACGGGAACTGCCAGAGGCTATGCGGCAGCGTCTTCTCATTGAAAAGGACATGATCCAGCTTCTCAGAAGGGAATATACCTATTCCTGGGAGGATGCGGTGAAGCTCATGAGCGAAGAATTGACAGAGTTTGATCCGTCAGAATTGCAATTTTATATGGATGAGGGGACAGCAGACTGGCATTATGTGGATGGAAAGTTATATTTCCATCGTCGATTCTTTCGTACGTTGACTGCCACAAAGCCGGAACTTCGCAAAAAATGGAAGAATCAGGAGAGCCGTGAAGCAGATCAAAAAGAAGAAGAGATTCTGGAGGCGACACGCAAGAAAATGCGGGAACAGGGAGAAGTCGCCTACCGGATTCGGTATCGCGCGAGTCTGCGTGTAAAGGATGAGTATTTCCGGCCTGGCGAGAAGCTGCGAGTGCATTTGCCGGCGCCGGCCTTGGCGCAGCAGATGTCTGAAGTGAAGATTCTTTGGGTCAGCCCAGAACCTACTTATATTGCGCCGGAAGATTCGCCCAGCCGGACGATTTACTTCGAGGGGGCACCTACGGAAAACCATGCTTTTGAAGCGGAATACGAGTTTGTCAGCCGGATGCCCTATGTACCGCTAGATGAGGAGCGGGTGCGAGCGCTTCAGCCGGATTTTAATACGCAAGAGCAGGAACCCCATATTATGTTTACGCCCTATATCCAGGAGCTTGTGAAAGAACTGGTGGGGCAGGAGAAGAATCCACTCAAAAAGGCCAGGGCGTTCTATGATTTTGTCACTACGAAAGTGAAGTATACTTTTATGAGAGCGTATTTCACATTGGAAAATATTCCAGAATACGCGGCCAAGAATCTAAAAGGGGATTGCGGAGTACAGGCACTTCTTTTCATTACGCTGTGCAGAGCAGCAGGGATTCCGGCAAAGTGGCAGTCTGGTTTGTGTGCAGGCCCCTTAGATATGGGAATGCATGACTGGGCGCAGTTTTATATTGCGCCTTACGGATGGTTGTATGCGGATTGTTCTTATGGCGGAAGCGCATATCGGGCAGGCAATATCCAGAAATGGAATCATTATTTTGGCAACCTGGATCCATTCCGTGCGGTGATCAACTCTGAATTTCAGCAGGAGTTTGATCCGCCCAAATACCAGGTGCGCTACGATCCATACGACAATCAGTGTGGAGAGGCAGAATACGAGGATCATGGTCTGATGGGCAATGAGTTTGAAACCGAAGAGACCCTGATCGGAATTGAGGAGTTATGAGAAGAGGACAGAAGAAAGAAGGATTCCATTTTATAAAAGAATTTGCTTCATATTATAAGCCGCATCGTGTTCTGTTTTTTACGGATATGTTCTGTGCCTTTATTGTGGCGTTATGCGATCTATTTTATCCGATGATTGCGAAGGACATTATCAATGATTATGTTCCGAATCAAAATCTGCGGATGCTTCTGATCTGGGCTGCGGTTCTCCTGGGAATTTATGTCCTGAAGGCCGGGCTGAACTACTTCATACAGTATTGGGGCCATGTGGTAGGGGTACGGATTCAGGGAGATATGCGCAGAGACATATTCAGACATCTGCAAAAGCTGCCCTTCTCCTATTTTGATGAGACGAAGACGGGAACGATCATGTCCAGAATGATCAATGATTTGATGGATATCTCAGAGTTGGCACATCATGGACCGGAAGATCTATTTCTCTCGATTGTCATGTTGATCGGCTCATTTATCATGCTATCCGGAATCAATTTGTGGCTGACTTGTATTATTTTTGTTTTCATTCCGCTGATTGTGATCTTCGCGGTTATCCTGCGCAAGGAACTGCAGGATACATCGCGTAAAGCCAGAGAAGAGATTGCGGAAGTCAATGCGAATGTAGAGACCGCGATCGCAGGCATTCGTGTCTCGAAGGCGTACACAACAGAGCAGTATGAGAATGAGAAGTTTGATGTGGCGAATGAACGCTATAAACAGGCCAGAGGAAAGTCTTATAAAGTCATGGGAAAGTTTTTTTCCGGGATGGGACTTCTTCAGGATTTGCTGTATTTAGTGGTTCTAGTGGCTGGCGGATTATTTTTCTTCTACGGATGGATCGATACGGGCGAGTTTGCGGCATATCTGCTCTACATCAGCATGTTTTTGAAGCCGATTCAGCGTCTGGTCAACATTTTTGAACAAATCCAGAATGGACTCACGGGCTTTGTACGCTTCCAGGAGATCATGCAGGTAGCGGAGGAAAGTGAGCCGGAGAATCCGTTGCCGGTGGATACACTGGAAGGTAATATCTGTTTTGATCATGTGGGATTTCGTTATCAAAATTCCGATGATGCCGATCAGGAAAGCCGTGTGATTCAAAACATGAGTTTACAGATCGATCAAGGAAAGACCGTTGCGTTGGTGGGCCCCTCTGGAGCAGGAAAAACAACACTTTGTCATCTGATACCCAGGTTTTATGAATTGAACGAGGGGAAAATCACCATAGATGGCATGGATATTCGAGACATGTCACGGTATGATCTGCGGCGCAATATTGGTATGGTAGCGCAGGATGTCTTTTTGTTCAATGGAACGATTCGAGAAAATATCGCATATGGAAAATTGGACGCCACGGATGAGGAGATTATAGAGGCTGCTAAGAAGGCCAATATACATGAATATATCCTCACCATGGAGAATGGATATGATACGCAGGTAGGGGAGAGAGGAGTGAAACTCTCGGGAGGACAGAAACAACGAATCTCGATTGCTCGCGTATTCCTCAAAGATCCTGCGATTCTCATTTTGGATGAAGCGACTTCTGCGCTGGATAATGCAACAGAGATGTTGATTCAGGAATCTCTGGAAGAATTGTCAAAGGGCAGGACTTGTATTGTAGTGGCGCATCGTCTCTCGACTATCAAAAATGCAGACGAGATTATCGTGTTGACACGAGATGGTGTTGAGGAACGAGGCACACATGATGAGCTCCTGGAGAAGCAGGGACTATATGCATCCTTATATCAATATCAATTTCGAGTATAATCAAAAGGCTGTTGCAAAATAGATGAGAAATCATCTCTCAGTTGGACTAATGAGAAAAATCTTGGATTTCTCATTAGTCTTGAAGCGATGTAACAATTTCTCAGCTGGACTAATGAGAAAAATCTCGGATTTCTCATTAGTCTTGGAGCGATGTAACAATTTCTCAGCTGGACTAATGAGAAAAACCCGGGGTTTCTCATTAGTCTTGGAGCGATGTAACAAAATCAGGCTTCGACTAATGAGAAAAATCTCGGATTTCTCAGCTTTATGGAATATCCTGGAAACGAAAAAGGAGTCCGTGCATTCACGGAACTCCTTAGGAGATCATACTCTTTCATTCTGTATCAATGGTGAGACCAGCGTAGGTATTTTGCAACAGCCCCATCTGTTAGTTTTTCCTGGAGTTCGCTCGCAAGAGCAGATCCAGCACCTTCAAATACAGCCAGATCAGAGAATAGGCCAGGCCATAGGCGGCGGTCCATTCATACTGCTTGGGTAGTCCATTCTCTACGGTCGTCTGTACCATATTGAAGTCGGAAAGCAGGAACAGAGACGCTATGATTACAAAAACAATGGACATGATAAAGCCTGTGAGAGGATCCTGTACGATGGGAAGCAGTACGTTTCGTATGCCGGGGATCCAGGTTCCAACATAGACTAGGAGACTGCCGAAAATGGTTGTCAGAATCACGACCATCAAGAAGGAACGGAACCGGTGTCCCACACGGGCAATGCCGGTTGTATATAAGACCAGCATAACGGCCGCGATCAGAATTGTAAGAGCTAACGCGCACCAGGGAATCCACTGCATATCTGGCGTGAGGAAGATGGATGTCCAGGCGATAAGATATCCTTCACAGAGACAGTATAGAGTTCCTACTACTGCCAGAAGCCGTTGATTAAAGAGAGCAATAAAAGGCGATATGAAAAGGATGAGAAGAGCAATGCCGGCGATGATCAGTTCGGCGACGGTAATCTGTACCATGATGCCTTCGGCTACCATATCCAGCGCATTTCCACTGGCGAGCCAGATAGGGTGCAGGCAAATGAAAAGAGCGGCGCCGATTATAGCCATCACAAGAAAGAATGCGGTTTTGGCGGCAATACCGCTATATGTCGCGGTCGTACTGGTGAGTTCCTGACGGACTGCATTCTGTAATCGTTGTAATACGGGATTGGCAAAGGAACGAGCAGTTTTTGTTTCGGTCATAATGATTCAACTCCCTTTATTTTTTCAGAGGAATCTGAAAATGATAATGTCCCAACCGTTCTAAATGAACCTCTAAAAGATTTCCAAAGGTATTGGTTCCCGCAGGTAAAGATACAGGATGATAACCCTGAGGCAGACGAATACCGTAACGAACAGAGCAAGGAAACTTCCAATCCATATCCAGAATTAGCGTTTCCTCTTCGATTGTCAGGCAAGAGAATTCTGCGCCCATGGAGAAATGTCCGGTACTGGTTAATACAGCAGGAGCAACATACTGTGGAAGAATCTTCAGGAGTGCTGTCCCATGAGGGGGAATGGTTCCCAAAGTAATTTCGGTATCTCTAGGAACGTATTCTTGATAGGACTGATGCCAGAAATCACAGACAGTAAAGGTCTCAGATACATGAACAAAATCTCCCAAGAGATCATAGTTCAGACGAAGAGTACAGGGAATGGATTCGGTGTCGGACCAATTGATCAGACAGACCATATGATAGCCGGGATATGCCAGATCTACACAGGCGGGATAACGACTTCCCGACAGAAAATCCCGCGGATGGGGAATACCGGGATATACCGGTAAAATATGACGCAGCATCCATAGACGGTCATCTTCGATCTGCCGCATGGGTTCTGTGGAACAAGCTAGACCGCCTCCCATAAACTGATTCAGCACGGAAGTACGCGCTTCGTCGTCGTTTAAGAGTCCCAGCGAGAGATTCAAATTTCGAAATGGAGTGTTCTGCCGGCGAATCATCAATGCATCAGGATCGGCATCCCAAAACGGATGCATCCAATAACGAAGCAGATTCTGTTTCATTGTGAAGGGAGCGGTTTTACCACCTCCACTCCCAACTTTTGCACTCCACATGCTGAGCACATCCGACCCTGTGCGCTGAGCATCCACAATGCCGATCAGAGGATCATACAGGCCGCCACACATAAGAAAATATGCATCTTGTCCTATTTCTTCTCGAATACGTAGTACGGCTTGTCGGTAAGCCTGTACCAAGGGAAGGTCGGGTCGAAAACGGGGGGCGTCCTCATATAGAATCGCCGCACGGGTGAAGTCTAATTTATGATATCGGTATCCCCATTCTCTGAGCTGCGTATATAGTGCAGCTGCCCACTCTACCGCAGCGGGACGAGTGATATCTAATACCCGATATACCGTACCATTCATGGGAAAAAGACACCAGGAACCATCCATATGGTGTAAGAACCACTCTGGATGCAGCGATGTAATGGGAGCGTTTTCATGGGCAATAAAAGGACTCGTCCAGATGCCAGGTATCATACCGGCTTCCTGGATCTTGTGGGCAATCTCTTGCATCCCCGAGGGGAAGCGAGCATTAGACTGCCAATCACCGAGACATTGTTCCCAACCTTCATCCACCTGGAAGACTTCAAAGGGAATCTGGCGTTCCTGAATGGCAGCTAGGTTTTCTAAGACGTCGGCCTCGCTGACGGTGAGGCCGTAATAATACCAGGTGCAGTATACGGAAGGAACGTGCCTGGACTTACGAGCGTGATATCGCTCTGCTTTTCGATGGGCATATGCATCAATAGCCTTTTGAGGATCTGAGACTACGGAGACACGAAGACGCTCACTCACCAGGGTTTGACCGGGCAAGACTTCTGCGTAGACCGGACAGGCACATTCCAGAGAATGGAAATCATGAGAGGCAGTGAGTTCTAAAATAGTCTCGGTAAACAGCCGATCTCCAGTTTCAAAGGTAAGGAGCAGGGAATTACCACCGTGAATCAGTGTCATGCTGTCACTGATTAACGTGGGTTTTTTCGATAATGCTTCTGTCCCGTCTCCACTTTCCCGCAGGGAAGTACAGGCGTCTTGAAAACATTCGCCTTGGTCACCCAGCCGGCATACAGCAGGCAGCTCGTTTTTCATTCGGCCTTGGCGGAAAAAGAACCATTCTGTGCTGGGAAGATCTCCGAGTCGGAGATCTTCTGTATGAAGCAAAACTAGGCGTTCAACCCGTAATGAAATAGCGGATGTATTATGGAAGGAAAGCTCAAGTTCTATACCTTCGTCCATTGCATATATTTTTTGAATCAGTTCTCCACCATCCAATGTAGCACGGTAAATTTGAACCCCATTCGGCTCGTTTGATGAGAAGATAAAATGAGGAAAAACCACGTGTCCGTTGAAATGAATGGCGGATTGAAATGAAAAAGAGATACCGGATATACTGTAGGATGGCATGACAGGATCCTCGATAGATGACGAAATACGTTATGAACGCTTCGACATGGGAATGTACGGAGCACTGTCCAACACGCTGCGATAAGCAGGACGAATGATCTTATCGGTATTGATCAATTCTTCCAAGCGATGCGCGCTCCAACCTACAATTCGTGCGATAGCGAACATGGGAGTATATAGTTCCAGAGGAAGGTCTAACATGGAATATACCAGGCCGCTGTAGAAATCGACATTCGCACTCACTCCTTTATAAATACGTCGTTCTTGCGTAATCACTTCAGGACCAAGCCGTTCTACAAGGTGGTATAACTGGGTTTCTTCTTCTAAGCCTTTTTCCTTGGCAAGATCATCTACAAAGGAACGCAGCATGATCGCACGAGGATCAGACAAAGAATACACAGCGTGTCCCATGCCATAGATGAGTCCTTTCTTGTCAAAAGCTTCCTTGTGCAATAATTTGAGAAGATAGTCTCTGACCGCATCCTCATCCTTCCAGTCTGAGACATGTTCTTTCAGATCGGCGAACATTTCCATGACTTTAATATTGGCTCCGCCATGCTTGGGGCCTTTCAGAGAGGCCAGTGCTGCAGCAATCGTAGAGTAAGTGTCTGTACCAGAGGAAGTCACGACATGGGTGGTAAAACTGGAATTGTTGCCGCCGCCGTGTTCCATATGGAGAACCAGAGCAAGGTCGAGAACACGAGCCTCCAACTTGGTGTACTTCATATCGGGCCGCAGCAAGCGCAGTAGATTTTCGGCTGTGGAAAGTGTTTCATCTGGAAAATGAATATACATGCTGTTGCCACATTCATAGTGATTATAAGCATGATAGGAATAGACAGACAACAGAGGAAATACGGCGATCAGCATCAGACACTGTCTCAGAACATTGGGGAGACTCAAGTCATTCGCTGCATCATCATAGGAAGCCAGTGTCAGAACCCCACGTGCCAGTGTATTCATCATGTCACGTGTCGGGGCCTTCATGACAACGTCGCGAACAAAGTTTGTAGGTAAGGTTCTGCCCTTTCCTAAAAGAGTACAGAAGTCTTGAAGTTCCGCGGCGGAGGGAAGACGACCAAACAGAAGGAGGTAGGCCGTTTCCTCAAAACCAAGACGGTCTTCTTTGATAAAACCTTTAACGATATCTCTAACGTCGATACCGCGATAGAGCAGTACGCCGTCGCAAGGAACCATCTTTCCGTCTTTTTCTACGGAGGAGATGATATTAGAGATATTGGTTAAGCCAGCAAGTACGCCTCGCCCCTGCAGATCTCTCAATCCTCTCTGCACGTTATACTTTGTATACAGTTCGGGATCGATTTTACTATTCTCCAGACAAAGAGAAGATAGTTCCTCAATCTTGGGGGTAACGGTCAGTATGGTATTATTATCCATAATAATTCTCCTTTCTGTTATAAAATTGGATATATTTCTCATTATAACACAAAATATGGGAGATTGCAAGGCGCTAACCATGGGATGCTGTACCTGAGTGGAGAAGAGAGAGACGATTTATTCTGAGATCTGAAGCTGCAAAGGGCGTTTGCAAGAGCACATTTTTCGAGGAATCAGGGTATCCTGGGGTGAGAGTGTTCCATAAAGGAGAGGAGAATCCACATGATGCTGACAAAAACTGTCCTGGACAAGCGCAGTATTATGATTTGCATAACAATATATACATCCATTTTTACAGGAGTGGTAAGCGCCGATATCTATGCTGGCAGCACATCGGCATCCGGTTCTTTGATTGACATCAGCTTTTACAGATAAAGAATACTGCCCAAGACGCTCCAGACGCTGCGAATCAATACAGCTGGCATGGGAAATATGGAAGGGATGAAGATCTATATCTTCAGCACAAGTATTGAGTTGCAGCCCAAACTTTGCTGCAGTATGGCTGAAGGCTTCTGCGAGTATCAGTATTTCTTCATGAGAAGGAGAACGAAGCTGGTGGGCCGTCATGCACTTCTGAATGTTGCGGTACATATCTAAGAAGCTGATTGTACACATGTCTGTGTATGCATGCAGCTGTTCTGCAAGCTGATGAAAGGCGTGAATATGGTAATCGATCGTATATTGCGGCCCTATCAATATGGGGTCGTAACGCCAGACTACATGTTGCGGACCGAGAGTAGAAGAGAGTTGCTGAAAGGTATGAATACGGGAGAGAAGAGGGGGAAGATTTGTCTCGACGGGAGGACCATAGGGGTTCAGTGTAAACTGAAAATAATAGATATAATCCCGAAGAGATGAGAGCATGGGAAGTGCTGGAGCAGGATTCTTGGTCCAGAATACAATTCCGTCTATCAGATCCGGGGATAAGGAGACAATACTGACCTGATGAAAACGCATGGGATTGCGGACGTAGACATATCCGTCGTGGATACGGTGGAGAAACCATTCAAAGTAATAGGAAGGAATGTCGGTTCTGCGACTAGCGCTGATAATCATGAATCTCGCCTCCTGGTATTTGGTGGATCTGGGATCTATTATAACAGAGCGGAAGACGAATGTCAATAGAAAATGCGAACAAATATTCGCATTTTCGGGCAAAAACTTTTGAAAAACCCCTTTACAGGCGAACGTATTTTTGGTATAATGAGACATGCTCTCAGTTAAGAGAACAGCATGATTCATAGAATTAAGAAGAGAAGGGCGTAAGGAGGGATACCATGCAGTGGAGTGAAGAGGATGGAAAAGTAGAGTGGGAACAGTTCTTTCCTTTTATATCGGTACTGAAAAAAGAAGAGCGCGAACAATTGGCAATACATGCCAAACGTGCGCGCTTTCAGAAGAATGAAAATCTGCATGGGGCTGATGGAGAGTGCACAGGTTTGATTTTGATAGAACAGGGCATCGTGCGGGTATATATGATGTCTGAAGAGGGGAAAGAGATTACATTATATCGTTTGTATCCCGGAGATATATGCTTGCTTTCGGCATCTTGTGTTCTCGAGAGCATTACGTTCGACGTATTTGTGGATGCGCAGACGGACTGCCAGGTATGCATTGTGCCGGCTGGTTTTGTAGCGAGTCTATCCAAACAGCATTTAGAGGTGGAGAATTATTTGCTGAAAACAGCAACAGAACGTTTTTCAGATGTCATGTGGGCTATGCAGCAGATTCTTTTTTTACGATTTGATCAGCGCCTTGCCATTTTTTTGATGGATGAAGCGGCACAAAGGGCAACAGATACATTGTACATGACACAGGAAGAGATTGCTCGCAGCATTGGGTCCGCGAGAGAAGTTGTATCCAGAATGCTAAAATTCTTTGCTAGTGAGGGCTTGGTTCGTATCCTGCGGGGAGGGGTGGAGATCCTTGATAAAGCGCGTCTGCGCAAGCTGACACAGTCAGCTTAATCCAACATAGCTAGAATTGCCTCTTTGGGCCTGGCACCAGCCTGCTGGCGGATTAGTCTTCCCTGATCTATAACCGCGAGTGTTGGGATACTCATGACGGAGAAAGCGGAAGCGAGTTCGGGCTCCTCGTCTACGTTGATTTTGCCGACTTTGATATGGGTATTCTCGTTTGCGATTTCATCGATCAATGGAGAAACCATGCGACAGGGACCGCACCAGGAGGCCCAGAAGTCCAGCAAAATCTTTCCATTATAGTTCTTGATTTCCGACTCAAAATTGTTTTTAGTAATGCGAATAGCAGACATTTGTTTTCTTCCTTTCATTCTTAATATGATGTGTAGGTATCAACCTACGATTCCATTATACGATAAACATAGTGGAAAAGACTGTGACGCAGTCACAGAAGGCACGGGGATCGTGTCGTGGAATTTTGGAGAAAGGCATTGAATTTTATAGGCGGATGTAGTATGATAAGTAAGCACCGGATGATATATGCCGGAAAGTGCTGAATGTGAAGTGGAATATAGGCCGGGAGCAGGTCCCGGATGCAGAGAGGAATAAGAGGTATGTGGTCAACGAATATTGGAATCGATCTGGGGACCTCCAGTGTTCTAGTCTATATTAGGAAAAAAGGAATTGTCCTGCGGGAACCTTCAGTGGTCGTGGTGAATACACAGGAGGACAATCAGGTGGTGGCCGTAGGAGAAGAGGCGAGAAAGATGATCGGCAGGACGCCGAAATATCTGACGACAATTCGTCCTCTGCGAGAAGGTGTCATCTCAGATTTTCAATATACGGAGAAGATGCTGAAGTATTTTGTGGAAAGAGCGATTGGCCGAAGGTTCTTGAAGTCGGTGATTGCGGTTTGTGTACCCAGCGGCGTAACGGAAGTGGAGAAAAGAGCCGTGATGGATGTCACTTATCAGGCAGGAGCCAGCAGGGTACATATTATTGAGGAACCATTGGCGGCAGCGATTGGAGCTGGGGTAGATGTCACCAAGGCAGCAGGTAGTTTGATTGTGGATATCGGTGGTGGTACGACGGATGTAGCCGTGGTGTCTCTGGGCGGAATTGTCTTAAGTGAGTCCATTAAAGTGGCGGGAGATATCTTTGATGATGCATTGATTCGATATGTAAGAAAACGTTATAATCTGTTGATTGGTGAGCGTACGGCAGAAGAAGTCAAGATGCGTATCGGTGAGGCCTATCATGCGGAAGAGAATCACTATATGGATGTAAAAGGAAGAGACCTGGTTACCGGTTTGCCAGCCACTGTACGAATCACATCCCAGGATACGCTGGAGGCTTTTAAGGAACCACTCTCGTCTATTTTGGATACAGTGCATGGAGTCCTGGAACGCACTCCGCCAGAGTTGGCGGCCGATATTATGGATCGGGGCATTGTTATGACAGGCGGCGGCAGCATGCTGCACGGTATGGATCGCCTAATTCAGGAGAATATGGGAATTGATGCTTTTGTGGCAGAAGATGCCATTTCTTGTGTTGCGATTGGAACAGGAAAATATGTGGACTATTTGACACAGCGATATTAATGGATACATGGGAGGTATTGAAATGAGTAAAAGACTATTTTCTTCAGAGTCTGTTACAGAAGGACATCCAGATAAGATTTGTGACCAGATATCAGATGGGATTTTGGATGCCATTCTGGCGCAGGATCCGCAGGCGCGAGTTGCCTGCGAGACAGCAGTAACTACGGGACTGGTATTGGTGATGGGAGAGATTTCTACCAAGTGTTATGTGGATATTCCCAAGATTGCGAGAGAAACGATCCGAGAGATCGGATATGACAGAGCTAAGTTTGGGTTTGACTGCGATACATGTGCAGTATTGACTGCGTTGGATGAGCAGTCGCCGGATATTGCCATGGGAGTGGATGTATCCATGGAAGCCAAGAATGGTGCAGAGGATGCGGATCTGGCGATTGGTGCTGGAGATCAGGGAATGATGTTTGGATATGCCTGTGATGATACGCCGGAACTGATGCCCATGCCGATTTCTTTAGCCCATCAGTTGACGAGAAGATTGACGCAGGTGCGTAAAGAAGGGATCCTTCCCTACCTTCGTCCGGATGGAAAGGCGCAGGTGACAGTGGAGTATGATGAGCAGGATCATCCGGTACGAGTGGATACGGTCGTCGTCTCCTCACAACATGGAGAAGAGGTGGATTTGGCAACACTGCGGGAGGATATCATTCGAGAGGTGATTCAGCCGGTCATTCCTGAAGGGATGCTGGATGAGAATACAAGATTTCTGATCAATCCCACGGGACGTTTTGTGATCGGGGGACCCCAGGGTGACTCTGGTCTTACCGGACGCAAGATCATTGTGGATACATATGGAGGGTATGCGAGTCATGGGGGAGGAGCGTTCTCGGGTAAAGATCCTACCAAGGTGGACCGCAGCGCTGCGTATGCGGCACGGTATGTGGCGAAGAATATCGTTGCAGCCGGACTGGCCAGAAAGTGCGAGATTGAGTTGGCGTATGCCATTGGCGTGGCAGAGCCCGTGTCGATTCATGTAGATACTCATGGTACAGGTAAGATTTCTGACGAAAAGTTGGCAGAGGTAATTCAGGAGAATTTCGATTTACGTCCGGCTGGCATTATTAAGGAGCTGGATCTACGCCGTCCGATCTATAAGCAGGTGGCCGCATACGGACATTTTGGCAGAACGGACCTGGATCTGCCGTGGGAAAGAACGGACAAAGTGGACATTCTGCGCAGCATCTTATAAGTCAAGGAGTACAGACTGATGAAAGAATCCAATTGTGTGGAAGGATTGGTCACAGAGGTAATCTATGCCAATGACAATAATGGGTATAAGGTCTGTGAAGTGGAGCAGGAAGATGGGGGGACAGTGACCATCGTGGGGATCCTGCCGGATCTGCAGTCAGGAGAGTCGATTCGTGCAGAAGGAATCTGGAAGCAGCACGCGGTATACGGCCCACAATTGGAAGTCAAACAGTTTGAGAAGTTTATGCCAAAGACCCGAGAAGCCATTGAGCGCTATCTCGGGTCCGGCGCATTAAAGGGAGTGGGACCGGCTCTAGCGAAACGTATTGTACAGACTTTTGGAGATGAGACACTGGAGATCATGGGCCGTGAGCCAGAACGTTTAGCCGAGGTGCGGGGAATTAGTACCAAAGGAGCTATGGAGCTGGGAGCACAGTTCCAGGAACAAACCTATCTGCGAGATACCATGATGTTCCTGCAGCAGTATGGTATCACCCCGGCGCTGTCCATGAAGATCTATAAGCAATATAAGGAAAATACGATTACGATCATGAGAACCAATCCGTATGCGCTGGCGGATCAGGTGAGAGGAATCGGATTTCGGAGAGCGGATGCCATTGCCAGTCAGATGGGGATGGCGGAGGACGCGCCGGAACGGATTCGTGCGGCGATGAAGTACGCATTGTCGGAAGCTGTGGGGGATGGCCATGTATACCTTTCTTTGACAGAACTGGAAGATCGTGTGACACAGCTGACGGGTATTGTGGGACCGGATGTAGACAATATGAAGATTCAGCTTTTGCTGGATGGGCAAGTTGTGGAAAAAGAGGTGGCCGGCCGGTCGGTTTTGTATTTGACCCCATTTTACCAGGCAGAAGCACATACAGCGCTGAAGATGGCAGAGTTGGCAGCCGAAGAGGATCCTGAGCCGGAACCCTTGGATTCGATTCTGGAAGAAGAAGAGAGAAAGCATGGCATCAAACTGGCGGCTCAGCAGAGTATGGCGATTCAGGAAGCGATGCAGCATGGTGTTTTGATTATTACGGGAGGACCGGGAACCGGAAAAACGACGATCATCAATATCCTGTTGGATATTCTGGAGCAGCGGGAGGAGGAATACCTTCTGGCGGCGCCTACAGGAAGAGCGGCTAAGAGGATGAGCGAGGCTACCGGGAGAGAAGCACAAACGATACATCGGCTTCTGGAGATTGATTATCAGCCGGAAGAAAAGATGACACAAACCTTTCAGCGGAATGAAGAGAATCCGCTGGAGGCGGATGTTCTGATCGTGGATGAGATGTCCATGGTGGATATTTTGCTGATGAATAGCCTGCTTAAGGCGGTGGTGCCGGGAACCAGATTGATTTTAGTGGGAGATGTGGATCAGCTTCCTTCGGTAGGAGCTGGAAATGTCCTGAAAGACCTGATTCAGTCTGAGTGTGTTCCGGTTGTACGGTTGGATCAGATCTTCCGGCAGAGTGATACCAGCTGTATCGTCTCCAATGCACATCGAATTCTTCATGGAGAATATCCTATATTCAATACGCCAGGGACGGATTTCTTTTTCATGAAGCGGAGATCTCCGGACATGGCAGCTCAAACATTAGCGGAAGTAGTGAAGATTCGTATGCCCAGATATGCCAAATGCTCTCCGGTAGATGATATTCAGGTATTGACTCCGATGAAGAAGAGTCCGCTGGGTGTGGAACAGCTGAATTTATTATTGCAGAATACGCTGAATCCGCCCTCTTCTCATAAGAAAGAGATTGATTTTCGGCAGAATAAGCTGCGAGAAGGCGACAAGGTCATGCAGATTCGGAACAATTATAATGTTCCCTGGAAGGTGAAGAATGATTTTGGATATCCCTTGGATGAGGGGCAAGGCGTATTTAACGGAGACATTGGAAGGGTCCTCAAGATAGATGCAGCTAGTAAGACGGTTTGCGTCCGGTTCGACGATCGGCGGGAAGTGGAGTATGAATACTCTGCCCTGGAGGAACTGGAGCTGGCCTATGCGATCACGATCCATAAGTCGCAGGGAACAGAAAGCCCCATTATTATATTGCCGCTCTTAGGAGGTTCTCCAATGCTCTTTTGCCGGAACTTGTTGTATACGGCGGTGACGCGGGCTAAACGGATTGTGGTGATTATTGGAGACGAGGAGACGGTACACCGCATGGTGGACAATGATCGGCCCACGCTTCGCAATTCGGCTCTGTGTGAACGGATGCGGGACGCGTTTCATAAAAATACAGAGATAATTAGCGAAAAGGCTTGACTGTAAACCTGCTTGATAGTTTAGAATGAAGGTGTCAAGGGGCGGAGAACCCGCCGATGCCGATGCTGTCTATAAAGGAGAGGGGGGGAGACCATGGATATTCGGGAAGTGGAAAGAAGCACGGGGTTGGAGCGAGCCAATATCCGGTTCTATGAAAAGGAAGGATTGATTCAGCCGAAACGACGGGAAAACGGATATCGTGACTATACTGCGGAGGATGTGAAAACATTACTGCGGGTTAAGCTGCTGCGAAGATTGATGCTTTCGGTAGAGGAGATTCGCTCTCTGCAGGAAGCGCAGGTAGATTTGGGGGTACTGCTGGACCAGAAGATGGAAGAACTGCGTGAGAAGCAGAGAGAATTGGCGGCAGCGCAGCGGGTATGCGAGAGAATACGGGAAGAAGGGATGACGTATGCCAGCCTGGAACCGTCGCGATATCTGCGCATGCTGGAAGAAGAGGAACGAAGACCGAATCAGCCAGCCTTGATTCGTAAAGAGAACGATATTCTGCGGGTGGATCAGGAACCGATGGCAGTGCATCCTTGTAAACGGCTGATCGCGCGTCTGTTTGATCTGGCTTTTTACGGTTTCTGGATCGATGCGGTCTGGTATGGGATCTTTCGGGTGCATCCCGTGAACAGCATGCTGCTATCACTGGCGGCAACATATCTGGCCGTTTTGCTGGTAATGCTCTTCGAGCCGCTCTGGCTTCATTTCTGTGCGACGACACCGGGGAAGTGGCTGATGGGGATTCGTGTCTATGCGGCGGAAGGAGGAAGGCTTTCGCGGCAAGAAGCATGGGAGAGAACCAAAGAGATGCTGAGCCGGGGGCTGGGATGGAATCTGCCCGTGTATGGCTGGGTTCGTCTGTATCGCAGTTACAAGCAGTATGGGTGCGATGCGGAGCCATTGGATTGGGATGCGAATACAGAATATATATGGAAAGATCAGCGGGGATATCGGCCTTGGGTCAGCCTGGGAGTTTGGGCCTTAGGGGTGCTTTTCTGCGCGATACTCATGCAGAACGCACAGCTGCCGCTGCATCGCGGAGAGCTGACGCTGAGTCAGTTTGTAGAGAATTATAATGACTATATAAAGTATCTATATCCGGATTCTAACGAGTATATGAATGACGAGGGGCAGATACAGGAGAGAGAAAAATACAGAGTGTTGGTAGTGGATGTGGTTACCGCTTCGCAACCACCCACGTTTACGTACCGATCGGAGGATGGGTATCTTCAGGAGATCGTGTATACAGTGGAGTATGAGGATCTATTTTTGGTGAGCAAGGTGACGGCGGACATGACGCTGGGAGCGATATCCTTTATAGGGGCACAGGACAATGTGCTCTGGCAGGGTGGTCCGTCGGAGATCCCGCGTCGAATGCAGGCGGGAGAGGATTTCACGTTTGCGGGTGTACAGGTGGAATTTGAATACGAGATGGAAAACTGTATAGACATTGGCGATGGGATTGCGGTGGATCAAGAGGATGCGCCTAGTTCTCTGCGGATCCGCATGGTGATGAGAAAGGGATAAAAGATTGTGGAAAGAACTGCTATATCCGCCGCGGTGTCTTCTGTGCGGACAACTGGTGGGGCTAGACAGTCGTCTGCCGCTGTGTAAAAGATGCCGTCCGCAAATCTATTTGCCGCGGGAACCAAGGTGCCCTGTCTGCAGTCGGCCGGTGAGCGCGGAAGGAGAACGCTGTAAGAGCTGCATGCGGCATGACTGTGCCATATGCGGACATGGAACATTTCTGTATCAGGATGGCATGAGAGAGTCGGTAGAACAGTTTAAATACGCCGGAATGAAAGAATATGCGAAGGGCTATGCGGCCCTGATGGCGCATTTTGAGGGGGAGTGGGCGGAGAGGTGGGAATATCCCTTCCTCGTGCCCGTCCCAATTCATAAGAGGCGGTATCAGGAGAGAGGATATAATCAGGCGGCGGAATTAGCGAAGGCATTATCGGTGCGTATGGGACTGCCGGTGTGGGAAGGGCTTGCGCGTACACGGAATACGGCGCCATTGCAGCAGATGAGTGCGGTACAGCGGCGCAGGAGCCTGGAAGGCGCATTTGGCATTCTGGATGAAAGGAGCTGGCCAAGGGGGACTGCTATACTGATAGATGATATCTATACGTCCGGCAGTACGGTGGAGGCCTGCGCGAGGGCGATGCGGCAAAGGCGGCCGGAACAGATGGTCGTTTTCTGGACACTGTCGATTCGAGCGGAATTGACATGAATTAAAAAAAAGCTCTTGACTTTAGGAGCTCCGTGTGGTAAAGTATTCGGGTAACACTTAGGAGCTCTTTTTTTTATGCCTGAAAGTAGCCCTAATGCTTATGAAACAAACCAATGGAGGTGGAAGTTGTGCGTACAAAGATAACCTTGGAATGCACAGAGTGCAAACAGAGGAACTACAACACGACGAAGGACAAGAAAAAGCACCCCGACAGAATGGAGACGAAGAAGTATTGTCGTTTCTGTCAGCGCCACACAGTCCATAAGGAGACCAGATAATCCTGTGGATAGGGTGGAGGAAAGGAGAACAAGCTATGTTCAACTTTAGTTTTAAAGAGCTGAAAAGTGAGTTCAAGAAGATCGTCTGGCCGGATAAGAAGGAATTGGCTCAGAAGACGGCGATTGTCGTAGTGTTTTGCGCGGTTTTCGCGGTGATTATCGGCGTTTACGATTGGCTGTTTGTCAGCATCCGTGAACTCATTCAGGGACTATTTATTTGATGAGGATGAATGAGATGGCAGACGAAGTGATTTCGGAAGTAAAATGGTATGTGGTGCACACGTATTCCGGTTACGAGAATAAGGTGAAGGCCAATATCGAGAAGACCGTCAATAATCGGAATATGCATGATCAGATTCTGGAGGTCGCAGTTCCTCTGGAAGAGTGCGAAGAAGAGAAGAACGGCAAGATGGTCAAAGTACAGCGGAAGGTATTTCCGGGTTATGTGCTGGTGCATATGATTATGAATGATAATACCTGGTATGTTGTGCGGAATACCCGAGGCGTGACAGGGTTTGTCGGACCCGGATCGAAGCCGGTTGCCTTGACTCCAGAGGAGGTCAAGAATCTCGGTGTGCATATGCAGCATTCTTCAGAATTCGAAGTCGGCGAGGTCGTAACGATCTCCGATGGCCCTATGGCGGGATCTGCTTGTACGATCACGCAGATCGATACGGAGAATCAATCCCTATCCGCGAAGATTTTCATGATGGGCAGAGAGACGCCGATCGAACTCAAATTCAGCCAGGTCAAAAAACTTTAAGCAATCTGCGGCCATTCGCAGATGAAGTCGAAATTTTGGAGGTGTCATTCAAATGGCAAAGAAAATTACTGGATATATTAAGCTGCAGATCCCCGCGGGCAAAGCGACGCCGGCTCCTCCGGTAGGTCCTGCGCTGGGTCAGCATGGCGTGAATATTCCTGCGTTTACGAAGGAGTTTAATGCCAGAACGGCAAATCAGGCAGGGATGATTATCCCGGTTGTGATCACCGTTTATCAGGACAAGACCTTTACGTTCGTTACTAAGACTCCACCGGCAGCGGTTCTGCTGAAGAAGGCTGCGAAGATCGAGTCTGGTTCCGGCAAGCCGAATACCACGAAGGTTGCGAAGATCACCAAGGATCAGGTGAAGGAGATCGCGGAGCTGAAGATGCCGGATCTGAACGCAGCCAGCATCGAGGCGGCCATGAGCATGATCGCGGGTACCGCGAGAAGCATGGGCATCGTTGTCGAGGACTAATCATTTCTGTTTTGAACCCTTGCCCGTCCGCTGTGGGCAGGAGCCTTAAGGAAGATATCTGGGACCTTAGGGCGCAAAACAATGATGTATAACACATTCGTGGGAGGGAAGCTCCCCGCTATAACCACAAGGAGGTATATCTCATGAAAAGAGGAAAGAATTATCAGGAGGCTGTCAAGTTATATGACCAGTCCGCTGTTTACTCTCCGTCTGAAGCGATCGGAACGGTATTGAAGACAGCTAAGGCAAAGTTTGATGAGACTGTAGAAGTTCATGTTCGTCTGGGTGTAGATGGACGTCATGCGGATCAGCAGGTTCGTGGCGCAGTCGTACTGCCCCATGGTACCGGTAGAACCGTTCGTGTACTGGTCTTCGCAAAGGGCGACCGCGCGAAGGAAGCAGAAGCCGCTGGCGCTGATTATGTGGGCGCAGAGGAACTGGTGGCTAAGATTCAGGGTGAGAACTGGTTCGAGTTTGACGTTGTAGTCGCGACTCCGGATATGATGGGCGTGGTTGGCCGTCTGGGCCGTGTGCTGGGTCCCAAGGGCTTGATGCCGAACCCCAAGTCTGGTACGGTTACCATGAACGTAACACAGGCTATCCAGGATATCAAAGCCGGTAAGGTGGAGTATCGTCTGGACAAGAGCAACATCATTCATGTTCCGATCGGAAAGGTATCTTTCGGCCAGGAAAAGCTGGAAGAGAACTTCCGTACTCTGATTGGTGCAATTATAAAGGCAAAGCCGGCAGCAGCAAAGGGACAGTATCTGCGTAATCTGACTCTGGCATCGACCATGGGTCCTGGCGTAAGAGTGAACCCGCTGCAGGTGGAAGCATAATTCAAAAATAGGTTCGTGCGAAGAAGACATGCCGTCTCAGGATGGTGTGTCTTCTTTTTATGATTGCCAGATCGTAAATTTTACAAAATAGGATCTTGACAAGAGACAGGAGATGTTTTACTGTATAGACAGGGGAAACGTTTGTATATTTATGCGTGATAGGCTGGAAGTGGGAGGACCGGCGGGCGCAAAAGGAGGAGTTACAATTGAAAAATTGGCTTCATGTGGCACAAGGGGTGATGGAGCAGGTCAACCAGATTATCCTGGGCAAACAGGAAGAGATCCGGGAGATTATGCTGACTTTTTTGGCCAATGGACACGTCCTGTTGGAGGACATTCCGGGAGTAGGTAAGACGACGTTGGCGCTGGCTTTCTCAAAGGCCATGGCTTTTTCTTATCATCGTATTCAATTCACACCGGATGTTTTGCCATCGGATCTGACGGGTTTTTCGATCTATCGAAGGGATCAGGAACGGTTTGTTTATCAGGAGGGCAGCGTATTCTGCAATCTTCTGCTTGCGGATGAGCTGAATCGGACGTCGCCAAAGACCCAGTCGGCCCTGCTGGAAGTCATGGAGGAGCGGCGGGTTACAGTGGAAGGCGTGACCAGAGAGGTGCCGTCACCGTTTCTTGTGATTGCGACTCAGAATCCGCCAGGCGGAGCGGGGACGCTGTCTCTGCCGGAGGCGCAGGTGGATCGCTTCATGACGTGTTTATCCATTGGATATCCGGATTTTGAGAGTGAACTGGCCATGGCAATGGGCGTGCAGACACGCCAGTTGTTGGAAAAGGTACAGCCGATTATGCAGAAAGAAGACATTTTGGCGATTCAGGAAATCGTATGCAGCGTACATATGGAAGAATCGATCTATCGGTATATTCTGCGGTTGGTACGGTCTACCAGGGAGCATCCTTATCTGGACAGAGGGGGCAGCCCTCGCGCGACGATTTCGCTGGTGCGTATGGCAAAGGCTTCTGCGTGGCTCTCTGGACGTGACTATGTGACGCCGACGGATGTCATGGAACAGTTTCCCTATATTATCCGGCACCGGATGCGACTCAACGCAGCGGCACGCGTGGAGGAAAAGGATCGGGAAGCACTGATTCGTGAGATCCTGCAGGAGACGGAGAAACCCGTTATGGGACTGCGCAGATGAGAAAAGGAATATGGATTCTGCTGATTTTTCTGACATGGTATCTGGCTGGGATGTATCATGGGAGGGCGCTGATGGTTCTTGCTATCGCAGAATGTCTGTTATTTGTGGTCATGTGGGGACAGTCCCGGTATTTTCGCAGACATTTTCGGGTGGAATTTGCACAGGAACGATGGGTAGTCCGCAGAGAAGGAAAGGCGGTCTGCACGATTCGCACGCAATATGATGGGAAACTACCGTTAGGACGGTATCGGCTGCGGCTGAGTGCGGAGTACGAGGGAAAACGCAGAATGAAGGCTCCCTATATTTATGGATCGGGAGAGGGCGAGCTTGCGATACCGATGACGCCGTCGCATCTGGGCTGGATGGAGGTTCGGGTATGGCGAACAGAGGTTTTTGATTATTTGGCGTTATTTCCGGTGCGGATTTCCTATCGGGAACGGGCATACGTGGCCGTACTGCCGCCCAGGAGGCAGATGCATGTTCAAAAGATCCTGGATACAGGGATGTATGCGGGAGAGGGAGAGGAACGACGTTTGATCCTAGGCAGCGGCGGTGAAGAGATCCGTCAGTTGCGAGAGTATGCGGCGGGCGATCCGTATCGCCTGATTCACTGGAACCAGACGGCCCGTACGGATGTTTTATGGGTGAAAGAGTATGAGCCGGAGTCTGAGCGAAGTGTTGTGATATATCTGGATTTTTTTCGGTCTCCTTCCAAGCAGGATATCCCCCTGGATGCTTTTTGGGAGATTTTGTGGGCGTTTTTGGAGGGAATGCTGGCTGCGGAGATATTCATACAGGTGCGGTGGACTAGTCAGGGGGGATACCCTGCAGAACAGAGAATTGTGGACTTGGAGAGCTGTGAACAATTGCTGTTGCAGTTCTATTGTCTGGAGAAAATAGACTGGACGGCCCGGGTGCGGACAGAGGAGGAGACGGACTTTCGGTTGGGCTTGGACCTTATCTTATATCGTGGATCAGAACCCCTTGTGCAGTTCACGAAGGAGGGGTATGAGGAGGAGCTGGAGAGATGAGAGAACGAGTCTGGCTGCGAATGGAACGTGAACGTAGGGAAAATGTGGCCGGCATGGAATGGATTTTTATGCTGACCATGGTATATGGGACGATGTTCTTTCTGAACTCCATTGAAGGACTGGATATATCCTGGGAATGGATCTGGATTCCGGCAGCCATTCCGATGGGAATGCTGTGGATGGGAGAACGACGATGGGGAAAATGGGGTATGGGAGCTGTGTCCACTCTACTTTTACTGCTTGTCTTAGGGCTGGGCATCGGTTCGACAGAACTGAGAAACCAGCTGCAGCGGATCTGGGAATCCCTGCGGGGATCTGGCATGGAATCTTACGGAAACGTGAATGGAGGCGTATTGCTTCTGCTGACCCTGGAAACGCTCCTCTTAGGATGGCTGGAAGTGGTGTTTCGGATCCATATGCCGCTGTATATTCTGACTACGGGCCTCATGCTGGCTTCGCCGATGTTTGGAATCGAACTCCGGGAGGAAACGGTATTCTTCTTCTTTGTGTTTCAGGTTTTGTTTTGGGGGATACAGGTTCTGGGCAGTGTCCCCTGGTGCGGCATGCGAGAAAACCATCATAGACTGCGGGGATCCGGGAAGGCGAAGATCGCGCTCCTATGCTGCATCCTTGGTTGTTTCCTGGCATCGCAGATGCTGGTGCTATTGAATCCGCAAGGATTTTATCAGGCGGCGTATGAGGCGGAAGGATATCTGCAGAGGACCATGAAGCAGGTACGCGGCAGCGTGCGAACCGATCAGGAGGGGATCATCAGCCGGGGCAATCTGTATCCGGCGGATATGCGGCAGCTCACAGTGAGCAGTGATCGCAGGCCCACAGAGCGCATATATCTGAAGGGATTCAGCGGAGGAGACTATGTCAATGGAGAATGGTTGGCGGCGGATGACGAGGCGATTTTCCACCGGATGGAAGAGAATACGTTGCATTGGGATCGATGGAGCAGTCTGATTCCGGGAATGTATCGGTCTATGTTTTTTATTATGAATGTGAATATGCGCCGGGACGAACAGCTTTTGTCGCGCGGACTCTGGATTGAACCGGAGAACCTGGCGAACGAGCCGGAGTATGTCCCCTATTTCAGTATGCAGTATTATTGGAATGTACAGGATGTGGAAGAAAACGGATATAGCTATCGATACTTTCAACAGGATGAGATGAATGTGGACTGGGAGAACATCCGAATGGATTTCGTCACGGGCCGGGACTGGTACTATGAGACGGAGGAGGCCTACCGGGAGGAGATGATGGAGCCCTATACCCGGGTGCCCAGGCAGGAATTACCCAGGCTGACAGCCCTGTGTGATGCGAATCCGGCGCATAGTGTAGAGGAAGTTACGGCATTGATTCTATCCCTGCTGCGGGAGAACGTACAGTATACAAGGACGCCGGGACTGTTTCCGGTGAATGAAGATCCGGTGGAATACTTCTTGTTTGAAAGCCAGGAGGGATACTGCCAGCATTATGCTTCGGCAGCGGTGCTGATGTATCGGCTGTATGGGATTCCGGCCCGGTATGCCACGGGGTATGTGGTTTCGCCGGATGCTTTTTCTGCCCGCGGCGAGGAGTATGTGGCCGAGGTGACGGATGTGTCGGCGCATGCATGGCCGGAAATCTACTTGGAGAACTATGGGTGGGTACCGGTGGAAGTCACGCCATCTTCCTATGAGGCCGCAGAGACAGCCTATCTGGGACTGGATATGGAAGCGCTGCAAGACTCATTGGAATCCGTGCAGTGGGATCTTTCGGCGCTGACTCAGCAGACGGTAGAAGAACCGGAGGAAAGGGAAGAGCTGAATGGTCCCCGGTTGTCTTTGCCAGAGAACGAGGAGATCTGGCGGATCGTGACGTATCTGGTGTTGTTCATCCTGGCATATGGCGTTTTGGAACGAGGCTGCCGCACATGGGCGGTGGGAAGCATGAGTGCCCGGGCGCTCTATGACAGATGGCAACAGGCGTTGGATTTTGCGGTAGGAGAAGAACGGGCGGCGTCTTGGGAGGAGAGTCCGCCGAAAGCAGCCAAGATCATCTCGGAAACCTTTCCGACGATCCAAAACGAATGGATCTATGGCTTTTTTGAGTGGGTGGAACGGGAAGCCTTTCGCGGAAAACCATTGGAGGAGCCGGAAGAAGATCAGGCAAGAATGCTGTACAGGCGCTGTATTTGTGGCCTGGAGGAATCGCTGCCCTGGTGGAAGCGCTTCGTGTTTCGGTACATCAAGATGTTGGGATAATTTTTTGATTTTGGGGATTGACAAAGTTTTTAAGAGATGATATACTACAGACGTTCTGTTACCGGAGACAGCTGGCGCCGTAAGGCTTAATGTATGCCCGCCGAGGTACAAAAGTCTGTAGTAATGATTGACTTTGATTAACCTCGTCCTTCTCTCCGGAAGGACTTTTTTCATGCGGCGGTATCAGGCGCTGCCGCGAAATCTATTTGGGAGGTGAATCAGGTGCCGAAGATTGAACAAAAGCAGCTTGTTATCAATGAGCTGAAGGAAAAGATCGAGAAGGCTTCTTCTATGGTGCTGGTGGATGCCCGCGGTTTGACCGTTGCGGAAGATACCGAGCTTCGTAAGGGGCTGCGTGAGAAGAATGTAGACTACAAGGTTTACAAGAACACGATGATCAATTTCGCGATTCAGGGCACTCCGTATGAGGAGTTGGCCAAGCATCTGGAGGGTCCGACGGCTGTAGCGATCAGCTATGACGACGCGACCGCAGCCGCAGGCGGTTTAGATCCGTTTGTGACTAAGTTTGAGAAGCTGGAATTCAAGGCTGGCATAGTGGAGGGCGTGTATTATGACGCCAATACCATTGTGAAGATTGCTAAGATTCCGTCAAGAGAGGTTTTGCTGTCCAAGTTGTTGGGAAGCTTCAAGTCTCCCATGGCTTCTTTTGCTCGTGTAATCAACGAGGTGCTGAAGAGCAAGGGCGGCGAGAGTGCCGCGGCGAGCGACGCGGAGTAATCTGCGCGTGGTTTGTATCCACTACACATTATCAGGAGGTTAAATCATTATGGCTAAGTTAAGTGTTCAGGAAATTATCGATGCTGTGAAGGAACTGTCTGTTCTGGAGCTGGCTGATCTGGTCAGCGCTGCTGAGGAAGAGTTCGGCGTAA
The DNA here is from genome assembly GCA_002305315.1 of Clostridiales bacterium UBA1390. GTDB lineage: Bacteria > Bacillota > Clostridia > Lachnospirales > Bianqueaceae > Faecimorpha > Faecimorpha stercoravium. The sequence continues at coordinate 97,793 of DBQQ01000052.1, forward strand.
GCGCTGCTGCAGGTGTTGCTGTTGTTGCGGCAGGTCCCGCTGAGGCTGCTGAGGAGAAGACCGAGTTCGACGTAGAGCTGACTGAGGTTGGCGCTGAGAAGATCAAGGTGATCAAGGTGGTTCGTGAGATCACTGGCCTGGGTCTGAAGGAAGCTAAGGACATGGTTGAGTCCGCTCCTAAGGTGCTGAAGGAAGCTGTCAGCAAGGACGAGGCTGACGAGCTTGTCAAGAAGCTGGAGGAAGTAGGAGCCAAGGCGACTCTGAAGTAATTGACCTTACAATAAAAAGCGCTGCCGTCTGTATGGATTCGGACGGCAGCTTTTTTATTCAGGGCTTCCCGAGAAATTGGGTTCCCATATAGGTGCGAGAGAATATAACATGCGCCTCTGGAGATGTCCAGAGGCGCAAAAAACAAATAATTTTTAAAAATGAGACGCAGAGGCCTTGACAGGCCCCTGAAAATGTGGTAACATCTTATATTGCCATCACAGTGTCAAAAGAGACATATACTAATGATAGCACATTTCCGGTCAAAAAGCAACTGATTTTTACGGAAAACCAAATAAGAGCTTTAGAAATTCTTCAAGGGGTGAAACGTATTTATGGAAAACAACCGTATCCATCCGCAGCGGTATGGCAGCCGTGTCCGTGCTTCCTTTGCCAAAGAGAAGGAAGTTTTGAGCATGCCCAATTTGATTGAGGTACAGAAGGATTCTTATCGTGGGTTTATTGAAGAAGGCCTTAAAGAAGTGTTTGAGGATATCTCTCCGATCACGGATTTCAGCGGGAATCTGTCGCTGGAATTTTTAAGCTTTAATCTGAATGGGGAACCGAAGTACACGATCGATGAGGAGAAGGAACGAGACGCGACGTATTCCGCACCGCTGAAGGTAAGAACCCGTCTGACCAATGCGGAGACGGGAGAGGTGCAGGATCATGAGATCTTCATGGGAGATTTCCCGTTGATGACAGAAACCGGCACCTTTGTGATCAATGGTGCTGAACGTGTCATCGTAAGCCAGTTGGTACGTTCCCCTGGTATATACTATGCGAAGACACTGGATAAGATGGGTAAGCCCCTGTATTCTTGTACGGTGATTCCGAATCGGGGCGCATGGCTGGAGTACGAGACGGACTCGAATGATGTGTTTAATGTCCGTGTAGACCGTACGCGTAAGATTCCCGTGACCGTGCTGATTCGTGCATTGGGTGTGGGAACAGATGCGGAGATCATCGACATGTTTGGCGAGGATCCCAAGCTGCTGGCTACCATGGAGCGGGATATCGCTAAGAATAAGGACGATGGTCTGATTGAGATTTATAAAAGAATTCGACCGGGCGAGCCTCCTACGGTAGAAAGTTCCGAGAGTTTGCTCACGGCGATGTTATATGATAATAAGCGTTATAATCTGGCTCGTGTGGGCCGTTATAAGTTCAATAAGAAGTTGGCGCTGCGCGCCCGTGTGGTGGGGCAGAAGCTGGCAGAGGACGTGGTGGATGCATCCACAGGCGAGGTGCTGGCGACCGCGGGTACAGTGTTAGACAAGGAACTGGCGGATCAGATTCAGAATGCAGGTGTTCCCTTTATCTGGGTAGAAACAGAGGAGCGCAAGGTCAAGGTACTGAGCAATCAGGCTGTAGATATCCATTCTTATGTGGATCTGTCTGATCAGGATCTTCTGGATGCCGGGATCAATGAGCAGGTTTATTTCCCAGTACTGATGGAGGTTTTGGAGCAGAATCTGGAGGGGGATGCGCTGAAGAGTCTGCTGAAGAAGGAGAGCCATCGTTTGATCCCGCGCCATATCACGTTTGAGGATATCATGGCGTCCATCAACTATAACCTGAATCTGGAGTATGGAATGGGCAATACCGACGATATCGACCATCTGGGGAATCGTCGGATCCGTTGCGTCGGCGAGTTGCTGCAGAACCAGTTCCGAATTGGTCTGGCTCGTATGGAGCGTGTAGTCAGAGAGCGTATGACGACACAGGATCCGGAAGGCGTGACGCCGCAGTCTTTGATTAATATTCGTCCGGTGACCGCTGCGGTGAAGGAGTTCTTTGGAAGTTCTCAGCTATCGCAGTTCATGGATCAGAACAACCCGCTGGCGGAGCTGACGCATAAGCGCCGTCTGTCTGCCCTGGGTCCCGGCGGTCTGTCCAGAGACCGTGCCGGATTTGAGGTTCGAGACGTTCACTATTCTCATTATGGAAGAATGTGTCCGGTAGAGACGCCAGAAGGACCGAACATCGGTCTGATCAACTCCCTGGCTTCCTATGCCCGGATCAATGTATATGGATTTATCGAGGCGCCGTATCGTAAGGTGGATAAGAGCGGCGATGTGCCGGTGGTAACTAACGAGGTCGTGTATATGACGGCGGATGAGGAGGAGAACTTCCGCGTGGCGCAGGCGAATGAGAAACTGGATGAGCAGGGTCATTTTGTGAATCGCCGGGTTACAGGCCGTTTCCGCGATGACAACATGGAGATGGATGCGAAGGATATCGACTTCATGGACGTATCCCCGAAGCAGGTCTTCTCGGTGGCGACATCGCTGGTGCCGTTCCTGCAGAATGATGACCCGACGCGTGCGCTGATGGGTTCCAACATGCAGCGTCAGGCGGTGCCGCTTATGACAACGGATTCGCCAGTCATTGGCACAGGCATGGAGCATAAAGCCGCTATTGATTCTGGTGTCTGCATTGTGGCCAAGGAAGATGGCGTGGTAACGTATGTTTCCGCGGATAAGGTCATCGTGAGATCGGATGCAACGGGACAGAACGAGACGTATAAGCTGGGCAAGTTCCAGAGAAACAACCAGGGTACCTGTTTTAACCAGAAGCCGCGTGTGAATAAGGGCGACCATGTGAAAGCAGGGCAGGCGATTGTGGACGGACCTTCCGTATATGATGGAGAATTGGCACTAGGTCAGAACCCTCTGATCGGTTTCATGACCTGGGAAGGATATAACTACGAGGATGCCGTTTTGTTGAGCGAGCGTCTGGTAGCAGAAGACGTGTATACGTCTCTGCATATCGAAGAATATGAGACCGAGGCGCGGGATACCAAGCTGGGTCCTGAAGAGATCACAAGCGATATCCCGAATGTGGGCGATGATGCGCTGAAGGATCTGGATGAGCGCGGTATCATTCGTATTGGAGCCGAGGTGCATGCCGGAGATATCCTGGTCGGTAAGGTAACGCCTAAGGGTGAGACGGAACTGACCGCGGAGGAGCGTCTGCTGCGCGCAATCTTCGGAGAGAAGGCCAGAGAAGTGCGGGATACCTCTCTGCGTGTGCCCCACGGAGAAGAGGGTATCATCGTCGATGTGAAGATCTTCACGAGAGATAACTGTGACGAGATGTCCCCCGGTGTGAATGAGGTAGTACGTGTCTATATCGCGCATAAGCGTAAGATTTCTGTGGGCGATAAGATGGCAGGCCGACATGGAAATAAGGGTGTTGTCAGCCGTATCCTGCCGGTAGAGGATATGCCGTTCCTGCCGAATGGCCGTCCGCTGGATATTGTGCTGAACCCGCTGGGTGTACCTTCTCGTATGAATATCGGACAGGTACTGGAGATCCATCTGGGTCTGGCTGCCCGTGCGCTGGGACTCAAGATTGCTACGCCGATCTTTGACGGTGCTACACATGAGGATATCATGGATACGTTGGAGATGGCGGATACCTATATCAATAAGCCGTGGGAAGAGTTTAAGGAGAAATACACAGAAGTCCTGGATCCGGAGATCATGCAGTATCTGGAGGATAACCTGGATCATCGCGAGGAGTGGGCAGGCGTGCCGATTTCCCGGGATGGTAAGGTGCCTCTGCGTGATGGCCGTACGGGAGAGTATTTCGATAACTATGTGACGATTGGCTTCATGTATTATTTGAAGCTGCACCATCTGGTAGATGATAAGATTCATGCTCGTTCCACGGGTCCCTATTCTCTCGTGACGCAGCAGCCTCTGGGCGGTAAGGCACAGTTTGGCGGACAGCGTTTCGGAGAGATGGAAGTATGGGCGCTGGAAGCATATGGCGCAGCGTATACTCTGCAGGAGATTCTGACGGTGAAGTCCGACGATATCGTAGGACGTGTGAAGACCTACGAAGCGATTGTCAAAGGTGAGAATATTCCGGAACCGGGTGTGCCGGAATCCTTCAAGGTACTGCTGAAGGAATTGCAGTCCTTAGGACTGGATATTCGTGTACTGACGGAAGATCTGCAGGAACTTGAGATTACAGAAGATATCGAAGATGATTCGGAGCCGCTGGCTGTCAATATGGAAGGGCGGGAGGATGATCCTGCCACGCATCATTTTACTCCGTCGGAGGGGGATGCAGAGCCGCAGACGCTCGAATTTGACGAGGATTTTGATGATATCGGACTGGAAGATCTGGATTTCGATGATGCAGGTTTTACCGTGGCTGATTCTGATGAGATGGATAGTTTAGGACTGGATGAATAATGAGAAAGGGGTGCGCTTGATGGCGGCAAACACCAACGAGAAACAGCAAATTCAATTTGATGCGATCAAAATTGGTCTCGCATCTCCGGAGAAGATCCGGGAATGGTCCCATGGTGAGGTAAAGAAGCCGGAGACGATCAATTATCGAACTCTGAAGCCGGAACGGGATGGATTGTTTTGCGAACGGATTTTTGGACCCAGCAAAGACTGGGAGTGTCATTGCGGCAAGTATAAGAGAATCCGCTATAAGGGTGTCATCTGCGACCGATGCGGTGTGGAAGTAACCAAGGCCAAAGTGCGTCGGGAACGGATGGGGCATATTGAGCTAGCGGCTCCGGTTTCTCATATCTGGTATTTTAAGGGGATTCCCAGCCGTATGGGACTGATCCTGGATATTCCGCCGAGAACACTGGAGAAGGTGCTGTATTTTGCAGCGTATATTGTGCTGGATCCAGGAAATTCTTCTCTGCAGTATAAGCAGCTCCTGACGGAAGCTGAGTATCGGCAGGAACTGTCCAGAGAGGGTGTGCATTTCCGCGCGGCTATGGGCGCGGAAGCGGTCAAAGAATTGCTGCAGGCGATTGACCTGGAGAAGGAGATGAACGAACTGAAGGACGAGCTGGTCGGTACATCCGGTCAGAAGCGCATTCGAATTTTGAAGCGTCTGGAAGTCGTGGAGTCGTTCATCAAATCCGGAAATAAGCCCTCCTGGATGATTTTAGACGCGGTGCCGGTGATTCCGCCGGATCTTCGTCCTATGGTACAGTTGGATGGCGGTCGGTTTGCAACTTCCGACCTGAACGATCTGTACCGTCGTGTGATCAACCGGAATAATCGTCTGAAGCGCCTGCTGCAGCTGAAGGCTCCGGATATTATCGTGAGAAACGAGAAGCGTATGCTGCAGGAAGCGGTGGACGCATTGATTGATAATGGACGCCGCGGACGTTCGGTGACAGGCCCCGGAAACCGGGCCCTGAAGTCCTTGTCCGATATGCTGCGAGGCAAGCAGGGACGGTTCCGTCAGAACCTGCTGGGTAAGCGTGTAGACTATTCTGGCCGTTCTGTTATCGTAGTAGGCCCGTCTCTGAAGATTTATCAGTGTGGTTTGCCTAAGGAGATGGCAATCGAACTGTTTAAGCCCTTCGTTATGAAGAAGCTGGTGGAGAAAGATCTGGCGCATAACATCAAGTCGGCGAAGCGTATGGTAGAGCGTCTGCAGCCGGAAGTATGGGATGTGCTTGAGAATGTCATTCACGAGCACCCGGTTATGCTGAACCGTGCTCCTACACTGCACCGTCTGGGAATTCAGGCTTTCGAGCCCACGCTGGTGGAAGGTAAGGCGATTCGTCTGCATCCGCTGGTTTGTGCTGCGTTTAACGCAGACTTCGATGGAGACCAGATGGCAGTCCACGTTCCGCTGTCCGTAGAGGCACAGGCGGAATGCCGGTTTATGCTGCTGTCTACGAATAACCTATTGAAGCCTTCTGATGGCGCGCCGGTAGCAGTACCCTCTCAGGATATGGTTCTGGGTATTTACTATCTGACGAAGGAATGCCCGGATGAGCCAGGCGCCGGTCGCTGGTTTAAGGACAAGAATGAAGCGCTGGCGGCGTACTTTGATCATGAGATTACCCTGCATACCCCTGTGATGATTCGTCGGAGTGTGGAGGTAGAGGGACAGACGGTTTCCGGTATGATTCGTACGACGGTGGGCCGTATTATCCTGAATGAGAAGATTCCGCAGGATTTAGGCTATGTAGAACGGGATCCTGAGCGTCCGGAGACGTATCTGCCCTATGAGATTGATTTCATGGTAGGCAAGAAGCAGCTGCAGAAGATCCTGCACAACTGCATCAATGTGCATGGTATTACTGATACCGCGACGGTGCTGGATGATATCAAGGCTCTGGGATTCCAGTATTCGACGAAGGGTGCGCTGACTGTTTCTGCGTCGGATGTAGTAGTTCCGAAACAGAAGCAGGCACTTCTTCATGAAGCGGAACAGGAAGTAGAAAAAATCGTTCGGAATTACCGCAGAGGGTTCCTGACGGATAAGGAACGCCATACGCGTGTTATACAGATCTGGACAGATACCATCAATAAGCTGACAGACATGTTGATGGATGCGCTGGGAAAAGATAATAACATCTACATGATGATCGATTCGGGAGCCCGAGGCTCTAAGGATCAGTTAAAGCAGATGTCCGCTATGCGAGGCCTGATGGCAACACCGCAGGGCGATATCATCGAGCTGCCGATCAAGTCCTGCTTTAAGGAGGGTCTTGATGTACTGGAATACTTCATTTCTGCACATGGAACAAGAAAGGGTCTGGCGGATACGGCGCTGCGTACAGCGGACTCCGGTTATCTGACCCGTCGTCTGGTAGACGTGTCGCAGGATATTATTATTCGTTCGGAAGATTGCTGTGAAGAAGGCCAGAAGCCAGAAGGCGTCTGGGTCAGCGCTTTCATGGACGGCGATGAAATGATTGAATCGCTGGAAGAGCGTGTCAACGGACGTTGGTCCATCGACGAGATTCGGCATCCGGAGACAGGGGAGGTGCTGGTAGAAGAAGATACGATGATTTCGCCGAAGCAGGCAGAGGCGATTGCGGCAGCCGGGATCACGAAGGTGCATATTCGAAATATGCTGAGCTGCCGGCAGCGTCAGGGTGTCTGCGCGAAGTGCTACGGCGCCAACATGTCGAATGGACAGCCGGTACGTCTAGGTGAGGCTGTTGGTATTATCGCGGCACAGTCCATCGGTGAGCCGGGTACGCAGCTGACCATGCGTACATTCCATACGGGCGGTGTAGCCGGTGACGATATTACACAAGGTTTGCCTCGTGTACAGGAGCTTTTTGAGGCCAGAAAGCCAAGAGGTCTTGCGATTATCGCAGAATTCGGCGGCGAAGTGTCCGAGAACATCACTCGGAAGAAGAGAGAAATCGTTGTCACCAATCCGGAGACGAAGGAAGCCAAAAGTTATATCATTCCCTATGGTGCTCGTCTTAAGGTGACGGATGGACAGATGATCGAGGCGGGTGATGAGCTGACGGAAGGTTCTGTGAATCCTCATGATATTCTGAAGATTAAGGGACTGGCAGCGGCTCAGAATTACCTGATACAGGAAGTACAGCGAGTCTATCGTCTGCAGGGTGTAGATATCAACGACAAGCATATCGAGACGATTGTGCGTCAGATGCTGCGTCGTGTCAAGGTAGAAGAGAATGGAGATACCGATCTTCTGCCCGGAAGCCTGGTGGATTATCTGGAGTTTGAGGAGAAGAACCGGATAGCAGAGGAAGAAGGAAAGCTTCCTGCAACAGGGGAAAGAGTACTCCTAGGAATTACCAAGGCGTCTCTTGCTACAGAATCCTTCCTGTCTGCGGCATCCTTCCAGGAGACGACCCGCGTCTTGACAGAGGCGGCGATCAAGGGGAAGGTGGATCCGCTGATTGGCCTGAAGGAGAACGTCATCATCGGTAAGCTGATTCCTGCCGGTACGGGTATGAACCGTTACCAGCGCGTTCACTTCGAGAAGAATCTCAGCGAAGAAGAGCTGCGGATTCTGGCGGAGGAGGAGCGTCGCAGGAGCGAAGAAGAGGAAGCCAGAAGAAAGGCCGAAGAAGCTGCCAAGAAGGCGGATGAAGAAGAGGAAGAGCTGGAGACGTTGGATCTTTTGTCAGAGAGCGAGGAGGAAGAAGAGGATCTTCTGAATCCAGACGATCTGAAGGACGAGGATGAGGACGTCGTAGAGTTTGACCTGGTCCAGGATGACGATCAGTAAGTAGTTGTTGGATTTATAATTTTTACACCAAGGGGCCATTGCCAAATAGATGAGAAATCATCTAAGAAGCAATGGCTTCTTTTTGAATAAAAAACAGAATCTGGAACAAAACGGACGATTTTGCGACATCCTCATTACTGTATGAGCGATGTAACAATTCTCCAGCTAGACCAATGAGAAAACGCCCGGATTTCTC
>DBQQ01000052.1:106332-146178 GCA_002305315.1 Clostridiales bacterium UBA1390
GGGGGGCTGTAACAATTTCCGGGGAAGAGTAATGAGAAAAACCCCGGATTTCTCATTGGTCTTGGCACGATGTAACAATTGAAGCAGTCGACTAATGAGAAACTATGGAATGTTTTGGAAACGAAAAAGGAGTCCCGGTTCTATATCCAAAACAAAAAATGGACCCCGAAGAGTCCATTTTCCGAACGACGTACCCTGGCGATGATCGTGTTATTGCTTGGCGAGTGCGATGGTTTTCCATTTGCCGGTTCGGTAGGCCAGGAAAGAGATCAGGAAATTCAGTAACCAACCGATGGGGACAGCATACCAGACCATCTGGACACCCCATAGCGGCGCCAGGGTAACGGCGATGACGACTCGCATCAATAGATTTAGAAGATTGGCAATGGTAAAAGGCTTCATGTGACCGGCCCCTCGCAGAAGGCCGTCGGAGATCATTTTCAGGCCAATGAGGATGAAGAACCAGCCCATGAATTGCAGATAGGAAATACCGGTATGAATGGCCAGAGCGGTTCCGTCTTCTCCGAGAAAAAGTTGGATAATAGGACGATATCCCAGTTCCAATAACAGACAGATAAGAATCGCAAAGAGGATGACGATCTTCATAGAGGCGTGGTATCCCCTGGGGACTCGATCCAGTTGTCCGGCGCCGATATTCTGTGCGGTGAAGGTAGACATGGCATTTCCCATCGCGGACATCGGTACGATGACGAAACTCTCCACCCGCATGCCAGCGGAAAAACCGGCCAATACCTCGGAACCGAAACTATTGACGACGGATTGAACTAACATCATGCCGATGGATACCGTGGATTGTTGAAGAATGGAAGGGAGAGCGATGCCGGCCATCTGCCGCAGTTCACGCCATTGGAATAAGGGCTGGGGAGTATGGGACCAACGTTTGAGTTCCCGGAGAAAAAGAAGAAAAGAGATGACGGCGGAGATTCCCTGGGCGATGAGCGTGGCCCAGGCCACACCGGAGACTCCCATATGAAAGACAAGGACCAGAAATAGATCCAGCGCGATGTTAAAAAGGGAGGAGAAGATCAGCAGATACAAAGGGATGCGAGAACGTCCCAGCGCATTGAACATGGCGGATAAAACATTATATAGGAAAAGGAACGGGAGACCGAGAAAATAGATATTAAGATATTCCGTAGCCATATCCATGATGTTAGCGGGCGTATTCAGAAGAAGCAGAATCTGGCGGCTGCACAACAGACCGAGGCCCGCCAGGAGAAGGCTGAGAATTAAAAAGGAAAGCAGTGCCGTTTGCACGGATCCTTTCATACGGTCATAGCTGCGCGCTCCGAAATATCGGCTGGTCAGGACTGAAGCGCCAATGCCGCCGCCAATCGCAATAGAGATAAACACGTTGGTCAGCGAATAGGAAGCGCCTACAGCCGCCAAGGCATCCTGGCTGACAAACTGCCCTACCACGATGGAGTCCACCATCGTATAGAACTGCTGAAAAAGATTGCCGATCATCATCGGAAGGGAGAAAACCAAAAGCGCCTGCAGAGGACGCTGATGAATCAGATATTCTTTGTCCATAAAGGTCTCCTTTCTTATCCAAACAACAAACAACTATAGCACAGGTGGAAAAAGATGTCAAGACGCCAAAAATCAATGGTGAAAACTTGAAAAAATCCCTTGACAGGCTTTTTTGTAAGTGGTATAGTATAGCAGTATGCGAAATTCCCCCCTGTATGGGGTGTATTTGTGTGCCCATACAGATTCATATTTCGCAGTTTCTCTTGTTGGCTGCAACACAACAGGGTAGATATTTTCGATAGGAGGTGCAGATATGCCTACTTTTAACCAGTTGGTAAGAAAGGGAAGACAGGTTTCCGTAAAGAAATCTACGGCGCCTGCGCTGCAGAAAGGATGGAACTCTCTGAAGAAGAGCTCTACCAATCTTTCTTCTCCGCAGAAGCGTGGCGTATGCACGGTAGTTAAGACCGATACGCCGAAGAAGCCGAATTCCGCTCTTCGTAAGATTGCCCGTGTGCGTCTGAGCAACGGGATCGAAGTCACTGCTTACATCCCCGGTGAAGGCCATAACCTTCAGGAGCACAGCGTTGTGCTGATCCGTGGTGGCCGTGTAAAGGATATGCCTGGTGTACGTTACCATATTGTTCGTGGTACGCTGGATACCGCAGGTGTAGCGAAGCGTAAGCAGGGACGTTCCAAATATGGCGCTAAGCGTCCTAAGTAATAAAGTTCAGTATTATTTTTTGAGTTCAATACGCATGGGTAGTATTTGTGCAAAGTGCGAAAGTACCAATACCGCAGTTGCAGCGAGAGGGAACTGTGCTTAGCGCGCGAAACACAGCGTATGTGAGTACCGTTAAGCTAATCATTAGCTTGCGAATTAATCCAAACTGATTAAGGAGGGAAGAATCGTGCCTAGAAAAGGACATGTATCCAAGAGAGAAGTTCTTCCGGATCCGTTGTACAACAGCAAGGTAGTTACCAAGCTGATCAACAACGTAATGTTGGACGGTAAGAAGGGCGTAGCGCAGAAGATCGTTTACGGCGCCTTCAACCGCGTAGCGGAAAAGACCGGTAAGGACGCGATGGAAGTTTTTGAGACGGCTCTGAATAATATCATGCCGGCTCTGGAGGTTAAGGCAAGACGTGTAGGTGGTGCGACCTACCAGGTACCGATGGAAGTTCGTCCGGAGCGTCGTCAGACGCTGGGACTGCGCTGGCTCATCACGTATTCCCGCGCTCGCAGCGAGAAGACGATGGAAGAGCGTTTGGCCAACGAGATCATGGACGCTGCCAATAATACCGGATCTGCCGTGAAGAAGAGAGAAGACACGCACAAGATGGCAGAGGCCAACAAGGCATTTGCTCATTTCCGTTTCTAATTAGGATAGGAGGAAAAGATTTTGGCAAGAGAATACTCGTTGGAGCATACCAGAAATATCGGTATCATGGCGCATATCGACGCTGGTAAGACCACTCTGACCGAGCGTATCCTGTTCTATACCGGAAAGACCCATAAAATCGGCGATACCCATGAGGGTACCGCCCAGATGGACTGGATGGAGCAGGAGCAGGAACGTGGTATTACGATTACGTCCGCTGCGACAACTTGTTTCTGGAAAGAAAATCGTATTAACATCATCGATACACCGGGACACGTGGATTTTACCGTAGAGGTAGAGCGTTCTCTGCGTGTTCTGGACGGTGCGATCGGTGTATTCTGTGCAAAGGGCTGTGTAGAGCCCCAGTCTGAGACGGTATGGCGTCAGGCGGATGAATATCATGTTCCCCGTATGGCCTTCGTCAATAAGATGGATATTATGGGTGCTGACTTCTATAATGCCGTCAGCATGATGAAGGAGCGTCTTGGAGCCAACGCGGTTCCGATTCAGCTGCCGATCGGTAAAGAGGATGATTTCAAGGGCATCATCGATCTGATGACGATGAAGGCCTACATCTACAATGATGAGAAGGGCGTGGATATCTCGGAGATCGAGATTCCCGAAGATATGAAGGATGAGGCAGAGGAGTACCATAACAACATGGTAGAGTCCATCTGCGAGACAGATGACGACCTGATGATGGCGTATCTGGAAGGTGAGGAGATCACCATAGAGCAGCTGAAGAAGGCAATGCGCGCGGCTGTGTGTGCAGTCAAGCTGGTGCCGGTTCTGTGCGGTACCGCGTACCGTAACAAGGGTGTGCAGAAGCTGCTGGATGCCGTGATCGACTATATGCCGGCGCCCACAGATGTTCCTTCCATTAAGGGAACTCTGCCCGGCAGCGGCGAGGAAGCGGTACGTCATTCTTCCGACAGCGAGCCGTTCTCTGCGCTGGCCTTCAAGATCATGGTGGATCCTTTCGTAGGTAAGCTGGCTTTCTTCCGGGTATATTCCGGTACTGTGAATGCTGGTTCTTACGTACTGAATTCCACTAAGGGCAAGAAGGAGCGTCTGGGACGTATTCTGCAGATGCACGCGAATAAGCGGCAGGATCTGGAGACTGTTTATGCTGGTGATATCGCGGCGGCGGTAGGTCTTAAGATTACAACCACCGGTGATACGCTGTGTGATGAGCAGCATCCGATCATCCTGGAGTCCATGGTATTCCCGGAGCCGGTTATTGACGTAGCGATCGAGCCTAAGACTAAGGCTGGTCAGGAGAAGATGGGTATCGCGCTGGCAAAGCTGGCAGAAGAAGATCCCACGTTCCGGACCTATACGAATCACGATACAGGACAGACGATTATTTCCGGTATGGGTGAGTTGCACCTGGAAATCATCGTAGACCGTCTGCTGCGTGAGTTCAAGGTAGAGGCAAACGTAGGTGCGCCTCAGGTTGCTTATAAAGAAGCGCTGACCAAGGAAGTGGATGTGGAAGGCAAGTTTGTCCGTCAGTCCGGTGGACGTGGTCAGTACGGACACTGTAAAGTCCGTTTCTATCCGACCGATCCGAATGGTGAGAATCTCTATGAGTTTGTCAACATGATCGTCGGCGGAGCGATTCCGAAGGAATATATTCCTGCAGTAGATGCGGGTATTCAGGAAGCTATGCAGAGTGGTTCTCTGGCAGGATATCCGGTACTGGGTATTCGGGCAGAATGCTATGATGGTTCTTACCACGAAGTGGACTCCTCTGAAATGGCGTTCAAGATCGCTGGATCTATGGCTTTCAAGGAAGCGATGCGTAAGGGCGGAGCGACCCTGTTGGAGCCTGTGATGAAGGTCGATGTGACAGTTCCCGAGGAATATATGGGCGATATCATTGGTGATATTAATTCCCGCCGTGGACGTATTGAGGGTATGGATTCTCGTAACGGTGCTTCCATTGTACATGGTTATGTGCCGCTGGGGGAGATGTTCGGATATGCAACGGATCTGCGTTCTAAGACGCAGGGCCGTGGTGTGTATACGATGCAGTTCCACTGCTATGAGCCCGTACCCAAGAGCATTCAGGAGAAGATCCTGGATAGCAAGGGCAAGTAAGAGCAGATCTTTTCGCAAATTCTCTGTGAATTTTTGAAAAGGGTCTTGCAAAAAGCGCTTGAACCCGCTATAATAGCTTCAGGCGTATAGAAATTAATTAGGAGGATTCTAAAATGGCAAAGGCTAAATTTGAAAGAACCAAACCCCATGTTAACATTGGTACCATTGGTCACGTTGATCATGGTAAGACTACGCTGACCGCCGCTATCACCAAGACTCTGCATGAGAGATATGGTACCGGCGAAGCAGTTGCTTTTGAGAATATTGATAAGGCTCCCGAAGAGAGAGAGCGTGGAATTACCATTTCTACCGCTCACGTTGAGTATGAGACGCCGAAGCGTCACTATGCTCACGTTGACTGCCCGGGACATGCTGACTACGTTAAGAACATGATCACTGGCGCAGCTCAGATGGATGGCGCAATCCTGGTTGTTGCTGCTACCGATGGCCCGATGGCTCAGACTCGTGAGCACATCCTGCTGTCTCGTCAGGTTGGTGTTCCTTACATCGTTGTATTCATGAACAAGTGCGATATGGTAGATGATGAGGAGCTGCTGGAGCTGGTTGAGATGGAGATTCGTGAGCTGCTGAGCGAGTACGACTTCCCGGGAGATGATATCCCTGTGATTCGTGGTTCTGCTCTGAAGGCTCTGGAAGATCCTAACGGTCCTTGGGGCGACAAGATTCTGGAACTGATGGATGCTGTTGACAGCTATATTCCGGATCCTGTTCGTGATGACCAGAAGCCGTTCCTGATGCCTGTTGAGGACGTATTCTCTATCACTGGCCGTGGTACTGTTGCTACCGGTCGTGTAGAGCGTGGTGTTCTGAAGGTTTCTGACAGTGTAGAGCGTGTAGGTCTGCACGGTGAGACCAAGGCTTATGTTGTAACCGGTATCGAGATGTTCCATAAGCTGCTGGATGAGGCACAGGCTGGTGATAACATCGGTGCTCTGCTGCGTGGTATCCAGAGAAACGAGATCGAGAGAGGACAGGTTCTGGCTAAGCCCGGTTCCGTTACCCCTCACCACAAGATCAAGGGTCAGGTTTACGTTCTGAAGAAGGAAGAGGGCGGACGTCATACGCCGTTTTTGTCCAACTATCGTCCTCAGTTCTATTTCAGAACCACGGACGTTACGGGTGTCATCACTCTGCCGGATGGCGTTGAGATGTGCATGCCTGGCGATCACGTTGAGATGACCATCGACCTGATCTACCCGGTTGCTATGGAAAAGGGACTGCGTTTCGCTATCCGTGAGGGTGGTCGTACCGTAGGTTCTGGTTCCGTTACCGAGATCATCGAGTAATTTTTAATAATATAAGAAGGGGCTCCTGCGCACGTGGGAGCCTTTTTTATGGAAGAGGAGACAGGCATGGACGAAAAGAAATTGGAAGAATATGAAAAGAAGGAAAAGATGCAGAAGAATACGGCGAAGCTTTGGCTGAGCATCGCGGCGATTGTGGTCGTCGTGGCCATCGTATGGGCCATAGCATCTCATCTATAAGAGGCATACAAAAACGCTTCGAGATTCGTAGAGAGGATCGCGAAGCGTTTTTTATCGGTTTCTGGGAACCAGTAGATACTTTGTCAGAAAAGGGCGAAGCATCGAGAAGACCACTGTCATGATGATGACTTCGATCGGCAGAAGCAGGGTATTCTTGATGAGACTGGTGGTCAGATAGTAGAGATAAGTCTTTCCATAGAGGAGATAACTCCAGAGACATCCCAGGAGAACGTTGATCAGATAATTGATCAGCATCTTGGCAGCGAGGGCGCGAAGCCAGTGAAAACGCTCTCTGTACAAGAAAAGACTGTAGATACAGGCGGCCAGGATCTCACTGAGCAGATATCCGGGGAAATAGGGACCGCTGGGGAACAGAAGGAAGCCGATCGTATCCGAGAGGAAGGCGACGATGGCACCGACGATGGGGCCATAAACGGCACAGCCCAGTGATTTGACGATAAAGGTCAGATAGATGCGGAGATTGCTTCCGACAACCAGATAGAAGGAACCAAGCGCAATAGACAGCGCGCAGACCAGCGCGCCAAAGGTGAGACAACGAGGTTTTTTCAGTTCCTGCAGAGCATAGGACCAATCATCTTTTGAAAAAGGACGCATGAAGAAGCCCTCCATAGGTGTATTTTGGGAACAGTATATCATTAGCGGTGAGGCCTGTCAAGGAGGAGCGGGGAGAAGGGCTGGCAAATGAGATATGGATTTGTGCAATCTTTCTGGAAAGAAGGGAAATAATATCAAAAGTTTGGCACCTTTTTTTGAAAAAAAACTTGCAATGCCTTTCCAACTGTAGTATAATAGCTTTTGCTGTGACATTGAGAGCGATGACGCGGAAGGTTGCGGTATAGCCGGGAATTTCCGCCGAGCGAATGTCTGGTTCCAGAAACCGACGATGAGGTCACTGTACAATTGATCAATGTGTGTGTTTCTCTTTTTTCTTTGAAGGAGTATGATACACACGGGTGAGTGTACAGTCGCCGATGGTCGTACGAAATGTGCGAAGAAAAGGAGGCTGTTTTTTAATGGCAAATCAGAAAATCAGAATCAGTTTAAAGGCTTATGATCATCAGCTGATCGATCAGTCTGCCCGCAAAATCGTGGATACCGCGAAGAGAACGGGGGCAGAAGTCAGTGGCCCGATCCCGATGCCTACCCGCAAAGAAGTTGTTACCATTTTGCGTGCGACTCATAAGTTTAAGGACACGCGGGAGCAGTTCGAGCAGAGAACACATAAGCGTCTGGTAGATATTCTGAATCCGTCAGACAAGACCGTTGAAGCGCTGATGAAGCTGGATCTGCCGGCTGGCGTGGATATCAAGGTAGACCTGAAGAACTAATTCCTTATTTAATAGAACCGCTGGCCATTAGGGAAGCCGGAGAAGACCGGGACTGCCTAAGGAGCGCATGTTCGGGAATGAATCAGGCGAGACGGCAAAAATGAAGGTTATTGAAGTTGACAATAGATCAACGCCTGCATGTACCAGGGTTGCGGTACCGAGGCAGGAGTTCCGCTATCAGCGAAGCGGGGACTAATGACCTAGGATGATCCCGGTTGGGATCCGCTGTAGATTATTAGGAGGTATGAAGTATGAAGAAAGCGATCGTAGCGAAAAAGATCGGTATGACACAGGTCTTCAATCAGGAAACGGGTGAGATGATCCCGGTTACGGTCCTGGAAGCCGGTCCCTGTGTGGTTACACAGGTAAAGACGGTAGAGCATGACGGATACAGCGCCGTGCAGGTAGGCTTCGGCGATATCCGTGAGAAGCTGGTGAACAAGCCCGATAAGGGACAGTTTGCAAAGGCTGGTGTAGAAGTCAAGAGAGTGCTCGAGGAATTAAAGCTGGATGATGCTGAGAACTATAAGGTCGGAGATGTGATCAAGGCCGACATGTTCGCAGTAGGCGATAAGGTGGACGCCAGCGGTATTTCCAAGGGTAAGGGATATCAGGGCGCGATCAAGCGTCATGGTTTTGGAAGAGGACCGATGGAGCATGGTTCCAAGTATCATCGCCATGCAGGATCTCTTGGATCCTCCGCGACTCCGGGCCGTGTATTTAAGGGTAAGAAGCTTCCCGGTCACATGGGCAATGTAGCTCGTACAGTGCAGAATCTGGAAATCGTTCGTGTGGACGCAGAGCAGAATCTGTTGCTGGTAAAGGGTTCTGTGCCGGGGCCGAAAAAGGCTGTCATCACAATTGTGAGCAGCGTGAAGGCGTAATACTTGAAAGGAGGCTGTAAACATGGCGAAAGTAGCTGTTTATGATATGAGCGGCAACACATGCGGCGAGATGGAGCTGTCCGATGCGATTTTCGGCGTAGAGATCAATACCCATGTGATGCATGAAGTGGTAGTAGCCCATCTGGCGAATCGCCGTCAGGGTACTCAGAGCGCGAAGACGCGCGCTGAGGTCAGAGGTGGTGGCAAGAAGCCGTACCGTCAGAAGGGAACGGGTCGTGCCCGTCAGGGTAGCATTCGTGCTCCGCAGTGGGTTGGCGGTGGCGTAGTATTTGCCCCCAAGCCGCGGGATTATTCTAAGAAGGTCAACAAGAAGGCGCGTCGTGTGGCGCTGCGTTCCGCGCTGACCAGCAAGGTGCAGGAAGAGAAGTTCATTGTTCTGAATCAGCTGAGTCTGGATCAGATCAAGACAAAGGAAATGAAGAAGGTTCTGGATGCATTTCAGATTGAGAAGGCGCTGATCGTACTGGACGGCAGCAATGAGAATGTCGTGATGTCCGCTCGTAATATTCCGGGTGTGAAGACGATGAGCGCAGAGCTGATCAATGTGTACGACATCCTGAAGTATGAGACATTCTTCACAACGAAGGATGCGGTCGCTAAGATCGAGGAGGTTTTTGCGTAATGGCTGATATTAAATACTATGACGTGCTGCTGGCGCCTGTGGTATCTGAGAAGAGCATGAACCTGGTAAGCGAGAAGAAGTACACCTTCCTGGTAGCTCCGGAAGCTAATAAGATCCAGATCCGCGAAGCAGTGGAGAAGATGTTCGAGGGAACAAAGGTCAAGAGTGTTCACACCATGAATCTCGTAGGTAAGAAGAGAAGAAGAGGCATGATCGTCGGCAAGACGGCAAAGACCAAAAAGGCTATTGTGACTTTGACCGAGGACAGCAAGGATATCGAGATTTTTGAAGGAATGTAATATTCGAAAGGAGTGACACCAATGGCCATAAAGACTTATAAGCCATATACCCCTTCCCGGAGAAACATGACGGGCTCCGCTTTTGATGAGGTTACCAAGAGCTCCCCGGAGAAGTCTCTGGTTGTACGGGTGAAGAATCACGCAGGCCGCAATAGCTACGGTAAGATTACCGTGCGTCATCATGGCGGCGGTGCGAAGAAGTTATATCGTATCATCGATTTCAAGAGAAATAAGGACGGCATCGAGGCTAAGGTTGCAGGAATTGAGTATGATCCGAACCGTTCCGCGAACATTGCCCTTCTGCAGTATGCAGATGGCGAGAAGCGTTATATTCTGGCGCCTCTGGGATTGAAGGACGGCGACAAGGTGATGAGCGGCGAGAATGTGGAAATTCGCGTAGGAAATTGCCTGCCGCTGCGGAATATTCCGATCGGTGCATCCGTTCATAATATCGAAATGAAGCCTGGCAAGGGCGGACAGTTGGTTCGTTCTGCGGGCAACAGTGCGCAGCTGATGGCGAAGGAAGGAAAGTACGCAACACTGCGTCTGCCTTCTGGTGAGATGCGTATGGTTCCGATTGATTGCCGCGCTACGATCGGCCAGGTCGGCAATCAGGATCACGAGCTGATTAAGATCGGTAAGGCTGGCCGTAAGCGTCATATGGGTATTCGTCCTACGGTTCGCGGTTCTGTAATGAACCCCAATGACCATCCGCATGGTGGTGGTGAAGGTAAGGCTCCTATTGGACGTCCGGGTCCGGTAACGCCGTGGGGTAAGCCTGCACTGGGTCTCAAGACTCGTAAGAAGAATAAGACTTCCAATAAGATGATTGTCCGCAGACGGGCGACGAACAAGTAAGGAGGATATGACGAATGGCACGTTCATTAAAGAAAGGTCCTTTTGCCGATGAGCATCTGCTGAAGAAAGTGGATGCGCTGAACGCGGCAAATGATAAGCAAGTGATTAAGACATGGTCCCGCCGTTCTACGATTTTCCCTTCTTTTGTGGGACATACCATTGCGGTTCATGATGGACGCAAGCATGTTCCGGTATATATCACCGAAGATATGGTTGGACACAAGTTGGGTGAGTTTGTACTGACCCGCACCTACCGTGGACACGGTAAGGATGAGAAAAAGGGAAGCCGTTAAGCGGCGCTTTGAAAGGAGGATCATACAATGGCAAAAGGTCATAGAAGCAAGATTAAGAGAGAGCGAAATGCACAGAAAGATCTTCGTCCCAGAGCGAAAGTTTCCTTCGCTAGAATCGCTCCTTCCAAGGCTAAGATCGTGTTAGATACGATCAAGGGCAAGGATGTTGCGATGGCTTCGGCGATTCTGGCCGCTACGCCTCGGGAAGGCGCTCGTATTATCAGTAAGGTTTTGGATTCCGCGGTAGCGAACGCGGAGTATGCCAGCACAGAGCGTGACTTGGACATCAATGTTTCCAAGCTGTATGTGCAGGAGGCATATGCCAATCAGGGTACTACTATGAAGAGAATTCGTCCCCGTGCTCAGGGCCGTGCGGACAGGATCCTCAAGAAGACGAGCCATATTACCATTATTCTGAATGAGAGATAAGGAGGACTTCGATGGGACAGAAGGTGAATCCCCATGGCCTGAGGGTCGGTGTAATTAAAAACTGGGATACAAAATGGTTTGCCGAAGACAAAGCTTTCGGTGATGTATTAGTAGAAGATAATAAGATCCGCAAGTTCCTGAAGAACAAGCTGTATGCAGCTGGTATTTCCAAGATCGGTATCGAGCGTGCGGCAGGCCGTCTGAAAGTGACGATCTATACCGCGAAACCCGGCGTTGTGATTGGTAAGGGCGGCGCAGCCATCGACGGATTGAAGCAGGAGATTCAGAATCTGACCAGTGCAAAGGTTATTCTGAATATTCTGGAAGTTAGAAAACCTGAGTGTGAGGCACAGCTCGTGGCAGAGAATGTAGCACAGCAGCTGGAGAATCGTATCTCCTTCCGTCGTGCTATGAAGCAGGCGATGGGCCGTACCATGAAGGCAGGCGCAAAGGGTATCAAGATCATGGTAGCTGGTCGCGTAGGTGGTGCAGAAATTGCCCGCAGCGAGCACTACATCGAAGGAAATATTCCTCTGTCTACCCTGCGTGCCAATATTGACTATGGATTTTCCGAAGCGCATACAGCGTATGGTAAGCTGGGCGTTAAGGTATGGGTGAACCACGGGGAAGTGCTTCCTGAGAAAGTGGGTAAAGAAGGGAGCGATAACTAATGTTAATGCCGAAGAGAGTAAAGCGCCGTAAGCAGTTCCGCGGCTCTATGGCAGGCAAGTGCCTGCGTGGAAACAGAATCACCTATGGTGAGTATGGTCTGGTATCACAGGATCCGGCATGGATTACTTCTGCGCAGATCGAGGCAGCCCGTGTGGCCATGACTCGTTACATCAAGCGTGGTGGTAAGGTTTGGATCAAGATTTTCCCGGATAAGCCAGTTACCGCGAAGCCGGCTGAGACCCGTATGGGTTCCGGTAAGGGATCTCCGGAGTACTGGGTGGCAGTAGTCAAGCCCGGTCGTGTTATGTTTGAGATTGCGGGTGTTTCCGAGGAAATCGCTCGCGAGGCACTGCGCCTTGCCATGCATAAGCTGCCGGTACGCTGCAAGATTTATTCCAAGGCGGATCTGGACGCGGTCGTGGATGCGCAGAATGCCGGGTGATCCGGAATATGAACAGGATGGTGAATCACATTGAATAAATATTTAGAAGAATTGAAAGCAAAAAATTCGGAGCAGCTGGAAATGGAACTTGTTTCCGCTAAGAAAGAGCTTTTCAATCTCCGTTTTCAGAATGCCACCAATCAGTTGAACAATACGGCCCGGATCAAGGAAGTACGTCGCAATATCGCACGGATCCAAACCGTTTTGACGCAGAAGAAGGCTGCTGAGTAAGCGGTCCCGGGATGAAGGAGGTAAATTCAGTGGTCGAGAGAAATATGAGAAAAACCATGATCGGCGTTGTAACCAGCGACAAGATGGATAAGACGATTGTGGTCAGCGTGGTGGATAATGTAAAGCATCCGCTGTATGGAAAGATTGTAAAGAAGACCTATAAGCTGCAGGCTCATGACGAGAACAACGAGAGCCGGATCGGAGATCGCGTGCGCGTGATGGAGACCAGACCCCTGTCTAAGAACAAGAGATGGCGTTTGGTGGAGATCGTTGAGAGAGCTAAATAATTTGGTATCGGTATATTTTGCTTGTAATCGAATAAGGAGGTATCAGTCATGGTACAGCAGGAAACTAGACTGACGGTGGCCGACAATACCGGTGCCAGAGAGCTTCTGTGCATTCGTGTGATGGGCGGATCCACCCGTCGATATGCCCGTGTTGGCGATGTGATCATTGCTGCGGTAAAAGATGCAACGCCAGGCGGCGTTGTAAAGAAGGGCGACGTGGTGACGGCGGTTGTGGTTCGTACTACGCAGCCGGTACGCCGTAAGGATGGCGCGTATATTCGTTTTGACGATAATGCAGCCGTTATCATAAGAGAGGATCAGAATCCTCGTGGAACCCGTATTTTTGGCCCTGTGGCAAGAGAGCTGAGAGAGAAGAAGTACATGAAGATCCTTTCTCTGGCTCCGGAAGTTCTGTAAGAGGAGGGCGTGAAAATGGCGAAGATGAAGTTGAAGAAGGGCGATCTGGTAGTTGTGATCGCTGGTACAGATAAAGGCGCGAAGGGTAAGATTCTGAGCATTGACAGCAAGAATGAGCGTGTCATTGTAGAAGGCGTGAACATGGTAACCAAGCACGAGAAGGCTCGCGGCGGCATGCAGCAGGGCGGAATCGTTCATAGGGAAGCACCGATTCACATTTCTAATGTGATGTATCTGCACGATGGTGTACCTACCCGTTTGGGTATCAAGACGGAAGTCAAAGAAGAGAATGGCAAGAAGACGGTCGTTCGCTCCAGAATCGCGAAGAAGAGCGCGAGCAAGGACGTCATTGATTAAGACGCCGAATACCCAAAAAGGAGGTTAAAACTGTGAGCTCGAACAGAATGAGAGATTTCTATAATAGTGAAGTTGTTCCGGCCATGATGAAAAAGTTCTCTTATAAAAACATCATGCAGGTGCCGAAGATCGAGAAGATTGTGATCAACATGGGTGTGGGCGAAGCCAAGGATAACCCGAAGACGCTGGAGAGCGCTGTAAACGATCTGACGACGATTTCCGGACAGAAGCCGATTATTACGAAAGCCAGAAAGTCCATCGCGAACTTTAAGATTCGTGAGGGTATGCCGATTGGCTGCAAGGTCACCCTGCGCGGCGACAAGATGTATGATTTTGCGGATCGTCTGATCAGCCTGGCTCTGCCCCGAGTTCGTGACTTCCGCGGTGTATCCGCCAATTCCTTTGACGGACGCGGCAACTACTCCATGGGCATTAAGGAGCAGCTGATTTTCCCCGAGATTTCTTACGATAAGATCGATAAGGTTCGCGGAATGGATATCATTTTTGTAACGACGGCAAAGACCGATGAAGAGGCCAAAGAGCTGCTGACCCTGTTTGGCATGCCCTTTGCTAAGTAAAAGAGGAGGACTAGAATGGCTAAAAAGTCTATGATTATCAAGCAGCAGAGAACGCCGAAGTTCTCCAGTCGTGCTTATACCCGTTGTAAGATTTGCGGACGTCCGCATTCGGTGCTTCGTAAGTACGGAATTTGCCGTATTTGTTTCAGGGAGCTGGCATATAAGGGCGAGATTCCTGGTGTGAAAAAGGCCAGCTGGTAAGCAAGGCGATTTGAATATAAAGGAGGTCAATCCACATGATGACGAGCGATCCTATTGCAGATATGCTGACGCGTATCAGAAACGGAAATATTGCCAAGCATGATACGGTTGATGTACCGGCTTCTAAGATGAAGCAAGCAATCGCCGACATCCTGGTAAATGAAGGATATATCAAGAAGTACGAGATCATCACCGATGGGAACATCCGGACGATCCGGATTACCATGAAGTATGGTAAGGATAAGAATGAGAAGGTCATTACCGGTATTAAGAGAATTTCCAAACCTGGCCTGCGGGTCTATGCCGGAAAGGACAATATGCCTCGGGTGCTTAATGGACTCGGTACCGCTATTATTTCTACCAATAAGGGTATCATCACCGATAAGGAAGCAAGAAAGCTGAATGTCGGCGGTGAAGTACTGGCCTTTATTTGGTAAGCAGGAGGGAAGATACGATGAGTCGAATTGGAAAGTTGCCTGTTGTGATTCCAGCCGGTGTAGAGGTTGCGATTTCCGAGAACAATTTTGTGACTGTAAAAGGTCCTAAGGGTTCTCTGGAAAAGCAGATGCCTACCCAGATGACGATCAAGCAGGAAGGAAACGAAGTAATTGTAAGCCGTCCCAATGACCTGAAGCAGATGAAGGAACTGCATGGTCTGACCCGCAGCCTGATTCACAACATGGTAGTCGGCGTGACGGAAGGATATCAGAAGGTTCTGGAAATCAACGGCGTTGGTTACCGTGCAGCAAAGCAGGGTTCCAAGCTGGTGCTGTCTTTGGGATATTCTCATCCGGTAGAGATGGAAGATCCTGCCGGCATCGAGTCCGTAGTAGAAGGAACCAATAAGATTACCGTAAAGGGAATCGATAAGGAACTGGTTGGACAGTATGCCGCAGAGATTCGCTTCAAGCGTCCGCCTGAACCATATAAGGGCAAAGGTATCAAGTACGCGGATGAAGTGATTCTGCGTAAGGTTGGTAAGACCGGTAAATAAGTAAAGGGGTGATTTGTAATGGTTAAAAAAGAAGACAGAAAGAAAATTCGTGTTAAGAAGCATTACAGAATGCGCCGCCATATCGTAGGCAGCCAGGATCGCCCTCGTTTGTGTGTGTTCCGCAGTAATCTCCATATCTATGCGCAGATTATTGATGATACCAAGGGTTGTACGCTGGTAGCTGCTTCTACCGTAGAGCCGGATGTGAAGTCTCAGGTCGAGAAGACCAGTAACGTCGAGGCTGCGACAGTTGTAGGTACTGTACTGGCGAAGCGCGCTGTGGAAAAGGGAATTGAAAAGGTCATCTTTGACCGCGGTGGCTTCCTGTATCACGGAAAAGTGAAGGCTCTGGCTGAGGCTGCCCGAGAGGCAGGCTTGCAGTTCTAAGGATCGGCCGATTCTTAGTGCGACTGATTTTATAATAGGAGGCAGTTTCATGAGAAAGGAAAAGATCGATCCCAGTACCCTGGGTGAGTTAACGTCCAACGTCGTAACGATCAAGCGTGTTACGAAGGTTGTTAAGGGCGGACGTCATATGAGATTTACGGCACTGGTTGTCGTTGGAGATAAGCAGGGACATGTTGGTTTCGGCTTGGGTAAAGCTATGGAGATTCCGGAAGCGATCCGTAAAGGCGAAGAAGCTGCAAAGAAGTCCATGATTACCGTTGCTGTTACAGAGACCGGTTCCATTCCTCACGATATGCTGGGCGTTTTCGGAAGCGCGGAAGTGCTTCTGAAGGCGGCTCCGGAAGGTACTGGCGTTATCGCCGGCGGTCCGGCTCGTGCGGTATTGGATTTGGCGGGAATTCGCAATATTCGTACCAAGTCCTTGGGTTCCAATAATAAGAACAATGTTGTTGCTGCGACCTTTGCAGGTCTGGCTGCATTGAAGACACCGGAGCAGGTAGCTGCGATTCGTGGCAAGAGCATTGCCGAGGTTGTAGGATAAGGAGGACTGGACAAATGGCAAAGAAGCTGAAGATTACATTGGTCAAGTCTACCATCGGTGCAAATCCGAAGAACAGAAAGATTGTCGAGGCCTTGGGCTTCAAGAAACTGAATTCTACAATTATCCGTCCGGATAATGACGCTATGCGGGGGGCTCTGCGGCATATCTCCCATATGGTCAAGGTAGAAGAGATCGAAGAGTAATAGGAGGGAGCTTACATGAAGTTAAGTGAACTGAAACCCGCTGAGGGTGCAAAGAAAAAGGCCTTTCGCGTAGGAAGAGGCCATGGTTCCGGTAACGGTAAGACCTCCGGACGTGGACACAAGGGACAGAAGGCACGTTCTGGTGGTGGTGTTCGTCTTGGTTTCGAAGGCGGACAGATGCCTCTGTATCGCCGTCTGCCCAAGAGAGGTTTTACGAATCGCAATACTAAGGACATCGTAGCGATCAATGTAGATCGTCTGAACGTTTTCGAAGATGGAGATGTCGTAACGATTACAGCCTTAGTAGAAAAGGGTGTCATCAGTAACCCTAGAGACGGCGTCAAGGTTCTGGGCAATGGTACGCTGGAAAAGAAGCTGACCGTGAAGGTTTCTGCTGTGAGCCAGGGAGCGAAGGAGAAGATCGAAGCTCTGGGCGGAAGCGTAGAGGAAAACTGATTCTCAGAGGAGGAACGCGCAGCGGCCATAGGCTGCTGTGCGTTAACCAATAGTGAAGGAGGGCGGTTAGATTGTTTCATACAATTCGAGACGCTTGGAAGATACCGGATCTGCGGAAGAAAATCTTGTATACGCTGCTGATGTTAGCCATCGTGCGAATTGGGTCCACGATGCCTAGCCCGTTCATTGACGCTTCCCTTGTGAATGAATATTTCTCCACAAGTGGAGGGGTTTTAGCGTTGTTTGACGTAATGAGTGGCGGCGCGTTCAGCAACATGAACTTGTTTGCTATGGGAGTTACTCCGTATATCAACGCGTCGATTATCATGAATCTTCTTACCATCGCGATACCGCGGCTGGAAGAGTTAAACAAGGATGGAGAGTCCGGAAGAAAGAAGATTGCTCAGTATACTCGTTATGTGACAATTGTCTTGGCATTGGTCCAGGCATTTGGCATTTCCTACAGCCTGAACGCCAATTACGGCATCATCAGCAGTGAGGTCAATACGGTCTGGGCGATCATTGTATCGATATTTACGTTTACGGCGGGAACAGCATTTGTCATGTGGATTGGTGAGAACATCACCGCCAAGGGAATCGGAAATGGAATCTCTCTGATTATTTTTGTGAATATCCTGTCTCGCATACCCTCTGCCATTACCAGTCTGTCTACTTATGAAAACAAGTGGGCTCTGGTGATTATGGCGATTCTGTTCCTTCTGATCATCGCATTTGTTGTTCTTCTGTCTCTGGGAGAGCGCCGCCTGCCGGTACAGTATGCTAAGAGAATGCAGGGACGAAAGACTTATGGTGGTCAGAGTACGAACATCCCTATTCGAGTAAATCTGGCTGGTGTTATCCCGATCATCTTCGCGATTTCGCTGATCAGTTTTCCTCAGATTATTACCAGTTTCTTCACCTCAAATCCGAATGGGTTCTGGGGAACAGTAATAAATTGGTTGAATACGTCTCATCCCTTTGGGGCTGTTTTATATGTGGTTCTGATTATTCTGTTTACGTATTTCTATGCGTCAATTACGTTTAATCCGATGGAAATTGCCAATAACATGAAGAAGAATGGCGGCTTTATTCCCGGTATTCGTCCTGGCAAGCCCACATATGAATATATAAAAAAGGTTTCCAAGTATGTTATCTTTATCGGTGCGATCGGCCTGGCGATCATCGCAAGCTTGCCGGTCATCATGTCCTTTATTTTCCAGATTGATAATCTGAATATTGGCGGATCCTCACTGCTGATCGTTGTAGGCGTGGCTCTGGAAACAGTGAAGCAGATCGAGAGCATGATGGTGACCCGCCACTATAAGGGCTTCTTGCGTTAATGGAGGAGGATTTTCCATATGAAACTGGTTCTTTTAGGCGCACCGGGTGCCGGTAAGGGAACGCAGGCTTCCAGCCTGGCAGAGTTCCTGCACGTACCCCATATTTCCACTGGAGATATTTTTAGAAAGAATTTGCGGAATGAAACACCGCTGGGCATGAAGGCCAAGAGCTATATGGATCAGGGCCTTCTGGTACCGGATGAGCTGACCGTGGATCTGGTGATGGATCGTTTGAGCGAAGAGGACTGCCAGAATGGTTATATTCTGGATGGTTTCCCGAGAACGCTTGCGCAGGCCGACGCTCTATCTCAGAAGGAGAAGTTGGATGCTGCGGTGAATATCCATGTTCCGGATGAAGTGATCGTGGAACGAATGGGCGGGCGTAGAGTGTGTCCAAGTTGTGGAGAGTCTTATCATGTGCAGTACAATCCGCCGAAGCAGGAAGGAATCTGTGATAAGTGCGGTGCAGAATTGATCACTCGGGCAGACGATGTGCCGGAGACGGTGCAGAAGCGTCTTACGGTGTACCATGATCAGACAGCGCCTTTGATTGATTATTACGATCAGAAGGGACTTCTTGTTACGGTAGATGGCACAATGGCGCCGAAAGACGTGACGGGTGCGATCGTAAAGGCGATTCAGGAGTAAAAGATGGCAATTGTAGTCAAGAGTTCGGAAGAGATTGACAAGATTCGTAAATCCAGCCGTATTGTTGCGGAAGTGCTGGAAGCGATGAAGCAGTATGTGAAGCCTGGAGTTTCCACGGGAAAGTTGGATGCTGTGGCAGAGGAAATCATTCGCAGCCATGGCGCTACACCTTCCTTCAAAAATTATCATGGATATCCGGCCTCAATCTGCGCATCCGTGGATGATTGTGTCATTCATGGAATTCCTTCAGAGAAGCAGATTCTTAAGGAAGGACAAATCATCAGCATTGATGTGGGAGCTTGTCTGGACGGATTCCATGGGGATGCGGCCAGAACCTACGCGGTGGGAGAGATTTCGGACCTGGCCCGGAAGATGATTGAGGCAGCAGAAGCCAGTTTCTGGGCGGGCATGGAGTATGCAAAAGAGGGAAATCACCTGCATGAAATATCCGGTGCCATTGAAAAGAAGGCAAAGAGTTATGGATGCAGTGTGATCCGTGATTTTGTAGGCCATGGCGTGGGTGCATTGTTGCATGAAGATCCGGCGATTCCGAATTATAAGCCGGTAGGACGCGGTCCCAAACTGACCGCAGGTATGACATTAGCAATAGAGCCGATGCTGGCGGCTGGGGACTGGGCAGTGGATGTGCTGGAGGATGGCTGGACAACGGTGTCTCGAGATGGGTCTTTGACGTCCCATTATGAGAATTCGATCCTGATCACACCGACCGGTTACGAGATACTGACCATGCTGTAAATGCAAGGAGGTTAGAAGCTTGTCAAAGAAAGACGCAATTGAATTTGAGGGCACTGTCGTAGAAAAGCTGCCCAATGCTATGTTTCTGGTAGAACTTATGGAAAATAAGCACCAGGTATTATGTCATCTGAGCGGAAAGCTCCGCGTGAATTTTATTAAAATTCTTCCGGGAGACCGTGTCACGATTGAGATGTCTCCCTATGATCTGTCGAAGGGCCGCATTGTATGGCGGGCTAAGTAAAGTACCGAAAGGTAAAAGAAAGGAGCGGTCAGAATGAAGGTTCGTTCATCTGTGAAGCCGATTTGCGAAAAGTGCAAGGTAATTAAGAGAAAGGGCAAGATCATGGTGATCTGCACCAATCCAAAGCATAAGCAGAAGCAGGGCTGATGAAAGAGAGAGTGCCATGGCATCATCCATTGAGGACGATGTCATGGCACTTTTTTTTAATTTCCCCAGTAAATCTTTTTGACAGCAGGATCCATTGTCTCCACAAAGCGCTGTTTGGCATGAAGAAACTCCTCTAAATCCATCAGAATATGATATAGAATGGCGCGACCCTCAAATTCCTCTCGTGTTTGCGGCATGGGTTCTTGTTCCATATCCTGCGAGATCTGATGAAGACGGTCAAGTTGTTTCTGAGGGATATTCATCTCCACGATATATTCGGTCAAATAGAGGATGTACTCGGAAATCAGATGGGCCTGTTCCGGCATGGTGCGAATTTTTCGCATCTGCGCATGGAGACTCTGCAGAATCCGACACTGGCTTAGGCGCATCTCGAGATAATCCACGTAATAATGGGAATGTGTGGGAAAGAGATTGCCAGAGTATTCATAGGCCTCATGAATGAATTCCTGGATCTGTGATTCTAATGCTCCGATGTCCTGCCAGACGCCGGGGTAGGATTCTGTCTCAGATAGATAGGCAGATACTTCTCTTAGGACATTTTGCAGCTGCGTTTCTGTAAACCGCATACCGCGAAGGACTTCTCGCAATTGTCCTTTGTAGTTATAGAACAAATTGATTAAGATGGCGATGCTGATGCCGATCAAAACCAAAAGAAACTCATTCAGGACAAAATTCAAGGAAAAATTTCCAACAGTCAGGAAATGGGTGGCTATGACAGCATTGACGGATATGGTGACGCGCCAACCGATCCATGTGCTGTAGATAACGGTAAATAAGAGAAAGAGGCCATAAGTAGCCCAATCCCAGGGAAGCAGGTGAAAAAGAAGAAAGGTTAGAATGACAGTGATGCAGAATGTGATGAGGCGATACAGGGAAAGCCGCATGGTTTCCCATTTTGTAGATGCTATGGTTAAAAGTGCGATGATACCGGCGGATGAAGCGTACTGCAGGCTGAGCGATTCTGCGATCCAAATGGCGGCGCTGCTTCCGATCGCAATCTTCAGGGCGGGCAGCATGATTTTTTTCAGTTTCTTTTGCAGTTCCATACGATCCTCCTGACATAAAATAGGTTAAATCTATCATACCGTTTTTCACAAGGATTGTCAATCATATAAAGAAAACGCATGTATGTTTTCAGGAAATGAGGAGATAAATTTGTTCAAAACAATAAAAAATCCCGATTTTCCTTGACAAAGACGATTTTTTATTGTACAGAGACTATCATACGGAATGAAATCCTGTCATTCCGCCGCAGAAAGGTAGGGAAGTTAAGATGAAGATTACGAAAGTGGAGATTGAAAAATTTTCGGCCCCCCTGGAAGAACCGTTTCGGGTTGCCTTCGGAGTCATTGAGGATTCGGATAGTTGGACCGTAAAGATATATACGGACGAAGGAATCTGCGGCGTCGGTTCCGCCGCGCCGATTGGCTTTGTGACAGGAGAGACGATGGAGACCTGTTATCTGGTCATGAAGATGTTTGCGGAAGCCTTTATTGGATGGGATCCGATGGATATTGCGGGCGCTCATGAGATGATGGATCACATCATCTATGGCAACGGATCGGCTAAATGTGCCTTTGACATTGCTCTGTATGACATCATGGGTAAAAAGAAGGGATTGCCGGTGTACCGCCTTTTAGGCGGCACCAATCCTGTAGTGCATAATGATATTACGATTGGGATTAACACGCCGGAGAAGATGCAGCAGGCTGCGGAGAAATTCGTGTTTCAAAAGGGATTTGATATCCTGAAGGTGAAGGTGGGGATTTCACTGGAGGATGACATCGAGGCGCTGACACGGATTCGAAGATCCGTAGGAGACAAGGTACGAATCCGAATTGATGCCAATCAGGGGTATAATGTAGAGACGGCGCTGCGGGCGCTCAAGGAGTTTGAGAAGCTGGGAGTGGATGCTGCGGAGCAGTGCCTGCCCTGGTGGGATTTTGACGGTGCGGCAGAACTCATGGCGAAGAATACCACATCGGTGAAGCTGATGCTGGATGAGTCGATTCATACACCGCATGATGCCCGGAGAGCCGCCAAACTGGGATGTGCGGATTTCTTCAACATTAAGCTGATGAAGTGCGGTGGACTGTATTACGGCGCGCAGATCGCGGATATTGCGGAGGCAGCGGGCTTGGGCTGCATGGTCGGTTGTATGCAGGAGAATAAGATCAGTATCACGGCAGGCGTCAGTCTGGTAGCCGCTAAGAAAGCGATCGTGGAGGCAGATTGCGATAGCTTCATGTTTTATAAGGGCGAGGACGATGGTATCGAAGGCGGGTTGACTCGCGAGGGCGGCATCTTTACGCTGCTGGAGAAGCCGGGACTGGGCATTGAGCTGTAAAGCAGTAAGGATAGATAGTATGAGTACAATACAAGCAATTAGAGAAAAGATCATTCAGGAGCTGCCGTTGTGGGATCAGCCCTCTATCTCGGTTGGCGTTGTGAAAGAGGGGGAGGTCATTCTGGCAGAAGGATTCGGATATGCGGATCAGGAGAAGAATCTGAAGGCCAATCAGGAGACACTGTATCAAATCGGAAGCTGTTCCAAGGCTTTTACGGCCGCTGCCGCTGCGCTGTTAGTGGATCAGGGAAAACTGGAATGGGATCGTCCGGTGCATGAGTATCTGCCCTGGCTAGAATTTAAGGACCCGTATACGACGGCACATGCGACCGTGCGGGATCTGCTCTGCCATCGTACAGGGCTGCCTCGGCATGACGCGTACTGGATCAATGGGCCCTGCAGTCGCCGGGAGATGGTGGAAAACCTGCGGAATATGGAGCCGGTATGGTCATTCCGTTCGCATTGGTGTTATCAGAACACCTGTTATGTGGCGGTGGGCATGCTGATCGAGGCATTATCCGGCATGAGCTGGGAGGAGTTCATCCAGAAGAACCTGTTGGAACCGCTGGGGATGCATCGTACGACTTTCTATGTAGACGCCATTCGAAAGGATGAAAACCATGCAGAACCGTATTCCCGAGTTTTACCCACGGATTTGAAGGGGTACCATAAAATCTCGTTTCTAAAGAGCGATCGGGAGGACATGGCACAGGGCATTGGAGCGCCCTATGGACCGGCCGGATCCATCATGTCCACGGTGTCAGATATGTGTAAATGGCTGCTTTTCAATCTGCAGGAAGGAAAGGTGGGAGACCGCCAGCTGATTTCTGAGGAGAACATGAGGGAGATTCATAAGCCCAATATGTTGATGAGCGAGCCGCTTCTGGTTCCGTTTCCGGAGCAGGACTTCTATTCCTATGGAATGGGCTGGTTTTTGGAGACCTATCGAGGACACATGATGGTGGAACACGGCGGCAATATTGACGGCTTCTCTGCGTTGGTCACGATGATTCCGGATCAGAAGCTGGGAGTGGTGTGTCTGACGAACTTTAATAATTCTTTCAATACATACGCGACGACGTACGAGATCGTAGATGCGTATTTGGGAGAGAGCAATGGAGAATGGCATCAGCGCTGGCGTAAGATTATCGGCGATATTTTCGCTCAAAATCCGGAGAACATGAAGAGGATGAATGGGGATCCAGTACCGAACACCACGCCGTCGCATCCGCTGGCAGACTATGCGGGAACCTATCATAATGCCTGTTATGGCGATGTCGTCATTACAAAGCAGGAGGATGGACTGCATTTCCTTTATAATAAAGAGGAGAGTCCGCTGCAGCATTTCCATTACGACACATTCCAGATTCATAATCCCACAGCATTATTTGCGGACATGAATATCCGGTTTAATACGAATCGCAAGGGACAGGTCGATGGCATCGAATTTGGCATCGCGCTGAATCCTGAGGCCAAGGATGAGTTCTTCATGAAGCAGGAGGAGGCATGAAAATGAAGAATCAGGAAAGGATAGACAGATTGCGGGAGCGCATCCGGAAACAACTGAAAAAATGGGATGTTCCCTCTGTCTCTATTTGTATTATAAAGGACCATGAGGTCTGTATGGCAGAAGGTATCGGCCAGAGAGACCAGGAAGCCGGAATTAGTGCCGATGCCGAGACGCTGTATCAGATTGCCAGCTGTACCAAAGCTTTCACGGCGGCAGCGGTGGCCATGCTGGCCACAGAAGGAAAGCTGGATATGGATCGGCCAGTGCGGGACTATATCCCTTCGTTTCGTCTGCATGACGAGTATGCGACCGCACATCTTACGATACGGGACTTTTTGTCCCATCGCAGCGGCCTGCCCCGGCATGAATATGCATGGTACGGGACAGGGTTCTCTCGAGACGAGCTCATGAGCCATCTGAAGGATCTGTGGCTGACCGCGCCGATTCGCTACAAGTTCCAGTACAGCAATTTCAACTATCTGATTGCCGGAGCGTTGATTGAGGCGGTAAGCGGCATGAAGTTTGAGGATTATCTGGAGCAGAAGATTCTCCTGCCATTGGGAATGACGCATTCTAAGGTGTATATTGAGGATATCCGTTCGGCGGATAACAAGGCGCTGCCCTATGATCACACCGAGGAATACACGATGGAGGGAATCCGGCAGATCGATTTCTATCAATCACCGGCAGAGAACGCGGAATCCCGGACGGGAGATCCGACAGCCGCCGCAGGATGTATTTCTTCCTGTGCCCAGGATATGGCACATTGGGTAGAGTTTATGATGGGAAATGGAGAATGGCAGGGGCAGCAGCGGATCCGGCCGGATATGATGCGGCTTCTCACCACGCCCCATATCACGTTGGCGGATAGCCCGCTGTATAGCCCGCAGCGTACCATGAATTCGTATGCATTAGGATGGCAGGTTCATAGTTATCGAGGCTACAAGATGTGTGAGCACGGAGGGAATATCAACGGATTCTCGACAGAGACGGCCTTCCTGCCGGAACTGGGACTGGGTGTATTTGTCAGTGCCAATATGAATGTCACGTTGTTAGCTGACGCGATTGTCATGGATGTTCTGGATACATTCCTGGATCAGGCGGATACAGACTGGTATGACAGGTTGTATCAGGGAAATGAGGAGATGTTTGATTCGGTGCGTGCCGCCTTTGCGGCACCGGCAGAGCAGGCGGTATCGAATACGCATCCGTCGCATCCGATGGCGGATTATGTGGGTGATTATGAGAGACCAGGATATCGTCGCGTGCGAATTGAGAAAACAGAAAAAGGGCTTCGGATGGATTTCAATTCCTTTATCGTGGATCTGACGCATCATCATTATGATACTTTTGTGACGGAGGGCGTTATTGGTGAACTGCCGGTGGGGCTTCTGGTGACATTTGGAATGGATCCCGAAGGCATGATTCGGACCGTTTCTATGAAGCTGGGCAGCGAAGAGGGGCTGGGCCCCATTGTATTTACCAAGAAGTGAGGGGGAAGAAGCAATGACAGATCAGCAGTTTTTTGAACAGTTTGGACAGAAAGTGCAGGATGGCCTGGCACTTTGGGATAGTCCCTCGGTAGCCATAGGCGTCATCAAGGATGGCAAGGTGGTACTGTGTGAAGGATATGGTGTAAGAGATGTGGAACAAAAGCTTCCGGCCACGAGAGAGACACTGTATCAGATCGGCAGCTGTTCTAAGGCCTTTACGTCGGCGCTCGTAGCCATCATGGTAGATCAGGGAAAACTCGATTGGGATACGCCGATTCGCAAATACGTGCCGGAGGTGACTTTGTATGATGCATTCACCAGTGAGAACTGCACACTACGGGATCTCCTGAGCCATAGAACAGGGATTCCGAGGCATGAATATTCCTGGTATCGTACGGATTTCACACGTAAGGAACTGGTAGAACATATGAAGTATCTGGAGCCGAATCAGCCATTTCGGACGAAGTTCCAGTATAATAATTACGGCTATATTCTGGCCGGCTATATCGTGGAGAAGCTGACGGGCAAGACCTATGAGGAATGTTTGGACGAGTATCTGTTCCGTCCTCTGGGGATGGATCGGAGCTGCTGCTTTATTGACGATATCGAGCAGGATCCGGATCATGCAGAACCCTACGACCGGCCGGAAGGCGGCGATGGCATGCATGGGCTGAGGAAGATCCCCTTCTATCGGGCCAGCAGAGAAGACAAGTCTACAGGAACCGGCGCGCCCTTTGCGGCGGCAGGTTCGATTGATTCCTGTGTGGAGGATATGCTGAAGTGGGTGCAGCTGCATCTTCAGGGCGGCAAGACGCCTGACGGCAGGCAGATCATCAGCCAGGCCGCGATGGATGAGATGCATAAGCCCAGCATGATATTGCAGGCTCCGTTGGATATGCCCATGGAGGAGACGCAGTTTTGCTGCTATGGTATGGGATGGTTCGCGGAAGTCTTCCGGGGACACAAGATCCTGCAGCATGGCGGCAATATTGATGGATTCTCCGGGTTCACCAGCTTTGTACCGGATCTGAATCTGGGCGTGGTAGCCTATACCAATCTGAACAGCAGCTTTCTGCATTATGCACTGGCAAGAACCATTATCGATCATTATCTGGGTATTGAGGATGGAGATTGGGTGAAGCGATATCATGATTTTGTAGCGGAACGTCATGGAGATTCGGCAAAGGCGATGGAGCGCTTCACAGGAAAGCAGGTGGAAGGGACGCATCCTTCCCATGCCTTGGAGGATTTCACGGGTACTTATGAGCGGAATGGCTACAGTCCCTGTGTCATTCGCAGGCAGGACGAGACGTTGGTCATGGAGTTCCTGGATCGGCCCAATACGCTCAAGCATTTCCATTACGATACTTTTGTCACCACGGATATTGTAGGAGAACTGCCGCCGGGCATCCCGGTGCATTTCCATACGGCAGAAGTGGGAGGCATGATCGATTCGTTGGCCATGCCGCTGGTGACAGAGGCTGGAGGCGCATTGGTGCGTTTTGCGAAAAAGAACTGACAAACGAGGAATTTATAGCAAAGGAGCGGTAGAATGAGCCGATATATTTTGAAACGGCTGCTATACATGATACCCATGCTGTTTTGTGTGATATTGATGGTATTTCTGATTATGTCCCTGACGCCAGGGGATCCGGCAACGAATATTTTGCCGTTGACGACGCCCCTGGAAGTCAAGGAGGCCTTCAATGAGAGCGTGGGATTCACGGGGAATCTCGTCGATAGATTTTGGTATTATTTGAAAGGACTGTTTACAGGGAATGTGATTTCATACAGTTCTCAGGCGAATATCTTTTCGGAGATCGCAATTCGGTTTCCGCTGACTCTTCGGCTGGGGTTGATCTCCTTCAGTATTTCGGCAGTCTTGGGAGTTGCGTTGGGGATATTGAGCGCGGTGAAGCAGTATTCCTTCATGGATACGACCGTGACCATTTTCGCGGTTTTATTTGCTTCGATCCCTTCTTTCTTCGTCGCGATGTGTCTGCTGCTCCTCTTTTCCGTACATTGGGGTATCTTGCCTTCTTTCGGTATTGACAGTGTGAGATCATATATCCTGCCGGTGACGACTCTGGAGTTGTCCAGCATTCCCGTGCTGAGCCGGATGACACGTTCAGCGATGCTGGACGCCATGAATCAGGATTATATTCGGACAGCAAGAGCTAAGGGATGCAGCGAAAAACGCGTCATCTGGAAGCACGCGTTGAAAAATGCCAGCCTGCCGATTATCACACTCCTGCTAACAGGGTTTGCCGGCATTCTGGGGGGCTCGGTGATCGTGGAGAGCATTTTTACGATTCCGGGTATCGGAACCTATATGCTGGATGCAATCAATGCGAAGGACGTACCGGTGGTCATGACCTGCGCTCTTCTGCTGGCCTTTATCTTCATGATCGTCATGGTGCTGATGGATATCTTCTTTGCGTTGATCGATCCGAAGCTGCGAGCGAGGTATAGAGCATGAGGAGTCAACAGAAAGCGTATAAAGAGATGATTCACCACTCCAGGGACAGTCTGTTTCGAGATGTGGTGAAGCGTTTTATGAGAAACAAGGCGGCAGTCTTAGGACTCGTCATTCTGACAGTCATTCTGTTTGTGATCATCTTTGCCAATTTCCTGGTGCCGGAGGAACTGGTCACGGCTTATGACACTCAGGCGCGTCTGGTGGGACCCAGTGCGGAACACTGGTTTGGCACGGACAATCTGGGAAGAGACATCTTTGCCCGTGTATTGTACGGCGCGAGAATCACCGTGGGAATCAGCGTGGGAGCCACATTGATTTCGCTTCTGATCGGCGCAGTGCTGGCTTCGGTCTGTGCATTGTCCAAGAAGTTGGATTTTGTCATCATGCGGATCATAGATGTGGTATCCTGTGTACCGTCTATTCTGCTGGCGCTGGTGCTGCTGGCGATTCTGGGGGGCAGTGTCTGGAACATGATGCTGACGCTGATGATTGTTTCAGTGCCGGGATTTACGACGAGAATTCGTTCGGTTCTCCTGAGTGTGGTGGAACAGGATTATGTGAAAGCGGCCAGGGTGAGCGGTACCAGGAAAATTTCACTGGTTCTCCGTCATGTACTGCCGAATGCAATGGATCCCATTATTGTAGACGCCACAATGACGATTTCCAGTATGCTGCTCTCGGCGGCAGGACTATCCTTCATCGGGATGGGCGTTTCCCCTCCGTCTCCGGAATGGGGCGCTATGCTGAACTATGCGCAGGGATATTTTCGGACGAATCCGCATACTGCTATTTTCCCAGGCATTGCCATCGCGCTTACGGCCCTGTCCATTAACCTGGTAGGAGATGGCCTGCGAGACGCGTTGGATCCGAAGGCGATTAAATAGGGAGAGGTATCATGAGCGAAAGAGAAGTATTACTCGATGTGCAGGAACTATCCGTGGATTTTCGGGTCGATCGCAAGACGACGCTGCGCGCGGTACGCGAAGGTTCCTTCCAGGTTTACAAAGGAGAGACGCTGGGAATCCTGGGAGAAAGCGGATGCGGCAAGAGTGTGACCTGTATGTCTATTTTGAGATTAGAGCCGGAAAAGACCACCCGGTATCCCAGCGGCAGGATTTTGTTTGGCAATCAGGATCTGCTGACGCTGGCCACAAAGGAACTGGGGAAGATTCGCGGCAATGAGATCGGTATGATCTTCCAGGAACCGATGACAGCCATGAATCCTCTGTTTACCATTGGAGATCAGATGATGGAGGTGCTTCGTATTCATCATCCGCATATGGAGAAGGGCGATGCCTATGAGCAGTGTATTCGGATGATCGAAAATGTGAAGATTCCGAATCCCCAGCGCATCATGAAATCCTATCCATTTTCATTGAGCGGCGGTATGCTGCAGCGCATCATGATCGGGATGGCCATGCTGAATCGGCCGAAACTTCTGATCTGTGATGAGCCTACGACAGCTTTGGATGTGACGATTCAGGCGCAAGTCCTGGATCTGATGAATCAGCTCAAGCGGGAACAGGAGATGTCGATCATCTTTGTCACCCATGACCTGGGCGTCATCAGCGAAATGGCCGATCGTGTCATGGTCATGTATGGAGGACGCAAATGCGAGGAAGCATTGGCTACTTCCCTGTTTCAGGAGCCGTTGCATCCGTATACGCAGGGACTGATCCGGTCCCATCCCCAGCCGGGAGAGAAGCGGGAGCGATTGGAAGTGATTCCCGGCAGTGTTCCGGCACTGAAGGATATGCCGGCAGGGTGTCCGTTCCATAATCGGTGCCCCTATGCCAGCGATGAGTGTAAAGAAACATTTCCGGTGTACGAGGAGGCGCTCCCGGATCATTGGGTTGCCTGCCATCACTGGAGAAAGGCGGCTTCCCATGGATGAGAAAGAAATTCTGAAAAAACAGGTGAATCCCTACTTCCTGGAAGCGGAAAATCTGACGATGCATTTCCCGGCGAAGACAGATGCCTTCGGGCGACCGACCAGTCTGATTCATGCGGCAGATGACGTATCCTTCTGCGTCCCGAAGGGAAAGACGCTGGGCGTGGTAGGAGAGAGCGGATGCGGAAAGTCTACGGTAGGCAAGATGCTCATGGATATTTATCATCCGACCAGCGGACGGATTCTGTATAATGGCGTGGATATCACGAACCTGAAGGGAAAGGAAAGACGGCCCTATATACAGAAGATGCAGCTGGTATGGCAGGATCCGTATTCGTCTCTGGATCCCAGAATGCGCGCAGGTGACATCATTGCGGAAGGCATGAAGAACTTTGGCCTGGTGAAAAGCGCAGCAGAGAGGAAGGAAAAGGTGGAACATCTGATGGAGATGTGCGGACTGTTTCCAGATCAGGCACAGTATTATCCCCACCAGTTTTCCGGCGGACAGAGACAGCGTATCTGTATCGCCAGAGCGCTTTCCACCAATCCGGAGTTTATTGTTTGTGATGAGGCGGTATCCGCGCTGGATGTCTCGATACAGGCGCAGATCATCAATCTGCTGAAGGATCTGCAGGATGAACTGGCGCTGACGTACCTGTTCATTTCCCATGATCTGAATATCGTACAGTTTATCAGTGACGAGATCATCGTCATGTATTTGGGCCAGATCGTGGAGAGAGGAACGACGGATAAGGTGTATGGGAATTGTGCCCATCCCTACACGCAGGCGTTGTTCTCCGCAACTCCTGCCTTCACACCAGAAGAGAAGCAGAAAAAGAAACGGATTCTTCTGGAAGGGGATGTGATTTCTCCGGTGGATCCGCCGGCGGGCTGCCGTTTTCGCAGCCGTTGCCCTTATGCCAAGGAGTGCTGCCAGGAGGAACCGCAGTGGCATGAAGTGGAAGAGAACCACTATGTGCGGTGTCATTTATTTGATCAAAGCGCGAAAAACGCTTGATAATATTGAGTTTTTGGAGGAAAGAAAATGAAGAAAAAATCTTTGTGTGCCATGCTGATGGCGGTTCTGATGGTGATCTCTAGCCTGGCAGGCTGCCAGCCGTCTTCCAGTGATTCCAACAGTGGATCGTCCGGCAATGCGTCGGCGCAGACCCGTCCGACAACGAATGGAAAAGAAGAGAACTCGCTTACAATGGCTGTGACAGATCAGGTATCCACTTTGGATCCGGAGTTGTTCACGATGCAGACAGAGGATACGGTGATTGTGCAGATGTATGATCCGTTGTTTTATGTGATGAATGACGGAAGCATCGAGAATGTGCTGCTGGAATCCTATACGGAGAATGAGGATGGATCCGTCGATTTTGTTCTTAAGAGCGGCGTGCAGTTCCATTCCGGGGACACTCTGACGTCTGAGGATGTGGAGTATACGCTGAGCCGCTGTGAGAACGCCCCGTTGTGTGCATCTGTGTATGCGGCTGTCACAATGACGATTGAGGACGATACGCATTTCACATGGACGTTCGAGGGAGCCACTTTTGCAGACCTTGCTTCCTATATTCAGAGCATGGGAATTGTCAATAAGTCCTATTGTGAGACGATCCTGGAGACCCCGACGGATAATCTGAAGTTCAATGAAGACGGAACAGGTGCGTATTATCTGGAAAGCGTCACCGATAATGGGGACGTCACGCTGAAGCGGTTTGAGGATTATCATGGAACCGCTTCGATTGACACGCTGAACTTCCGTTATATCTCCGGTAATACCGAGATGGCTTTCGAATCCGGAGATCTGGATTATACTGTATATACAGCGGCGAATGAGTCGGTCATTCAGAGCTATGGCAACGTGACTACGGCTTCGCAGGCGCTGAATAGTGTGGTCTATATTATAGTGAATTGCGCGGAAGGAATGCCGACCAACGATCTTCGAGTACGGCAGGCGATTGCGTATTGCATGAACCGGGAAGAGATCATGGCGATTGCGAGTAATGGCGCGGGTACGACAGCCTATAACATGGCGACACCGCTGGTAAACTATTATGATGATGTATGCGAACACTTCGATACGAATGTAGAAACGGCGAACGACCTGCTGGGACAGGCGGGATATTCTGCCAGCAATCCGGTAGAGCTGACACTCATTTGTTCATCCGCCAATGTGGATTGGGTAGCGGCCTGCGAGGTCATCAAAGAGGAACTGGAACAGTCCTACTTTACCGTCAATATTGAGGAAGTATCGGATTCTTCCCGCTTCTTTACCGGAGACTATAGCCTGGGCATGCTTTCTATTGGGCTGACCAACCAGTTTAGTAGTTATTCAACCCTGTTTGATACTGCTTCCGGTATGAACCTGGCCGTGTACGAGGAGCCGGACGTATTGGAAGCCTTTGCGGGAATCACCGACGAGGCTACCGCACAGAATGCGATGAAGGTCGCTACGGAGTCTTTGGCCTATATTCCGATCTACTATCCTACGACGTATTTCGCCTTTGATAGTGATTTGAATGTGGGAGAGTTCTATACTTCCGTCAGTGCGTTCCTGTATAAAGATTTCTCCTGGAAGGAGTAATGACCGTAAGACCGCTGGTGTGCCGGGAATGGCCGACAGCGGTCTTTTTTTACTGAAAAAAACGCCAAAATTGAAAAAAATCTCTTGCATTTCTCGTCCATGTGAGATATAATATCAATTTGTAAGCCCGTTTTATGGGTGAAGTCTGCCCTCGTGGCAGCAAATTGTAAACTTCTCTACAGCGGAGAAGGAGGAAAATTTATAGGAGGTGCTTGAAGAAAATGGCACGTATTGCTGGTGTTGATTTGCCCAGAGAGAAACGCGTTGAGATCGGTCTGACCTATATCTATGGTATCGGCCGTGCAAGCTCAAACCGTATCTTGGCAGAAGCAGGTATCGATCCGGATACCCGCGTGCGCGATCTGACGGATGAACAGGAAGCAAAGCTGAGAGAGATCATTGATCGGACTCAGGTTGTGGAAGGTGATCTGCGCAGAGAAGTCGCGATGAACATTAAGAGACTGACAGAAATTGGCTGCTATCGTGGAATTCGTCACAGGAGAGGTCTGCCTGTCCGTGGCCAGAATACCAAGAATAACGCCCGTACCCGGAAAGGCCCGAAGAGAACTGTGGCCAACAAGAAGAAGTAATCAGGAGGTTAGGAAATGGCAAAGAAGTCTGCAGGTGGAGCTGCAAAGAAAGTTTTGCGCCGTCGTAACCGTAAGAATGTGGATCGGGGTCAGGCGCATATTCAGTCTACGTTTAACAACACAATCGTAACCCTTACCGACACCGCGGGTAACGCTCTTTCTTGGGCGAGCGCAGGTGGTCTGGGCTTCAGAGGTTCTCGTAAGAACACTCCTTTTGCTGCGCAGATGGCAGCGGAGACGGCTGCGAAGGCTGCTATGGAGCATGGTTTGAAGACGGTTGAAGTATTTGTAAAGGGCCCCGGCGCGGGACGTGAGTCTGCGATTCGTGCTCTGCAGGTCGCTGGTCTTGAAGTGACTATGATCACGGATGTGACACCGGTTCCGCATAATGGATGCCGCCCGCCGAAGCGTAGAAGAGTCTAATTAGGAGGTATTAGGAAGATGGCAGTAAATAGAGTTCCTGTGCTGAAAAGATGCAGATCGCTCGGTTTGGATCCGATTTACCTGGGGATTAGCAAAAAATCCAAGAGAGAATTAAAGAGAGCCAACCGTAAGGTGAGCGAATATGGTCTGCAGTTGAGAGAGAAGCAGAAGGCAAAGTTTATATATGGAGTTCTGGAGCGTCCTTTCCGTAACTACTATGAGAAGGCGGTTAAGATGCCTGGAATGACTGGTTTGAATCTGATGATCATGCTGGAAATGAGATTGGACAATGTGATGTTCCGTCTTGGTTTTGCAAGAACCCGCATGGAGGCACGTCAGATTGTAGATCATAAGTTTGTGCTTGTTAATGGTAAGCAGGTGAATATTCCTTCTTATCAGGTGAAGGTGGGAGATACCATCGAAATCAAAGAAAAGTGCAAGACGTATCAGAGAATGAAAGATGTTTTAGACGCAACGGCAGGACGGCTGGTGCCCGACTGGCTGGATTGTGATGCAGAGGCCTTAAAGGCAACGGTAAAGGCACTGCCTACACGCGAAGCCATCGACGTTCCGGTGGATGAGATGCTGATCGTCGAGTTGTATTCTAAATAATTAACGTGTAGATAGTAAAGGAGGGCCCCTGTGTTAGAATTTGAGAAACCACGCATTGAAGTGTCAAAGGTTAGCGAAGACGGGATGTATGGCTGTTTTGTCGTAGAACCGTTGGAGAGAGGTTATGGAATCACGTTAGGGAACTCTTTGCGCAGAATCATGCTTTCGTCCTTACCGGGAACAGCAGTTTCCAGCATCAAGATTGATGGAGTGCTCCATGAGTTCTCCACCATTCCCGGGGTGAAGGAGGATGTGGCAGAGATTGTATTGAATCTGAAGAATCTGGCCTTGAAGGCGAATGAGGATTTCACGGAACCTCATACGGCGT
Organism: Clostridiales bacterium UBA1390; assembly: GCA_002305315.1. Taxonomy (GTDB): domain Bacteria; phylum Bacillota; class Clostridia; order Lachnospirales; family Bianqueaceae; genus Faecimorpha; species Faecimorpha stercoravium. The sequence continues at coordinate 140,775 of DBQQ01000052.1, forward strand.
ACATCGATTTCTGTGGAGAAGGCGTTGTACATGCTTCTGATATCAAGATCTCTTCCGATATCCAGATTGTGAATCCCGATCTGGTGATTGCTACGCTGTCCGGCGGCCAGGATACGCATTTGTCCATGGAGCTTACCATTACGACCGGACGCGGTTATGTGGGCGCGGATAAGAATAAGAAAGATGATCAGGCTGTCGGTGTGATACCGATAGACTCACTCTACACTCCTGTGCAGCGTGTGAATTTCACGGTGGAAAATACGCGTGTCGGTCAGATCACGGACTATGATAAGCTGACGCTGGAGGTATGGACCAAGGGAACCATTACTCCGCAGGATGCGGTAAGTTTGGCTGCCAAGGTCATGAACGATCACTTAGCGTTGTTTATTGATCTGTCAGATAATGCTCGCAATACGGAAATCATGGTAGAAAAAGAAGAAGATCAGAAAGAAAAGGTTCTGGAGATGACCATCGAGGAACTGGATCTGTCGGTTCGTTCGTACAATTGCCTGAAGCGTGCGGGTATCAATACCGTTGAGGATTTGACCAACAAGTCAGAAGAAGAGATGATGAAGGTTCGTAATCTGGGCCGGAAGTCTCTGGACGAAGTATTGGGTAAACTGGAAGACCTGCACTTGAAACTGAAGCCCAGTGAAGAATAAACTTCGACGGAAGTTTAGACAATTATTGATTTTTTCAGGAGGTATATTATGGCTGGATATAGAAAGCTTGGAAGAACTTCTTCTCAGCGTAAGGCGATGCTGCGAAGCCTGACAACGGATTTGCTGTATCATGGCCGGATCACCACCACCGTTACGAGAGCGAAGGAAGTTCGCCGTCAGGCTGAAAAGCTGATTACGCTGGCTGTTCGTGAGAAGGATAACTATGAGACCGTAACCGTGACCCAGAAGGTTCCCAAGAAGACCGCCGATGGAAAACGTGTGAAGGAAGTTGTGGATGGCAAGAAGGTAACGGTATATGAGGATATTACCAAGACCATCAAAAAAGATAAGCCGTCTCGTCTGCATGCCCGCAGGCAGATGTTGCAGGTATTTTATGATGTCGTGGAGACCCCTAAGGATGGTGTGAAGAAGCGTACACTGTCCAAGAAGGTGGATATGCCCGCGAAGATGTTCGATGAGATTGGACCGAAGTATGAAAAGCGTAACGGCGGTTATACCCGTATCGTAAAGGTTGGCCCCAGAAAGGGCGACGGCGCTGAGATGGCGATCATCGAATTGGTATAAGAGATCCGCTAAGGAGTTCGCCGAAGGGCGGACTCCTTTTCTTTATAGAACTTTATGGGATCCGGCGGACGCCGCGGCGCCGCCAGGAGAAAGGAAAAGAATCCATGGAATTTATGATCGAAGCAAAGGAACTGACCTTTGAATATCCGGTATATGATGAAAACGGCAGCGAGACCGGAACCGTGCGGGCCGTTGACCAGATGAATATCCTGGTGCAAAAAGGAGAGTTTGTGGCGGTTCTGGGCCATAACGGCTCAGGCAAATCCACCTTTGCCAGACACATCAATGCCTTATTTCTGCCCACTTCGGGAACTATCACGGTGGATGGAATGGATACAAGGGATGACACAAAGATATGGGATATTCGTAAAGATGCCGGCATGGTCTTTCAGAATCCGGATAATCAGATCATCGCTTCCGTCGTGGAGGAAGATGTGGCCTTTGGCCCGGAGAACCTGGGATTTGCACCGGCTAAAATCCGGGAAAACGTGGATGCGTCGCTAAAAAGCGTGCATATGGAAGCCTATCGGGAAGCATCCCCTAACAAACTGTCGGGCGGACAGAAACAGCGGGTGGCAGTGGCCGGAATCCTGGCAATGGAGCCGGAATGTATCATTCTGGATGAGCCCACGGCCATGCTGGATCCTTCGGGACGGCGGGAAGTCATGGAGACGATCGAATATCTGAATCGGGAAAAGAAGATGACGATCATCTATATCACGCACCATATGGAAGAAGCCGCGCGAGCGGATCGGATTGTCGTGATGGACCATGGCCATGTGGTGATGAGCGGAAAGCCTCGTCAGGTATTTACGCAGGTGGATCGGATGAAGGAACTCGGCCTGGATGTGCCCCAGGCCACGGAACTGGCCTGGAGGCTGCGTAAGCGAGGCATCATGGTGCCCCAGGATATTATGACGATGGAGGAGATGACAGAAGCCCTATGCCGATTGAAGTAAAAGACGTAAGTTATTTGTATGAGGCGGGAACTCCCTTCGAAAAAGAGGCGCTCAGCCATGTCAGCCTCACGATTGAGCAGGGAGAGTTCATCGGCCTGATTGGTCATACGGGCTCTGGAAAATCCACGCTGATTCAGCATCTCAACGCGCTTCTGGCACCCAGCAGCGGACAGGTGCTCTATAATGGCCAGGATATTTTTGAGGAAAGCGCCAAGGAGCGCCGCAGACAGATCCGACAGAAGGTAGGCCTGGTGTTTCAGTATCCGGAGCATCAGCTTTTCGAGATGACGGTGTGGAAGGACGTGGCCTTCGGACCCACGAATATGAAGCTTTCGGAGAGTGAAATCAAAGAGCGGGTGGAGTGGGCCATGGAGCTCGTGGGCCTGGGGCCGGAATACTATGAAAAATCGCCCTTTGATCTGTCCGGTGGGCAGAAACGCCGGGTGGCGGTAGCGGGTGTACTGGCGATGCAGCCAGAATATCTGATCCTGGATGAGCCTGCGGCGGGACTGGATCCGCGGGGGCGGGACGATCTTTTTGACAGAATCGCCATGCTGCGAGATAAGACGGGCATGACTGTGGTGCTGGTATCGCATAGTATGGAGGATGTGGCCCGTTACGTGGATCGTATCCTCGTCATGGACCATGGACATCTTCGTTATGATGATACACCGGGAGAGGTGTTCCAGCATAAGGAAGAGCTGGAAGCCATGGGGCTGGCCGTGCCCAAGATTGCGGAACTGGGCGTCATGCTGCGCCGAAAAGGATACGATATTCCGAAGGATATCATCCGTATGGAGGAGATGGAAGACGTGCTGGTCCGTCTCTTTGGAAAGGAGGCGCGTTCATGATTCGAGATATCACCATCGGACAGTATTATCCGGTGGATTCCCCGATCCATCGTCTGGATCCCCGTGTCAAGCTCGCCGCCACCTTTTTATTTATCATCGGTATCTTCTGTATCGATAATTTCCTGGGATTTGGCCTCGCGATTCTCATGCTGGCCCTGGTGGTTTATAAAGCGAAGATTCCGTTTTCCTATTTGTTGCGCGGCCTGAAAGCCATCTTCATCCTGCTGATCTTCTCTGTGGTGATGAATCTATTTCTGAATCGGCAGGGCGAGACGCTGGTCTCTTTCTGGATCATTACGATCACGGATCAGGGTGTGTATACGGCGGCCTTTCTGGGGCTGCGTCTGATTCTCCTGGTACTCGGCAGCTCCGTCATGACGCTGACTACGACGCCGTTGGAACTGACGGATGGCATTGAGAAGGCGATGCGCCCGCTGAAAAAGATTCGCGTGCCGGTGCATGAAATCGCCATGATGATGAGTATTGCCTTGCGGTTCATTCCGATCCTGCTGGAGGAGACGGATAAGATCATGAAGGCCCAGCAGGCCCGTGGGGCGGATTTCGAGAGCGGAAATATCCTGCAGCGGGCGAAGAGCATGGTGCCCATTTTAGTGCCCCTGTTTATCTCAGCCTTCCGTCGGGCGGATGATCTGGCGACGGCAATGGAGGCCCGGTGTTATCGAGGGGATGTGGGCAGGACACGCATGAAGGAAATGGTCTATCGCGTGCAGGATAAGATCGCCTATGTCGTCATTTTCCTGGGGCTTGCGATTCTCATCGCCAGCCGGTTCGTGCCCTCGCTTCCGGAAATCCTGCGGGCGGTGGGAATTCTATGAGCCGCCGGATTCGGATGACGGTTGCCTATGATGGCACGAGATACGCGGGCTGGCAGCGCCAGAAGAATGGCATCGCGGTACAGCAGCGCCTGGAAGAGGCGTTCTATACTCTTTTTCATGAGACGGTAGTGGTGGACGCTTCGGGACGTACGGACGCCGGCGTGCATGCCTGGGGGCAGGTCGCGGCAGTCACGTTGGAACATTCGATTCCGATTGAGCGTCTGGCTCTGGCCCTCAATAGCCAACTGCCGGAAGACATCCGCGTGATGGAAGCCGCAGAGACCGCGCCCGACTTTCATCCACAGTTTCAGGCCAAGCGAAAAACCTATCGATATACCTATTTCAACGGGCCTTTTCTGCCGCCGCAGTACCGTTTCTACATGGCACATATCCATGAACCGGTGAATATGGCCCGTATGAACGAGGCGGCCAAAGCATTGCTGGGTGAACACGATTTCACGGCTCTCAGCTCGGCCCAGCGCACTTCTAAAACCACAGTCCGCCGTATCTACGATGCCAGAATCTATCGCGATGTGGCGGATTCCCGTGTGATTCACATCGAAGTGACAGGCAATGGTTTTCTGTATAACATGGTTCGCATCATCGCGGGTACCCTGGCGGATATCGGCCGCGGCCGGATGCCCGTATCGGCCCTGTCGGATGCGCTGCAAAAAAAAGACCGTACGCTCGCGGGTGTGACAGCGCCGCCCCAGGGACTCGCCCTGATGCGCGTCTTTTATGAATAACGGACAAGCTGCTTCGCAGAGGATGAGGGGCAGCTTTTTTAATGGGGCGCGTCGGGCCCGAAGTGCTTCGGGGTGATGATACGGCGATTCCACGGCCCGCGCGACGGCTCGAAGTGCCCCAAGGTGATGATACTATGCTACGCGTGGTATCATCAAAAACTGGGATTCTGGGTCGTGGCGGCTCCGGAAAGCCCCAAGGTGATGATACTATGCGACGCGTAGTATCATCAAAAACCGGGATTCTGGGCCACGGCGGCTCGAAGTGCCTCTAAGTGATGATACTATGCGACGCGTAGTATCATCAAAAACTGGGATTCTAGGTCGCGTCGGAGCAGAAAAGCCCTAAGTGATGATACCCTGCTACGCGTGGTATCATCAAAAACTGGGATTCTGGGGTACAGCGGCCCCGAAAAGCCTCTAAGTGATGATACTATGCGACGCGTAGTATCATCAAAAACTGGGATTTTAGGTCGCGTCGGCGCAGAAAAGCCCTAAGTGATGATACCCTGCGACGCGTAGTATCATCAAAATCTGGGATTCTGGGGTACAGCGGCGCCGAAAAGCCTCTAAGTGATGATACTATTCTACGCGTAGTATCATCAAAAACTGCGATTCTAGGTCGCGGCGGCGCTCGAAAAGCCTCTGAAGTGATGATACCCTGCGACGCGTAGTATTATCAAAAACTGCGATTATGGGTCGCGGCGGGCCCGAAATGTCCTGGGGTGATGATACCATGCGACACGTAGTATCATCAAAATCTGGGAT
>DBQQ01000052.1:146248-266147 GCA_002305315.1 Clostridiales bacterium UBA1390
CTGCGACGCGTAGTATCATCAAAAGCGGGATTTTAGGGTATGGTGAATTGGCCCAGTTTGTACTGTCTCTACAAACTGGGCCAATTCACTTTTTGGGCTAGGGCTTTCCTACTTTATGATATGCATTTCACGGAAAGTGCGATCGATTTCCTGCATATCAATGGCACCGCAGATTTCTCGGGTACAGATCAGATTGACACCTTCAATGATACCGTTGCGGTTGTATGCCAGACGTTTCCGGCGCCAATCGGAACGGTATTTGGCATCGGTCAGCATTCCGAGATGCTCCAGATAGTACACCTTATCGTTTACGAAGAGCGTAAAGTCAGGGTAATATGTAGTATTCTCAAGGGGAAGCGGTTTCTCGTATTCGTAGGGAATCCGATGCAGATAGAGATAATCCGCAAGAATCACTTCGGATTTTGAGATTACATATTCACCGTGCAGTGTGTAGTAGCGATATTGGTCGCCATAGGGTTTGGCCCGTGCAAGCTGGAAGGCTTTTTTCTTATGGCGCCAGAGCGCCTCGGCCTTTCGCCGTTCGCGCACGCTGTGGGTGTTGATTTGTGCGGTAACAACCTTCAGGCGAGAAGTCAGCACGGCCTTCTCGGCATACAGCGCTTTCATCATGGGCAGATCCTTCCTGGGAATATAGACTTGTACCCGTTTGCCGTCGCGGTAGAACTGCTGCGCGCCATAGCGTTGTTTGCGGATGACCAGATTACCCGGCGGCAGAGGAGCGATTTTTGCCTCCAGAAAATCTCGGTGCCGAAGCAGCCTTAATAAAGAAACCATTTTACCAACCTCCTTACATCTATTATTGTCGCTTTTTTTTGAGGAATGGCTGGTAAAAATGGTAAAGTTTACAGAAAATTCATGAAATTAGAGGTTCATACGAATTGATTTCGACCTGCGTCGTAATGATAATCAATGGCAGACAGCTTATGTTCGATCGTCTGGACGTCGACGCCTAGGGATTTCTGCAGCTCTTCTAGGGAAGGGTAGAAGTCACGGAGCTGTGTGTTGATATAGGACAATAGAATAAAAGGATCTTCCGGTAAATGCATAGAGAATACTCCTATTTTTTAGATTTTTCTGCGGCATTGAGAAGCTGCAGACAGATGAGGCCGACGACAAAGAGCAGCGTACCACCAATGATATATATGCTGATGCTTTCATGGAAAAATAGAATTCCCCAGGTGATGGAGAAGATGACCATGGTGCTCTGAATGATGGGCACCATATAAAAGGGCACCAGGGGAATGGCCTTGGCATTCAGATAGAACCCGATGCCGGTGATGAAGCCAAAGAGAAGGATGGCGAAGATGCAGGCCAGATCCGGTGTGATGCCAGATGAAACCACATTGGGAACCGAAGGAATGAGAACGGAACCGGAAAAGAGGGCCGAAAGGGCAAAGATAGAAAGATTGCTGTCGATGACATCCATGCGGTCCGCGATCATCTTTTGAGAGAGGACGTGGCAGCCCGCCAGCGTACCGGATATCCAGAAGAGAATCGTCAGAAAGATGTTTTCGCCCAGAAAGACATCCAGCGGGCGCCCGTTCCAGGAAATACAGAGTACCCCGCCCATGCACATGAGAATACAGAGCACCTTGGAGAAGGTGAGTTTTTCCTTGAACAGCAGGACGCTGGCCAGCGTCAGGAAAACGGTTTGCGCCGGCTGTGTCACAATATTGCCGTAGGAAGTGCCGTGGGCAATCGCGTAGTTTTCAGTCAGGTAGGCCAGCCATTTGGATACAGCACCAAAGAGGATCCAGCCCGCCGAGTGCTTTAGCACCTGGCCGAAATGCTGCTGGAAGGGTTGCCGCTTCATGGCTTTTAAGAGCAACAGGAATAAAACGCCCACCGCGAAACGGAAGAATGTGATGTAGCCCGCATCAAAATAGGGGCTGATCAGTTTGACACAGGTGCCGCCAAAACTAAAGAGCAGGGCGACACAGAGTAAATATATGTATCCCATGAAAAATAAAAGACTCCTTTCCGTTCGACGATCCTATTGTAAGACAGGCGGGCGCGAGTGTCAAGAATGGATTTGGAATACTAATGTATTTTGACTAAGGTATACAATCAAACAAGCAAGGCGGTGGTCCATATGAAGGAGAAAAGATGCTCATTTTGGTGCAATTCCTACTCCTGATGGGTCGAATGCCATCTCACTGAACTCCTATGAAAGCACCGGATGGTTTCAGCTGAGGATGTCTCCATCCGGTGTTTGTTTTAATCCAGTATGCCAGGTACGACGGCTTTTTTCATCGGGGCCGAGGGAGTAAACTGGGAAGCCGAGGACAGTTCCACCCACGCGCCGGTCTTGCCGGAGGTCTCGAAGCCTTCGATGGCCTCCAGCACATGGAAGGTCTGGGTATAATCGGCCCGGGCGCGGCGGCCATCCCGAAGGGCATTGGCCATGTCCGCCAGGCCGAGTCCGCGGGAGTTCTCCGAATAGTCAAAGACCAGCGGCAGCTCGCGCACTTCCTTGCTCTCGGGACGGTACAGGCAGACGGGGCCGCCAAAGGTATTGGGATCCGGCACCAGCAGCGTTCCCTCCGAACCATAGACCTCGAAACGGGCCTGGGACGGGTAATACACGTCGAAGGTGGTGAAAAGCGTGCCCAATGCGCCGGAGGCGTATTCCACCGTCCCTGCGATATAGGTGGACACGTTGACGTCAATGGGCGTGCCGGCCAGCGGAGAACTCGTGATCATCCGCCGGGCGAAGGTACGCCGTGTCGCCGCATGGACACGGCGGATCGGCCCCATCAGGTTGATCATGGCGGTCAGATAGTAGGGGCCCATATCCATCATCGGGCCGCCGCCATACTGATAGTAAAAATCTGGATCGGGGTGCCATCTTTCGTGGCCGCGGCAGATCATGAAGGCCGCGGAACCGATGGGGGTGCCGATATATCCGTCCTCGATCAGCTTCCGGCAGGTCTGGATGCCCGCTCCCAGGAAGGTATCCGGCGCGCCGCCCAGCAGAAGTCCCCGTTCCTCCGCCAGGGCCTTGAGGGCCTGGCCCTCGGCCAGGCTGGCTCCTAGGGGTTTTTCTGAATAAACGTGTTTGCCGGCCTCCAGCGCGGCTTTCGTGACGGCAAAATGCTCATACGGACGGGTCAGATTGAGGATGATATCCACCTCCGGATCCGCGAAGGCGTCATACATGGTTTCATAGAGCTTGGGAATCTGGTATTCTTTCTGGGCGGTTTCCGCCCGCTCGCGGATCAGATCGCAGACGCCCAGCAGATGGATATCCCGAAAGAGGCCGGTGATATTCTTCAGATAGATGCCGCTGATACAGCCCACGCCGATCATGGCGACTTGAATCGGTCTTGTCATCATCATCCCTCCTTTAATACATCTTGGCGGTATTTTCGAAGGGCGCCGTGGTCAGCTGATGCTGCAGAGCGTACTCCCTGCCGCCGCCGGCCCAGAGCATGCCGCGTTCCATCAGCGTCTGGGCTGTGGGCGCCTTATCGAATACGTCGTCGTGATGCCCCAGGGAAAGATAGAATACGCGGCCCAGCCCCCAGTATTTCGTCCATGCCACGGGCATATCCACTGGCTTGTTGGCGATATGATAATAGGGCACGATGGGGAAGCGCGTGGTGGCCAGGACTTCGATGGCCGGATCCACATGCAGATAGTAATGCTCGGATTCCACGCAGAAGTCTTCCAGACCCTCTACGATGGGACTGGAGCCCTTGCAGATATTGACGGTGTAGCGGATGCCGTCGCCGCCGGGATGGGATACCCATTGTCCGCCGGTCATGAACTGCCATTCGGTGTCATTGCGAAACGCGTCGCACATGCCGCCGTGGCATCCGGCCAGCCCGGTGCCGGCCCCCACGGCTTTGCTGATGTTCTTGGTATACTGTCGGTCGATCGTGCCCATGGTCCAGCAGGTGACGATCAGATCCAGTTTCATCAGCGAGTCCAGATCGGCGAAGACATCCAGCGAGTCCGCCAGCGTGACGTGGTAGTCGTTCTTTTCCAGAAGATGGGCAAAGCGGCGGGAGGTGAGCTGCGGCTCATGTCCCTGCCATCCGCCCTGTACGATCAGTGCTTGTTTCATATTGCGAGCCTCCATAGTATCTGTATTTTTCTGTTTCTATTTAGATGTGACACGATTTGCCCACGCCTTCCGCGGCGGATTCGAACAGCAGATCCACCACGCGCATGACGCGGAGCAGCTGATCGTGGGTGACCATCGGCGCGGCACCGTGTTCCAGCACATCCACGATGTTATTATAGTAGTCGGACCAATGGGTCTCGACCTGGGGTAAGGGCAGCTCCTCCATGGTATGGGCGGGGCGGGGCGCCATCGTGCGGGTAGGACCGGCTGCCGTATAGACAATATCATCCTCCCAGGCCATCTCGCCATCTGGCTTCAGCCGCATGATCCTGCCGTCGCATTCCCAGTTTTCCACGACCATGGTGCCGTCGGTTCCGGAGATGTGCCAGCGAGGCGCGTTGATCAGACAGTTGGTCGCCATCTCCAGCATGGCCACAGCGCCGTTCTCGAAGGTGAGAGTGAGCTTGATGTTATCATCCACCTCCGGCGTATAGATGGACAGCAGATGCGCATCCACCGCCACCACAGGCGAATCGATGAGATCCATCATCTGATCGATGAGATGAATGCCCCAGTCGAGCAGCATGCCGCCGCCATTGAGTTTATGGCCGCGCCAGCCATGCAGGGAGCGGCGGGAGCCCTGGACCTTGCTTTCCAGGAAGTAGGGACGTCCCAGCACGCCGGAGGCGATGACTTCCTGCACAATGCGGTAATCCCGATCCAGACGGCGGTTGTGATGCACCGTGAACAGGAGTCCGGTTTCCCTGGCGACATCGATGATCTCGGTCAGTTCCTGGGCATTCAGCGTCACTGGCTTCTCGCAGATTACGTTCTTGCCAGCGCGCAGAGCGGCGATGCACAGGTCCTTATGAAAGTTGTTGGGGGTGGCGATAGTGACCAGCTGGACTTCGGGATCGTCAAGAAGCGATTCCAGCGAATCATACGCCAGAATGCCGGCCTCTGCGGCTTTCTGACGGGCCTCTTCCCGGATGTCCCAGGCACCCTTGACATGGATGGCCGGTACATGCTCCCGCAGGCTTCGGTGATGCCAGCTTCCCATTCCTCCATAACCGATAATTGCATGAACAATGGACATGATATGACCTCCTCGTATCATGAGATTTTACTTGTATTATAACGTGGCGCATGATAAAATCATAGTGTCCTTGTGGGAAAAAAGTAGTCAAAAATTGCGGTAAGGAGAAAGAACATGCTGCCGTTTTATGAAGTGCAGGAGCACAGGATCAAGATGGGACCGCTGCGGCCCTCGTTTTATTTTCCCGCCCATCTGCACGTGGAGTGCGAGATGATCTGGGTGAGACGGGGATACATGCGGATGCGTGCGGATGAGATAGCTTATACGATCGGAGAGGGAGAGGTATTTTTGATCGCTCCGAACGAGGTGCATGCCTATGACAGTTCCTCTGCCGATGTGGAGGGAAGGCTCTTGATGTTTCATCCGGAGGAAGTGGGCGCGATTCCCTGGAATTTGCTGCGTACAAGGCCAAGGCATCCGCTGATCGCGGCGCAGAAGGTGCCGGAAAGGCTCTGGCAGGCGCTGGACTGGCTGGAAGAGGAGAGGAATGAGAACTGTGAACAGGCGATGCGATCGCTGCTGACGCTGATGATGGGGAAGCTGTATCCACTGACACAGCCGGAGGCGACGCAGGTGTCGCAGGAGCAGGATCTGATTCGACGCGCGTTGACTCGTATCCATGAGACCTATCAGGAAGATTTGGCTCAGGAGGATCTGGCGCATGAGCTGGGCGTTACCCACTGGTATCTCTCCCATCTGTTTAATTCTCATTTGAAAATGGGATACAGAACCTATGTCAACGCGTTGCGGGTGGAACAGGCCAAACGGCTGCTGGTCTCCACGGATATGCCCATCACGGAGATTGTGTACCAGTGCGGATTCAACAGCCAGTCCTGTTTTAACCGGGCATTCCGGAGCTGGTTTCATACGACGCCCCGAGCGATGCGGGAGGAAGAAAAGAAAGCGAAAAACTTCTGAGTTTTTTCAAAAAATGCTTGACAAGGGAAAAATGCGGTACTATAATAGATAAGCATGACTGTGGATGCGTATGTTCCATTAGCCCCGGTTCAAACGCGGACGCAGCGCAATATAATCAAGGAGTGGACATGTTCGATGAAGACATATATGCCCAGTGCAAAGAATATTGACAGAAAGTGGTATGTTGTTGATGCTGCCGGTCTGACGATGGGTCGTCTGACTTCTCAGGTAGCTGCGATCCTGCGGGGCAAGAACAAGCCGCAGTTTACTCCCTTCATGGATATGGGAGATTACGTGATCATTGTGAATGCGTCTAAGATCAAGTTTACCGGTAAGAAGCTGGAGAACAAGGTGTACACCACCCACACCGGCCAGCCTGGCGGTAAGAAGGAAGTGGCTTACAAGCAGCTGATGGCTACCAAGCCGGAGCTTGCGGTGAAGCACGCGGTCAAGGGAATGTTGCCTAAGAATGCTTTGGGACGTCAGATGTTCAAGAAGCTGAAGGTATACGCGGGTGCGGAGCATGAGCACCAGGCGCAGAAGCCTGAAGTTCTGGTAATCGAAGCATAAGAAAGGAGAACATGAAGAATGGCTACGCAGTACTATTATGGAACCGGAAGAAGAAAGTCCAGTGTGGCTCGTGTCTACCTGAAGCCCGGTAATGGCACGATCACCATTAACGAGAAGGATATTGATGCTTACTTTGGTACAGAGATTCTGAAGATGATCGTTCGTCAGCCCTTTGCTGTCACAGAGACAGAAGGCAAGTTTGACGTGATGGTCAATGTAAAGGGTGGCGGTTATACCGGCCAGGCTGGTGCGATCCGTCATGGTATCTCCAGAGCTCTTCTGGAAGTAGATGATGAGATGCGCAGCCCGTTGAAGAGAGCAGGCTTTTTGACTCGTGATCCTCGTATGAAGGAAAGAAAGAAGTACGGTCTGAAGGCAGCTCGTCGGGCACCTCAGTTCAGCAAGCGTTAATCGGCGGACTACAGAGATTCAAAACCTCGGAAATACAGAATTTCCGAGGTTTTTTATTGCCTTCGGACGGTCGGGATATGTCGGCGTCTGTTTCTGGTGGTTCCGCGGCTATGTGTTGCTGAGGCGGCGCGATCCCGGAGTGAGAAGATTTTGTGTAGACGGACAAATTGACAGCTCCGTGAAAATGTGCTAAGATAAAAACATGGATAGGAGGGGATGCAGATGCCGGAGAAGACAGACCATTCGGATTGGCTGTTTAAGTGGGTGCCACCCATGCAGGCCATGCGGGCATGTATGATTATGGTTTTTATTTTCGTGTGCATCGCATTAGCCTCTGCTGTGGGCTGGTTTTTCTCCCGAACGGCCAATAGCACAATCAGTTACGATTACCGAGCGACTACCATCGAAGAGTATTTGCAGACCAATGGGACATCGGTATTGTCCTATGATCCGGAGACCAACGAGATCGCCTTTATGATGACAGAAGACCTGATCAATTCAGTAATTCACGAATGGCTGGGAAGCCAGGACTGGATGCTGAATGGACATAGGGTATATGAGATTGTCTATCGACAGGAAGAGAGCATGTTTCATGTACAGCTTCAGGCAGGGATCTTTCGTGTGCCGATGCAGGCCGAAGTCAGGGCATCCTGGGACGAGGAGAGCGAGGAGTTGGTACTGGACTTCTATAATGCGCGTCTGGGAGAGGATACCAGTTTCTGGGCCAGCTGGGTCAACGCGCCGAGACTGCCCAGTCTGCGGATTCCGGTGTCTGAACTGGGACTGCCGGAATGGCAGTCTATAGTGGGCATTGAATTAAACCGCAATGAGATGCTTTTATACTTGCAGCCGGATCTGGAGATGCTAGCCCGTCAGGCAACAGGAAATGTCCAGGTAGATTCTGTGTATCTGGACTGGCAGAATAGCTTGGCGGATAGTCCGGAACTGGTGCGCAGGCTGGGAGAGATTGCGGCCGGAGATGCGATTGAGACACAGGATGTTTGTGATTTTCTGGAAGTTGTGATCGATCATCAGGATCAGCTGATTCCCCTCTTGGCAGTGTCGGATCAGGGAACGGTCGCTGAATTTATTGAAAGATATGATGACTATCTGACCAATGATGTGACGATGGAAGCTTGTCAGAGCCGCAGAGATAATATTCGGGCCAATGTCATGGTACAGGTAGCCAGACAGCTCCTGCAGAGTCTTGATGCATACATAGAGCAGGGGATCGGTACGACGCCTCCGGCTTTGGAACAGCCAGAGGGGAGTGTGGATAATTCCTACGTGGAATTCACAGATGGAGCCAGGCTGGAAGGGACCGCGGTGGTCGTACAGGTGTCTTCTGATTCTTCGGGGGCAGGAACGGACTGGGATCCTGGCAGAACCTTCTTCCTGGACGCGGGGACGATCTACGATTATCATACCATGGAGTTTGTGACGACAGAACGCATGGCAGAACTCTTTCCGGTGACAACGCCCCATGTGGATTTTCTGGATCAGATACGCTTCTATTATGTTCAGGAGACAGGAGAAGCCGTTGCGATCGTCTCCGGGCAGACGGAAGGCGAAGTGCAGGTGTTGATGAGCAAGGGGTCTCGCACGATGACAGCAGAGGAAGCAGAGGCGGCGTATCCGGATTACACGAGAGATCCGGAAACAGCATCGGTTCCGGCTGAAGACAGTGAAGTGCGCAGTGCCATCGTGACAACGCTGCGGGAAGAACTGGGAGAGGGCGCGGTGCTGACGCGGTATATGGCGGCATCTTCGAACTCGGCATTCGTGGTGTTTTCTACGGCAACGCATATGGAACGGGTGCGCAGCGCGGTGCTGTATTATGACCAGGATACTTGGACTGTACAGGGGTATGATGTATCCAATTATCTGGAATACTGTTATCTACACCCGGAAATCAACGGGACGATCTTCCCGGCGGAGACGATACAGGAACTGGAAGTGCGCACGATTCCAGCGGAAGGTCTGAATCTTTTGCTGGAGAAAGCGCTGCAGGTGAACCTGGTCAGCGAAGGACAGAGCATCGATTACTATTATTATATTGGTTCGTATATCTACGTACATTTTACGAATGATCGCCAGTGCGTCTTCCAGGTCAATGACCAGGAGGAGATCATCGCCTGCCGGTCCGTAGAGAGTGCGGAGGCTAATTGGAATCTGCCGCCCTTCTTCATCCTGGAGGACTCTCGGCAGGCATAAAAAATGGGCCTTAGGGCCCATTTTTATAAATAACCGCCGTCCAGGGAGATGACCTGTGCGGTGAGATAGGAACTCTGCGATCCGGCCAGATACCAGGCAAGATCGGCGACCTCTATGGGAAGAGCAAAACGGCCCAGCGGAATGTCCTGCGCCAGGCTTTGCTTCTCCTCGGGATTCAGTACGTCATTCATCGGGGTGTCAATGACGCCGCAGGCGATGGCATTGACACGAATGCCAGAGGGAGCCACTTCTTTTCCCAGTGCGCGGGTGAAGGCGTTGACTGCGCCCTTAGATGCGGAGTAGAGTGTCTCCATCGAGGCGCCGACGCATCCCCACATGGAAGAGATGTTAATGATGCTGCCCTCGTGCCGGCGGAGCATGGAAGGAAGGACCTCTTTACAGCAGCCAAAGACGGATTTGGCGTTGGTGTTCATCACCCGGTCCCAGTCTGCTTCCTGGGCATCCTGCAGGAGGGAGAAAAAGGAGATGCCTGCGTTATTGATCAGACAATCCGGAGCAGGGTCTTCCTGTAGGATGGTCTGAAACATCTGGTGCAGATCTGCATAATGGGAGAGATCCGCCTGTAAAGTGAAAACAGGGACGCCATATTTGAGAATCAGATCCTGCGCCTGCTGCTGCAATAAATCCATGTGTCGGCAGGCATGCAGAAAAAGGCGATAGCCCTCCCGGGCAAAACGGCGAGCAAGGGCCTGACCAATGCCGCCAGAGGCGCCAGTGATGATGACGGATGAAATATGATCTTTCAAGATAAGCCTCCTTATCATAAAGCCGCCTTAAGCGGATATTTTCCGAATCGTAAGCAATCATAGCATATGTAGGACGTATTTTCAAGAGGAGAAAGGAGCCGCAGTATGAAGGAAAACTGGAAATGGGATCGACGGATGGGAGTCGACATTGGGAAGATTACTCTGGGAGCTCTGTTGCTGGGCTTTTCTCTGAATATGTTTTTTGAGCCCTATAACCTGGTGGCCGGAGGCATCACAGGGCTGGGAATGGTGCTGAAGGAGCTGAGCCTGCGGTGGTTCGGCTGGGAGTTGCCGTTGTGGCTGTCCAATATTTTGCTGAACGCTCCTCTTTTTATTGGCGGATATTTTCTGCAGGGACGGGCCTTTATTCTGAAGACAGGATACGCGACCATGATACTCTCTTTAGGATTGTATCTTTCATCCAATTGGGGGTATTACGAGGGCGATTTACTGATCAATACAGTATATGGCGGTGTCATTGGCGGAGCGGGGATCGGCCTAGTTTTGTCGGCATCCGCGACCACAGGAGGATCCGATCTTCTAGCCAGTATTCTTCATTTTTTTACGCGTCACATCTCAGTAGCGGTGTATTTGTTTCTGGTGGATGGGATCATCATCGTGCTCAGCATTCTGGTCTTTGGCGTCAACCTGGCATTATATGCCATCATCGGGATTTATCTGACGTCCTGGGTGGCGGATAAGGTCGTGGATGGCCTGCATTATAGCAAAGCGCTGTTTATCATTTCGAATCAGAATGAAGAAATTTCGAAGAGACTTCTGGAAGAATTGGAGCGGGGGGCCACAGGAATTCCAGTGATAGGTAAATATACCGGAGAACAGAGAGAAATGTTGTATGTTGTCATGTCGGTGAAGGAAACGGTGATCGCGAAACGGATCGTAAAGGAAGTGGATCCCAGTGCCTTTATGATGATCACAGATACCAAAGAAGTGCTGGGAGAGGGCTTTTCAGAGCATTAAAATCTTTAGAAAAACGGTTTTTCCGTCAAGCTTCATAAAAATAAGGAATCCGATTTGTGGATTTTACCAGTAGTTTTTTTGTGTGAAATAGTGTATTATGTTATCAACGCTAGATGCTAAACATTTAAGGAGGCAAAAAACAATGGCGAGTTTGCAGTTAAAGAATATCAAGAAGACCTATGGCAACGGTATTACCGCTGTTAATGACTTCAATCTGGATATCGAGGATAAGGAATTTATCATCTTCGTAGGTCCGTCTGGATGTGGTAAGTCAACAACTCTGCGTATGATTGCAGGTCTGGAAGAGATTACAGAGGGTGAGTTGTATATCGGCGATAAGCTGATGAACGATGTTGCACCTAAGGATCGGGATATCGCGATGGTATTCCAGAACTATGCTTTGTATCCTCATATGACAGTATATGATAACATGGCATTTGGTTTGAAACTTCGTAAGACTCCGAAGGAGGAGATCGAGAAGCGCGTTAAGGAAGCTGCTCGTATTCTGGAGATCGAGCATCTGCTGGATCGTAAGCCCAAGGCTTTGTCCGGTGGTCAGAGACAGCGTGTTGCTATGGGACGTGCTATCGTACGTGAGCCTAAGGTATTCCTGATGGACGAGCCTTTGTCTAACTTGGATGCTAAGCTGCGTGTTCAGATGCGTGTTGAGATTGCAAAGTTGCATCAGAGATTGCAGGCAACGATCATCTACGTTACCCATGACCAGGTAGAGGCTATGACACTGGGTACCCGTATCGTTGTTATGAAGGATGGTATCATTCAGCAGGTTGACTCTCCGGTTGTACTGTACAATGAGCCACAGAACCTGTTTGTTGCCGGATTCATCGGTTCTCCGCAGATGAACTTTATCGATGCGATTCCCGAGAAGAAGGGCAACGATGTATGGCTGAACTTCCATGGTCAGGGTGTTAAGCTGCCGGCTGAGAAGGCGCAGAAGCTTGTGGATGCTGGCGCCATTGGCAAGGAAGTCGTTCTGGGTATTCGTCCTGAGGATATTCATGAGACCGAAGAAGCATTGACGAAGTTCCCGGATGATGTGATTACTGCTGATGTACATGTAACCGAGCTTCTGGGTGCTGAGATGCATCTGTATCTGAGCATCGAAGACGTAGATTTGATTGCTACTGTAAATCCGCGTATTAAGGTTAAGAGTGGCGATCGTTTGAAGCTGGCATTCGATCCTTCCAGAATTCATGTATTCGATAAGGAGACTGAGCAGGTTATTACGAATTGATTACAAAATCGTGATCAGAATATGAAAACATAATTAAAGAAAGAGCAGATTTATTGATGAAAAATTAAATTTGCTCTTTCTTTTTTTGCGATTTTGAGTTATAATAGGATGTGTGCTGCTTGGATGCTGCAGAAGGGATGGAATCAGGAGCAGACAGTCGGCAATTATACTGGAGAGGAGTGGAGCGCAATTGCTGTCGAATCAGATTTTGAGGGATACCATGGACGGCCTGTATAACATTTCCAAGGTCGCCATGTATGTGTACGATACGGAGGGGAATGTGCTGACCTCCAATGGAACGGGGACAAGTCAGGAGCAGCCATCCGTCATTCGTGATTTTGTGCAGTCCAAGGCTGAGAGCATGAGCAGTATGGATTGGCATTATTTTAAGGTATTTGACGAGGGCACAGTGGAGTATGTACTGGCGCTGTATGGCCAGGAAGAGAGTAACTATCGTTTGGGCAAGATTGCGGTCCTGCAGTTGCAGGGACTATTGATCGCTTATCGCGAGAGATTCGACCGGGATAACTTTATAAAGAATCTGTTGTTGGATAATATGCTGTTGGTAGATATCTATATGCGTGCTAGCAAGCTTCATATCGAGAACAATATCCCAAGAGTAGTATTTTTGGTGGAGTCCAATAATGACAGCGATACGAATGCGGATGTGATGGACATCATCCGAAATCTATTCCCGGTGAAGGGGAAAGATTTTATCACAGCCGTAGATGAGAGCAATATTATTCTGGTGAAGGATCTGAGTGAGGAAATTGACCAGGAAGGGATATTGGAGCAAATTGCCAGCATGGTTGTGGATACGCTGAACAGCGAGGCGCTGGGGAAGGTAAGAGTGGCTTCAGGTTCTATTGTTCGGGATCTGAAGGATATCTCCAAGTCCTATAAAGAGGCGAAGATGGCGTTGGATGTAGGCAAGATTTTCTATAGTGAGAAGTACATTATTGATTATAATCGCCTGGGGATTGGAAGGCTGATCTATCAGTTGCCGCTGTCCCTGTGCAAGATGTATATCGAAGAGATCTTCAAGGGAATCCGTATCGAGGAATTCGATGAGGAGACTCTCAACACCATCAATAAGTTTTTCGAGAACAGCCTGAATGTTTCGGAGACTTCCAGACAGTTGTATATTCACAGAAATACGCTGGTATACCGTCTGGATAAGCTGCAGAAGAACACAGGGTTGGATGTTCGTGTGTTTGAAGATGCCATTACATTTAAGATCGCGTTGATGGTAGCGAAATATATGGCGTATATGGAGGAAACAGGTTATTAAGGAGTTAGGAGTGTTAAGGTTTGATTGAACTGAAACATGTCAGCAAGATCTATGATGGAAACGTCGTCGGTGTGGAAGATGTCACCCTGAAGATCGAAAAAGGGGAGTTTGTTTTCCTGGTAGGCGAGAGCGGATCCGGAAAGAGTACAATGCTGAAGCTTCTGATGAAGGAAGTGAACCCCACTTCCGGACAGCTGATTATTGATCAGCAGGATGTGACGAAGCTTCGGAGCGGAAAGACGGCTATGCTGCGCCGCAAGATGGGCATTGTCTTTCAGGATTATCGCTTGCTGCCGAAGAAGACTGTATATGAGAATGTGGCGTTTGCCATGGAGGCCATCGAGGAATCTCAGCGGAAGATTCGCAGGAATGTACCGAGAGTTCTCAACATGGTGGGGCTCGCTCATAAGAGTCGGAATTTTCCTAATGAGATTTCTGGTGGGGAACAACAGCGTACGGCAATCGCCAGAGCGTTAGTCAACAATCCGTTGTTTCTGTTGGCGGATGAGCCCACAGGAAATCTGGATCCCCGTAATTCTGATGAGATCATGGAACTGATGGAATACATCAACAGCAGAGGAACAACAGTCATTGTAGCAACGCATGATAAGGACATCGTAAACCGGATGCGGAAGCGTGTGATTCATCTGATCGACGGGCGTGTGGTGAGAGATTCGGAAGGAGGATATGACCTATGAAAATCCGTTCCATCCGTGTCTGCCTGAAACAGGGACTGCAGGGAATCTGGCGAAATCGTCTGATGGTGCTGGCATCCGTGTGTACGGTATCTGCTTGTCTTTTCATACTGGGCATTGTATATTGCTTGGTGGCAAATGTGCAGCAGTTTGCTGATGATCTGGATGATTCGCTAGGGATTATTGCCTTCCTTTCCGAGAACGTATCAGAGGAGAGTGTGCCTACGTTAGTGGAGCAGATTCGGGACATGGAGGGTGTCAAAGAGGTTACATATGTCTCGGCGGACGAGGCATGGCAGAACTTTAAAGAATCCATGGGATTTGATGACCAGTTGGGGGAGGATACGCTCGCGCAGCTGGATCAGGATAACCCGCTTGCCAATTCGGCGTCTTTAGAGATCTATCTGTACGAGGCCGCGGATCAGAATGATTTTGTGGAGCAGCTTCAGACGATGCCGCAGATTCGCAGTATCCGATATGCTGCGGAAACGGCGGATGTTCTGGCGAATCTGAGCAGCATGATTACCTGGGGCGGCATGGCCTTGATTCTGCTTCTGGTATTCATTGCGATTCTATTGATTTCTAATACAATCAAATTATCCGTTTTTGTTAGAAGAACGGAAATTGGTATTATGAAATATATTGGAGCTAAGGATTCCTTTGTGAAGATTCCATTTATTGTTGAGGGAATGATTATTGGTGTGCTGGGGGCAGTTCTCCCCGCGATCCTGATTTATTTTTCATATGGATCTATTGTGAATTTTGTAATGCAGCAGTTTGGTACATTTACGCAGCTGATTCATTTTATCAGTGCGAATACGATTTTGATTCAGTTGATTCCGATTTTTTTAGCGGTAGGCATTGTAGTAGGTGTGCTGGGAAGTACGCTTTCTCTACGCAAATATCTGAAAGTATAAACGGGAGGTTTGTTCATGCAAAAGCAAAAGAAAGCCAGGGCGATTCGATGTGGTATCGCGTTCGTTTTGGCGATGATCTTGATTTTGTCTTCGGTGGCGCCATTGATGGCGGCAGACTTAGATACGCTGAAGCAGGAAAAGGAAGAATTGGAGAACCAGGCAGCCAGCAACCAGGCGGAGCAGAGTTCTACACAGGCACTGCTGGAGGGAGTGAGTGCTGAACTGGCGGCAGTTCTGACAGAGATTAGCGTATTAGATGAAGAAATCAATACGTGTATGCAGAATATCTCACAACTAGAATCGGAGATTGCGGATAATGAGACGCTTCTCAGCGAGACGCAGGCAAACTTGGATCAGGCGAAGGCGGATGAGGCGCAGCACTTTGAAGAGTTGAAGGCCCGTCTGCAGATGATGTACGAGTACGGTGATGTGAATTATCTGGAAGTTTTGCTGGGATCGAAAGATATTTCTGATTTCTTCAGCCGGATTGAGTACGTGGGGCAGATGGCAGAATACGATCAGGGGATCCAGGATAATCTGGAAGCAGACCGCCAGAAAATTCAGGAGCTGGAAGGTCAGATCCAGCAGACAGAGCTGGAGCTGAATCTGGCAAAGCAGAACCTGGAGAATGAAAAGAAGGTCCTGGAGGATACGAGAAGCGAGAAACAGGCTCGTCAGGCGGAGCTGGAATCCTCTCAGGAGATGTATCAGGAGTATCTGACATATCTAGATAATCTGGAAGCGGAGCTGCAGAGTCAGATTGAGGCTAAGCAGGATGAAATTGCGGCAGAAGAGGCCAGACAGGAAGAGATCCGGAGACAGGAAGAGGAAGAGGCAAAGAAGGAGCAAGAGCAGGGAAGTTCCGGCGGCTCCTCATCCAGTGATAGTTTGGAAAGCGGAAGTTCCGGCGGAAGCTCCTCTTCGGGCGGTTCTTCCTCTGGTGGAGGATCCACAGGAACCTTCATCTGGCCCGTACCTTCATCCCATTATATCAGTTCGCCGTATGGCTATCGGATTCATCCGATTTACGGAGGTTCTAGGCTGCATGCGGGAGTGGATATTGGAGCGAGTCATGGACAATCCATTCTGGCGGCGGATGGCGGTACAGTGACCTATGCCGGATACAACAGCAGCTATGGATATTTCGTGATGATTAGTCATCCCAGTACCGGATATGTGACATTGTATGCGCACTGCAGTCAGCTTCTGGTATACACGGGCCAGCAGGTAAGCCAGGGGGATGTGATTGCTCTGATTGGTTCGACGGGAGATTCCACAGGCCCGCACTGTCATTTTGAGGTGCGTATCAATGGCAGTACGACGGATCCGATGAATTTCTTCTAAAAAGGCAGAAAAAAGCTGTGATTTTCCGTTTAGGAGTCACAGCTTTTTTTCGATGGGGCATTTTGAAGGGCATAAGATAAATCGGATGTGAATACAATAAAAAGATCAGATGGGAAGGTGTAAGTGTGGAAGAGGGTAAAAGTGGCATGGAACATGGATCTAGGGAAACAAGACGCATATCTCCGTACTGGTGGGGATTGGGGACGGGAATTGCGCTGGCGCTTGTGGTGATAGGACTCGGTATGTTGATTTTTCGTCCTACGATTATCCTTGGGAATACGCAATATGAAAATGGCATGAGCAGCCAGCAGATGACAGGACTCTTAAATAAGGCCAATCGAATCATCAATACCATCGAGGAGCAGTACATCCTGGAGGATCTGAGTGTAGATGATCTGATAGAGGGAATGTATGAGGGGCTGATGGATGTTCTGGATGACCAGTATGCGGAATATTATACGGCAGAGGAGTATGCGGAGATCAAGATCAATACCGAAGGATCTTATGGAGGCGTTGGGATATCCGTCGCAGGGCAGGATATTGTAGCGGTTTATGAGGGAAGTCCTGCTGCGGCAGCCGGAATTCAACCAGGAGACCGGCTCATGGCAGTAGAAGGAGAAAGCATATCGGGTATGAGTACGGAGGAGCTACGGGAACGAATCAGCGGGCAGATTGGAGAGGCTAGAAATCTTACGTTGTATCGGCCGTCGGATGACAGCACCTATGATGTGGCCGTCACCTTGGCTGAGGTAGAGATTCCCACGGTGTTCTGGCACGAGATCGAGGATGGTATCATGTACCTGCAGATCACGAGCTTTGACACGGTCACAGAGGAGCAGTTCGATGAGGCCTGGGAGCAGATGACGGCCAGTGGTATGAAGGGACTCATTTTAGACCTGCGGAATAACCTGGGGGGCTCTTTGAATGCGGTCTTGGCGGTTGCGGATCATCTGGTGCCGGAGGGATTGATCGCGTATACAGAGAATAAGCAGGGAGAGCGGCAGGAGTTCTATGCGGAAGGAGAAGGAATCCAGGTACCTATGACCGTTCTGGTGAACGAGTATTCAGCCAGTGCCTCAGAACTTCTGTGCGGAGCGCTGAAGGAAAGAGATGTGGCTACGGTGGTGGGAACGACAACTTTTGGCAAGGGTATCGTGCAGACCACCTGGTCCATGTCGGATGGTACGGCCTACAAGATGACGACGGCAAAGTATTATACCCCTAACGGAAATAATATTCATGGAACGGGGATTGAACCGGATATTCAGATTGATCTGACGGAGGAACAAAAGCAGATGAGCGAGATACCGGAAGAGGAGGATATGCAGTTGCAGACAGCGTTGGAAGTGATACGAACGGACATAGGGGCATAATCTCTTGGTCGAAGAGGGAATCGGCGCATTTTGGCGGCTCTATGCCGAGAGCCTTGTGGCGGGGATCTGCAACCCTGTCTATGGGATCGCATTATGGATCACATATCGCCGGTACCGAAGAGAACAGCCGAAGGCAGCCTGGCAAAGGACCCTGCGTTCGGGGATTTGGGGACTTGCCGTGGGGAGTTTTGGCATACTTCTTGTCTGTACATTGGGGCTGAGCGTGAGAGTGGGGATGGATCTGGTACTGCTGTTTCCTATGGCATTATTGCTTTCCAAGATCCGTCCCCGATTTGCCTGTTTCTCCTATAGCGGAGCCTGCGTGGGCATTCTGGGACTATGGAACCTGGCGGATGTCTCCGGGATTCTGGCCATAGTAGGTCTGCTGCACTTTATGGAGGTCTTTTTGCTAGCTGGCGGCACGTCCGCACAGGAACAATTTGTGGTCCGCGGCGGCAGAGTGCATAGAATCCTGAAACAAAGCGCGATTTGGGCGCTGCCCTTCGCTCTTTTGATCCCTGTGGCAGGCGGCGGAGGCTTGCGTATGCCGGCATGGTGGCCTTTGTGGGGGAACGGAGATAGTTTTGCGGTGTTTCCGATGACGGCTCTGGTTTTTTACGAGACGCAGGAAGCACGGAGAGAGAGTATATGGAAGCTATTGGGGTATAGCGTTCTGCTTTTCGGCCTGGCCCTATGGAACCCTCAGGACATAGTGGGCAAGATGCTGTGTTTGGCACTGATGGTGGGGGCCCATGAAGGAATGCTTCTTGTATCTTTTCCCAAAGCGCGCTATAATAAGAAAGAATCCGAAAAGAAGGAGACATAAGATGACGGAGAAAGTACAGAAGATTTATGAGAAACTGAAAGAAGAATATCCAGACGTACGCTGTGAGCTGAATTATGAGACGCCTTTACAGCTTCTGGTGGCCACGGTTCTGAGCGCGCAGACAACGGATCGTCAGGTCAACCGGGTGACAGAGACTTTTTTTAAGGATTGTCCGGATCTGGATCACCTGCTGCAACTGAGTCAGGAGGAGATCGAGACCTACATTCGAAGCCTGGGATTTTATCATATGAAGTCGCGGAACCTATACATGCTTTTTAGGGAATTGGCAGATCGATTTGGCGGAGAGGTGCCATCCACTATGGAAGAACTGACCAGCTTGCCAGGTGTGGGGAGAAAGACCGCGAACGTGGTTCTCTCCAATGCATTCGGCGTTCCGGCCATTGCAGTGGACACGCATGTGTTCCGCGTGTCGAATCGTATCGGATTGGCGCATGCCAAAAATGTAGAGGAGACGGAGAAACAGCTGCAGCAGGCGCTGGATCCTTCCATATGGTCATTGATGCATCATCTTTTGATTTTTCATGGAAGGCGTTGCTGCAGTGCCCGCAATCCCCAGTGCGAACGGTGTGTGATTGCGGCGGAATGTGAACAGAGGGAGAGAGAAACAGATGAAAAAACTGATTGATTTTTTGCAAAAAGGAACTTGTGCGGCTACAGTCGTGCGGGAAATGGAACAAAGATTTCAGGAAGCGGGATTTGAGAAGCTTTCATTGTCGGAGTCATGGAATCTCACAGAAGGGGGCGCTTATTATGTGGTGATTCATGAAACCTCCTGTCTGGCGTTTCGAGTCGGAGAGGGGCGGCGTCAGGCGCCGTTTTTTCGCTTGGTCAGCGCACATACGGATCAGCCCGGTTTCCGGCTGAAACCGGAGCCAGAATTGGAAAAGGGGCATAGCAGTAAGCTGAATGTGAGTGTATACGGTGGTCCCATCTACAGTACCTGGCTGGATCGTCCGCTGTCGTTAGCGGGGAAGGTGGCAGTGCGCAGCCAGCATCTGTTTGAAACAGATGTACGTGTGGTAGACCTTACGCGTCCACTGCTCGTGATTCCCAATCTGGCCATCCATATGAATCGAGAGGTCAATCGCGGTGTGGAGCTGAATCCACAGGTGGATATGCAGCCATTGGCTGGCCTGGATCTGTCGGAGCATTTCGTGCGGGAGGCGCTGGGAGAGACGCTGGGAGTCGAAACAGAAGCGATTCTGGACTATGATCTTTTTACCTATAATACAGACACTCCGATGACGACAGGATGGAATGGAGAATTTCTTTCTTCACCGAGACTGGACGATTTGGTGATGGTCAGCGCGGCCATGGAGGCGTTGATCGAGAATACACCGCAGACGGGGGTGACCGTACTGGCGGCCTTAGATCATGAGGAGATCGGCAGCAGGACGCCGCAGGGAGGCGGATCGGCCATGGTATCGCTGCTGTTGGAAAAGATCGCCGCATGCCTGGGATTAGATCGCCGTGCCTTTATGGACGCATTGACAGGGTCTTTCATGCTGTCGGCAGATGTGGCGCATGCAGTGCATCCGAACCATTCCGAGGCGCATGACGTCAAAGTGTATCCCATTCTGGGCGGCGGTCCGGTGATTAAGCTGGATGCAGGACAGCGATACATGACCAATGCGGCAGACTATAGCGTGTATCGGCAGATCTGCGAGAGAGAGAAAGTGCCGGTTCAGACCTTTATCAGCAGAGCGGATAAGGTGAGCGGCTCAACATTGGGCCCCGTGATGTGCGCCTACTTGCCTTGTCGGATTGTGGATATCGGTACGCCCATCCTGTCCATGCATTCTGCTCGGGAGATGATGGCCTGGGCGGATTATGAGTATACCCGGCGATCCTTCTGCGGATTTTACAAATTGTAAACTTGTATCTGGACTGTTTCTATGCTATAATGTAGAAAATCCGCGAATGCGGTATGACACAAATGGGAGGAACATGGATCTATGGAGAACGTTTTTATTGAGTGTATGGTGCGGCGAGAAGATCAGACGGCACGTATCATCAAGAAGGTAGGAATGATTTTGGGTGCGGTGGTGATCAATGCCTTTGCGCTTCTCTTAATAACCATGTTTTTCTCGATCGTTCTGGTAGCGACTTGTCTGTTTATTTACTTCTTTTGGCGAAGGATCGATCGGGAATATGAGTATATCTACACGGACGGATTGCTTGATGTAGATGTCATTTTCGGCAAGAATAGCCGTAAGCGTCTTTTGAGCGTGGATGCCAAGGAGTTTCAGATGGTGGTGCCTGCAGACAGTCAGAATCACCATAACCAATTGGAAGCGAAGTACGACAAGGTGATCGATGCAGGACGGGGTGGGCTCAACGAGAAGTCTTATATCGGGATTCTGACGAAGGATGAGAAGACCATCAAGCTGATCTTCGAACCGGATGAGCGAATGGTAGCCGCCTTGAAGCGATATATTCCCAGGAAATTTGAGGCCAGAGCCTGATGGAACTGACGGATTGGATAGAGCGGTCCATTCCGGAGCCGGTTCCGGATGCACCGTATCCCTTTCCGGAGGAATGCGGAGAGAGTCTGGTGGATATCACAGACAGGCCTCGGCTGTACTATGGAGCCAAATATGCGGAGATGGGGCTGTCGGGGGCACTCAGACGCTGTTATGTGCGCCAGACGGTGGCGCATATGCTGCAAAACGTGTTAGACAGCCTGCCGTCGGCCTTTTCTCTTTGGATCTATGATACATTGCGGCCTGTTGCGGTACAGAAAAGCATCTATGATCTGTATTGGCATCAGTTGGAAATGGCGCATCCAGAGGCGGATCGGGAGCAGATTCTGCGCTGGATGGATGATTTTGTGGCCTATCCTCGGATTGACAGACAGCGTCCAACGCCACATTCGACAGGAGGAGCGGTGGATCTGACACTATGCCTTCATGGAGAAAAACTTCCCATGGGGACGTATTTCGATGATCTTACGGATCGAGCGCATACTCGGTATTATGAGAATCGAGATGATCTATCAGCGCAGGAGAGAAGGTATCGCGATAACAGACGGCTTCTGTACCATGTGATGTGTGACGCGGGTTTTGTGA
The DNA here is from genome assembly GCA_002305315.1 of Clostridiales bacterium UBA1390. Lineage (GTDB taxonomy): Bacteria > Bacillota > Clostridia > Lachnospirales > Bianqueaceae > Faecimorpha > Faecimorpha stercoravium. The sequence goes on from DBQQ01000052.1 coordinate 168,083, forward strand.
ATTACCAGAATGAGTGGTGGCATTATGCGTATGGGGATCGTGCCTGGGGACATGCGACGGGGCGTACACCCATTTACGGCTATATGGAATCACCACAGAATTTGAAGTTAGATTAAAAAAAGGTCTTGCTTTTTGAGCGAGAGTGTAGTATAATATTTCTCGTCGGTGCAAAACCGACAGATTTGCGCGAGTGGCTCAGTGGTAGAGCATCGCCTTGCCAAGGCGAGGGTCGCGGGTTCGAATCCCGTCTCGCGCTTTTTTTATTTGTAAAATGTTGGATTTTTGTGGAGTCTGTGATATAATGAGCGCATAGATGTAGCGATTTTATACTTATACCACAAGGGGGAACACTAAATGAAAGCATTTCAAACCTATCCATCAGAAGTACGAGTTTATCAAGACAGAATATCCGGCGCGACGGTGCATCAGCTGACGGGCTATTTGTGCCATAGTTTTCATACCTATTTTACCAATAATGGGTGGTGGGACAAGAATCGCCGGCTTCTTTTCTGTTCGGACAGAGGCAATGCCGCCAATCTGTTCAGCATCGAAATCGAGAGCGGTGAGATCAGCCGTCTGACGGATTTTCAGCCAGGGGACCGTACGCCGGTATATTTTGTCAATGATGTCAATTCGAAGCGGGACGCGGTGTGCTTCATCAGGGATCGAAAGCTTTATCTACTGGATCTCGCGACGCTGGAAAGTCAGCTTCTATACGAGGCGCCGAAGGGGTTTCTCATGAGTGTGGGGCTGTGGGGCGCCGAAGGGCGGTATGTCTATGTGGTGCTGACAGAAGATCTGTCGGATCGCATCTATGCGGATCTGAATGCCAGTTATGTGGGGATGCAGGAGACCTTTGAGGCCAAGCCGGATTGTCGGATTGTGCGGGTTGATGCGGAACATGGCGGCGGCGAGGTTTTGTGGCAGGAAAACTGCTGGATAGGACATGCCAATCCTTCTCCAACGCGATCCAATCTCTTGACGTTCTGTCATGAAGGGCCTTGGAATCTGGTGGATCAGCGTATGTGGGTGTTAGATACCGATACGGGAAAGGCCGAGATGCTGAGACCGCGCCGTATCCCGGAAGAGCAGATTGGTCATGAATATTGGTATCAGGATGGCGTACGAGTCGGTTATCAAGTGCATAAGCCGGGAGCCGGTTCTTATTTCGGCGTCATTGATTATGATGGACAAAACGAACAGGAGGCGCCCTGCGTGCCATTCCCCAGTCCGGATCATATCCATTCTAATGATTTTCGCCTGATTGTCAGCGACTCGGGAAACTGTATCAAGCTGTACCGCTATAATGGAACCGATTTTGATGAGGCGCGTGTCCTGTGCATGCATGACGGAAGCTTTTTCTATCAGTATCATCATCCACATCCCCGGTTTACAACCGATGGGAAACAGGTCCTTTTTAACAGTAACGTGAGTGGGTACTGCAATCTTTATTTGGTGGATGTGCCGGAAGACGTAGCAGCATTACCCAGAGTAGAGGAATAATCACTTGGCAGAACTGCTAATCATTCTTCAATAAAGCCTTTTTCTATTGGTAAAGTATGATATAATAGTCTCATCACTTTTCTACAGAAAGGGGTCATACCTATGAAAGCATTTGCAACCTATCCATCAGAAATGAGCACTTACCAGGATCGCATTTCCGGCGTCACCGTCCATCGTCTGACGAATTACCTGTGCCATAGCCATCATGCGTATTTTACAAATAACGGATGGTGGGATGAGAATCGCAGACTTCTCTTCTGCTCAGACCGGGAGAATGCTTCGAATCTGTTCAGCATCGAGATCGCTACAGGTGAGATCAGCCGTCTGACGGATTTTGCGCCCGGAGATCGCACACCGGTACATTTCTCCAACGATGTCAATCCCAAGCGCCCAGAGGTCTATTATACAAGAGAAGAAAAACTCTATGCGCTGGATCTTATGACATTGGAAAGCCGCCTTCTATATGAGACGCCAAAGGGCTTTACAATTCATGGCGGACTGGTAGGGGCGGATGGCCGCTATACTTATGTCGTCCTGAAGGAGGATCTGTCGGACAGAATCTATGCGAATCTGAGTGCCAGCTATGTTGGCATGCGTGAAATCTTTGCAGCAAAACCCGACTGCCGTATTGTCCGGATTGACACGGAGAATGGCGGCGGCGAAGAGCTGTGGCAGGAAAACTGCTGGATTGGCCATGTGAATCCTTCGCCGACGCAGCCGAATCTTCTGACATTCTGTCACGAAGGTCCCTGGCATATGGTGGATCATAGAATCTGGGTCATGGATACAAACACCTGCAAGCCCATGAAGCTTCGTCCTCGTAAGATGGAAGGGGAGAAAGTCGGACACGAGTATTGGTATGCCGATGGTAAGCGCGTCGGATATCAGGCGCATAAACCGGAAATGGGTTCTTATTTCGGCGTCATCGATTATGATGGCCAAAATGAATTTGAGGCGCCTTGTGTACCATTCCCCAGTCCGGATCATGTACACTCCAACGACTTCAACTTGATTGTCAGTGATTCCGGAAAATCCATTAAGCTGTACCGCTATAATGGAACCGATTTCGATGAGGCGCGCGTTCTGTGCATGCACGACGGCAGCTTCTTCTATGGCAGCCATCATCCGCATCCTCGCTTTACCGCCGATGGAAAGCAGATTCTATTCAACAGCAATGTAAGTGGCTACTGCAACTTGTATCTGGCAGATGTACCAGACGATGTGACAGCATTGCCTAAAGTGGAAGTATAATTGAAGAGTATCTGAATGCCCTGCCTTTGGCAGGGCATTTCCTATGTATCATTGAATTCCCGGGTTCTAGGTCTCTGCGGTTCCGAAAGCAGTCTGGGTGATGATACTACGCGACGCATAGTATCATCAAAATCTTGGTTTTTGGGCCTCTGCGGCGCCGAAAAGCCCCTAGGTGATGATACCCCGCGACACATAGTATCATCAAAAACTTGGTTTTGGGCCTCTACGGCCTCGAAAAGCCCCAAGGTGATGATACCCCGCGACGCATAGTATCATCAAAAACTTGGTTTTCGGGCCTCTGTGGCCCCGAAAAGCCCCAAGGTGATGATACCATGCGACACATAGTATCATCAAAAACTTGGTTTTTGGGTCTCTGCGACCTCGAAAAGCCCCTAGGTGATGATACCCCGCGACACATAGTATCATCAAAAACTTGGTTTTCGGGTCTCTGCGGCGCCGAAAACGCCTTAGGTGATGATACCCCGCGACGCATAGTATCATCAAAAACCGTGATTATGGGTCTCTGCGGCGCCGAAAACGCCCTAGGCATAGTATCATCGAATTCCCGGGTTCCACGCCTTACGGCTTCGAAGGCATTCACAACGATGACATAAAAAAGAGGCTACCATTGCGGTAGCCCCTTTCGTATTGCAAATTAGAAATATCTCTTCAGCAGGCCCTGGAATGCACAGCCATGTCTTGCCTCGTCCTTGCACATCTCATGTACGGTGTCATGTACAGCGTCATAGCCCAGCTGCTTAGCCAGAGTTGCCAGATCCTTCTTACCCTGGGTAGCGCCGTGCTCAGCCTCTACACGCAGTTCCAGATTCTTCTTGGTGGAAGGAGTAACAACCTCACCCAGAAGCTCTGCAAACTTTGCAGCGTGCTCAGCTTCCTCGAAAGCAATTCTCTTATATGCTTCAGCAACCTCAGGATAACCCTCGCGATCTGCCTGACGGCTCATGGCCAGATACATACCTACTTCAGTACACTCACCAGTGAAGTTCTCGCGCAGACCTTCTACCACGCGCGGATCCAGATCCTTAGCGATACCTACGCGATGCTCGTCAGCCCAAACCTTCTCAGCAGACTCATCCACCAGCTTGAACTTCTCGGCGGGAGCCTTACACTGAGGACATTGTGCAGGAGCAGAATCGCCTTCATGAACATAACCACAAATCGTGCATACATACTTTGCCATTTGAAAATCCTCCTAAATAAGAATTATTCTCAACTAATAGTAGTTGTTGATGATCTTATTATAACAGGCTAAGAGATCAATGTCAAGAGAATTTTGAAAAAAAATTGCGAAGTTCTGATGCTTGTTTTCAGAAAGGGATTGGGGTATAATAAGGCGTGGCATAACAGCATTCTCAGGCTGCGGAGAATGAGCCACGCCCAGAGTTTGCCGCCAGAGGGCGTCAAACTCCGAGAGTAGCGAGTGATACCGCAGAGGCAGAGTCATACCCAGAGCTTTAGGAGAGTTTGGCGGACGTATTTCAATGAGAATGAGAAGAGGAACAAAATCGGGAAAGGATGGATGAGGATGCAGACACATATCACAAAAGTTGCGATTATTGGTGCGGGTGCGGTTGGCGCTACCGTAGCGTTTAGTCTGGTGGTCAAGGGAGTTGCGGCAGAGATTGCACTAGTGGATTTGAAAAAAGAAAAGGCTATGGGAGAAATGCTGGATCTGGCGCATAGTATGGATTTCCAGCAGCGGAATGTGCGGGTAAGTTATGGTGGATATGAAGCCTGCAGGGATGCGGATATTGTGATCATCACGGCGGCGGCGCCTTATAGTGGAGAGACGGATCGAATGCAGATGCTTGATCGTACAGCAAAGATCATGCGCAGCATTGTTCCGGCCATCATGGAGAGTGGATTTGATGGAATCTTTATCGTGGTGTCGAATCCTGTTGATGTGATTTCTTATCTGGTCAAAGAGCTGTCCGGATTGCCGAAAAGTCGGGTCATCGGTACAGGAACGATTCTGGAATCGGCACGGCTAAAGCAGGAGATCGGACAGATCCTGAATATGGATCCACGCAGTGTGGATGCCTATGTAATGGGAGAACATGGGAATTCCATGATGATTCCCTGGAGCCATGTACGTGCCGGCGGAAAGCCATTTCTGGACGTGATGGCGGATAACCCGCAGACTTTTCAGAATATCAGTCTGGATGATCTGACGGAAAAGACAAAACGAGCCGGCAACGTAGTGCTGGCGGCAAAGGGCAATACACAGTATGGGATTGCCGGCGCTGTTACGGGTATTGTGACTTCTATTTTACAAAACGACAATAAACTGTATCCGATCTCCGTATATTTGGAGGGAGAATATGGCCTGAAGGATCTGTATTGCGGAGTTCCGGCGACGCTGGGACGGGAAGGCATTCTGGATATCGGAGAATACCATCTGCTACCGGAAGAGATGGAACGGCTGCATTATTCGGCAGAACAGATTCGAAAAGGAATCGACAGGCTGGGACATAAGGGGTAAAAGGATGGACAGTAAACAAGAAGCAAAACGACAATATATGACAACGGCACCTGTACGAGGACTGGTGCTGCGGATGGCCGTTCCCACGATTATCAGCATGCTGATCACTAACATCTATAATATGGCGGATACATTCTTTGTGGGAAAACTGGGAACGAGCGCAACAGCCGCAGTGGGAGTGGTCTTTCCGCTGATGTCGGTCATACAGACCTTTGGATTTTTCTTCGGCCACGGGTCGGGAAACTACATATCAAGAGCCATGGGTAGCCAAAAGATGGAGGATGCAGAGCAGATGGCAGTGACTGGTTTTGGATCTTCCTTTCTGTTCGGAGTCATCCTGATGATTCTGGGATTACTCTTTCAGGATCCTTTGGCACGACTTTTGGGCTCTACGGATACGATTCTTCCATACGCCAAAGAATATTTGTGTGTCATTCTGCTGGGAGCTCCTTTCATGGCATCCTCGTTGACGCTGAACAATCAGCTGCGTTTTCAGGGAAGCGCCCTTTTTGGTATGATCGGTATCACGACAGGGGGTATTTTAAATATTTTCCTGGATCCGCTTTTCATCTTCGTGTTGGATATGGGAATCAGCGGCGCCGCTTGGGCGACCATCATCAGCCAGATGGTCAGTTTTCTGATTCTGCTCATGATGACGCGTGCTGGCGGAAATATCCGAATCCGTTTGAAGAAATACAGCTTAAAGCGATCTTTTTGGAAGGAGATCGTGCGCGGGGGAACGCCATCTTTGTGCCGACAGGGATTAGCCAGTGTGGCCACCATCTGCCTGAATCTGGCGGCAGGACCCTACGGAGATGCTGCGATTGCGGCGATGTCTATTGTCTCCCGGATCATGAACTTTGCCAGTTCCGCGCTGATTGGCCTGGGACAGGGATTCCAGCCGGTCTGCGGGTTTAACTACGGCGCGGGGTTATATCAGCGAGTGAAAGACGCCTTCTGGTTCTGTATCAAGGTGGGCAGTGTGGCGGCGCTCGTGTTCGCAGTGATAGGCTTTTGTTTTTCTGGAAGTCTCGTGGAGGTCTTCCGGAAAGGAGATGCGGATGTGATCCGTATTGGGGCAGAGGCAATGCGCTTTCAGTGTATCACCTTCCCATTCACGGCATGGGTCACGATCAGCAATATGATGATGCAGAATCTGGGGATGGTATTCAAGGCATCCTATTTGTCGATGGCCCGACAGGGACTCTTCTTCATCCCGCTGGTATTTCTGTTGAATCTGTGTTTTGGACTCGTGGGCATCGAACTTGCGCAGCCTGTGTCCGATCTGATTACGTTCGCAAGCTCCATCCCTCTGCAGCTGGGAGTTCTGCGTGGACTGGAGCGTAAAGTATGACGGAATTATATATCGCGAGGATAGACGAGCTGCTCGATGAGAAAACCCGGCAGCGCTACCTGCCGACAGTCAGTAAGACGCGGCAGGAGAAGGTCAGAAGGCGGCGCAGTGCGGCAGGACAGGCGGCCAGTCTGGGGGCTGGCATGTTGCTCCGATGGGCATTGTACCAGAGAAATATCTTCGAGGATGAGACCGTGACGGACGAATGGGGCAAACCCTGGGTCAAGGCGTGTCCTTCATTGTATATGAGCCTTTCCCATTCGGGAGACTATGTGGTATGCGCCCTTGGCGATCAGCCGTTGGGAGTGGATATTCAGAAGGTTGGCCCTGTGCGGGAGAGCGTACTTCAAAAGTGCTACGATGAAGGGGAACGGCGGATCTTACAGCAAGCTCAGGGTCAGGATAAAGAGCGCTTGTTTGCGTGGATCTGGGCGCAGAAAGAGAGTTATATGAAGGCGGTGGGCAAAGGCTTGGCAATCCCTATGAGAGCCTTTCGAATCTGTTATTCCCAAATGACCATTGACAGCGATACCGTCTGGGTGCTGAGAACGTGGTCGCCGCCAGGACATGAATTAGCCTTTTGCGGGGCAGAGCTGCCGCAAGAGCTGGAAAGGGTATCGTGGAATGAATACGAATCAATATGCTAAAACCTATGAACAGGAAGCGTATGCTTTATTAAAGACGCTGGCAGCGATTCCGGCGCCGTCTAATCATGAGGAGAAGCGGGCGGCCTTCTGTCTGGAATGGCTGCGGAATCAGGGCGTATCGCAGGCGTATATAGATGAAGCGCAGAATGTCGTGATTCCCTTTGGGGTCACCCAGGAGAATCCGGTGGCGGTCGTCATGGCCCATATGGACGTGGTGTTTGAAGATCAGGAAGCATTGCCGGTTCGCGAAGAGGAAGAACGGCTCTATGCGCCGGGGGTGGGAGACGATACGGCCAATCTGACCGTGCTTCTCATGGCGGCGCGGTATCTCTCGCAAAGTTGTGCGGTGCCCCGGGATATGGGCGTGCTTTTGGTGTGTAATACAGGAGAGGAAGGATTAGGAAATCTGCGCGGCTGCCGGCATATTGTAGAGACCTATGGAAGCCGTATTCAGGAATTCACGTCGCTGGATGGCTCCCTCACGGGACTCGTGACAAAGGCAGTCGGCTCGAAGCGATTTCGCATAGAAATCCATACGGAGGGCGGGCATTCCTATGGGAGTTTCGGTAACCGCAATGCCATCGCCTATATGGCCTCGCTGATCCAGTCTCTGTATGCTATGAAGGTGCCGAACCATGGACGAACGACCTTCAATGTGGGCAGGATTCAGGGCGGAACCTCGGTCAATAGTATTGCGCAGCAGTGCGAGATGCTGTATGAGTTTCGTTCGGATTCGGAGGAGGATCTTCGAATCATGGATGAACATTTTCATAAGGCGATCGAATATTATAGTACGAAGGGAATACGGATCGATGTAAAGCTGCTGGGAGAACGACCCTGTGGCGCAGCCGTGGATCCGGCGCGCCAGGCCGCCCTCACCAAACGATGCCAGGACATGATGAGCCGGTATAACGGCGGGATTCATCCGCAGGAAAAAGCTGGGTCTACAGACTGCAATATTCCGCTTTCATTGGGGATCCCCAGCGCCTGTTTCGGCTGCTATACAGGGCAGGGAGCGCATACACGAGAGGAATTTGTAGAGCGAAAAAGCCTGCTGCCCGGCCTGAGTCTGGGGCTGGATTGGATCAGCAGTTATTTCACTTTTTCAGGAAAGGAAACATAAAGTATGAAGCGATGGGACGCGATTGGATTTGACTTGGATGGGACGCTGTGGGATTCTACGCAGACCGTGGTGAAATCATGGAGTAAAGTGTGCCGGGAAGACCCGCGTGTAAAAAAAATACCTGACGCGAAAGACATTCAGGGGATCATGGGATTGACGTTGGAGAAAATCGCAAAACGTTTTTTTCCCTATTTATCATTGGAGGAAGGCTTGGAGATTCTGGATCGCTGCGCACAGGATGAGGTAGGCCTCATTCTGGAGGAGGGCGGCAGACTATTTGAGGGCTTGGAAGCGGTATTGCGGGAAGTCAGTGCCCGGTACCCTCTTTTTATCGTCAGCAATTGCCATATGGGCTATATTGAGGCTTTTCTCACACACCACCGTCTTGGACAGTATTTCTGTGATACGGAAAACCATGGACATACGGGACTGTCAAAGGGAAGAAATATCCGTCTGGTGATGGAACGCAATCATTGGGATCATATCGTGTATCTGGGGGATACCCAGGGAGATTATGACGCGGCTCAGGAGGCACAGGTTTCGTTTTTGCATGCGGCGTACGGATTTGGAACGGTCGACGTTCCGGTTCCTGCGATCACGGACATACGGGATCTGCCTCGGTGGTTACAACAGGAAGAATAAAGTCATTCACAGATCTTGCGGCGCAAAGCCTGCAGGATCTTTTTTTCTAGGCGGCTTACCTGTACCTGGCTCTTATGCAGAACGGCAGCGGTTTGGGTCTGGGTAAGTCCCTGAAAATATCGCAGTTGGATCAGTCTCTGTTCTTCGGCCGGCAGGGAGGAGAGGCCGGCGGCAAGATCCAGGCGCGTCTCGGTGGAAGGGCCTGTCTCCGGCTGCGGGATCGTATCTTTCAGGCTGCGTTCCTCATCTCCGGGCAGCGGTGCGTCGATCGAGGAGAGGGGAGAGGTCAGGGACAGAGCCAAGAGAATCTTTTCGGCAGAGACCTGTAACGCCAGAGCGAGTTCCTGAATGGAAGGCGGACGCCCACGTTCTGCTTCGAAGGATTGCTGATACCGATGAATGGCGCTGCAGAGGCGTCCTATTTCTCGGCTGCAGTGGACCTGGCGATCCTCTCGGAGGCAGCGACGGATCTCGCCGGCAATATAGGGTACGGCAAAGGTGGAGAAACGAGTTCCCCAGGCGGGATCAAAGCGATCCACCGCCTGAATTAGGCCGATCTGTCCCCACTGGATGAGATCTTCCAAGTCCGTTTGTCCATTCCTGAGGCGCAGTGCGACCATGCGGACGAGCCCCGCGTGTGCGGCAATTTGCTCCTCCCTCGTCAGGTGGTCATCCACAGACACATCTCTCGCCACTTCGGATTTAGCGCTCTCCATCTGTGAGATCCTGGGAAGGCGGAAGAATCCTCTTACGCATGGTGACAATGGTACCGCCGCCGGGAACGGAAGTGACCTCCACAGAATCCATAAAGCTCTGCATGAGTGTGAATCCGAGTCCAGAACGTTCCAAATCCGGACGGGATGTATATAGGGCTTCCATGGCCTTGGGGACATCTTCCATGCCCACACCGTGATCTTCGATAGAAACGGTCAGAAGACGATCATGAAGGCAGCCTCGCATCCAGATAGTACCGGGCTGCTGATCATAGCCATGGATGATCGCGTTGGTGACGGCCTCTGAAATCGCGGTCCGAATGTCTTCCAATTCCTGCAGCGTGGGGTCCAGCCGGGCAGCAAAGGCGCAGACGACAGCACGGGCAAAGGCTTCGTTTTCGGAAGCACTGTCAAATTCCAGATGAAAAAATGGATCCATGGTTTATTCTCCTTTCGTCAAGGCAAGGGCTGCCTCAAAATCGGGCGCTTCTTCAAGGATACGGTACAGGCCGGCCATTGAGAAGATCGAATGCAGCCTGGGAGAAACATGGATGAGAATGACTTTACCGCCCAGCAGAGAAGCCTTCTGCCAGCGTCCCATGATGAGTCCGATGGCGGAACTGTCCATGAAGTTCAATCCTGAAAAATCAAATACCATATGCAGGGCATGGCTCTGGTCGTATAATTCGTCGATACGTCCGCGGGCAGACTGACAATAGTGGTGATCCAATTCGCCGATCACATGGATCAGAAGAATGTTATCCCTGGATTCCATGCGCAGAGAATGATCCGCATAAAAAGACATGGCAATACCTCCTGGAAAAAATAGGAATTCCTCAGCATGTAGTCTAATACGGGACAAGGAAAAAGGCAAGAAAAATCGTTCGACAAATTTTTCCTGATGAAGAGGCGTATAATCTCGGAAGACTCTGACACAATATGCATGGATGAGCGTTTTATAGAGGAGGAAGGGCATGGAAATCCTATATTTTAAGGCACCACGCATTGTAAACATCGTGCAGAAAAGAAGCATCACGGTCAGTGATCTGGGAGAACTGCAGGGAAAGCCGGAACTGGTACATCAGGCCAAATCTTTGGAAGTCACCCATGTTAAGAAACAGGAAAAGCAGAGAATCCTCATAAGCATTATGGACGTCATCCAGACGGTACAGAAGAATCTGAAGGATACATGCGTAGTCAACATCGGATCTAGCGATATTATCCTATCGTTTCAACCGCAGAAGGAGGCGCAGAAAGCAAAATGGAAACGTCTGTTGAAAACAGGGCTGATATGCGGCATCTTGTTTTTGGGCGCCATGTTTGCGATCATGACCTTCCACACGGACGCGGGGGTTCCAGACGTGTTTATGGAAGTCCATCGGATCTTTACCGGAGAAGAAAATGCGCGGCCTTTCTGGCTGATCGGATCCTACGCGGTCGGGATTTCCGTGGGAATCACCGTGTTTTTCAATCATTTTTCCAAGAAGAGGCTTTCTGATGATCCGACGCCGGTCGAGGTAGAATTTACGGATTATGAGAAGAAAGTAGAAGATTGCTTGCAGGAGATGCTTTCGGACGATACGAATTTCGGACAGGGGAAACTTTCTGGAAGTACGGAGGAGGCAGATCCATGATCATGCTGGCGGAGATGATCGTAGGACTCTCGTGTGGCCTGACAGTCGCGGGTGGCGTATTTGCGGTCGTCGTGATCGTGGGATTGGTGCCCCGAATGGCGCAGATGAGCGGAGGATCCAAATCGATCATGCTCTTCGAAAACTGTATTGCAGGAGGCATCACAACAGGAGCCTGGCACCTGTTGTTTCCGTTGCAGTTGTCATTTGTCGGAGTTGCAGGAGACGTTATCGTGGGTGCCTTCTGGGGCATGTTTGTCGGATGTCTCGCAGTTGCCATTGCAGAGGTTTTGGATGTGATTCCGATCCTGTGCCGCAGAAGCAAGATGACCAGGTACCTTCCCTGGCTCCTGCTATCGATTAGTTTGGGAAAAACAGCAGGTACGTTTTTGTATTTTCTGTGGCCATCCATGGCACAATATCATTAAGGAGGATGAGGATATGAATATGACAGAACAGGGAAAACAGGACTACAAACTGCGGGTATCTGAAGTATGTCCCCAGACCAACCTTCTCAGTGGTTGTGCAAAGGCATTCCTGGTAGGCGGCAGTATCTGCGTGCTGGGACAGGGATTGCTGAATTTTTATCAGAACATGGGGCTGGACATGCAAACGGCATCGACCTGGGTCAGTGTGACGCTCATTTTTTTCAGTGCGATCACAACCGGACTGGGTTGGTACGATAATCTGGGGAAGTTTGCTGGAGCCGGTTCCATCATACCGATTACCGGATTTGCGAATGGTGTGGTGGCATCGGCCATCGAATTTAAGAAAGAGGGATTTATCCTGGGACTGGGCAGCAAGCTGTTTACGATTGCGGGACCGGTGATCCTGTATGGGCTGATCACATCCTCACTGGTGGGAGTCATCTATTATTTGGTGACGATGTTAGGAGGTTAAAACATGAGCGGACGACATGTGGGAAGTCAAAGCATCCTGTTGGAAAGGCCGCCGTTGATCTTGCAGACTGCTTCCGCTGGTGGCCTGCTTGAGCAGCAGGGACCGCTGGGAAAGGCGCTTGATATTGCGCTGTCCGACGAGATGAATCATGAGAATTCCTGGGAGAAGGCGGAGTGCCAGATGGTGCTTAGCACGATACGACGTGTAATTCAGAAGTCCGGATTGGATACGGCACAGGTACAGTATATTCTTGCGGGAGATCTGATGAACCAGATCACGGCTACGGGGTTCGCGATGCGGGATATCAGCATACCATTTTTTGGCGTATACGGAGCCTGCTCCACCATGGGGGAAAGTCTGCAGTTGGCTGCAATCCTGGTCAGCGGTGGCTTTGCGGATTATGCGCTGGCGGAAGCTTCCAGCCACTTTTGTGCGGCGGAAAAACAGTTCAGGCAGCCATTGGCCTATGGAGGACAGAGACCGCTGTATGCGACGCGGACGGTGACTGGCAGTGGCGCCGTCATCCTGGGACATGAGGGAAAGGGACGGGCTAAGATCACCGGTATCACAACAGGCCGTGTCGTGGATTTTGGCATCAAGGATGCGAATAATATGGGAGCGAGCATGGCGCCAGCAGCCGCGCACACGATTAGTCAGCATCTCAGGGATTTTGAGACTGTACCTTCGGAATATGATAGGATCTTCACCGGGGATCTGGGGCAATATGGTTTGCAGTTGGCACAGGAACTGATCGAGAGGGATGGATTTCAGCTGGAAGATCGACTGAGTGATTGCGGTCTGATCGTGTACGACCGGGAGAGCCAGGACGTACATGCCGGTGGTAGTGGCTGCGGATGCAGCGCGATTACTCTGAGCAATTATATTATACCAGCATTAGAGGAAGGGAAGTTTCGTAAGGTGCTCTTTGTGCCGACGGGCGCTCTTTTGTCGCCACTCAGCACACAGCAGGGTGAAAGCATACCGGGAATCGCGCATGCCCTGGTTTTAGAAGCCGTTTAAGGGGGTGAGATCATGCAGTTATTTCATGCTTTCTGGGTAGGCGGGCTGATCTGTACTATAGGGCAGATTCTTTTACAGCGAACCAAGCTCACACCTGCCCGTATCGTGGTGATTTTCGTAGTTGCCGGCGCTATATTGGGCGGTTTGGGATGGTATCAGCAGCTGATTGACTTCGCCGGAGCGGGCGCTACCGTGCCGCTTACCGGATTCGGATATAGTCTGAGCCATGGCGTCATGCAGGAGATCGAGACCGCAGGAGCCATTGGCATCCTGACCGGCGGTCTGAAGGCGACCGCCGGCGGTATTGCCGCCGCCGTCCTTTTTGGATTTATCGGCGCCGTACTGTTCCAGCCGAAATTGAAATAAAAGCGTAAGAAGATTTGCCGTTCTCCGTTTTCCCATCTGCGTACCCTAGCAGATGGTTTTTGCTTGCTGAAACGTTGAAAAGTGTATGAAACTCCTAAATCGGAACAAATATCAAATAAATCTTAATTTTGTTCCGAAATGGGAACAAAATATTGAAAAAGGGAGTGGTTTGTGCTAAAATGGAAACACTGATATAGGAGGTGATTTTCTTGGTACAACGAAAAGAATATTTAGATCAGCTCATTGCCTGGAAAGATGAACAGGTTATCAAAGTTGTGACAGGTATCCGTCGCTGCGGAAAATCTACACTTTTGCTTCAGTTTCAGCAATGGCTGAAGGAAAACGGAGTCACAGATGAGCAGATCGTTTCCATTAACTTTGAGGAGCTGGAATACGAAGAACTGCTTGACTATAAAAAGCTGTATTCGTATCTCAAAGAACGATTGGTAAGCGGAAAAACTACTTATATTTTTCTCGATGAGATCCAGAAAGTTTCTTTCTTTGAGAAGGTGGTAGATAGTTTGTATGTAAAGACAAAGGTAGATTTGTATATCACCGGCTCCAATGCGTATATGCTTTCAGGGGATTTAGCCACACTTCTGACTGGCAGATATATGGAGATCAAAATGCTGCCGTTGTCCTTTGGAGAATTTCTTTTCATGACAGGGTTAGAACCGGAACAAGGATTCCCTGAATATGTAAGAAGTGGTGGCATGCCGTATATTGCTGCTATGAATCGCACTGATGAAAAGGTAAGCACCTATTTAGAGGGAATCTACAACACAGTGATCGTAAAAGATATTGAGGATAGGCAGGCAAGAAAGGAAAACGATCCTTCCAAGCGGAAAGTCACCGATATAGCGTTACTCAAGACCATTGCAAAGTACCTTGCCAGCGTAATCGGTAATCCCGTATCGGTCAGAAGGATTACGGACTATTTGATCTCAAGCGGAAGAAAAATCTCGCCCAATACTGTGGGCGATTATGTAGAAGCCTTAACGGAGTCCTTTATCTTTTATTCAGCGGAGCGTTTTGATATTGTTAGGAAACAGCCCTTAAAGGCAAACCGAAAAATGTACATTGTCGATCTTGGACTGAGAAATCATATTCTCCCGCGTAGAAGTTATGATCTTGGTTTTTCTCTTGAAAACATAGTTTATTTTGAACTCCTGCGTCGGGGCTATCAGGTGACAATAGGCAAGGTTGGAAACACAGAGGTTGATTTTGTTGCTGAAAAACAAGGGGTATATGCATATTTTCAGGTTGCGGCAGATATGACGGCAAAGGAAACTTTTGATCGGGAGATCAGACCTCTTGAAAACATTCGCGATAACTACGAAAAGACGATACTCACAATGGATCGGCTGACTCTTGGGAATTATAACGGGATTCAGGTGCGGCATCTGCTGGATTGGCTGCTGGAGACGAAGAGTGGAATAAAGATGTACTGACATGCAAGAGCCTTACAGGGCTGTGAGGATCTTGCATTTTGTCCGGCAATTCGATATAATGAAAAAAAGGAGGGAGGCATATGTGGCAGGATATCAGGTGGGTCTTCATGGACATGGGCTCAACGCTATAGGAATGAAGACGATCTGGGTAAGACAGGGATTGAGCGGACGTTATTACACGCCGCGCACCGAGGAAGAACGGGCGGATTTCGTCGCGAATAATCTGACAGAGGTTTGGGAGGAACTCATGGGATGAAACTGGGGCTTACACAAAAATATTTATTATGCATTCTCGGGAAGAAGGGAAAGGTTTCTGCCTTTGGCATCGAAAAGTACGTAGGGCTAACGGCGGCAGGCGTATTGGAGCTTCTACAGGGTGGCGTAGTGAGGCTGGAAGGAAAGAAATTATCTACGCAGTATTCGCTGCCGCAGGGAAAGGAGTACCTGCAGCCCGTATATCAATATATTGAGGAAAAGCAGCCTGTCAGCTACGAGAAGGTCATGGAATATTTTTCGATGAGTTTTACAGATAAAAGAGTGAATGCATGGATCGATATTTTGGGAGAAAGCCTGGCACAGGAGAACTATGTCAGGATGGAGGAAGGGAAGAGTCCATTGGGGACAAAACAGTTGTATTTTCCTAAGGAAGATCAGGTACAGGAGATCCTCGAGAGCGTCAGAGAGAACATATTCAGCAACGGGATCCCGGACACAGAAACGGTATCGTTAGCGCTGCTTCTTGACAAGGGGGACGATCTGTATCAGGATCTTCCGCGCGCGGAACGAAAGAAAATCAAACGACGGGTGAAAGAGCTGAAAGTGGATCCTGTATTCGAACAGGCGGAGAAGATTACAGGATATGTGGATACGCTGCTGGTATGGCTTCTGACGGTATACCATTAAAGACAACGATAAGAAACGGTTTTTGCGAGCGTGAAAAAAGTGCCGCTTCATCATCACAAATGGATGATGAAGCGGCACTTTCTTTTTGGAATCAGCCGCCAGCCTGCGTATCTTCACCGCTGCCGGTTCCTGTTCCGCTGCCGGAATCAGAACCACCACCGGAGCCGCCGCCACCAGATGTAGAACCACTGGATTCAGAACCACCACTGGAATTAGACCCGCTGCTGGAATCCGAGCCTGTACTCGTATCCGGTTCGGTATAGTGTCCAGGACAAACCTCTGTAGGCTGAGGAACATAGTCGCGTACATAACTAGGTTGGAAGCCAAGACTAGGATTACGCTGCGCCAGAATCTGCGCCAGTTCATTCAGATCTTGATCTCGTTTTACACCGCTGCGATACGTGACGGGACAGGTACTACTCGGCGCTAATCCTGTAATGCTGCAGACAGCTACCGAAGTGTGTACATTACAATAGGATGTAGGAACCGTGCCTTCAGCGAAATATTCCGTATATGCGTTGCTGCAGGAACTGGTTGCCAACAGACCGGACTTGGGGCACACATACGCAGTCGTCACGCCCTCTGGAGGGTCTCCGAAATTCTGATATTCCAGATCCTCGTGAATCGGCTGCATGATCGCGTTCCACAGATTGGAACGGATATTGGTCAGGTTTGGCGATGACAAAGAATCATAGTTACCGCTGTAGGATTGCATATCAAAGCCCAACCAGAGCGTACACAGGTAGTAGGGCGTCCAGCCAGACAGCCAATAATCCCAGTTATCATCTGTGGTACCGGTCTTGGCCGCGATAGGCATACCGCCGGACACTCGCAGTGTCGTAGCGGTACCATACACCGAATCTTCGACAGTATCCCGCATCATATCTTCCACGATCCATGCGTTTTGTTCGCTCAAAGCTTCATGTGTATTCACATCTTCGCCTTCCATGGTCTTGTCCAGCAGTACATTGCCATCATGATCTAGAACACGAGTATAGAAGGTAGGTTCGATGTAGGTACCATCATTTGCAATTGCGGAGAAGGCGCCGGACAACTCCAGGTTGGAAACACCGTTCGCGAGTCCGCCCAGAGCCATGGTGGCCGCAATATCCTCAGTCTCCAGTGTTGTGATACCGAAGCGTTCCGTCGCATACTGGTATCCCAGATCCGGGCCGATATCCATGATACAGCGTGCTGCGACAATATTCATAGACCAGGAGATACCCTGACGAATCGTGGAGAAACCATAATAAATAGTAGTAGACCAGGAGTTGACGGGACACCATCCACCCGTCTCCAGCGGATTCAAGGGTACGTCATCATATACCGTAGCGGCTGTTTTGCCAGCCCCATCCAGAGCGGGAGCAAATGCAGAAAGAACCTTGAAGGTAGATCCAGGATTTCGGGTGGTATCCGTTGCACGGTTCAACGGAAAATCGGTTGTCTTTTCACCGCGGCCGGCCGAAATGGCCTTTACCTGCCCGGACCGATAATCCATGATGACCACACTGAGCTGAGGCTCCAGCGTGATGGTATAATTCTCTTCGTAACGATCCTCATCCTCTGGAGTCAGACCATATTCTGCCAGGGTCTCCGCACGGTAGGAGTCAATGGCATCCAGCGCCTCCTGCTCCGTATCGTACAGAAGATTATAGAGCCCGAAATTCTCATAGACCGTTCGATCTTCTGAATAGATACTCAGCGCGTAATTCAGCTGATAATAATTTCCATAATACTGTATATCATTGACATTATCCACCACGTAATCCACAGTATCCTGAATCGATTGATCCTGCGACAGGAAGATCTGCAGACCACCATAGTATACCTGATTAAAAGCAGCTTCCTCGGAAATATTCAGCTTTTCTGCCAGGTCTTCCTGCACCTGCTGGATCGCCGCCTCCTGGAAGTAGGTGTAACGCACATCGGATGTCTCTTCTTCCTCGGGATCTTCGGATGTATTTTCGCGAATGAGGGCGAATACATCTTCATTTCGGGCACTCTGATACTCTTCTTCCGTGATATAACCCTGATTATACATCTGTTCCAGCACGAGGAGCTGCCGCTGACGACAGGCTACGGGTTCTGCCACTGGGTCATAGTAAGAGGGTGCATTCAAAACGCCGGCCAAAACGGCAGATTCCGCAATGGTGATGTCACTGACATCCTTGCCAAAGTAGTAGCGTGAAGCAGATTGTACACCGTAGTTTCCATTTCCGAAATTAACATAGTTCAGATAAGTTTCCAAGATATGCTGTTTTGCCGCGGTCTTGCCCATCTCCTGGGTCAGATCATATTCATACTGCAGCGCCATATACCATTCCTGAATCTTTCGCGTCATAGCGGTATCCGAAGTCAGCGCCAGATTTTTGATGACCTGCTGGGTGATGGTACTTCCGCCTTCGATATCGCCATCCTGCAGGATACGCACGCCAGAACGAAGGATACCCTCAATATCGATTCCATTATGCTGGTAGAAACGGGAGTCCTCGATGGCAACGACAGCGTGCTGCATGTGTTCGGGGATCTGATCGATTGTCACCTCGGCACGGAGTACAGAAGTGTAAATCGGGGTCATCTCGTTTCCATCTGCATCATAAATATATGAAGTGAAATTATTGATCGCGTATTCATCCTGTACAGGCGCATCATCAATAATTCCCATGAACCCGCCTAACAGTAAACCGCCGACTATGAAAACGGCGGCGAGAACCAGAATACAGGCAATTCGTAAAATATTCAGCCAGATCTTCGAGACCAAACGCTGTTGATCGACTTCCTTTTGCAGGCGTTTGCGTTGATTGGCCTGTTTACTATAATCCATGATTACCTCCTTTAAGAACGCTAGAAACTAAAAAACAATAGATATACCCCCAAAATGTAAGAGAGGATAGCACAGGAGCGATCTTCTCAGGGTATACCATAATCACAATGCTTTCGGAAATGGGTGTCCATTGGCGGCCTTCTCAAGGCGTGGTTTTGTTTTACGGTATAGAAGCACTACCACACCGAGTCTATTATACCAAGAAAAGGCGGGGATGAAAAGAGTTTGCCACAAATTCATTTGTTAATTTTGCAGAAAGGGGAGAAATGGCGTGTATAAAGGCAAGAAGCGTATCCGGACAGGAAAAAGCCGCGTAATTCTTAAGAAACGCTGGATGTTTTCGATAGGTATGATTCTATTCCTATTTTTTGGTTTTCTGGCGTATCTTCGGCTGAAACCCTATGTCCTTGCGTATGCCAGAATGAACGCGGACTCCCTAATGAGCACTATTGCGAACGAAGCGCTGCGGGAAGGACTTTCCGAATATAGAGTGACGGCAGAGGATCTGGTACATTATTATTATGATGATGAGAGGAATATCATTGCCTGTGGGGTGGATACCCTGGAAATTGGTCGGCTGTCTGTGGAAATATTGGCGGCAATGGATGGATATTTTGAGGAACATGACGCGGTAGAATTTCAGGTGCCAATGGGAGCGGCCCTGGGAGAAAATATTTTCATTGGCTGGTGGCCGGATATCCCATTTCGAGTTCGTCTGATAGGAAATGCGGATATCAATTATGATAGCACGGTCGAGGCGGCGGGAATCAACCAGGTACATCATAAGGTCTGGCTGGATCTGAAATTCACCATTCAGGTGGCAGCGCCACTCATGAGCGAGATCCTGACATCCAGCCGTCAGTTTGTATTGGTAGATCGGACGTTTGCGGGGGATGTCCCGCTCGTTTTCATGGAATAGGCTTGCATAGCCGCCAAGAATTTGGTATGATGGGTCTGGAAAGGAGTGGGAGACATGGAAGCATTTCGGACGGTTCTTCGCCGCGCGGAGGGGGAAATCGTGGAAAAGAAGTCACGTTTTATCGCGACGGTATTGCCGGTAGAGACGGAGGAAGAGGTAGAGGCGTTTTTGGGCGAACTCCGCAAGACATACTGGGATGCCAATCATAACGTATACGCGTATCGAATCGGACAGCAGAAGATGATCGAGCGATTCAGCGATGATGGGGAACCCGTGCATACCGCAGGGCTTCCGGTTCTTTCGGTACTGCAAAAGGAAGATATTCGTAATGTGTGTATCGTGGTCACCCGGTATTTTGGCGGTACGCTTCTGGGGACGGGCGGATTGGTGCGCGCATACTCTAAGGCGGCACAGGAAGCGCTTCGTGCGGGTATTGTCATTCAGAAGGAGGAGTATGTCCGTTACTATATTGACATGGACTATACACAGCTGGGGCGGATTCAGTATGGCGTCCTGCGTGCAGGACTTACACTGCTCGATACAGAATATACCGACGGCGTGCGGATGCGGCTTCTGGTGCCGCGTGCGGATGAGGCGCGTTTTCAGCAGGATATCACCGAGATGAGCGATGGAAAACTCAAGCCGGTGGAAGAGGGATGTGTATGGGCGGCCCAAGCGGAAGGAACATGGTATTATTTTGACCCGCCGCAGGAAAAATAATCATTTTCTGCTTGACAGAAAAAGGGCTTTACGGTAGAATAGAACTGTTACAGGCGATGAAGAGAAGAGTAGTGTGTCGATCCTGGCACAGAGAGCTTTCGGCAGGTGTAAGAAAGAGCAGGATGACAGATGAAGATCACCTTGGAGCCGTGAACCGCCTCTTGGGAAAGGTTCGCCGGGAATGCCCGTTATAGCGTCGGAGTATCATAGAGGTACTCTAAGAGGCTCTTTGTCGTGAGGCAGGGAGTAAATCAAGGTGGTATCACGAAGCAGCGCTCTCGTCCTTATGAGATGAGAGTTTTTTTATTGCAAAGGGCTGTAGAAGAGGAAAGGGAGAGAAAAATGTCAGGACATTCAAAATTTGCGAATATTAAGCATAAGAAGGAAAAGCAGGACGCCAAGCGCGGTAAGATCTTCACTAAGCTGGGCCGTGAGATTGCGGTAGCGGTGAAGGAGGGCGGCGCAACGCCAGAGGCAAATAGCAAGCTTCGGGACGTCATTGCCAAGTGTAAGGCCAACAACATGCCGAACGATACGATCATGCGCAGCATCAAGAAGGCGGCTGGCGAGGGCAGCGGGATTACCTACGAGTCCATCACCTATGAAGGCTACGGCCCGGGCGGTACCGCGATCATGGTAGAATGCCTGACGGATAATAAGAACCGTACGGCGGCAAATGTGCGTCATGCCTTCTCCAAGAATGGCGGCAACATGGGCACCACAGGTTGTGTCTCCTTCATGTTTGATAAGAAGGGACAGATTATCATCGAGCTGAAGGAAGGCATGGATGAGGATGAGTTGATGATGCAGGCGCTGGATGCGGGAGCGGAGGATATGCAGTCCGAGGAGGACTCCTGTGTGATTCTGACGGCGCCGGAGAACTTCTCCGAGGTGCGTGAAAACCTGGAGAAAGCAGGCATCGAGATGGTCGAAGCGGATATCAACATGATTCCGCAGACGATGGCAAACCTGTCCGATCCAGAGGCCGTGGAGAAGATGGAGAGCCTGCTGGATATGCTGGAAGACGACGATGATGTGCAGAATGTGTGGCACAACTGGGATGAGGAAGAATAAAGGCGGATTCATAAGAGAGGACAAAAAATGTATAAGAAAGTTTCGACAGACCTGAATTTTGTAGGACGGGAAGCGGAAGTCCTGGATTTCTGGAAGGAACAGAATGTGTTTGAAGAGAGTGTGAAGCAGCGGGAAGGCGCGCCGTCTTACACGTTTTATGACGGCCCACCGACCGCGAATGGGCGCCCCCATATCGGTCATGTACTGACCCGTGCCATCAAGGATCTGATCCCCAGATACCGTACGATGAAGGGATACCAGGTGGTTCGTAAGGCGGGATGGGATACCCATGGCCTGCCGGTGGAACTGGAGGTCGAGAAGCAGCTTGGTCTGAATGGAAAGGATCAGATCGAGAAGTATGGCATCGAACCTTTCATCGAGAAGTGTAAGGAAAGCGTATGGACCTATAAGGGCATGTGGGAAGAATTCTCCGACAAGGTGGGATTCTGGGCGGATATGAATGATCCGTACATCACGTATGACAATTCCTATATCGAGTCCATGTGGTGGGCGCTGAAGAAGATGTGGGACGAGGGCCTGCTGTACAAGGGTCATAAGATCGTTCCCTACTGCCCGCGTTGTGGGACGTCCCTGGCCAGTCACGAGGTGGCGCAGGGTTATAAGGATGTGGAAGAGGAGACCGTATACGCTCGGTTTAAGGTGAAAGGCGAGGAGAATGCCTACTTCCTGGCCTGGACGACGACGCCCTGGACACTGCCCTCGAACGTGGCCCTCTGCGTGCATCCGGATCTGGAATACGTAAAGGCGAAGCAGAACGATACGACATATTATCTGGCGGAAGGCATGGCAGAAGCTGTATTGGGAGAGGATTATGAGATCCTGGAGCGGTATACGGGCAAGGATCTGGAGTATAAAGAGTATGAGCCGCTGTTCCCCTTTGCCAAAGCGGAGAAGAAGGCTTGGTATGTGACCTGTGCAGACTATGTCACCCTGGGAGAGGGTACGGGCATCGTACACATTGCGCCGGCTTTTGGTGAGGACGACTCCAAGGTAGGACATCGGTATGACCTGCCCTTTGTGCAGATGGTGGACGCGAAGGGAAATCTCTCTGGCGGTACCTACTGGGATGGTACCTTCGTGAAGAAGGCAGATCCGGAGATCATCGAGTGGCTGCGAGAGCATGGCCTGCTATACAAGACGGCGCGGTATACGCATTCGTATCCCCATTGCTGGCGCTGCGGCACACCGCTTCTGTACTATGCTAAGGATACCTGGTTCATTGCCATGACCAAGGTGCGGGATCGTCTGGTGGCCAATAATAAGACCGTCAACTGGATCCCCAAGTCCATCGGGGAACGCCGTTTCGGCGATTGGCTGGAGAACGTGGTAGATTGGGGTCTGTCCCGAGATCGGTACTGGGGAACTCCGCTCAATATCTGGGAATGTGAATGCGGACATCGGGAGG
This sequence comes from Clostridiales bacterium UBA1390, assembly GCA_002305315.1. Taxonomy (GTDB): domain Bacteria; phylum Bacillota; class Clostridia; order Lachnospirales; family Bianqueaceae; genus Faecimorpha; species Faecimorpha stercoravium. The sequence goes on from DBQQ01000052.1 coordinate 191,053, forward strand.
CGATCGGCAGTATCGCAGAGCTGAAGGAAAAGGGACAGAATGTTCCGGATGACATCGAGCTGCACCGTCCCTTCGTGGATCAGGTATATCTGACCTGTCCGGAGTGCGGGAAAAGCATGAAGCGCGTGCCGAACGTCATCGACTGTTGGTTCGATTCCGGTTCCATGCCTTTTGCGCAGTGGCACTATCCCTTCGAGAATGAGAAGATGTTCAAGGAGCATTTCCCGGCAGATTTCATCAGTGAGGCCGTGGATCAGACTAGAGGATGGTTCTATACGCTGATGGCGATTTCGACGGTATTGTTTGATCAGGCGCCGTATAAGAATGTCATCGTGCTGGGTCTGGTGCAGGACGAGAATGGACAGAAGATGAGCAAATCCAAGGGGAACGCTGTGGATCCGATGGAGATGCTTGAGAAATTCGGAGCGGATGCGATACGTTGGTATTTCTATACGAACAGCGCGCCGTGGCTGCCCTCGAGGTTCTACGAGGGCGCCGTAACAGAGTGCCAGAGAAAATTCCTGGGAACGCTTTGGAACACCTATGCGTTCTATGTGTTATACGCGGAGATCGACCAGTTTAATCCCATGGAGCATGCGCTCGTGGAAGATGAACTATCGATCATGGATCGCTGGTTGCTTTCGAAGCTGAATACGCTCATTTGTACGGTGGATACGCATCTGGAGAATTATCGTATCACCGAGGCGGCGAAGGCGCTGGAAGACTTCGTAGACGAACTGAGCAACTGGTATGTACGCCGTGGCCGTGAGCGGTACTGGGGAAAAGAAATGACAGCGGATAAGATCAACGCCTATATGACGCTGCACGAGGCGCTGGTAACCGTGGCCAAGCTGGCAGCGCCCATGATCCCGTTCATGTCGGAGGAGATCTATCTGAATCTGGTGGCTGGACTGGATCCTGCTGCGCCGAGGAGCGTTCATCTGTGCGACTATCCGGTCTGTGACGAGAGCCGGATTGATCCGGAACTGGAGAATGCCATGGAAGAGGTGCTTGAGATCGTGGTAGCGGGCCGCGCCTGCCGAAATAACGCAGCGATCAAGAACCGTCAGCCTATCGGTCGTATGTATGTGAAGACGCCGAAGGAGGCGCTTTCCGACGAATACGCGGCCGTCATCCGCGACGAGCTCAATGTGAAGGAGATCTTATTCACGCAGGATGTACGGGATTTCACAACGTATACATTCAAGCCGCAGCTTCGGACCGTAGGGCCCAAGTACGGTAAGCTTTTGGGCAAGATCCGGACCCTGCTGACAGAGCTGGATGGCAATGAGGCCATGGATATTCTGCGCAGCGGCAAGCCGCTATCCTTTGATATCGAAGGGACGGCTGTCGAGCTTGCGGAGGAGGATCTTCTGATCGAGTCCACGCAGAAGAGCGGATTCATGGCAGAGACGGAAGGCGAGCTGACCGTCGTACTGGACACCAATCTGAGTCCGGAACTGCTGGAAGAGGGCTTCATGCGGGAAGTCATCAGCAAGCTGCAGACGATGCGAAAGGAAGCCGGTTTCGAGGTGACAGACCATATCGAGGTATCCTACTGGGGAAGCGAACATGCCCAGAAACAGATCCAGGTCAATGAACAGACCATTGCCAAGGAAGTATTGGCAGATCAGATATTCGAGGGCGGTTCTCTGGAAGGAGCTTACGAGAAGGAATGGAACGTGAACGGCGAAAAGGTTTCCTTTGCCGTGAAGCGAGTATAAAAGAAAGGGGGAAGGCGAGCGTGAAGAAAACGATGATGGTATGGATTCTGATACTCTTATGCGGGTTTGGCGCCTGTTCCTACTCAGATGAGAGTGAGAAGGCGCCGGATAACTGGCCGACATACGCGGTGGGCAGCATGACCTTCCCCTGTGAAGCAGGATGGACGGCAGCCGATGTATCCACTTTTGAGGATGCCGCGGCAGAGCCATTCTCTCTGCTGGAAACGACCAATCATGTGGAGTGGGTCGGCTGTATTGCCAGTCCGGAGTGGACGGATGGATCGAGGAATTATCTGGCCATTTCCTACCTTCAGATGTCGTCCAACGTGACCGATTCCATGATGGAAGAGCAGGTAGCCCAGCTTGCCAATCTGAGAACGACGTTTCTGACAGCGGGTATGACGACTACCATACTAACGGAACCGCAGATGGTCCGTTATGGAGATCATACGGTATTGATCTACTCCTGCCGGTTCACGCTGGAGGATGGGGATAACGTGATCGTTCAGGTGGGTATGATCGGGCACGGAGATCGTCTGTACCAGTTCCATTACGTGGACAGCCAATCCAGCAGTCAGGGCAAGGTCCTGGCCCAGATTTTGACGGGGCTTTCGTGGCTCGAATAGAACGATCAGAGAGAAGTGCTGTTGCATCGCAGATTTTAGCGATTGCGACAGCACTTTTTTTGTTTTGAAAGAAAAAGGAAGATCATACTGCATGAAAAATGAGAAGAAAAGAGTTGATTTTTTGTGGAAAATAGGATAGAATGAAGTATAATCTATTCTGGGGGAATGAGCATGTCATCGCGAAAAAGACTGCAGTATACGTTTTTCACGAAAATTTTTACAGCATTTGCGCTCCTTGTCGCGGCATTGATGGCATTGTGCGGAGTCGCTTTTGACAAAAGCATGCAGCGATATGCGGAAGAGCGAATTGGAGAGGCGAGACTGAGCAATCAGGCGCGTTTGGAGGAATATATGCAGGAACTGACCGGAAGTTTGCAGCGGGACGCGCTGAATCTGTCGCAGATCTTGGCACAGAGCGAGATAAGTAGCAAGTCCGCGGCGATCGGCGAACTCAGAGAGGCGCAGTCCAAACTATCGGCGGCGAACCGGACGAACACGATGTTGCTGTCCATGTATCTGTATTTGGAAGAGCCGGGATATGTAGTGACCTCCTATAATGGGTGTTATCGTCTCGAAAGCTTCCTGGATCAGGAATGGCTGGCGCCTTACCAATCTCTTGACAGTATCGATAACAGTACATGGATGTCCGTACGAAGGGTCCATTCTTTATATAGTCCAACGGGAAAAGATGAGGGTGAGCCAGTTTTGACTTACATCTATCGTCTGTCTTCTTTTACTACGCCCGGTCTTTCGGGAGTTTTGATTTTTAATGTGGACGCTAAGGAACTGGCCTCCAGGCTGAATGCGGGATACGACGGCCGCCAGGAGTATGTACAGGTTATTGACGAGACCGGGAGCGTTTTATGTGATCCCGTGAGAAGTCAGATGGGGATGAATCTATCTGAAGAGACACATATCGGGAGAATCCTGAAGGATCCGAAAAAATCAGGCTATTTCACGACGGATATAGACGGCGAGATGATGTTAGTCTCCTGGTATCGTTCTGAATTTGAAGATTGGATCTTTGTGGACGTGAGTTCTGTGGAGACAATGAATACGCTGGCGCAATCGTATGTGAACGGATTGCTGCTCATCCTTGGAGGCATCCTTATAGCGGGGCTTCTGGGAGCGTTCGGACTCAGTCGATATCTGTATAATCCGGTGAAACAGTTGACGGATGAGATCCTGCGTGGAGAAGTCTTTGCGGGCAATCGAGGAGACTTGGCACTCTTAAAACGGGCAATCTCGAACATGAAGCAGGAAGAGGAACGACTGCGTAAGAATCAGGCGGAAGATAAGACGAAACAGGAAGAGGCTTGGCTGCGGACAGCTCTTCTCAATGGATACCAACCGCAGGAGGCGCCGGAGGGACTGAAAGCACTGGTTTCCGGCAAGGTCATTCGGGTTGCCTATCTGCGGTTTTATCTGCAGGATGAGCGATGGGGAAAGATGGACGGAGAAGAAAGCTGTTACTTTCGGGATTTACTGTGTCAGCTGTGGAGCCAGATGATGCAGGAGAATCAGTATACGGGACGGGAAGTGTATGTAGGCAAGAGGGGCGTGTATCTGCTGATTCTGGGGGGAGAGGAGAGAGAACTTTGCGCACTGCTCGGCAGATACATTCAATATGTACAGGAGAATTTTCAGATTCATATGGCGGCAGGCGTCTCTCGCGCCTGTGAGAATCTGCAGGAAGCTATGGCGGCTGGAGAAAAGGCGCTGCGAGCCTCTGGACGGGTCTTTTTCCGAGGTTGGGGATCAGTGATCACGGAGGAGGATTTACCCATGGAAAGGGCGGAGGAATACGTGTATCCTGCGGGGGAGGAGAAAGAACTTATGGAGAGCCTGGATAGCGGCAATGAGAAATGGATCCGACAGGCAGTCGGAAATTATTGTCAGCAGATCCGTCAGATGCCCTCTTTGACGGTGGAACATGCGGTGCTGATGCTGCATCAATTGACGGGAACCATTCTACAGAAACTGTCGGAACGGGTCGGTGATGAGGAACAGGTGATGGAATACAGCCGCAGGATTCATGGGATATTCAGTATACAGGGATATTCTCTGCAGGAGTTTGAGCAGGATTTCGGCGACTGCTTGTGTACCCTGTTTGGGTGCGTTAGACAGGAAGAGGGGGGAGCGGGGTTGTATTCACAGATCTTAGCATATATTCAGGAACATTATCGAGAAAACATCGGTGCGAATGAGATTGCAGAAGCCCTCGGAATCAGTTATTCGTATACGCGAAAGATCTTCAAGGAACATTCCGGTGTGAGTCCGTCAGATTACATTCATCAGCTGCGTATCCAGGATGCCAAGAGGATATTGATGGAAAGCAGCAAGCCTGTGATTCAGATCGCAGAAGAAGTGGGGTATAACAATGATCAGAGTTTTCTACGGGCATTTAAGAAATGGGTCGGAATGAGTCCGGCGGTTTATCGTAAAGAGAGAAATTCATAAAAATGAACCTTCATGGGAGCAAAAGTGAGGCATCGTGGAAAGCGACGCCTCGTTTTTTGTCAAAAATGATAGAGCAAAAAGCAAAAGTGAGGATTGAAAGAACGAAAATACGGTGATAATGTTGAACTATCAGCTAAACCATTTCAAAAAAATTATTCAAAATCACGGAGGTGAAACGATGCAGGGAAGGAAACGAAGAGTCAGTTACTATATTAAGCGGGATTGGATCCTGTACGCGATGCTGATTCTGCCAATGGCATATTATATCGTATTTAAGTATGCGCCCATGTATGGAGTGACGGTAGCCTTTAAGAATTATAACATTTTTAAGGGAGTGATGGGCAGCGAATGGGTGGGTCTTAAGTATTTCCAAACCATATTCGCGATGGACGAGTTTTACCGGGTATTTCGGAATACGTTGATGCTGAATGTCTTAGATCTTTTATTCAGCTTCCCGGCGCCCATCATCCTGGCCATCATGTTATCGGAGATGAAAGGGGCGATTTACAAGCGGGTCTCACAAACCATTATCTATCTGCCCTACTTTATTTCCTGGGTCGTGATCGGAGGCATCTCTCTGCAGCTTTTCGCGCCGGAGAGCGGTCTGATCAATATCATTATCCGCAGGCTCGGCGGCGAGAGCGTTCCGTTCCTGACAGAGAAATGGCATTGGCTCTTTACATACTGTGGCGTTGGCGTATGGCAGAGTGCGGGATGGAACTCCATTCTCTTCATCGCGGCCATCGCAGGAATCAATCAGGAACTATACGAAGCGGCCACGGTGGATGGCGCCGGACGGTTCCAGCGGATCTGGCATATCACGCTGCCGGGAATCCGTCCGACGATCGTGATGATGCTGATCCTGCGCATGGGTTCTCTGGTCAGCATTGGATTCGAGCGTCCTTATGTGATGGGAAATACCATGGTTCGAGAGTTTTCAGACGTCATCAGGACCTATGTGTATCGGATCGGACTGGAATCCTCCAATTTCAGTCTGGCAACGGCAGTGGGCCTGTTCCAGTCTGTCATCGGGATGATTCTTTTGCTGTTGACTAATGCGATCGCCAATAAGGTGGATGGCGGCGGTATATTCTAAGGGGGTGAAGCGGATGAATACACGTATAAAAGAGAAAACATTTGATGTATGCAACTATATTCTCATGACGGTGATCGTGATCATTTGCCTGATTCCTTTTGTCTATGTGATCTCGCTGTCTTTGAGTTCAACGCGGGCTGTGCTTTCTCGCGAGGTCTTCTTTTGGCCCGTGGAGTTTGATCTTGTTTCCTATGAGAATGTGGTGAGTGATCCCACCATCATGCCGGCTCTATGGATGAGTGTGAAGACCACGGTGCTGCATACGCTGATCGCCATGGTACTCACGATTCTCACGGCCTATCCGCTGTCTCAGAAGCGGCTTAAGGGTCATCGGGCCATCATGATGATCATCCTGTTCACGATGTTTTTCAATGGCGGCATCATACCGGATTATCTGCTGGTCAATTCTCTGGGACTCACGAACAATATGTGGGGAATCATCATTCCCTGCGGCATCAACACGTTTAACGTGATCATCCTGCGAACCTTCTTCCTCAACTCCATTCCGGCAGGATTGCAGGAGGCGGCGCAGATCGACGGATGTAATGACTTTATGATTCTGGTTCGAATCGTGCTGCCGCTGTCAAAGCCGGTCTTGGCAACCCTGGCTCTCTTCTATGCGGTAGCGCGCTGGAATGGTTTTCAGGACGCCAAGTTCTATATCAATAAGCAGGAGCTCTACACCCTGCCGCAGAAAATCAATATGATTATCAACAGCAGCCAGCTCTCCAGCCAGACGATGATGAACAATCCGCAGCTGGCGGAGCAGAGAACGGCGGAAGAGGGAATCAAAGCGGCGAGTATCGTATTCACGACACTGCCCATTCTGTTGGTATATCCCTGGCTGCAGAAGTATTTTGTACATGGCGTGATGATTGGCGCTATCAAGGAATGAGCTCATCCTGACTGGGTCAGGTTAGAGAATATATTATCATTAAAAGGAGGTTTTCAAATGAAGACGAAAAAGTGGATCGTATGGGCACTCTGCGTACTGATGATCGTGTCGCTGCTGCCGGCGTGCAGCCAGGATGGCGGAGGATCATCCGCGCCGGAGAGCCAGGGGACGGAAGCGCAGACGGGAGATTCGGCTGCGGAAGAGAGCACGGCGCCTTCTGGGGAACGCACCCATCTGAGTATCCTAGCCTGGGATCTGGGGCTGGACGGTCAGCTCCCCCTGGGAGACAACTATTGGTGTGACTGGATTCGCGAGGAATTTGGCGAACCCAATAACATCGAGCTGGAATGGGTTGTGATGCCTCGATGGGAGGAAGTGACCACGCTGAATGTATGGATGGCCGGAAAAGAGGCGCCGGATATCGTGTATACCTATGATATCAACGTCGTACAGAACTACATTTCCCAAGGAGGACTGACGGATCTGACCGATCTGGTAGCAGAGTATGGACAGCAGCTTTCTTCCTTCATCGGAGAGGAAACCATGGAATACGGCGTATTCGACGGCAGACAGATGGTCATTCCGTCTCCTCGTCCCGTATCCGGCATTGTAGGCTCTTCGATCCGTGGTGACTGGCTGGATGCTCTGGGTCTGGACGTTCCGACCACAACCCAGGAATGGTATGATACGATGATCGCCTTCCGCGACGAGGATCCGGGGAACGTGGGCGAACAGAATATTCCGTGCGGCATGGGTATGCAGGAGATTTCTTTCGGATACTTTAACATGCTGTACTCCTTTATCGATCCGTCTCTGACGCAGGAAGAACTGACGTTGACCTATCCCTTCCTGTACCCAGGGTATAAGGATGGTGTACGGTTCCTGAATCAGTGCTATAATGAAGGGCTGATCAGTCCGGAATTTGCGCTGGATACGGATTGCTCCAAGATGTACTCGGATATCACAAACGGCTATGTGGGATTTTTCACGCAGAATCTCCTGACCGGATACAAGCCGGGCAGCTATTTTGAAACGATGGCGGAGAATGTGGAAGGCGCTTATTATGTGGCTTGTGATCCGTTTACCAATTCTGAGGGCAAGCATCCGAAGTTGGCGAATCAGCCCTATGGAAAGTTTGTCATGGTGCCTGGATTCTCGGAATCTGCGAAGGAAGCCATCATGTATATGGACTGGATGCTCGTGCCAGAGAATCTGATGCGCCTGAGCCTGGGAGATGAGGGCGTTCATTATACTGTCGATGAGGAAGGTGTTTTCCATATCAATGAAGAGTACGATGGCCCGGATAAGCTCTCGGCAAACAATAATTACGAATATCGCTTTATTGTGGAAGATATATGGTACGGCAGTCAGGAAGCCACCTATAAGAACTGGACCAGTGCTTGCAATAACGAGCAGGCGGATATCCAGTTCGAGATGGCCATGACAGATTCCAGACAGGATCCCTGGTTCTTCCCGTATTTCAAGAAGGCGGTGCAGTCTGAGGCGCAGTACGCGACTTCTATGACAGATAAGTATAAAGAGATGTTTACAATCCTGATCATGTGCAGTCCGGATGAGTTCGACAGCCAGTATGATAGTCTGGTGAATGAATTCATGAGTCTATATGGAAACGAAGTCTGTGAAGAAAGAGCACAAGTCTGGGCGGAAACAATGGAGTAACAGTTCACTTGCGAGGGAGCTGCCAAGGCAGCTCCTTCTGTATACAAGGAGATTATGATGGCAAAAGAATGGATGAAAACAGTCAGTCCGGAGAGTATGGGGGTACCCTCCCGGCAGATTTTAGCGTTTTTGCAGAAAATCGATCAAGCCGGCTGCTGCATGCATGGATTCTGTATTCTGCGGCATGGCAGGATCATCGCAGAAGGGTATTATCAGCCCTTTTCCGTGGAACGCAGGCATAGGATGTATTCTTCCAGTAAGAGTATCACGGCATTGGCCGTGGGTCTTTTGGCGGATGAAGGAAAGATTCATCTGGATGATTCGATATGCGAGTATTTTAAGGATCATCAGCCGCCGAAGATACATCCCTGGATCCAGGAGATGACAATTCGAGATATGTTGTGTATGGCCACGCCGTTTGTTACATCCCCCTATGAGATGATCGATAATGAGGGGCATGATTGGATCCGTATGACCTATGAATGTCCGCCGACGCATCGGCCGGGGCAGGTATTTTCCTATGATACGTCTGTGGCGATGATGCTGGCCGCCCTGGTCGAAGAAAAGAGTGGGATGGAACTGATGGACTATATACGCAGCCGTCTGACACCCCTGGAACTTTCCGCGGACATGGGATGCGTGAAGGTACCGAACGGGCAATCATCCTGGGGCGGATCCGGGATATTATGTACACTGCGGGATCTGGCGAAGCTGGCGCAGCTCAGCCTGAACCAGGGATGCTGGGAAGGAGAGCAGCTGATCAGCCGAAGCTATATGGAGAACGCGACATCGAAGCAGATAGAGAACGGCAGGGAGGGATACGGGTATCAATTCTGGATGACGGCGCATGGGTTTGCTATGAAGGGGATGGGAGGTCAAATGGCCTACTGCATGCCGAAAGAAGACATGGTATTTGCCATGACAGCCGATATGCAGGATGAACCCGGAAAGATCGGCTGGGTAGAAGAGCAGTTTTATACATCGATCCTTCCGTGTGTGCAGGAAAGAGAATGCGTGGAAGATCCAGAGGGCGAGGAGGCTTTGCGGCGGTACTGTCAGACTCTGTGCGTACGGCCCCATAGAGGCGAGGTACAGAGTCCGTGGATGGACCGAGTGAGTGGGAAAACTTACCGGATGATCCCCAATGAGGAGGGCACCTGGTCCAGTCTGCATCTGCAGGAGGTGAGTCTGCGTTTTGAAGAAAAGAAAGGAAGTCTGACCTGGGACGGACATCCCCTGCGGTTTGGTTTGGGATATTATGAGATGCAGGATTTTCCGGGCTTTTCGTCAAAAAAGGATGCAGAGGGCATAGCACCTGTGGTATACTGGTATCCGAAGGAAAGGCCCGTGCTCCATATGCCCTGTATGGTCAGCGGCGCATGGCAGAGTGAACGGGTATTAGAGCTTTTATGCTACGCAGTCGGAGACTTCTTGGGCGTACTCAAGATTCGTCTCGTGTTTGACGAGACGGGAATCACTGTACGTATGGAAAAATTTGCAGAGAAGTTTTGGGAAGATCTGCAAGGCTTTCAGAGCGGTGTTTTGAAGGAGGGATCCCATGAATCGAGTTAATGTTCAGTCCTATGTACCCAGTGTTCATACGTATCTGGGTATTCAGCTTTTATTTCCAGAAGATCTGGAATATGACCGCAGATATCCGCTGCTGGTTTTGCTGCATGGACGCGGAAAAGGCCGTGGTCAGTGGGAGCACATGGTATACTTAGAAGACCTGGTGGATGAGAAGAAGATCTTTGTGGCGATGCCGCAAGGAAACCAGAGTGCTTTTGTCAATCTCATGAGTGGAGAACGCTGGGGCGATTTCTTGAATCGGGAACTGCCGGATCTTTTATCCGGGTGGTTTCCCATTCGAACGGAGCGTGAAGGACGCGGCGTGCTGGGTGTAGATATGGGCGGATATGGCGCGCTGCGAGCCGTAGAAGGATACGCGCTGCAGGGCGCGGTATGCCCGGTGTGCGATTTGGCGGATCTTTATGAGACAGACTACCATCCCTATCCTAAAGCTCTGTTTGGGCCGAAGGAGGACCTGGCACGCAATGGATATCCTGTACTGTCCTGGGAAGAGACGAAGACTTCTTCCTGTCTGCGGGAACAAATGCAAGAGGCCCTGCAGGATATGGTGAAGAGAGGAGGGGAATTAGGATGGTATTGATGCAGTTTCAGATTCATTCGAAAATCCTACAGATGGAGACCGATGTATGGGCGCTCATACCCGGAACAAAACCAGCCCCTCGCCGACCCAATGGGCAGAACCAGGAACGGACGGGGCCGGAAGAGAATCAGGAGGAAACATGGAAAGTCCTGTGGCTGCTGCATGGCGGGGTAGGAGACCATACATTCTGGCTGCGGCATACACCGATCGAAAGCATTGCAGAATCGTATGGAAATCTGGCAGTCATCCTGCCGGATGCCTATGGTTCCAGCTGTGTGGATACCGTATCTGGTGCGCGGTTTGGCACCTATCTGAGCCAGGAATTGCCGGGGATTCTTCGGCGCATACTTCCGAAGCTCTCCGATAAACGGGAAGACAATTGGGTCAGTGGTTTTTCCAATGGTGGGTATGGAAGTCTGTATCTGGGATTCACGTTTCCTGAAAGTTATGGCGCCGTGGGCGCCTTTGGGGCCGGAGACAAGGCGGACGCGGATTTCACGAATATCGAAGCAGAAAAGGAACGACTATTTGGAAAAGGAGATTTGCACAGTTCCCCCTATTGCGCCAGTCAGCTGGTGAAGGATCTGGGGAAATCCGACAGGCCGAAGCCCATCCTGTGTCATGGCTGTGGATCCGAGGATCCTTGGCGAGACATGAATGAAATCGTGCGGGATGCGATCCTATCCGTGCCCGGAGATCCATACCATTATGAATTTCGGATCTGGGAAGGATTAGGACATTCTTCCGCCTGCTGCGAAGCTGCCATTCGGTATTTCATACAGAAGATGATGGAACAGTAGTTCCAGTAAGCAGTCTGTACGTAAGCGTACGGACTGCTTTTTTTGATGGAGAGGAACATGCCGGGATGGACGCCCATGCGAGTTGGTAAAAATGAACAAAAAATAAAGCGTTTATGGCCGCAAAATGGCATTCGCCTTGTGAAAAACTGATGAAAAACAAAATGGGGTGGCAAAATCAACAAAAATCGGGTTGACAAAAATCGGATGCGGGGTTATTATACACACAACGAAATTAAATTATTAAAGGAGGGTTCGTAATGAAAAAAGGTATCGCTGTATTGTTGATGATCGTGATGTTGGTGTCTGCCTTGACGGGCTGCAGTGGCGGCGGAGGGTCGGATTCATCCTCCCAGGCTGCTTCCCAGACGCAATCGCAGAATGATGCGTCCGGAGATGAGGAATCGCTGGGTGTCTCTGAGGATGCCCCCTTTGTGATCACGACACTGGCCAGCTTCTTTGAACAGGAGCCGCCAAGTACCACGAATAACCCCGTGTTTGATTTTGTGCAGGAAAAGCTGAACGTAGAGATTCAAGTGACCTGGACGCCGAACGGAGAGGCGATGACAAAATTTAATACGATGATGGCCGGAGATAATGCATTGATGGTCATGGGCGGCGCGGACGTCAGTTCTTCTAACTACATCCGGATGTGTCAGACGGGCGCGTTCTGGGATATCACGGATATCATCAAGGATTATCCCTTCATCACAGATACGCTGATGAGCGATGTGCAACGGGATACATCTCTGACAGAGGGCAGACGCTATTGTATCCCGTCCTATGTACCGGATGCCCGGATTGCGATGGTATATCGGGTCGACTGGGTGGAGAACCTCGGCATCGAGTTGCCAGAAGTCATGAGCGCGCAGGACTATTATGATCTGGCAAAGGCATTCACCGAACAGGATCCAGATCAGAACGGCGTCGATGATACGACGGGATTTAACTATGTGGACGATCAGGACAAGGAAGTCAACTATGGCTTCAATACGCTGGCGGTGGCCTGTGGAGCTCCCAATCGCTATGGCGTCAGGGACGGACAGGTGGTTGCTTATTTCCAGACCGAAGAGTATATGAATTGCCTGCGTATGATGCACGATATGTACGAGAACGGCTACCTGAACTCTGAGTTCATGACACTGGGTTCTGGTGCGAAGTACAATCCGATGCTGGAAGGACGCGCCGGTTTCATGTTTACCACGGCGACCAACGCGGTGACGCCTGGCGGAAAATTTGACACACTGTTGGCGAATGATCCAGACGCAGTGATCGGTTACAAGATGCTTTCCCTGGATCCGAATGGAAACAAGGTCGTCAACTCCAACATTACCGGCGTTAGCGGCGGCAATGTGTTCCCGGTATCGGCCGTGGAGACGGAGGAAGACCTGCGTAGGATCCTGCAGTTCATGGTGGATCTGAATCAGGGCGATTGCGCGAAGGCGCTGGATATCGGTATCGAAGGAATTCACTATACCACGGATGCGGATGGTACGATCAATATCACCGATGAGCAGCGGGAGCTGCGCGACGCGGATGGTTCCGGTTCCATCTTCGCGAACATGTTTGCCAGACGGCTGATGGCAGACGACTGGGGTCAGCCACTGTCCGATTATGACAAGATTCAGCAGCATTACGCGGAGAACGCGCAGTATGCTGTACCGGATATTTCCGTGGGTATGCTTTCTTCCGAGAACATTCAAAAAGAGAACGAGTTGGCTTCTCTCATCTATGATGCCCGGGCACAGTTCATCATGGGATTCATCGACGAGGCTGCCTTCCAGGCTGCGGTGGACACTTGGCTGTCTTCCGGCGGACAGGCGATTCTGGATGAAATCCAGGAGAACTATGTGACAGAGTAAACGCGAGACAGGGGGCACAAGCTGCCCCCTGTATTTCATAAGATGAGGGGGTCGTGATATGGCAAAAACAATTACCGTAAATGTGAGAAAAAAACAGGGGCTCTGGAAGACGCTGAAACGGTATAAATGGCTGTATATCATGCTGATTCCGGCTGCAATCTTTTATATCGTTTTCAAATTGTATCCGGCCAGTTACCTGATTATTATCTTTCAGGATTACTTCCCTACGCTGGGAATCAGCGGCAGTCCCTGGGTAGGTCTCTATAACTTTGAGCGCATGTTTAATGGAAGCGCCGTCTATAGTTTTGGGCTTCTGTTCACCAATACGATCATGCTGGCGCTGTACAATCTGGTTTTTTATTTCCCGGTTCCGATTATTCTCTCGTTGCTCCTGAATGAGATTAAGCGATCGGCCTATAAACGTGTAGTGCAGTCCCTGATCTATCTGCCGCACTTCCTGTCCTGGTCCGTGCTGGTTGGCCTGGTATATCTGTTCATCGGACCGACGGGATACATCAACAAGGTTCTGACCTCTATGGGAGGACAGCCGATCCAGTTTCTGCTCAATCCAAACTGGTTCCGGCCCCTGATCGTCATAGAGACTATCTGGAAAGAAGCCGGATGGGGCACAATCATCTACCTGGCGGCCCTGTCTGGTGTGGACGAACAGCTCTACGAGGCGGCTGTGGTGGATGGCGCGAATCGGTGGAAGCAGCTGTGGCACATTACCCTGCCTGCGATTCGGGGCACGATCATCACCATGTTCATCCTGCGGATGGGAAGCTTCATGGATACGGGCTTCGAACAGATCTACCTGATGCGCAACGCGATCAACCGGCAAGTGGCCGAGGTCTTCGACACCTATATTTATGTTGAAGGCATTGTCAACGGAAACTTCAGTTATTCCACGACGCTCGGATTCTTCAAGTCGGTCATTAGCCTGATCCTGGTGCTCGTTACTAACGTCATTGCGAATCGCGTCGGAGAGGAGGGGATCTTCTAATGGCTATGGTCAAAAACAAGACGGCGGGCAGCCGTATATTCGATGTATTCAATTATGTGTTTCTGGGGCTCATCGGAGTCGTCATGGTATTTCCCATCGCGTTTGTCGTCATGGGTTCCTTCTCGGCCACCGGCATGATCGGCGGGTTCAATTCTTTCAGCCTGGATGCCTATAAATATATCTTCACGACCAATGTCCTGGCCCGGAGCACGGTCAACTCCGTCATCATCACCGTGGTAGGAACGGCCATCAACATGCTGATTACCTCGATCACGGCCTATGCCCTGTCCAAAAAATACTTGCCGGGACGCAAGGTCATGATGGGCGTGGTCATCGTCTTCATGCTGTTCAATCCCGGCATGATTCCCAATTACCTGGTCGTCAATGATCTGCATATGCTGGACACATACTGGTCGCTCTGGCTGCCGATCGCGATCAGCGCCTACAACATGGTCATCATGAAAAATTTCTTCCAGGGGCTGCCGGACAGCATCGAAGAATCGGCGCAGATCGATGGCTGCAACGATCTGCAGGTTTTCCTGCGCATCGTGGTTCCCATCTCCAAGGCCTCCTTCGCCACGATCACGCTGTTCTATGCGGTATCCCACTGGAATAGCTACTTCAACGCCATGATGTACCTCAACGACATCAACGATTGGCCCATTCAGGTATGGCTACGGCAGATCATCGTACTGTCCGTGGGCGGCTTCGCGGGCTCCGAGAGCCTGTCCGAGTATGCGAAGGTGCCGTCCGACGCGGTCAAATACGCGGTCATCTGCGTCAGCACTATTCCCATCGTCATCGTATATCCCTTCCTGCAGAAATACTTTGCCAAAGGAGCCCTGCTGGGGTCGGTGAAGGGATAAAGGCTTGCATTTCTCCCTGGGACGTGGTACTATACATATAAAATGTATCCTATATAGATAGGGGGTTATAAAGTGAATTGGATACAGGTACAGACATTTGCAGAAGGGCCTCACACCTATGTGGGGATTGAGGTATTTCTGCCGCAGACCGTGGAAGCCGGTAAGCGGTATCCTTTGCTGATGCTGCTTCACGACCATGGGGAAGACAGGACGCAATGGATGCGGCAGGCACGCCTGGAACGGTACGCCGAGAAAGCCGGCATGGCGCTCGCTCTGATTGATGGCAATCAGAGCTGTTTTGTCAACAGTGTGACAGGGTATGCCTGGGGCGACTATCTGGTGCAGGAGCTGCCGGAGAAGCTATCTGGCTGGTTCCCCATTTCCCGGGAAGCGAAGGATCGCTGGGTCATGGGTGTGGGAACCGGGGGCTACGGAGCACTCATGGCGGCACAGAACGCGCCGGATGCCTTCGCGGGCGCGGCCGCGGTCAATCCCGTGTTAGACGTGGCCTGTTTATATGGAACAGACTATGAACCCAAGCCGGAGTATCTTTTTGGCGAAAAAGAGGCGCTGGTCTCCCAGGGCTATGCGCTGTCTCCGTCGTTTCAGATTCCGGTTCGGCTGTACTGCGACGCGAATCACGAGGAGAAGGCGAAGCAGTGGGCGCAGAACGGCGCGCAGATCACAGTGGAGGCTGTCGACGCCGAGAATCTTCTGGAAGAGGCCTTTCAGAAGTACGTGGAAGGAGGGATCCAGGTATGACACTCATGCAGTTCCATATTCAATCGAAAGTTTTACAGATGGGGATGGACGTGTGGGCGCTTTTGCCGGACCAGCCTCACACCACCCAAGAACCATGGAAGGTACTATGGCTCCTTCATGGCGGCAGCGGCGATCAGACCGGTTGGGTGCGCAATACGCGCATCGAAGCGCATGCCGGGAAATACAACAACCTGGCCGTGATCCTGCCCCACGCCTATCATTCCTGTTTTGTGGACATGGCAAAGGGCGCGCGCTTTGGAGAATACATCGGCAAAGAACTGCCCCAGATCATGAGAGGGCTCCTGCCGCAGCTTTCCACGCGCCGCGAGGATAACTGGATCAGCGGATTTTCGAACGGGGGCTATGGCTGCTTGTACATCGGGCTGAACAATCCCGAAACCTTCGGTGCGATCGGGGCCTATGGCGCAGGAGACAAGGCAGACGCGGACTTTTCTCATCGCATGCAGGATAAAGAAAGAATGTTCGGCACAGGAGACATCAAACAATCGCCCTACTGCGTGCGTCGCACCATCCTGGAGCTAGCGAAGACTGACCTGCCCAAACCGATTGTCGATCATGGTTGTGGCGAATACGATCCTTGGCGAGACATGAATGAATTGGTTCGAGACACGTTCCTATCTGTCCCGGGAGATCCTTATCGATATCGTTTCACCATGATCTCTGGGGATGGCCACACGAATACATGCAGTGATACGTTGGAAGAAGGTTTCATCAAACGCATGATGGAAGCATGAGTCAGGCCTTCTCCGTCCCCTTAAAACCTTGCAATTAAGCCATTTTTGTGCTATAATCCCCCTTTACGAAAGGGGGATTTTTATGGAAGATATTGCCATTCGCATCGTGAAGCTGATGCAGGAGATCAAGCAGTGCGTGGCCTACAGCATCTCAGCCAAACGCTCCAAAGGGACGCAGAAGACCCAGTACTATTATCAGTACACAGAAGATCACAAGCGCAAGCAAAAGTTCATCCCTTCGAAAGACGTGAAACAGGCCCTGGCAGACTTCGCGCGCAAGCAGGAATTGAAACGACAGCTCAAGGCCCTGCAGGCCAGCGTGCCATGCGAANNGGCCCGCGTGCGCTTCTTCACGCAGTTCGGCCTGCCCCGGGATCCCTTCGACCCCGAGCAGGTGAAGCCTCGCAACGAGCCCAACGTCTACCTGGATGGTACGACGCGCGACTCCAAGAGCGAGATCATCATTTCTCTGCTTCTGGAGCTCCTGAAGATCACCTATTACTACAACACTGAGCTGCAGACGCGCGACGGAAGCTATCGCAAGCCGGATTTCATCTTGAAGAATCAGATTCTCTGGGAACACCTGGGGAAAATGGACGATGCATCTTATGCTGCTGCTCAGCGCCAGAAGCTGAAAGAATATAGGGCCCTTGGCATCGACAAGCTGATGTTCACGACAGAGATCTACAATCCTGAAAAGAAGACTTCTGTGCTCAATTTGCAGGAGATCGTGAAGAAGTTTGTCGAGTTCCAGCTGATCTCCACGCGCCTGGCCAGGAGCCTGTTCCGAAAAACAAAAGCACAGAATCAAAAGCCCATTCGAATGAGATACGATGCCCAACCCAAAGCGGACTGGAAAAATATGTAAAAGTTGAAAAATTGGCTTCTTCCGGGCTCAAGATCCGTCCCCAGGCGAAAATGAAGCCTCAGACCCCAGGAAGGGGATTTTTTTATGCCCTGATGCTGGAAGAAACTGGGAATTTCTCGTCAGATTGCCCGGGCCTGTATACTCAAATTTTCCGGGGCCAGGCAGGTTCCTGGTCCGGGGCGTATACAACATGTTCAATTTTTCAGGGCCCAGGCATGCTCCTGTTCTGAGGCGTATACAGAAAGCTCGAAAGGTCTGGGCTCCCGGGCGAAATCTGTATACTCAAATTTTCCGGGCCCGGGCAGGCTCTTGTTCTGGGGCGTATACAGCAAGCTCGAAGAGTCCGGGCCTGGGCAGAATCAGTATACTCAAATTTTCCGGGCCCGGACAGGTTCTTGCTCACTGGCGTATACAGAAAGCTCGAAGAGTCCGGGCCTGGGCAGAATCAGTATACTCAAATTTTCCGGGCCCGGGTAGGTTCCTGATCACTGGCGTATACAAGATACTCGAAAAAACTGGGCACAGGCAGGACATGTATACTCAAATTTTCCGGGCCCAGGCATGCTCCTGTTCTGAGGCGTATACAGAAAGCTCGAAAGGTCCGGGCTCCCGGGCGAAATCTGTATACTCAAATTTTCCGGGCCCGGGCAGGCTCCTGTTCTGGGGCGTATACAGAAAGCTCGAAGAGCCCGGGCCCAGGACGAAATCAGTATACTCAAATTTTCCGGGCCCAAGCAGGCTCCTGTTCTGGGGCGTATACAGAAAGCTCAAAGAGCCCGGCCCCGGGCGAAATCTGTATACTCAAAAATTCAGGGCCCAGGCAGGTTCCTGATCGATAGCGTATACAGAAAGCTCGAAGAGTCCGGGCCTGGGCAGAATCAGTATACTCAAATTTTCCGGGGCCGGGCAGGCTCCTGTTCTGGGGCGTATACAGAAAGCTCAAAGAGTCCAGGCCCAGGACGAAATCTGTATACTCAAATTTTCAGAGCTCGAGCAGGCTCCCGGTCGAAGACGTATACTTGTATACTCAAAAAACAGGGCCTTCGCAGATTGAGTATACAGGCCAGACGACGAACAGTCCTCAGGCTGGCAGCTCTGTCGTTGCATATAAAAAAGCCAGGCATAAGAAACTTCTTATCCTGGCTTTTGATGAATTTACATGGACTCAGCTTTTACCTTGCTATTGAATCGATCCAATAGCAACGAAGCGATGAAACCTACGACCAAGCAGACGATATTGACGATGCAGCTTGTGATCGAGGTGACAAAACTGGAAAATGGAATGATCATGATGGTTGCGGCGATGACGATGCCGATAATACCATGAAAAGCGATAGAATAGAAATGCTGAAACAGGGCATTGATGAGTTTGGCAAGGCAAATCACAGTGACAATAGCCCCGATGCCGGCAGGAATCAGGATCTGAAGATCCATGTTTCCGATTCCTTCAATAAAGGGAGTGTAGAGCCCAAGAGGCATCAGCAGTGTGGAAAAGCTCATTCCGGGCGCAATCACACTAAGAGCCAAGCAAAAGCCGCAGAATAAATAGGAAACAAAATTGGCTTCGATAGTTACAGAGGCAACCTGAAGGCCGGCGAGAAGCAGAAAGATCACGATCATACAGACAAAAAGAGAAATGTAGGATCCTTTCGTGACACCCTGCTCACTAGCCTCGCGAAACAGCGATGGCATCATGCCTGCGATCAGACCGATGAAAAGGCAAACCGATGGATCGGGGTATTGAGTCAAAAAGAAACCCAGGAGACGCGCAATGCCCAAGAAGCCGATGATACCGCCGATGATGACGGGAATCAGTGGGGGAACATGGGACTTAAAGTTTTTAAAAGGATTGGATAAGAGTTCCATGATGGGCTTGTAGATTCCGAAAATGACACTGAGGACACCGCCGGAAATGCCGGGGAGTACAGCGCCTAACCCAATAATCGCTCCTTGCACCATACGAATCAGAAACAGTACAGGAGATTTTTTCTGTGTGGGTTCAGTCATAATGAGTATACCTCCTTTTTCCTCGAATAGTATAGCATTCGGCCAAGGGGGCTGTCAATAGTGAGGAGGCGATGTATTTTTAACGATTTTCTAACATTTTGAAAGCATCTCAAAAATATCCTGACTCTATAATAAAGCACGTAAGATCAAATCAATGGAGGGTTTAAGATGAAGAAGAAAGATTTTGTGACACTGATTATGAGTACGGTGGGCGGGATTCTGTTTGCGCTGGGAATGTGTATGGCGTTATTGCCGGAATGGGGCGCCATGACGCCGGGCATTATGATCGGTGCGATCGGCGTGGTGATTCTGCTGGCCATGATCCTGGTTCGCAGAAAGATGGATGGAAAACCGGCCTTTGTTTTTAACGGCAAAGCGATTGCTTCCACATTGCTGGGCGTCGTGGGAGCGATTGTCTTGGGCGTAGGCATGTGCATGAGCATGGTCTGGGGCATGATGATTCCCGGCATCATCGTAGGAATTATCGGAATCGTGGCGCTGCTGTGCCTGATTCCACTGATCAAAGGATTGAAGTAAAGGAGGAAAAACATGGCAAAGTCAAAGCTGGTGAAAGTCAATGAGAAGATCGCAGAACATGTGGTCAGCGGCTACAAGAAGATCGAAGAGGGTGTGGTCGGCGAATATAAAAAGATCGAGGATGCATTTGTAGATCAGTTTCTTACGAAAGAAGGAGAAACGGTGGAAGAGGCGAAGAAACGCCTGGCCGAGGAACAGCGGAAGAGAAATTTGTGAAATGGAGGGATTGTCCATAAAACTGTAACATTTTGATGATATCATCAAAGAAAACGAAGGGGAGGCAGGGGCATGTTCAAGATCTTAGTGGTAGAGGACAACCAGGAATTGAATAAGACGGTCTGTTCCTATCTGGTGCAAAATGGGTATGAGGCAGTGGGTTGTCTCGGCGCCAACGAAGCGTATGACGCCATGTATGGAGGGACGCTGTTCGATCTGATCATTTCGGACATCATGATGCCGGGGACAGATGGATTTGAATTTGCGAAGACGGTACGAGAGCTGAATCAGGAGATCCCGATTCTGTTTATGACAGCGCGGGATGATTTTACGTCCAAGCAGCGAGGCTTCAAGGCGGGCATTGACGACTACATGGTAAAGCCCATCGATCTGGATGAACTTCTGCTGCGCATCGAGGCGCTTTTGCGACGGGCTAAGATTGCCACCAGTCATCGCCTTCAGGTAGGAAAACTCGTGTTGGATGCGAATGAACACACGGCGTATGTGGAAGACGAGGAGGTTCCGCTGACGGTACGAGAGTTCAATCTGATCTATAAGCTGCTGTCCTATCCGAAGAAGACATTCACTCGGTCGCAGCTGATGGATGAGTTCTGGGACAGTGCGACAACATCCGGTCCCAGAACCGTGGATGTATATATGACCAAACTGAGAGACAAGTTTTCGGGCTGCAATGATTTTGAGATTGTGACTGTACATGGATTGGGCTATAAAGCAGTGATTAAAACGACGTGATCCACGAACTGCCGGATTCTTTATGGGGCTTTGCATGAAGAATGGATGCCGATGGCCGATGCTGGGTCAATCAGATCATGGATCAGACGAAGATGCGGATAAGGAGGATAAGCTGTCTGGACATTAGTCTGGAATAGGAGAATCCTTATAATCCTATTAAAAAATAGGTTTTTCCTTGAATCTTACGTAAGAATAGGGTATAATGAGCCTTGAAAACAAATGGGGAGGAAGGCTCAGGATGGAATTAATCGCAAGCTTTTTATTTTTCTTTTTAGGAATTCGCGCCTTATTTCGCTTGCCGAGATATAAAGAAGGAAAGCATAGACTGCGCAGATGGCTTTTAGATGGCGCCTGCAAGGGCTTTTTTTACACGATGGCGGTTGTGGCCTTTGTTTACCTTGCCATTGGGATACAGGGCGGCATCGACGTCACGTCCCAGGAGCTGGTTGCGGGCGGCGGCAGCGGAGTTATTCTGGGCTTTGTGACGTCCATCTACGGGTTGCTGAAGTATTGGAATAAGAGGGATAAGGGAATCGAGCCTAAAAGATCGAAAAAAGAGAGAGAAGACTGGGAAGAGGCGGAAGACAAAGGCGAAGAACAGACGATGACGGAAAAGATCCGGGCGACTCGCAATCAGATTCAGAGAGAGATCCAGCGTAAGAAGATGGAAGGGCAGCGTATGATGAATGATTCGTATCTGAAACCAGAAGTGAAGAAGGAGATCGGTGAGCGATATTCGAATTGCATTCGGCTGCTCCAGGAGCTCTATGCAGAGGCGAGCAATGTCCTGGCCTATCTGGAGACGAACGGATCCGACTTCCGTATTGATTTTGATACACTCTATGTTTCTGAGCAGAAGCAGGGAGAACTGCAGGCGCAGGTGGATAGGTTGAAGGCTTTTCATCAGCTCAACACTGGGGAAGTGGATTATGGAATTGATGAACTGATGAAAAAATATGATGAGGATCTGCAGAAGATCCGGTTTGAGGATGCGGAGCCGAGACGCAGCATGGCGGGTAGAGCAGGATGAGAACAGGATACTGGGAAAGTGTTTCGGAAGCGGAGACACAGGCCTTGGGAGAGCGCATGGGACGAGAGGCTCTTGCAGGACAGGTGTATGGACTGGATGGAGATTTGGGTGCTGGTAAAACAGCGTTTGCGCGCGGCTTTGCCAGAGGACTGGGGATCCAGGAGGCGATCACCAGCCCCACCTTCACGATTGTGCATGAATATCGGGAGGGGCGGCTGCCCCTCTTTCATTTTGATGTGTATCGGCTCACACAGGAGGATGATCTCTGGGATATTGGCTGGGAGGAATACCTTGCGGCCGGCGGTGTATGCCTGGTCGAGTGGGCCTCGCAGAGGAAAGAGAGCATGCCTCCGGATACGATCTGGATCACAATCCGTAAGGAGATGAGCCGGGGAGAGGATTACCGAAGGATCGAATGCAGGAGGGACGAAGAGGTACTATGATGATATTAGGAATTGAGGCGGCTGCCAAGGTGGCAGGCGTCGCGTTATGGAAAGATGGGCAAATCATCAGCGAAGAGATGGTAAATGGTACGCTGACTCATTCCGAGACGCTGATGCCTATGGTAGATCGGGTCATGAGGTCAGTGGGCGTGGCGCCAGAGGCGTTGACGGCGATCGCACTGTCTGCTGGGCCCGGGTCTTTTACCGGCCTTCGGATTGGAGCCGCCACGGCAAAAGGCTTGGCGCTGGGACTGGATATTCCCCTTGTGCCACTTTCTACGCTGGAAGCGCTGGCTTACCAGGCGGCGCTGGCATCCGGCCGCATCGTTCCTATGATGGACGCGCGAAGAGGGCAGGTGTATACAGCAGTATATCGTTGGGAAAACGGGCGACTGCAAACCATCTGGGAACCAGAGGCTGTCTCGCTGGAGACACTCAGGGAGCGTCTGGCGGCCGAGGCGGAACCGGCAGTATTGGTTGGTGATGGGGCAGCGTTATACGCGGAGCGTTTACGGCCGGCTGTATTGGCACCGGCGCATCTGATGCACGCGAGCGCGGCGGCTGTCGCCACGCTGGGTGCGCAGAAATATGCTGAGGGGATGCATATTCCGGGGGATGCGCTGCAGATCGAATATTTACGGAAACCGCAGGCAGAGCGGGAGCGAGAAGAAAAACTGGCGAATCAGGAGCAGCAGAAGGAATGAGAGAATATCGTCCGATGCGGGAAGAAGATCTGGATCAGGTGCTTGCCATAGAAGAGCAGTGTTTCACGCAGCCATGGTCCCGGGAATCCATGCTGCGGGAACTTCGAGAGAACAGCCAGATGGCCCATTATATCGTGGCTTGCGAGGGAAACCAGGTGATCGGGTATGGAGGCTATTGGCAGGTCTTTGACGAAGCCCATATTACGAATGTGGCGGTAGCGGAGTCGTGGAGCCGACAGGGTGTGGCCCGCGAAATCCTGGCAGCCATGGAAAGAGAGTACCCTGTCCGTGGGATCCTGTATGCCACATTGGAGGTGCGTGTCAGCAATCAGGCGGCAAGAGCTCTATATGTTCAGAATGGCTTCACGGAGGCGGGAATACGTCCGAAGTATTACGAGAAACCGCAGGAAGATGCCGTCATTATGTGGAAGACCATAGAATGCGCAAATGGCAGATCATAGCCATTTGCGCATTTCTTTCAGGGCTGCTTTTTCGATACGGGAGACCTGTGCCTGACTGATATGGATTTCCTCGGAGACCTCCATCTGCGTTTTTCCCTTGAAAAAGCGAAGATTCAGGATTTTTCGTTCACGTTCACCCAGTTGCTCCATCGCTTCGCTCAGTGCGATATGCTGTAGCCAGTCTTCATTCGTATTCTTATCGTCGCGAATCTGATCCATGACATAGAGAGCGTCCCCGTCATCATGAAAGACAGGCTCGTACAGGGAAATTGGATCCTGTATGGCGTCCAGGGCAAAGACCACATCTTCCTTAGGAAGATCCAGCGCCTTGGCAATCTCCTCGATAGTCGGTTCCTCGCCCTTCTCCCGTGTGATGGCCTCCCGTACCTGAAGTGCTTTGTAGGCGATGTCCCGAAGAGAACGGCTGACGCGCATGGGGCTGTTGTCCCGTAGATATCGGCGGATTTCTCCGATAATCATGGGGACAGCATAGGTGGAAAATCGAACGTTCTGGCTCAGATCGAAGTTATCAATGGATTTGATGAGACCGATACATCCCACCTGAAATAGATCATCTGCATTTTCGCCGCGATTATAGAACCGTTGAATGATGCGCAGGACCAAACGTAAATTTCCGCGGATAAATTCTTCTCTGGCCTGCATGTCTCCTTGCTGAATGCGTTCAAAAAGCGCGCATTTTTCCTCGTGCGTAAGAGTCGGAAGTTTTGCGGTATTGACGCCGCAGATCTCTACTTTGTTCATCATGAATCCCAACCTCCTAATACTTACACATCTAGCTTGGACAGAAGTAAAAGAAAATATACAGGGATTTTCAAAAAAAGCTTGACGAAAAGATAAGATTGTGGTAATATACTATCGTTGCTGTTGCAAATGCGGATATGGCGGAATTGGCAGACGCGCATGGTTCAGGTCCATGTGGGGGCAACTTCATGCAGGTTCGACTCCTGTTATCCGCATAAAAAGGGCTTATGAAAATCGTAGTTTTGGTTTTCATAAGCCCTTTTCACGATATATGAAAAAGCTAGAGTGCTTTGTGTATAAAAAAGGCTATGAAAAACGATTTTTCGCGTTTCATAGCCTTTTTTTGATTATTCGTCCAATGTTTTGGAAGCAGGAGCGGTCCGAACATTCTTGCGAGCAGCTCCATTCTTGCCAAGTCGCAGTTCAATGAAGATTTCTGTCGCAATTACAGCAGCGGCAGAATAAATCAGGCTGAGTCCTGTCAGGATCAGCGAACCATCCAATCCTAATGCTAACATGGCGGTACGACTTGTAGCTAATAGAATGATACTGAGCACCAAACCAACGAGGGATAAGATACCGATGATCCACCAGTCTGCCACATGTGCCTTATATAAGTCATAGGTTCGCTGCAGCATCATGAACGTGGCGAAGCATACGACCAGGCAGAGCAGGAAAGGAAACAAGAAAATGATCTGCGTATTCTCTGCAATCACTGCGATGCCAGTGACGATTAGGAATAGGCCGATGGCCAGATTCAGCGGAGGCAGCCCCACCTTTTTTGTATCCTTAAAGTAGGTCATCAGACGAAGACCGCCGATACAGATCAAACCTAGCGCCAGCAGAATGCAGATGAATCGCAAAATGAATACGGGCCAGATCAGGATCAGAAGGCCGATGGCTACCGCGGCGATGCAGGCAATCAAGGTAGGCGTCTTAACGGATTTTAATAGATTCATGATAAAACTCTCCTTTGATGATATGTAGATGAAAGCTTGCCATTATTGGCGAAAAAACAGAATCCCGAGTGTATTAGGGCCACAGTGGCTAGAAACCGTGCAGCCAGCTTTCGTAATCAGGATTTCCTTAAAATCCCCGTATCGCAGTACCTGTTGCCGTACCAGTTCTACTGGAGCAGAATCTGGACAGGTGTGGGTAATAAAGATGCGGGAAGTATCTAGATCTGTTCGCCCTTCCAGGCGATCCCGCACATAAGACACACAGGCTTTCTCGAAAGAACCGCGAAACTTCTTGCCTACGCTCATTTTGCCATCCCGCACCTCGATACAGGGTTTCAGATGAAGCAGTGAGGCGCCAAGTGCAGCCACGGAGGAACAACGCCCTCCTTTCTGTAGATAGGTCAGTGTATCAATGATAAAACTCGCTTCCACCTTTTCCGTCAATGTCGCTAGCTCGCGAACGATATCCTGCGGCGGCATACCGGAACGAGCCATCTCTACCGCGCACATTACCAGAAGGCCGATGCCGGTGGAGAGATTACGAGAATCCACCACATAAACATTCGGAAATTCCTCTGCGGCCAGGCAGGCGTTCTGATAACAGCTGGAAAAATCCATGCTGATATTCAGATGAATGACAGCATCATACTGTTTTGACAGACGGC
The DNA here is from genome assembly GCA_002305315.1 of Clostridiales bacterium UBA1390. Lineage (GTDB taxonomy): Bacteria > Bacillota > Clostridia > Lachnospirales > Bianqueaceae > Faecimorpha > Faecimorpha stercoravium. The sequence goes on from DBQQ01000052.1 coordinate 217,154, forward strand.
CAAAAATCTCTTGATAATCAGATACATTTACGGCTGCCGTCTTACAGAGATGCCCTGTTTTTTCAAAATGACGGAATATGTTATCTGGAGAATATCCGACGCCATCTCGGAAGGTCGCATTATCTTCAATGACGTATAATGGGATAATCTCCACATCCAGCTCCCGAACTAATTCGGGAGACAGATCGCAGGTGCTGTCAGCGGTGATTTTGATATTCATACCACTTTCCTCCCATATTACTACGATGGTTCCATTTTAACACGAAAACTTTCGTTTGTAAACAAGAACTATAAAATTTAATATTTTGTAATGGGACGAAAAGAAAAGGGCAATGGGTCATAATAAAGAATCGTTATCCGATAAAAATAAGTATTAAGTATTGCAAAAGCGGGGAAACCATGATATAATACCCATGTATTCAGAAGGTGCCCCTGAAATACGCACCGAGGAAAGCGGCGGCACTTATATTAAAAAACAACAGTAGAGAGGAGAACTCGCATGGCAGAGAAGTGGCGGCAGGAGTGGGACGGTTTTACCCCCGGTCGTTGGAATAGGGGGTCTGTAAATGTTCGTGATTTTATTCAGCACAATTACACGCCCTATGATGGAAACGAAGATTTTCTGAAAGGTCCGACAATCGCGACAAAGAAGTTGTGGGATCAGGTGATGGAATTGTCTCGGCAGGAGAGAGAAGCTGGCGGTGTTTTAGACATGGATACCCAAATTATCTCCACAATTACTTCTCATGGACCGGGATATCTGGATAAAGATCTGGAGACGATCGTAGGCTTCCAGACAGACAAGCCATTCAAACGCTCTTTACAGCCCTTTGGCGGCATCCGTATGGCACAGAATGCCTGCCACGAGAATGGATATGAGGTAGATCCTAAGGTTGTAGAGATCTTTACCAAGTATCGGAAAACGCATAATCAGGGCGTTTTTGATGTATATACGCCGGAGATGCGTCTGGCTCGTAAGTCGGCCATCATCACCGGATTGCCCGATGCCTATGGCAGAGGTCGTATCATCGGTGATTATCGTCGGGTCGCTCTATATGGAGTGGACTGGCTGATTGAAGATAAGAAGCATCAGTTGGCCACCTCACTGGCTCGGATGACTTCAGAGAATATTCGCCTGCGAGAAGAGCTGGCAGATCAGCTGCGAGCTTTGGATGAATTGAAAGAGTTGGGCCGGATCTATGGATTCGACATCAGCAGACCAGCGGCGAACGCGCAGGAAGCGATTCAGTGGCTGTATTTCGGATATCTGGCTGCGGTAAAAGAACAGAATGGGGCGGCCATGAGCCTGGGACGTACGTCCACGTTCGTTGACATCTATATTCAAAGAGACTTGGAGAAGGGCCTGATCACCGAAGAACAGGCGCAGGAGTATGTGGATCATTTCATCATGAAGCTGCGTCTGGTGAAGTTTGCGAGAACACCGGAATACAATGAGCTGTTTTCGGGAGATCCCACCTGGGTGACGGAGTCCATCGGCGGTATCGGCGTGGATGGACGTCATATGGTGACGAAGACATCCTTCCGGTATCTGAATACATTGAATAACCTGGGAAGTGCGCCGGAGCCCAATATGACTGTGCTCTGGTCCACCCGACTGCCTCGGCCGTTTAAGGAATTCTGCGCGAAGATGTCGATTCGCACCTCTTCGATTCAGTATGAGAATGACGACCTGATGCGTCCGGTGCATGGAGACGACTATGCGATTGCCTGCTGCGTATCTTCTATGCGGGTAGGTAAGGAGATGCAGTTCTTCGGCGCCAGAGCGAACCTGGCGAAGTGCCTGCTGTACGCGATCAATGGCGGCGTGGACGAGCGTATGAAGGTGCAGGTAGGTCCGAAGTATCGTCCGGTAGAAGGCGACTATCTGGATTATGATGATGTCATGAGCAAGTATGACGATATGATGGAATGGCTGGCAGGACTGTATGTGAATACCCTGAATGTGATCCATTATATGCATGATAAATATTGCTATGAGAAGCTGCAGATGGCGCTGCATGATCGGGAAGTGAAGCGGTATTTCGCAACCGGTATCGCAGGACTGTCCGTGGTGGCGGATTCTCTGAGCGCGATCAAGTATGCGAAGGTCAAGGCCATTCGGGATGAGGATGGCATTGTGGTGGATTATGAGATCGAGGGCGATTATCCGAAGTATGGTAACAATGATGACCGGGTGGATGACATCGCGGTGAATATTGTCCGGACTTTCATGGATAAGATTCGGAAGCATCATACGTATAGAGACAGTGTGCCCACCATGTCGATTCTGACGATCACGTCCAATGTGGTATATGGCAAAAAGACAGGAAATACGCCGGATGGCCGAAAGATGGGACAGCCTCTGGCGCCGGGTGCGAACCCCATGCATGGGCGGGATACCCATGGCGCAGCGGCCTCGCTTTCGTCAGTGGCGAAGCTGCCTTTCCGCCATGCGCAGGATGGTATTTCCAATACATTCTCCATCGTGCCGGATGCTTTGGGTAAGGATGATCGGCTCTTCATGGGAGACATCGACCTGGATCTTTTACGGCAGGAGGCGCAGGATGAGTGAGCGTCTGACAGAACAGGAGGCTGCCAGACGGATGGCAGCCATGCTGGATCAGATGATTCAGGGCGGCAGCCAGCATGTGAGAGTACAGGTGGATGATGTTTCAGGGCCTGTACAGGTCGAGACAACACGCAGTACCGAATGCATGGGTGGGGATCAGGCGTGCCGGATTCCTACCCTGCATCGGGGGATAGATGATGAGGAACAGGAATAGGAGGTAACTGAAATGGATGCACAGAAACAAGTAGACAACTTGGTGGAACTGTTAGATGGTTATGTGGAAAAGGGCGGACATCATCTGAATGTCAATGTCCTGAATCGGGAGACACTGATCGATGCGCAGAAGCATCCCGAGAAATATCCGCAGCTGACGATTCGGGTATCCGGATATGCGGTGAACTTCAACAAGCTGACGAAGGAACAGCAGGACGACGTCATCTCCAGAACTTTCCATCAGAGTATCTGAAGCGTATAGGGGCTGTTGCAAATCTGCAACAGCCCTTTATTTCATTAAGAGGAGGCGTGCTTCATGGCGGAGTTGGTCGGTTATATACATTCGACGGAATCCTTTGGGACGGTAGATGGGCCTGGGATTCGGTACGTGGTCTTTATGCAGGGATGTCCCATGCGATGCCTGTACTGTCATAATCCGGATTCTTGGGCCATAGGAAAAGGAGAAGCGAGGAGCGCGGAGGAAATCATCAGCGAGATCCGGAAGTATCGGCCCTTCCTGAAAAATGGCGGTCTGACAGTCAGCGGCGGAGAGCCCATGCTGCAGCAGGAGTTTGTGACGCATCTGTTCGAACTCGCACGGAAAGAGGGCATTCATACAGCGCTCGACACGTCGGGCATTCTGTTTGATCCCATACATCCGGAGAAGGTGGACCCGCTGCTGCGCGTGACCGATCTGGTGCTCCTTGACATCAAGCATATTGATGAAGAAGAGCATAGAAAGCTGACAGGGCATTCTAACCGGAACATTCTTGCGTTTGCCAAGTATTTGCGTGACCAGAAGATTCCCGTCTGGATCCGGCATGTGGTAGTGCCGGGCATCACGGAGGATCCCAGATGGCTGCGCAGATTGGGCGCATTTCTGGCAGAATTGGATAATATGAAGGCGCTGGATGTTCTTCCATATCATACGATGGGAAAGGTGAAATACGAGAAGATGGGAATCCCCTATCCGTTAGGAGACACCCCTGCGCTGACAAAGGAAGCCGCAATCCAGGCGCGAAGTGAGATCATTAAAGGAATCAAAGAGTATTTTAAGCAACGATAAACACCGATGTCAAAATCGGTGTTTTTTGTATGGAAGTATAATGTCAAAATGCACAAAAAATGGCTGGGAAAATTGGAAGAAACGACAAAAGTGAAGCGAAGAATGAGATTTTTAAAAAGAATCGTTGACAATTTATACAAGAACAATTAAAATTAGATTCATCCAAAAGCTTGTTCGTGGAGAACAAGTAATCCAAGATAGGGGGTAAAACCAACATGAAAAAGTTTGTGTCATTGCTTCTTGCGTTGGTTCTGGTTGTTGGCGCACTGGGATGCAGCAGCGGCGACAATAGTTCGCAGGCGCAAGACAGCAGCACGGGCGCCAGCAGCACGTCAGGAGATAGCGCTGATTCTGCTGGCGAAGAGAGTCAGGCGGAGACGGAGGAGTTTACATATCCGTTGGCGCCGAATGCGGATGGATCTCTGGCAACCATCACTATGAATAAGGATGATTTTGTCCGGGAAGATCTGCCAGACTATACCATCATTGATGGCAAGTCCTATTACTATGCGGACGCACTGGAAGAGGCGACAGGTATCCATGTGGATTGGATTGGTTCTCCCTCGAACCCGCAGGCAACCTCTGAGGCAGCGAACCTGTTGATCGTATCCGGTGAGTACCCGGATGTATGGCGTGTCAACTGGGTAACCCATCCCGGCGGACCCACAGGTGCGCTGAATGACGGCCTGATCTTGAATCTGAACGAATATTCTGAGTATTGCCCCAATCTGTTCGCTTATTATGACGAGCGTCCCGATGTGAAGAAACTCGTGGTGAACGATGACGGCGATATGTATTGCTTCCCGTACATGATCGAGACGGACGCTGCAGGCACTTGGGGGTTGGGGGCAGGCTTCCGTACGGACTGGCTGGCGGATGCCGGACTGGAGCTTCCTTCTACCGTGGATGAATGGACCGAAGCATTGCAGGCCTTTGTGGACATGGGCAAGGGTGGCCTGAGTTTTGAGGCCCGCTGGCTCTGGCTGGAGAATTCGGCAGCGAACCTGTCAAATGCGTTTGATACGATGTATGGATTCTATGTTCGTGATGGTCAGGTACAGTATGGTGTACTGGACGAGGGTTATGGAGAGTTTATCGGTCTGTTGGCGGACTGGTACGCGAATGGACTGCTGGATCCCGACTTCGCGACAGTCGATAAGAGTACCGTTAAGGCAAAATGGGCAAACTCCGAGTATGGCGCAGTTATGATGCATTCTGGTGATATCGAGAATGGTATCATCGCCAACGAAGGTTCTGACTTCGAGTGCGATACCGTACCTCCGATGGTCATGAACGAAGGCGACTCCATCGAGTTTGGACATTTCAACGCGAAGTTTAATGGTGGTTTCATGCACTCCGTATCTCCTGGAGAGAACCAAGAAATCGCGTTGCGCTGGTGTGATTATCTGTATAGCGACGCTGGACGTAAGCTGACCAGCTTCGGTACCGAGGGAATTACCTGGGAAGCCGATGAAGACGGTAACTGGAAGAACTTTACCGATTTGGTCATGAACAATACCGAGACTACGGATTCTCCGAGTACGATCGTTTATAACTTCGGTTGGAAGACGAACTGGGGATATCCGCAGATGCCGGAAGTTCGCGATTACTTCAACTCTGATTTTGTGAATAAGGCGAATGAAGACTTTGCCAGCAATATGACGAACTATTACTATCCAACGGTTACACATACTGAGGAAGAAGCAGACCTGATTGCTACGACGTACAATGATATCGAGACCTTTGTACAGGAAGGAATTATGCGGTTCGTTCTGGGTACTGACAGCATGGACAACTGGGATTCCTTTACGGATCAGATCCGCAGCTATGGTATCGAAGAAGTGATCGCTGCGAAACAGGCGGCATATGATCGTTTCATGAGCAGATAATAGAAGATAAGTAAAACAGGGGGAGCTGCCAGCATTTGTGCGGCAGCTCCTCTCTATACCTGGATTAGATAGGAGGGGTACGGATGGCATCTTCTGCGAAGAAGAAAAAGGGTTTTGGGCATATATTTGTTCAGGACTTTAAGCGCAATTATCTGCTGTATCTATTGGTACTTCCGGTATTGGCGTATTATATCATTTTCTGTTATGGGCCGATGGGCGGTATCATTATCGCATTCAAGGACTTCAAGCCTAACTTCGGTATTTTCGGCAGTTCCTGGGCAGATGAATATGGATTTGAACATTTCTTAAACTTCTTCAATTCCATGTATTTTACAAGAACGGTGACGAATACACTGATGATTAGCTTATACAGCATCGTATTCGGGTTCCCGGCACCGATTCTACTGGCGCTTCTGATGAATGAGGTGAAGAATCGCGCCTTCAAACGTACCGTACAGACGCTGACCTATTTCCCGCATTTCATTTCTACCGTGGTAATCTGTGGTATGATCAAGCAGTTCTGTTTAACAGATGGCCTGTTCAACCAGATCCTGGGTATTTTTGGAGGAACACCTACGCCGTTTCTGCAGTACCCTCAATACTTTAGAACCATTTATACGGCGACAGGCATCTGGCAATCCGTTGGATGGGATAGTATCATCTATTTAGCTGCGATCACGGGTGTGGATCTGGAATTGCATGAAGCGGCAGCGCTGGATGGTGCGGGTCGTTTCCGTAGAGTTTGGCATATTACATTGCCAGCCATTAAACCTACCATTGTCATTCTGTTGATTATGAAAGTCGGCGGTATGATGAGCGTTGGTCATGAAAAGATCCTGCTGTTATATAACGAAGCGATTTTCGAAACAGCGGATGTAATTTCCACGTATACATACCGCCGTGGTCTTCTGGAAGGAAACTACAGCTTTTCGACAGCGGTTGGATTGTTTAACTCCATCGTGAACTTTATTTTGGTTCTGATTGCAAATGGCGTCAGCCGAAAAGTAACAGAAACTAGCCTGTTCTAAGAAAGGAGAAATCAAGAATGGTAGAAAGAAAGACCGCGGGAGAACGAATCTTTACCGTCTTTAACACAGCATTATTGGTATTCCTTTCTTTAATCATGCTGTATCCAATGTTATATGAGGTTTTTGTATCCCTAAGTGATCCGATTGAATTGAGTAAGGCGCGAGGCGCCATTCTTTGGCCTCAGGGATTTAGTACCTATGCGTATACGTGGGTTATGGGCAAGGCGGAAGTGTGGACAGGATATAAGAATACACTGTTCACGATCGTAGTGGGTCTGTGTTTTAACCTGACATTGACAGCGATTGGTGCTTATTTCCTTACGAGAAAGAATACCTTGTGGCATAAGCCGGTGATGGTGATGATTCTGATCACGATGTATTTCAGCGGCGGTATGGTTCCGTCCTTCCTGTTGGTACGTCAACTGGGTATGTATAACACGCTGTGGTCCATCATCATTCCGAATGCGATTTCCACGTATAATATGATTTTGCTGAGATCGTATTTTTCGACGATACCGGAAAGCCTGGTAGAGTCCGTGTATATCGACGGAGGAAGCCACGGTACGATCTTGTTCAAGATCTTCATTCCGCTATCCCTGCCCGCGATGGCAGTCATGGTGCTGTATTATGGGGTAGGCCACTGGAATACCTACTTTAATGCGATGATCTATTTGCAGGATCGATCCAAGTATACGTTGCAGCTGATCCTGAAGGATATGCTGATTCAGGGTTCCAATTTGGATGTGGATGAACAGGATGCGGAATACCAGCAAGTCGTGGAGAGTATCAAAGGTGCGATGGTCATCGTATCTACCGTACCGATTCTATGTATCTATCCGTTCCTGCAAAAGTATTTTGTAGGCGGTATCATGATTGGATCCTTGAAGGGGTAAGGTTTTATTACAATTTATTTAGAATGCAGGCGGTGTACATCAGATGCATCCGCCACCAAAGTCCTTATAGGCGATAGAATGCATGAGGAAGAGGTGTGCGGTGCTGTGGGGTACACCGTTTTGTGCAATAGATCGAATAGAAAAAAAGAGATCTATAGGGAGGTCACAACGATGAAAAAGATCATAGCGATGGTATTCGTATTTCTTTTGATAGGGAACAGTATAGGCTGTACGCAGGAAACCCCGGAAGAATTGTCTTCACAAGGGGAGACGTCGATGGCAGAACAGTCTCATCCGGAAGAAGCGTTTTCGTATCCCGTACCGCCGGCGGAAGACGGATCGCGGGTTACGCTTTCCATAAATAAGGAAGATTTCCTGCCGGAGGAGGTACCGGATTATACCACGATCGATGGAAGATCGTATTATTATTGGAATGCCCTGGAGGAAGCGACAGGGATCCATCTGGATTTTATCGGCTCTGTATCGGATCCGCTGGCCACTTCAGAGTCCACTATGCTTCTGATCACATCGGGAGAATATCCGGATATCTGGCGTGTCAACTGGATCACGCATCCCGGAGGCCCGGCAGGCGCGCTGGAAGATGGCCTGATTATCAATTTGAGCGAACATGAGGAAAATATGCCGAATTTGTTGGCTTATATGGAAGAGAATCCGGATATTCAGCGGCTGGTTGTCAACGATGATGGAGAGTATTATTGTTTCCCGTTCATACAGGATTGCGTGGGGATGGGAAATGTGGGAACGGGTCCTGTAATACGAGCGGATTGGCTGGAGGAACAAAACCTGAAAGTTCCCGAGACGATCGACGAATGGACAAATGCGTTGCGGACATTTAAGGATGTTTATGGATGCACATCCGGTCTCACATTTGAAGCACGCTGGCTCTGGCTGGAATATGCTTCGTCGGCGCTTACATCTGCTTGGGGCGTTATGTTTCCGTTCTATATCATGGATGGTACGGTTAAATTCGGACCCATGGAAGAAGGATATCGTCAGTTTGTACAGCAGATGGCAGACTGGTACGCAGAAGGGCTCTTGGACCCGGACTTCGCAACGGTAGATAAGTCTACGGTACAGGCCAAGTTTGCCAATGGAGAGTCGGGTCTTGCGATCCAGCAAATTGGAAACATTGAGACGTGCATCGCGGCCAATGAAGGAACCTCATTTCAGGCGGTTCCTGTGCAGACAGCAGTTCTCCAGGAAGGAGATCCACGCCTTTTCGGTCATTTCACATCGAAGTATGATGGCAGTTTTGCACACTCGGTATCGCCAGGAGACAAACAGGATCTGGCTATGCGCTGGTGCGATTATCTCTTCAGCCAGGAAGGACAATATCTGACGGCCTACGGCCAGGAAGGGATCACCTATACAGTGGACGAAAATGGGGAATTTGCGGGCTTCACGGATTTTATCCTGCATAATACGGAGATTGAAGAGGAACCCAGGGATATTCTGGCAGGTTTTACCTATAATGCACATTGGGCTTTCCCACAGCAGGGAGCACGGCTTTTCCGAACGGATTATCATAATGAAGCGGTCAAGATCTGGTCGGATAATGAGATGGATACGCACTTCTATCCTGCGGTCACGCATACGACAGAGGAAGCCGACCTGATTACCAACAAGTATATTGATATCGAGACTTTTGCGCAGGAGAACATCATGCGGTTTATATTAGGCACGCAGAGTATGGACGACTGGGATGGCTTTGTCGCACAGATGGAATCGTTGGGGATCGATGAAGTCCTGGCTGCAAAACAGGCGGCATATGATCGATACCTTGCGAGATAACCGTATATCGTAACAACCATAGAATCATTCAAAAATCCGGCATCTGCTCTGAAGCAAGAGCAGAATGCCGGATTTGCCCATACCATCGTGCCATCAGTTAATCAGGGTGAAGTCACAGAAGACCTTCTTCAGGATTCGACCTGCCGTATATGTTTGCGAAGGATCATGAAGACAATGATGGCGGCGATTTCTACGACGACGGTTAAAACATAGATGGAGGATATCGAGACATTGTCATATAGGAATCCCATGACGCTGCTGCCGCCCAGGAAAGCGAGGCCATAGGCGGTATTGAAGATGCCGTAGGCGATTCCCCGCTTCTTAAAAGAAGTCAGGTCGGCGATGGCAGAGCGCATGATGGTTTCGTGGGTGCCCAGAACGACGCCGGATAGTACGAGCCCTATAATGGCCATGGGCAGACTGTTGCCCAAGGTGAGGAAGGGAATAAAGATGGTGACAAAGGGGATAAATACCAGGGAGAGGAGCTCGGCGCGTTTATTTCCAGTACGTTTCTTGATGAGATCATATACCTTGCCGATGATGACGGCGACGACGGCAATGACCGCTTTTTGTTTGCTGGCATTTGTTTTTTGTGCTTCTTGGGTCATTTGTGGATTCTCCTTTCGCATTCTGTTGATGGATCAACTATTGGAGGGAAGAAAATGGGATCTACTTTCCCGGGCGAGTATCCCATCAAAAAAGTTGAACAATCAACTATTGCGTTCACATTATATCCCTCGACATAGGATTTATCAATCATTTTTATAAAATAAAGAAAAGTCCATTGCGGTATATGCAATGGACTTTCGCTTTGCATCTTAATATCCCATGCTGCCTTCAATGGACTCATCGTGGTCAATCCATTCCTGAACAGGAATGGTGCGGTATTCATCAGCCGTATCGCGGACTACCACCGTAGAGATCCCGGCATTGATGATCATACGTTTGCACATGGAACAGCTATTGCTGCCCTTTATGTATTCTCCTGTGGCAGCCTCTGTTCCTACCAGATACAGGGTAGAGCCGATCATCTTCTCGCGGGATGCGCTGATGATCGCATTGGCCTCTGCATGAACACTGCGACACAGCTCATATCGCTGACCACGGGGAATCCCGAGTTCCATACGAACACAACGGTTCAGATCTGAACAGTTCTTGCGGCCCCTGGGGGCGCCGGCGTATCCTGTGGACACGATCTCATCGTGGTTCACGATAACGGCGCCATAGTGACGGCGCAAACAGGTGCTGCGTTTGGCCACGGTCTCCGCGATATCCAAATAGTAATTTGTTTTGTCTCTGCGCTGCATAGAAGTTTTATTCCTCCAGACCAATGGCGTCATCCACCGGAAGAGAGAAGATGATCCCATGAGCAGGTGTATGCAGACCACAGGTGTTGCAGATGGCGGTCATGACTTCATTCTTTTTATCCTTGGGGATGACAATCAATACAAATTCTTGTTCATCCTGCAGAGGAATACCGAAGTTCTGACTCACATGTTCCAGATTGCGCCGGCGTCCACGGAGAATCGTACCGCCTTTAGCCCCTGCGGCGCGTGCAGTATCTACCACTTCATCGCAATACCCTGCGGCTACAGACACCCAAATGACACTATAGTGGGACTTCTCATGAATTTCTTCCATATCGCCTTTGATCCTTTCTTTGATTCGTTGTTCAGCTTGCGCACGGGCCTCGTCATTCAATAGATGAAGCATAGGGCTCTGCAGTCCCGTGATGGGAAGTGTGATGACGATCCCGCCGCCCCTTTGATGAAAATAGAGTTTTCTGGCAATTTCTTTGAAGAGCTCTGGCATCACAACCTTGGGCATCACACCAATGCTGATGATACGGGTCGTGCCTCCAAGTCCAAAAATATCCAGAAGTTCTGAGGGTGCGGTTCCCTGTCCCCGACACTGAAAACAAATAGGAATATGCATGGTGTCGAAGATATCTTCGAGCTTTCGCTCATCCTCCGGCCGCGTGATAAAGACAATCAGACGCGGCGCGGAATATTTCTCCGCTAATGGGATACTCATTCAAAATCCTCCTCAAGATCAACAACAGTTTCATCCGACAGTGCTTTGCCAGGTTGTACGGCAGCCTTCGACTTGTGGGCAAAGATCAATCCCATGACCTGAATCGCAATCAGCGGAGCCAGCGCGACTAACGCGACTACACCGAAAGCATCGGTCACCACATTGCCGCCAATGGAAGCACAGGCACCCATCGCGAGAGGCAGCAGAAACGTAGAAGTCATGGGGCCGCTGGCGACACCGCCGGAGTCAAAAGCAATACCAACGAATACGGGGGGTACGAAACGGCTTAAAAGCAATGCAATCGCATATCCCGGAATGATAATCCAGTACAAATGGATGCCGGTAAGCACCCGAACCATGGCCAGCGCAACGGCACAAGCCACACCGATAGAGAGAGCCAGATTCATCATCGTATGAGAAATCGTCCCGCCGGTCAGATCTTCTACCTGTTTATTGAGTACCTGCACGGCCGGCTCTGCCTTTACAATGTAGTATCCGATGATCACACCAATCGGAACCAGCAACCACATATAAGAACTGGAAGCGATGCCACTGCCCAAGAGACTTCCTACCGGAGCAAACCCCACATTGACGCCCGTCAGGAAAAGAATAAGCCCCAGGATGGTGTAGATGATACCGATGACCATTCGCAGGACCTGACGTCCGTGATAATTGCGGGTAAGAAGCTGAAATATGACAAACACACCGATGACCGGCAGCATACTGACGAGAACTTCCTCGGCATAGTGGGGAAGCGCTTCGACAAACTGCATGACCATGTCTCGGGACGTAGAGATTTTGGTAATCTCGGTAACCGCATAGGATGCGTCTGAAGGGTTATAGAAGATACCCAAAAGAAGCACCATCATGATCGGTCCTATGCTGCACAGTGCGACAAGACCAAAGCTATCGCTGGCACTATCTCGATCACTTCTGGCGGCAGACAGTCCAACACCCAGTGCCATGATGAAGGGAACCGTCATGGGGCCTGTGGTCACGCCGCCGGAATCAAAAGCAACCGTCGTAAAGGAGTCCGGCGAAAAAAAGGAAAGGACAAACAGTAGGATATAGAAGATCCAGAGCATTTTTGCCAGACTGATATGAAATAAAATACGCAGAACAGCAACCACCAGGAAGAGACCGACACCCACCGCAACGGTCCATATCAATACTGGATTCGGGATGGAAGCCACCTGATTGGCAAGAACCTGTAGATCAGGTTCTGCGATTGTGATAAAGATGCCCATGACGAAGCTGACTGAGATGATAAGAGCCATGCGATTGCTCTTGATCAATCGTCCGCCGACTCCCTGGCCCAGCGGCGTCATCGACATTTCCGCGCCCAGTTGGAAAAGGCCCATTCCCACGATCAGAAGAATGGCTCCTGTCATGAAAAGCGCAAGGTTTCCAATCTCCAGAGGCACCAGAGTCATGCTCAATAACAGCACAATCACAGTGATGGGAAGCACACTGGACAGAGATTCTCGAATTTTTTCGCGTAATTTCTCATTCACAACTACACATCAACCCCCTTATATTCGCTCCTTCAAACATGAAGTACTGCTTTTATTGTAGAGGAAAGACGTGAACTAAATATGGATAAAATGTAAATGAAAAGTTACGATTCAGCAATATATCTCCTTATTCCTGACCGTTCCAGCAATAGGTACAGAGTTTAGACGGGTCGATGCCCACGGACTGGATCATGTCGTCTAAACGATGATACCGCAGGGAGGTGAAGTTGAGCTCCTTGCCGATCTCGTGAACCATCTCCTGATACTGTGGATTCTTGGGGTCCGCATAGGGCCTCAGATCCACGTCCTCGCGATCGCCTTCCAACTTTTTGATGACACGTCGGGTGATCAGTTCCATATCGGAAGTAGAACGGGAGAAGTTTAGATACTTACATCCATACAGCAGCGGCGGACAACCGGGACGGATATGCACTTCGCGCGCACCGCTCTGATAGAGAAATTCTGTCGTCTCCCGCAGCTGCGTGCCGCGCACGATAGAATCGTCAATCAGAAGCAGACTGCGATCCTGAATGAGTTCATGGATCGGGATGAGCTTCATCTTAGCGATCAGATTCCGCTGGCTCTGCATGGTCGGCATGAAGGAGCGGGGCCACGTGGGCGTATATTTGATGAAGGGACGGGAGAAGGGAATGCCGGATTCATTGGCATACCCGATGGCATGCGGTGTACCGGAATCAGGCACACCGGCTATGGTGTCCGGATGTACGTCCGGAGATTCCTGCATATCCCGACGGGCCAATGCGGCGCCGCAGCGATAGCGCATTTCCTCCACGCTGACTCCCTCGTAAGAGGAGGAAGGATATCCGTAATAGATCCACAGGAAGGTACAGATTTTCATGTCCTTACCGGGCTTTACCAAGGTACGGACGCCTTCGGGGGTGATGACGGCGATCTCGCCGGGACCCAGTTCCCGATATTCCTTATATCCCAGATTCAGGAACGCAAAACTTTCAAAGGAGGCGCAGAAGGCATCGTCTTTTTTGCCGATGACGACGGGAGTACGTCCCATCTTATCCCTGGCGGCATAGAGACCCTTCGAGGTGAGCAGCAGAATTGTCATGGAACCGTCGATCAGTTCCTGCGCATACTGCAGTCCTTCAATCAGATTATCCCGCTGATTGATGATTGCCGCCACCAACTCGGTCGCGTTGATATCTCCGCCGCTCATTTCCAGGAAATGCGTATGTCCGCTGCGGAAAATCTCCATCAGAATCTGTTCCACGTTGTTGATACGGCCCACCGTGACAATGGAATAGGTGCCATGGTGGGAACGGACGATCAGAGGCTGAGGCTCATAATCAGAAATACAGCCGATTCCCAGATATCCGGACATTTCCGTCACATCCTTGTCGAACTTGGTACGGAAGGGGGCGTTCTCGATGTTATGAATGGAACGATCGAACCCTTTATCTTTACCGTATACCGCCATACCTGCCCGGCGTGTGCCTAGGTGAGAATGGTAATCCGTTCCGAAAAACAGATCAAATACACAGTCCGTCTTTGATGCGACTCCAAAAAATCCTCCCATGAATGTTCCTCTCTTTCTTTTGTTGATTTTATTCTATATCCTGTGCGCTGGCGCTTAAAAATAGAAGGTCCTGCGCAATCGGGTGGTAAAACATCTCTTGCACCTGCAGCGGATCCGTGGTGCGGGCCAGGATCCACATGAGTTTGGAAACGACGGCTTCCAGTGTCATATCATAGGCTTCCAGAAGACGAAAATCTTCCTTGGCGGTCTTGCCCACCTGATAGATCCGCATATGGCTTCCCTCATTCGGCACCTGCGTAGTCATCACGACCGTTTTATTGCGTCCTTGCCAATGAGCGAGTTCCTCGCGAAACGGGTAGTCTGGACCAGCCGGCAGTCCGCCCAGCCCATAGCTTTCCAAGATGACGGCATCGCTGTGTTCCAGCATATAGGAGAGCGCGCCGCAGTTCATTCCCGGAATGAGCTTCAGAATAGAGATCCGGGAATTCAGCTCATGATAAAAGACCGGCCCCTGTCCCTTGGGCGGCGTGATGAAACGAATGATGCGCCCCTCCTGAATCACTGCCAGGTGCGGGTAATTGATACTGGAAAACGCATGGTAGCTTTTACTATGCATCTTCTTGGCGCGGGTCCCCAGGATTACCTCGCCATCGAAGAGGATCTGTACACCAGAGCTTTTGGGATCCGAGGCATACAGGAAACTATTCGAAAGATTGCTTTTCGCATCCGTATTCACCAGATCAATGGGACGCTGTGAGCCCGTGATCACAATGGGCTTTGGGGATTCCTGGATCAGGTAGGAGAGAACCGAAGCGGTATACGCCATGGTATCCGTACCGTGACAGATGACAAAGCCATCGTATTGATCGTAGCGTTCTTCGATGGCAGCCACCATCTGCAGCCAATGCCTGGGTGTAATATTGGTACTGTCCACATTGAGAAGCTCCAGCGTATCTGGAACGCAAAATTCTAGAATCTCCGGAACATACTCCAGCATCTGCTGCGCGCTGATCATAGGGGCAAGACCAGCGTCAGTATGGCGGGAGGCAATGGTGCCTCCCGTAGTGATCATTAAGATGTTTTTCATGGTCATATCCTTTATTTTTCAGATTTACATGGTTTTTAGAAGATCCAGCGTCTGCTTCAGCAGATTGGCATCCATCTGGCCCGGCGCAGAAGCGGCGCCAGCCGTTCCGAAGGTGATCTCACTGCCGGTCACACAGCCGGACACGCGGCTGATTTTTCCCAGATCTCCCATGGACATGGTAATCCACAGACAGTCGGTATGGATACGGCTTGCTTCTTCCGAAAGGGTAAGAAGTCGGATCACATCCTGTGGAGAACGTGGCATACAAGCCACCTTGACAAAGTGTGGCCTGCGTGATGCCATGTCGGACATTAGCCGCCATAGCGTCTCATCATCCGGTGTCTTTTCGAAATTATGATAGGAAAGGATGACAGGGACATTTTGCGCCTGGGCATTCTCCTGAATCTCCTGCCGCACAGAAGGCTCGCATGTCCACTCCAGATCGAGAAGATCAGCCGCATTCTCTGCAAGAAAACGCTGGTATAGCGCGGCATAGCGCTGCGCGGAAATCTCCCGCTGTCCTCCTTCTCTCTGGGAACGAAACGTGATGAGAAGAGGCACGTTGCCGATGCCATTTCGTACCTGTGGGTAGAGAGTCAACGGATCTATCGCCTCCGGCAGAAAATCGAGCCGCCACTCCACCATATCGTGATAGGCTGCCGAGAGCCCCAATAACTGGTCAGCAAGCTCCTCTGAAGAAGTGGGAGTCAAAGGGACGCAGATCTTGGGAACACCGTCACCATAGCATACCCCGCGGCAATGAAAACAACGCATACGATCAGAGCCTCCAATAACAATAGGATAAGAACCAGACGGAACTATTATACTCGTAAAGGAGAAGGGATTCAAGTTTTTTCCGAAGAGATTGCATAAATTTGTGACAATGGCTCAGTATGGAAAATGTAAGAAAGGGGAGAATCGTCATGATGCAGTATTTAGATCAGCTTTATTTCTTCTTGTCCAGACATTCCCTGCGAGCCTGGTTGTATACGCTTTTTGCGGGAATCTGTGTATTCTTTTGTCTCGAACTTTCCCTGGGCCTCTCCATGCAGCAGGAGCTGGCAGAGCATGTCATTCGTTTCCATGTGACAGCTGCGGGAAACAGCGAAGAGGAACAAGCGCTGAAGCGGCATGTATACGACAGGGTATTCGAAAAACTGCAAGTGCTTTTAGAAGGCGTTTCGTCCCCACAGGAAGCCGGGGAGCGGATTCATGAGAATCTGGCATTGTTGACAGATTGGGCCCAAGAGGCGGTGGAGGATGCGGGAGCCCAGGAGAAAGTCCAGGTCAGCTTCGGCGTGGAGACCTTTCCCACAAGAATCAGCAGAGGAAAGACGCTGCCGGCTGGCGACTATACAACGCTGCGCATCCGGCTAGGACAGGGAGAAGGGCACAATTGGTGGTGCTTATTGTTTCCGGATCCGGAAGAGGGAAATCTGTCGGAAGAAGAGGAGACATGGATCGTGGAGGAGGAACAGACAGAGGAGGTGAAGATGCGGTTCTGGCTGCTGGAGATGTGGCAGGGCTGGATGGAGGAATGGTTTTAGGTGGCTCTTGACGGCAGAAAGAAAACGTATTATGATACAGACAGATAAATCCACACAGGAGGGTCACATAATATGGATAAAAAACAGTATACAACGGGTATTCCGATGGAGCAGGTACAGATAGAGGATGCTTTCTGGGGACGGATCCTGGAAACCGTGCGGACGCGGCTCATTTCCTATCAATGGGAGGCGCTCAATGACCGCGTCGAGGGTGCGGAGCCCAGTTATTGTCTGCGGAATTTTCGGGTGGCAGCCGGAAAGGAGCCGGGAACGTTTGCAGGCTGTGTTTTCCAGGACAGCGATGTGGCGAAATGGATCGAAGCAGCGGCGTATACGCTCATCGCGCATCCGGATTCGGCCCTGGAGGCTACAGTGGATGAGGCCGTGGATCAGATCGTCAGTGCGCAGCAGCCGGACGGATACCTGGATACCTATTATATCATCCATGGTCTTACGCAGCGCTGGACCAATCTGCGAGACAATCATGAGCTCTACTGCGCGGGACATATGCTGGAGGCGGCGATCGCGTATTATCGGGCGACGGGGAAGCGCAGGCTCCTCGATGCCATGCTGCGGTATGTGGATCTGATTGACAGTACCTTCGGAGCGGAAGAAGGAAAACGGCATGGTTATCCGGGGCATGAGATCATTGAGATGGCGCTGATGAAGCTGTACGAGCTGACGGGGGAAGAGAAGCATCGTCGGCTTGCGAAATATTTCATCGATCAGCGAGGCCAGGCGCCCCTGTATTTCGCGCAGGAAGTATCGGACAAGCCATTTCACTGGAAGAATACTTCCTATGAGTACCAGTACTATCAGGCAGGGCGGCCGGTGCGGGAGCAGAAAGAGGCACAGGGACATGCCGTGCGCGCCGTATATCTGTACTCCGGCATGGCGGATGTGGCCAGATCGACGGAAGATGAGGGCCTCTGGGAGGCGCTGGAAGGCCTTTGGAATAACATGACAAAAAGACGTATGTATATCACTGGTGCCATCGGGTCGAGCCATGTGGGTGAGGCCTTTACATATGATTATGACCTGCCGAATGATACGGTGTACGGAGAGACCTGCGCCTCGGTGGGCCTCGTATTTCTGGCGAAACGTATGCTCTCGATAGAACCTAAGGGAGCTTACGGAGATGTCATGGAACGTGCGTTATACAATGGCGTCATCAGCGGGATGAACCTTGCGGGGGATCGTTTCTTCTATGTCAATCCACTGGAGGTTTTGCCAGAGGCCAGCCGTAAGGATGAAGGAAAACGCCATGTGAAGCCCAGCCGGCAAAAATGGTTCCATTGCGCCTGCTGTCCGCCGAATCTGGCCCGGCTCCTGTCTTCTTTGGGAGACTATATCTACGGGGTTCGGGAACGGACGCTGTTTGTCCATCTGTACATGGGAAGTCGAGTGGAGGCAGATCTGCAGGGACAAAACGTCCGCCTGCAGGTGCAGACGCGGTATCCTTGGGAAGAAGAGATTCGTATCCAGGTAGAGACTTGTGAAGAAGGAGATTGGACACTGGCGCTTCGTATACCCGGATGGTGCAGACAATATGGGCTTACCTGTGGGGAAGATCCCGTGGCAGGCGTGGAGAGAGACGGATATCTCTATGTGACGAGAAGCTGGAAACCGGGGGATGAGATCCTGCTGAAGCTCCGGATGCCCGTGGAGAAGATAGAAGCCAATCCGCGGGTACGGGAGGATATTGGAAAGACAGCGATCATGCGGGGCCCCCTGGTGTATTGCCTGGAAGAAGCGGATAATGGGAAGGATCTGCATCGGATACGGCTTGCGGAGCAGGAAGAATGGGAGGTTTGCTATGAGCCGGATCTGTTATGTGGCGTGGTGACGATTTCGGCGATGGGAGAGGTACAGAATCAGACGGACTGGGAAGAAGATACGCTCTATAGGCCTTTTGCGCGAGAGCGGTATGAGCCGAAGAGACTGAAGTGGATTCCCTACTATGCCTGGGCGAATCGGGCAGAAGGAGAGATGTTGGTATGGATACGCAATCTGGCGTAGCCGAGTTGGCGCATTGCATGCTCTGTCCCCGGGAATGCGGCGCCAATCGGCTGCATGGTCAGAGAGGAGCGTGCGGGGTACCCGGTCAGCTTCTGGCTGCGAGAGCCTCTCTTCATATGTGGGAGGAGCCCTGCTTATCCGGCAGCAGAGGGTCCGGCACGGTCTTTTTCAGCGGCTGCGGTCTGGGCTGCGTTTATTGTCAGAACTACAGCATCAGTCTGGAAGGACAGGGCGTCACGATGGGCGTACAGGATCTGGCGGATACCTTCCTGAAGCTGCAGGAGCAGGGCGCACATAATATCAATCTGGTGACGGCCGTGCAATATCTGCCCCAGGTGATTCTGGCGCTGGAACGGGTGAAGGGACAGTCTCTCAGGATTCCGGTGGTCTATAATTCCAGCGGATACGAGAAGGTGGAGTCGCTGCGCCGGCTGGAGGGCCTGGTGGACATCTATCTGCCGGATTTTAAGTATATGGACGCGGAGCGGGCCCGCCGGTATTCTCATGCGCCAGATTATCCAGAGGTCGCGAAACAGGCCCTGGCGGAAATGGTGCGGCAGGTACCGGAGGCCAGGTGGGATGCGCAGGGAATGATGTAGTCCGGCATCATCGTCCGGCATCTGCTTTTGCCCGGGGGACGAGAGGACTCCATGGCCGTGGTGCGGTACCTCTTTACCACCTATGGACATCGGATCTATATGAGCCTGATGAACCAGTATACCCCCGTGTATCAGGGGACGGAGTACCCCGAGCTGCATCGCAGGATCCGCAGGCGGGAATATGAGCGAATTGTAGAATACGCCCTCAGTCTGGGTGTGGAAAATGCCTATATCCAGGAAGGGGCCGTGGCCCGGGAGAGTTTTATCCCGGTCTTTGACGGTACGGGATTGATCAGGAAAGGAGAAGGATCATGTTAGGAGATAGAATGCGGGTACAGCAGGGAGTCAGTTCCTCCTGTACAGACGATCAGCTGTTGTTTATTCGGCAACAGGGGATTCGGCATGTGTTTGCGCTGTTTGAGGATCAGCATACGGATTATGACTCGGTCATGCGCTTTGTGGAACGGGTTCGTAAGTTCGACCTCACGATCACGGATGTGGGCAATACGCATCTGTATAAGAATCCGCAGTTTCATCTGGGGCTTTCGGAACGGGACCGGGCGATCGAGGAGTACAACCGGTTTAATCGGGTCCTGGCCAAGGCGGGCATTCCGATTGTATACATGACCTGGGAGCCCAATCAGGTGCTGTCTACAGCCTATCGAGTCAGTGACCATACGCAGGGGGCAGTGGGCCGCATCGTGGATATCGAGGAGATGAAGAAGCGGCCCTTTACCCATGGAAGGCAGTATACGGAGGAGGAGATCTGGGAGAATTTCCGATATTGGTTGGAGCGGGTGCTGCCGGTCTGTGAGGAGGAAGGTCTCACGATTGCGTTGCATCCCAACGACCCGCCGGTGGACTGCCTGGTGGGCATTCCCAACCTGATTCATTCGGCAGATTGCTATAAGAAGGCCTTTGCGATGGCCAATGACAGTCCTAGGCTTGGCATGAAGATGTGCTTTGGATGCTGGCTGGAGGGTGGAGAGGCGTTTGGGGATCTGCTCTCGGACATTGCGTATTTTGTGGATCGGAAGAAAGTGTTGATCGTACATTTCCGCAATGTCAGCAGTCCCATGCCCTATTTTGAGGAAACACTCCTGGAAGATGGCTATATGAATATGTATGAGGCCATGAAACAGTTGGTACGGCATGATTATGACGGCCTGATTCATGTGGATCACGTACCGGAGTATGTGGAGAGCTGTGGAGGGAAAAATGCTTCTATGGCCTATTCGACGGGGTATATGAAGGGGCTTTTGCACAGCGCGATGCAGGAAGTACATCGAGAAATGTCAGATATTTAGGGAAAAATCACAATTTATCATTGATTTCCCGTAAATACTTTGCTATAATCGGAGCTAGGCGGTGCTGTCAGACGCGAAATGTTGTAAGAAAGGTGGAATGAATGATGTATGATCTTCAAAAAGGATATGAGCTGGCGAAAGAATACTATCAGGAATATGGTGTGGATGTGGACGAGGCGATTCGTATCTGCGATGAGACTCCAATATCGATTCATTGCTGGCAGGGAGACGATGTGATCGGCTTTGAGAAGCATGAAGGCGGGCTGACCGGCGGCATTCAGACCACCGGCAATTATCCGGGCAAGGCGCGGAATCCAGAGGAACTGCGCATGGATCTGGAAAAGGCGATGCAGTACATTCCCGGCGAGAAGAAGGTGAACCTGCATGCCAGCTATCTCGAGGCAGAGGGCGTAGTGGATCGAAATGAGATCGAGCCTGCGCATTTTAAGAACTGGGCGGATTGGGCTGTCGAGAAGGGCATTGGCCTGGATTTTAACCCCACCTATTTCTCTCATCCGAAGAGCGAGAAGGGTACCCTTTCGGCGCTGGATGATGACGTGCGCGCATTCTGGGTAGAGCATGGAATTCGCTGCCGCCGGATTGGACAGTATTTCTACGAGAGAACCGGCAAAACCTGTGTGATCAATCACTGGACGCCGGATGGCGATAAGGAGTTCCCGGTGGATACGCTGGGACCGCGTCTTCGCCTGAAAGACAGCTATGATCGTATTTTTGAAGCGACAAAGGATGTAAAGGGCGTCATGGACGGCATCGAGTCCAAGGTCTTCGGGATCGGACTGGAGAGCTATACGGTGGGCTCCCATGAGTTTTGCATGGGATATGTCATGTCCAAGAAGAGTGATCATATTATATTAACACTGGATACGGGCCACTATCACCCCACGGAGGTCGTATCGGCAAAATTGGGCGCAGCCTATGCGTTCAGTGATCACGTTCTTTTGCATGTTTCCCGTCCCATTCGCTGGGATTCGGATCATGTGGTCGCCTATGATGATGAGACAAAGGCCATCATGGAGGAGTTGGTGCGCCTGGGCAAGCTGGATGCTACATACATTGCGACGGATTTCTTTGACGCGTCCATCAATCGTGTGGTGGCCTGGGTTACGGGTTTGCGTAATACGCGCAAGGCCATTCAGGCCGCGCTGCTGCAGCCGGTAGAGGCAATGAAGAAAGCAGAGCGGGATGGCGATGTGAGTACGCGGCTTGCCATGGTGCAGGAATTTAAGGCGGGTGCTATGCTGAATCCGGTTTGGGACTATTACTGTGCCAAGAAAAATGCCGGTGTCGGTCTGGAATGGCTGCAGGATGTGAAGCAGTACGAGGCGGAGGTCCTGAGCAAGCGCTAAGAAAAAGGTTTCAATATAAAAGTGGGGTGCGTCTTGGACGTACCCTATTTTTTCACGCCAATATGCGTAATCGTAAGAAAGATATATAGGAGGAACTATGGGGACACAACAAAAGGGCCGATTCAATAAGGCCACTATGATTTTATATTTTCTGCAAGGCAGTGTGCATTTTTTTGTCATCAGCATTCTGAGTGCCTTTGGTGTCACACTGTTGGAAATGCTGGTACCGCAGCTGATTCGGTTCACGGTGGATTCCGTGATCGGCAGTGCAGAACCGGATCTGCCGGGCTTCATGACGCAGATGCTCCTGTCCATGGGCGGAGTATCCTACTTGAGATCGCATCTGCATGTTATTGCGATTCTGATCGTTGTATTGGCGCTCGTTGCTGCGGTTTGCAAGTATTTGTTTAATCTTTACAACAATAAGGGTGCGGAGACGCTGATGCAGACGATGCGTAACCGTCTGTTCGCACATATTCAGCGCCTTCCCTTTGCCTGGCATATGAAGCATCAGACGGGGGATATCATTCAACGCTGTACATCGGATGTGGAGCGAGTGAAGATTTTCGTGGCAGAACAGCTGACATCCATTGTGCGGATCGTCATTCTGGTCAGTCTGTCTCTGTTTTTCATGTATTCCATGAATGTGAAACTGGCGCTGATCGCCACAGCCTGTATTCCGGTGATCCTGGGATATTCCGCGTATTTCCATGCTAAAATCGGATCGCATTTCCAGGAATGCGATGAGAATGAGGGCATTCTGTCCACGATCGCGCAGGAAAACCTGACAGGTGTCCGCGTGGTACGGGCCTTCGGAAGGGAGAATTATGAGCGGGAGCGGTTTGAGAAGCAGAATCAGCATTACACCAGCCTGTGGGTCAAGTTGTGTAAACTGATGGCATTCTTCTGGGGATCCGGGGATCTGATTTCCGGTCTGCAGGTGATGCTGGTGCTGGTCATGGGATCCGTTTCCTGTGTCAATGGGGAATTGACCGCAGGAGAATTTATCGCCTTCATGTCCTATAACTCCATGCTGACCTGGCCGGTCAGACAGCTGGGCCGGGTGATCTCAGAGATGAGTAAGGCCAATGTTTCGATCGACCGTATCATGTATATCATGAATAGTCCGGAAGAACAGGATGCGCCGGGCGCGCTGGAGCCGGATATGCGCGGCGATATCGAGTTTTCTCACGTGTCCTTCGGATACGACGCCAAGATCCCGGTGGTGCAGGACGTGAGTTTCCGGATTCCCCAGGGGACCACTTTCGGGATTCTGGGAGGCACGGGTTCTGGAAAATCCACGCTGATGCATCTGTTGAATCGGCTGTATGAGCTGCCCAAGGATCAGGGAAAGATCACAGTGGGCGGTGTGGACATCGCGGATATCAAGGCCTCGTGGATCCGTAAGAATATCGGAATGGTTCTGCAGGAGCCGTTTCTGTTCTCGCGAACCATCGCGGAGAATATCAGCATTACGCAGCGTGAGATGCCCATGGAAGAGATTCGGCAGGCGGCGAAAATTGCCTGTGTGGATGATGCGATCACGGAGTTTGCGAATGGATATGACACGATGGTGGGAGAGAGGGGCGTCACCTTATCGGGTGGACAGAAGCAGCGAACTGCCATCGCGCGGATGCTGACACAGAAGACGCCGATCATGGTGTTTGATGATTCCCTGTCGGCCGTGGACGCAGAGACGGATGCGAAGATCCGTCAGGCACTCCGAAAGAACCTGGGAGATTCCACAGTGATCCTGATTTCGCACAGAATCACGACGCTGATGCAGGCAGAGTGCATTTTGGTACTGGATAAGGGTCGTGTGGCGGAGATGGGATCGCACGAGGAACTGATGCAGAATCATGGAATTTACAGGCACATCTATGACATGCAGATGACAATGCCAGAGGAAACGACTCTGGTATTGTCGGAGGAGGTGAATCAGAATGAATAAGGCGGTAGAGAAGAAGGAGTATGTTTCTTTGCCCTATTTCGGTTTGAATAAACTGCTGCCCTATCTGAAACCCTATCGGTTCATCATGATCAGCATGGTGATCATGGGGCTTCTGACCAGCACGGTGGATATCATTCTGCCTTTGTTCCAGCAGTATGCGCTGAACCATTTCATTGCCCTGGGAACGCTGGAAGGGCTGCCGGTCTTTATTATATTGTATGTGACGGTTCTCTTGTGTCAGGTGGTATTTACGTTTGTTTCCTGTTATCAGGCCAGTCAGGTAGAGATGTACGTGGGAAGAGACATGAAACGAGCCAGTTTCAATCACTTGCAGACGCTGTCCTTTTCCTATTATAATCAGAACAGCGTGGGGTACATCCATGCGAGGGTGATGAGCGATACGAACCGTATTGGAAGCCTGGTGTCCTGGAGTCTGATGGATGGTGTTTGGAATGTGACCTATCTTCTGGGAGCGATCGTGGTGATGCTGGCTGTCAACGTACAGCTGGCGCTGGTCGTACTGGTCGTTGTGCCGCTGACGGCGTTGGCATCCGCGTATTTTCAGAAACGCCTGGTGGGACTGAACCGAAAGATTCGAGAGATCAACTCCCGGATCACCGGCAACTTCAATGAAGGAATCACGGGGGCGAAGACCACAAAGACTCTGGTGGTGGAAGAGAAGATGGAGCGGGATTTTAACCGGACGAGCGGAGAGATGACGAAAACATCGATTCGTGCAGCCCATTTTCGCGCGCTCTTCACATCGATGATTTCCTTTGCCTCGTATCTGGCTCTGGCCCTGGTACTGTGGCAAGGAGGATATATCACCATGCAGCAGGTCATCGAGCTGGGAACGCTGTCTATCTTCATGTCCTACGCATTGGGTATGATGGAGCCGGTGCAGTGGTTGGTCCGCGTGGTATCCGACCTTATTACGGTGCAGGTCAATGTGGAACGATTCACGCGATTGATGGAGACGGAGTCGGATGTGGCGGATTCTCCGGAAGTGGTCGAGAAGTATGGAGACGCGTTTTCACCGAAGAAGGAGAACTGGGAACCCTTGCATGGGGATGTGGAGTTTCGCGACGTATCGTTTAAGTATCCGGACGGCGACGAGTATATTCTGGAGCATTTCAACTTAAAGGTGCCGCAGGGAACCAACGTGGCGATTGTAGGAGAGACAGGAGCCGGAAAATCCACGCTGGTGAATCTGGTGTGCCGTTTCTTCGAGCCCACGTCGGGGCAGATTCTTATCGACGGCAGAGATGCCCGGGAGAGATCGCAGCTCTGGCTGCACAGCCATATTGGCTATGTTCTGCAGACACCGCATCTGTTCTCGGGGACGGTACTGGAAAACCTTCGCTACGGCAGGCCAGATGCGACGATGGAAGAGATCGAGGCCGCGGTGCGCAGTGTATCCGCGGAGGACGTGATTGCACGGATGGATAAGGGATATGACAGCGATGTGGGCGAGGGCGGAGATCTCCTCTCCACGGGAGAAAAGCAGCTCCTGTCCTTTGCCAGAGCGATCCTGGCAGATCCACGGATTTTCGTGTTGGATGAGGCCACATCCTCCATTGATACCGTCACGGAGAAGAAGATTCAGGATGCGATTGAAAATCTGATGAAGGGACGCACGTCCTTTGTCATCGCGCACCGCCTGTCCACGATTCGTCAGGCGGATGTGATCCTGGTGGTGAAGGATGGAAAGATCGTGGAACGAGGCAGCCATGAAGATCTTCTTGCCAAGAAGGGATATTATTTCAATCTGTATACAAGACAGTATCAGGAAGAGAGTGTGGAAAATGCCTTCGAAGGATAAAATCGGCGTAAGCGCGAAAAAAGCTTGACATTTTCTCATAGGATGCCTATAATAGTTCTCAGGAGAACTATTAATAGCATGAAATACGAGGAGGATGTAAAATGCGCCGAATGATGGATCTTGTGGTTGCGGTTCAGAAAAGCGGACGAGTGTATAATCGTATGATGAAGGAGACGGCGCGCCAGTGTGGCATTACGAAGCCGGCCATGGATATATTGCTGTTTCTGCATAATAATCCAGAGTATAACAAAGCTTCGGATGTGTCAGAGAGGCGCTTCTTGGCGAAGTCATATGTCTCGCGAGCGGTGGATCTTCTTCAGAAAGAAGGATATCTGCAGGTGGATATGGATCCGCAGGATAGACGTGTGCTGCGACTGACACCGCTGGAAAAAGCAGATGATATTATTGCGCAGGGGATGGAGACGCAGGAGAGGTTTTCAAAGTGGCTCTATAAGGATGTGAGTGCAGAAGAGATGGAAGAGATGCATAGAATCTATTCCAAAATCATGGTAAATCTGGATGAAATGCAGCGTTCGTTATAATTTTGCACCACGAAAGAGGGTATCTCTTAAGTCGTGAAATGACTTGAGAGATACCCTCTTTGGTTAAAAGGATTTTTCGCGATGGGAGAAGCGTTTGGCTGGAGATTTGAAGTGCCTGTGCCAGAGGAGTTCGATAAAATGCAGTGTATAAGCGCCGAATATAGATAATGCGCATACCAGTAAATAATGGATGAAGGAATGTGTCTCCAGAAAATAGCCGAACCCGACTGTATTGAAGATAAGGAGCAGAACAGCAATACAGAATGGATGAATCACATAAAGATTCATGGAAAACCAGCGAAGAGCCGGATGAGCTTTGCCGGGGATATACAACAGAAGTTGGAAAAGATAGAAGGTACATAGAGGAAGCAGTACATAAAAGCTATTATGCCGCTGCAGATTAAGACGCCAGGTCAGATAGCCTTCCGTTAAGAGGAACATGAGACTCAAGACGAAAGGAATCCCCGGAGTTTTGCTTTGATGTCCTTGATGGATCCAAGCGCCCAACCAGAGAAAAGCCGGGGCGAAGAGGATCCCGTTCCGAGTATAGGAACTGATCTGAAAAGAGAAATCGTATAGGTTCTGCAGTCCTGGAATATAGGCGGTAAGACCATAATAGCTGTCACCGAAAAGCCCGATGATATACAGTACGCCGACCAGAATCCCTGTGGTGCGAAGAGAGAAGCAGCGCAGCAGAAATCCTGTAAAAACCAGACCGACAATGGTGGCGGGTAAATACCATAGCTGATAGAATGTTCCATCAAAAAAGAGCATGCGAAGAAGTTCTCCCAGACTTGTGGGAAGATTTCCGGCATACAGATTGACGGGCAAGTACAGAATCGTGGACACGCCATACAGAATCAGAAGTTTGTGAAGAGATCGCAAAAGAGATGTGCTTTTTCCTATTTCACAAAAAGAACCTAATACAAAAAAACCGGTACAAGTCAGGAAAAAGGGTACAGCCAGGCGGCATATCACAAAGGTGATGAGAAAATCCAGCGTTTCATTCCAAGACAAGAAGGGAGACGTGTGAATAGCAATGACCATAAAAGCCGCAATCATTCGAAAACAATCTATGCCAGCATATCCTTTAGAAGAGGATTTGATCATAAGAGCGGTACCTCCAATAAGAGTAGGGAGACGGAGAAAAAGAATACATTCTCGTTCTTCGTGTCCAAATGACGCTCTTAGTATACTCTTATAACCTTAAATTAGTCTGAATCTCCTAATTCAGCTTTTTTTCAGATTATGATTTTGGCAAATCGGCCGTGTACAAAACAACTTTATGATGGTAAAATAGGAGAGGTGTGTTAGAAAAGGAGGTGGCTGTATGCGTGTTCTGGTAGTGGAGGATGAGAAAAGGTTAGCGGAAGCGCTCAAAGAGATTCTAAAGGAAGAAAGATACATTGTAGATGTGGTGAATGATGGAGAGAATGGGTACGATTATGCGAAGAGCCAGATCTATGATGCGATCATACTGGATATTATGCTGCCGAAGATGAATGGGCTGGATGTGGTCAGGCGGTTGCGGCGGGAACACATTTCGACACCAGTTCTGTTGCTCACGGCACGAGAGACCGTAGGAGACCGGGTAGAAGGGCTGGATGCAGGAGCGGACGATTATCTGACGAAACCATTTGCGCCCCAGGAACTGCTGGCCCGTTTGCGTGCGATGACTAGGCGTCACGGCGAGGTCATTCTGGATGAGATGAGTTATGGAGATTTGACTCTGCGTTTAGATGCCTACCAGCTGTGTCGGAAAGAACGATCCGTTCGTCTGAGTATTCGAGAATTTGAGATCATGCGGCTATTGATGAGCAATCCTCGCATGGTGCTGCCAAAGGAAGAGATTCTCTTGAAGGTGTGGGGAGCGGAATCGAAGGCAGAGGACAATAATGTGGAGGTATATATTTCCTTTTTGCGAAAGAAGCTCTTTTATTTAGGGTCCTCCGTGGAAATTGCGATAATTCGTAAAGTCGGATATTATCTGAAAGGAGATCAGACTCCATGATTCGCAGTCTGCGCCGTAAGTTTGTAGCCATCAATATGACGCTGTTGATGATCGTGTTTACGGTTCTGCTATGTATTATCTATACGACAACCGCAGCCAATATCGAGGATGAAGCGAAGAAGTATCGCAAGAAGGTGCTGGAAATGGCGCAAACGATGGAAGAGCATCCAGAAGAAGATGATGATTCGGATGACCGGGAAAATCGAGGACCGGTAGATATGCATATGTGGACAACATATCTGTTGCGAAAAACACCGGAGCAAACCTGGAATATAGGCGGGCCGCATCCTGATGATATGGATTCTCATATAGTGGTAGAATTGGCAGATCTTATCATGAAGCAAGAGAAGGACGATGGAAAGATCAACTACCGGGATACCTCATTTTCATATAGTCGATGGCAGACGGAGAGGGGAAATCAATACATCGTTTTACAGGATCGCAGTAACGATGTGTATCGTCTGCAGAGTCTATTATGGAAACTCATTCTGGTGGGAGCAGTGGGCGCGATCGCTTTCTGGGGCATCAGTATCCTTTTGGCGCGTTGGGCCGTGCGTCCCATTGCCAGAGTCCTGGAACAGCAGCGACACTTTGTGGCAGATGCCTCGCATGAACTCAAGACGCCACTGAGTGTGATCATGGCGAATGCGAGCCTGGTTCTATCCCATCCGGAAAAGAGTGTGGCAGAAGAAAGAAAATGGCTGGAATATATCCAGGAAGAGGGAGAACGGATGAATGGACTGGTGACGAGCCTGCTGTATCTGGCGCGCTCGGATGATGGAAGTCTGCAGAAGGTATATGAGCCAGTATGTTTTTCGGATATTGTGGAAGAAGAATTGCTGCACCTGGAGCCGTTGATATTTGAAGCGGGCAAGAATCTGATCCAGGAAATAGAATCGGATTTGTGGATGTATGGAGATAGCTCGCAACTGAAACGAATGGTGCAAAATCTCTTAGAAAATGCGATTAAATACTCAGAGGAGCGTGGGCAGATTCGAATTGAACTGACCAAGCAGCGAGAGCGTCTACAATTTGTCGTGTTCAATACGGGACGTACACTGACACAGGATCAGATGAAGCATATCTTCGAGCGCTTTTATCGAGTGGATGAGGCCAGAGATCGAAGTGCGGGTGCGGGAGGATACGGCCTAGGGCTTTCGATCGTGCAGGCCATTGTACAGGAACATAAAGGAAAGATTACAGTACAGAGTCAGGCGGGAGAGGGTACCTGGTTTACCGTCACCTTTTCTCTGTGGAGAGGAGTCAAGGAATGATCATTGGATCTCATGTGGGAATGAGCGGCAAGGAGATGTTTTTAGGAGCTGCGAAAGAGGCTGCAGGATATGGAGCGGACGCCTTGATGATCTATACCGGCGCTCCACAGAATACGAAAAGAAAGCCGATAGAGGAGCTCAAGATTCAGGAAGGCTGGGATGAACTGCATCAGCATGAAATCGAACATCTGATTGTGCATGCTCCATATATCATCAATCTGGGAAATGGCGTGAAGGAAGATATCTTTGAGCTGGCAGTGCGGTTCCTTCGATTAGAGCTGGAGAGGAGCGAGGCCATGGGCGGGGAAGTGCTGGTGGTTCATCCGGGAGCGCATGTAGGAGAAGGAGTAGATCGTGGGATTGAGCGTGTCATTCAAGGTTTGAATCAGGTGCTGGATGAAACCACGACCATTCCACTAGCTCTGGAAACCATGGCTGGTAAGGGAAGTGAGTTGGGAAGGAGTTTTGAGGAGCTGGCTAGAATCTTTGACGGGGTCAAACACAATGAACGGCTGCGAGTCTGCATCGACACCTGTCATATGCATGATGCGGGCTATGATTTGTGTCAGGACTGGGAGGGCGTTCTTCAAAAACTCGATCAGGTGATTGGCCTTGATCGCGTGGCAGTTGTCCATCTGAATGATAGCAAGAATCTGAGGGGGGCCGCAAAAGACCGGCATGAGAATATCGGCTTTGGCGCAATAGGGTTTGACACACTCTATCGTATCGCCGCCTGTTCCGAACTCAGCACTGTTCCCAAGATCTTAGAGACACCTTATGTGCCCGGGGCGGCCAAAAAGACATTCCCGCCTTATAAGTATGAGATTGCCATGCTGAGAAGCGGTGTATTCGATCCGGCCCTGAAACAGAAAATCGTGGAGGGAGAGTTATGAGTATTCGAGTGATTTTGGCGTCAGCGTCTCCCAGGAGACGGGAGCTTTTAGCGCTCGCATTGGACGAGTTTGACATATTGCCCGCGGATATCGAAGAAAATCTGCCGGAAGGATTGGAGTTGACGCAGGGCCCCGCCTATCTGGCGGCTCAGAAAGCGCGATTTTTGGCCGATCAGCATCCGGACGCTTTGGTGATTGGGTGCGATACAGGCGTCTTCATTGATGGTCAGATGCTGGGAAAGCCCAAAGATGCGGAACAGGCGCAATCCATGTTAGAAGAACTGTCCGGTCGAGTGCATCAAGTCATCACGGGATGTTGCCTTTGCCTGGAAGGCAGAGAACATATTTTCCAGGAAGAAACATGGGTGGAGTTCTATCCGCTATATAAGGAAGAGATTGCTTCTTATATCGCAACGGGAGAACCTTTTGATAAGGCGGGCGGATATGGGATTCAGGGCAAAGGGGCGCTTCTGATTCGCGGCATACAAGGCGACTATTATAACGTAATGGGACTGCCCATTGCCCGGCTTACGCGCGAGATAGGGCGCTTCTTATTGGAAAATTTAGATTGAAAGGACTGCAAAACATACGCAACTGCGGGATTTCGTAGTTGCGTATGTTTTTTGTTCCGTAGACTAAGGAGAGAGCCGCCGGCGGCTGCGTATAATTTTAGAGGCGCTGCTCGGGGATTTGCGAGTCCTGCTGATTTCGCGTTTGCATATAATTTTATTTCGGGTGCATCTCCGTCCCTGCAGCAGCTTTTATACGCTGCTCAGCGCTTCGTGCTCTGCGAATCCGACGGCTGCGTATAATTTTAGAGGTATCCCGTCCCTGCAGCAGCTTTTATACGCTGTTCAGCGATTCGTGCTCTATGGATCTCATATTTGCGTACAATTTAATTTTGGAGGTATCTCCGTCCCTGCAGCAGATTTATACGCTGCTCAACGATTCGCACACTGGCGTTCTCCGATCTGCGTATAAAATACCCGTTTTCACGCACAACAAGCAAGCGTTCGCTATGTTGTTACGCTAACGCTCAATATGCGACAGCTGTATTGTATGCTAACTGCCGTTCAATTTTTAGAGTTGAGGAAGTGGTTTGTCGGGGAAAAGAAGATGAAACGTCTTTTGTGGGGGAATTTTCCCGAAGTCGGTGAGTTGTAGGACGATTTCGCGCAGGTCGATACAGGCATGCTTTTTTTCAGGATCCTGCGAATCTGCTGCAAAATGCTCCTTCGTGATAAGGAGGTTCTTTTTTTCTTGAATGCTCTCTGCTTTATCGTCCGCCAATCTGCTGAGTGTACTGTTCATGATCGAGCATACCCATGTACTCGTGAAAATCCTGCGAGTCGGGGAAAAAGAAGTCTGCCACGTAGAAATGGCTCTGTGCACAAAGTGGATAATTATGCTTGCATTTTACGCCCAGCATGTCAAAAAGAAGCGAGAGGCTGAGCTCACTTTTGGAATCGCGGGTAGCACGGTGGATGGAAATGGTGATATATGCAATATCTATTTGCTGTGTGGTCATAGAATTTCCCCTTCCATATATCTTGTAATATCACGAAATATAAAGAAAGGATACATAATAGCGGATATTGCAAAAAAAGTGTTCCCGCGCGTCTCCATAGAGTTTCCTAAACTTTACGCCTACACGCAAATTTCCAACCGAAAAAAATTGTAAAAGTTTTCGAAGGGGCTTGCAAAGAGGGGATTTTATGTTATAATGGAGTCAAGTGGAGTCAATTGCATCTAAAAAGTAAGTAAGTGGAGGCAAATGGAGTCCATGAGGAAAGGTGGTGAGGCAAGGTGTTCTGTAATAAGTTTAATCATTCGATTGATGATAAGGGTCGTCTGATTATCCCTATGGAGTATCGTCAAGAACTCGTAGGGCGGGACACGCTGCTGAATCCGTCTTTTTATATTACTACCAATCTATGGGATCCGGATGGGGAGGAAGAGCCGTGTTTGTACCTGTGGCCAGAGGAAAATTTTATGAAGCTTCGGGACAAACTGAAAGGGGTTTCCGATTCCAATAAGGAGATCCGTCGGATCAAGCGTCGTTTTTTTTCCAGCACACAATCTACAACATTGGATAAACAGGGACGTGTATTGATTCATCCGGAACTCAAACAGTACGCTGGCATCGAAAAGAATGTGATGCTGGTAGGGGCCGATAACCATGTGGAGGTTTGGGACTACGAGACCTGGAAGCGCTACAATACTGGCGAAGAAGATGATGGAGCGTCTTGGAGCGAGACATTAGGAGCGCTTGGATTCTGAGAACGGAATTTAGAATAAAACGAAGGTGAGAAACGTGGAATTTAGACATATTTCTGTTCTCAGGAACGAGTGTATCGAGGGCCTGAAGATCCGTCCTGATGGTATATATGTGGATGGAACTCTGGGGGGCGCCGGACACGCGGCAGAGGTCTTGAAAAGGCTTGGACCTGACGGCAGGCTGATCGGAATCGATCAGGATGAAGTAGCCGTGGCCAACGGACAAGAGAAGTTGGGAAGATTTTCGAACGTGACAATCGTGCGGGATAATTTTCGTAATTTTGCCGCGATCATGGAAACGCTGGGGATCCAGACAGTAGACGGGGTACTGCTGGATCTGGGTGTTTCATCAAAGCAGCTGGATGATGGAGAACGGGGATTCTCCTATATGCAGGATGCACCGCTGGATATGCGGATGGACAGAAGAAATCCTAGGACCGCTGCAGAGATTGTCAATCAGTATTCCCAAGAGGAACTACGTAGAATCATCCAAGATTATGGAGAGGAACGATGGTCGGCCAGGATTGCATCCTTTATCGTCCAGGAGAGAGAAAAAGAACCTATCCGGACGACGGGAGATCTGGTGCGGATTATTAAAGAGGCTGTTCCTAAGGGAGCGCGCCAGGATGGACCCCATCCGGCTAAGCGCACATTTCAGGCGCTTCGGATAGAGGTCAATCAGGAACTCAGCATTTTGGAGGGTGCGATTCGGGATATGGCAGAGAGACTGTCCCCCGGAGGACGCATCTGTATACTTACATTTCATTCTCTGGAAGATCGAATCGTGAAACAGACATTCCGGAGTTTAGAAAATCCCTGCACATGTCCCAAAGATTTCCCGGTTTGTGTATGTGGAAAAAAACAGGTTCTTCGAGTCATCACTCGAAAGCCGATTTTGCCGGGAGCGGAAGAGGTCAAGGAGAATCCGAGGTCCCGCAGTGCAAAACTGCGTATCGCGGAACGGGTATAGAAGGCAGGGGATTACGATGGCACAGGAAGCAAGAGACGAGTTATTTGATTATTTCCAGGAGGAAGAAAAAGAGCATAGGCCGATTTCTGCCAGAGCCTATATTTCGGGAAATCTGGCGCAGGAGCTGGAAGAGGAGACCTGGGAGGAGGAAAAACCTCATGGAACTCCTAAAAAGAAACCGGTCAAGCAGCAGAAGACAAAAACAAGACAGGTGCCTCTATGGAAGAGGGTATTGATCTTGGGAGGCGTATTGGTGATTGCTGGTGGGCTGCTGCGTGTGGCCATGTCCTATAGCGAGTTATATACCGCACGGCAGGAACTGTATAGTATGCAGGCGCGTTTAGCCGAGGAGGAACAGAACACGGCAGTTCTTGAAAATGAAGGAACTGCGGATATGGGTCTATCGGATCTATATTCCTATGCGGTCGGACATCTGGGAATGCAGGAAGCATCGGGAGATGATATCACAGAAATGGGCCCCTTGGAAACGGATTATACCGTACAGGAAACGCAGGACACACAGAGGAAAGCAACACAGGTGAATTTTCATCTATTTGGAGGAAATGATTGATCGTTCGCGGCCTGGAGAGTGGGTAACCTCTTTCCAGGCCGATCAATTTTCCGAAAGGAAAGGGAAAGATGGCGAAACAAAGACAAAACGGTGGGCTGAATAAAGTACGGCTCCTTTTGCTGGTAAGCGTGATCTTATTGATTTTTGCCGGGTTATTCGGCAGAATCATATATATCCAGGTTGCGCATGGAGAAGAATATACCCAGGCAGTACAGGCGCAGCAGGGTTCTACGCAGGATACGACGATCTCGGCGCTGCGCGGTGTGATCTATGATCGAAACCATAATGTTCTGGCTGAGACACAGCAGGTTTATGATGTGATTATTGATCCCAAGGCCCTGCAGAGTGCGGATCTGGTGGATCAGCAGTCTACGATTCAGCAGCTTTCCAGTGTGCTGGATATTACAGACACTTCAGTGCTGGAGAAATATCTGGATGCCGAGTATGCAGATAGCCAATATGAGCGTTTTTCTCAGGGAAGGCAGATCTCCGAATCGACAAAATCTGTTTTGGAAGAAAAGATCGATGCGGGAAGCATTGTGGGGGTCTGGTTTGAGGCGATCCAGAGCCGCAACTATCCCAATGACGAGCTGGCCGCACATGTGATTGGATTTAACAACGTATATGGCTTGGAAATGGAATATGACGAAGAGCTGTCCGGTATAGATGGCCGAATCATAAGAACTCGTACAGAAGATGGCCAGTATCTGGAGGAAGTAGTCGATGCACAGGATGGAAATTCTCTTGTGCTGACACTGGATCAGACCGTACAATATTATCTGGAACAGGCACTGGCAAAAGTCATGGAAGAGGAAGAGTGTCTGCGAGCCTGCGGAATCATCATGAATCCCAAGACGGGTGAAGTATACGCCATGGCTAACTATCCGACCTTCAATCTGAATAACGTGGAAGAAGTCGTTGGATTAAGCAGTAAATATACGACGGAGACGAAGCAGGCAGATACCTTCTTATCCGAAATCTGGAGCAACTTTGCCGTGAGTGGAACTTATGAGCCGGGATCCACCTTCAAGCCTATTTTTGCGGCATCGGCGCTGGACAGCGGTTCTATTAGTGAGAACGATAGCTTCACCTGCAATTCGTTTTATATGTACTATGATCAGACGTTCCAGTGCGCGTTCAGTGTGGCGCACGGAATACAGAGTATCCGGGAAATCATCCAAAACTCCTGTAATGTAGGTATGATTCAGGTGAGTGAACGAACCCCGGCAGAAACGTATTATAAGTATCAGCAAGCATTTGGCATCGGTCAATTGACCGGTATTGATCTGCCCTACGAAGAATCCGCGGCCTCCCTGGTGTATGATCTGGATTCTCTGGGGCCGGTGGAGCTTGCCACCGTATCGTTCGGTCAAGGATTCAATCTGACGCCGATACAGCTTCTGACGGCGGAATCGGCCGTGGTCAATGACGGGAATCTGGTTCGACCGCATCTGGTGAAGCAGATTCTGGATGCAGATGGCAATGTCATTTCCGAGACGAATACCGAAACCATCCGGCAGGTAATATCTGCTGAAACTTCGGCCATCATTCGCAGTGGTATGGAGGCCGTGGTAGAAACCGGAACCGGAACCGGCGTCAATCTGGAGGGATATCGGATTGGCGGTAAGACGGGTACGGCGGAGAAGGGAGACTATAGCGAGGGAAAATATATCGTATCCTTTACAGGATTCGCGCCGATCGATGATCCGGAAGTGGGCATCCTGATCATCTTGGATGAGGCGAAGAGCGGCGTCAGTTCACCGGCGCAGAGTGTGGCTGCGGAGGTTCTGAGCCAGGTGCTGCCGTACCTCAATATCTATCCGCAATCATAAGAAAGCCGGACGATCCATATAATATAAGGATTCTCCAATAAGGAGGGCCTTGTATTGGCGAGAATTTCCGGAAAATATCGACTACGGCTGACGATCCTTCAGATCGGATGTGTGACGCTGATTCTGATCCTGATTTTTCGCGTAGGATATATTCAACTATTCCGCGGCGACTATCTGACAGGACTGGCCGACGATCTGCACTATCGGGAACGCACGCTGTATGCGAAACGCGGAGATATCCTGGATCGAAACGGAACCGTGTTGGCAACGAGTGATTCGGTTTGTTCTATTAGTGTGATCCATAATCAGGTGGAAGATGCGGAAGCCGTCGCGCGCCTTCTATCACAGGAGCTCTCTATGGAATATGAAGAGGTGCTGGCATTGGTGGAGAAGAAGGTGGCATTGCAGACGATCAAGACCCGGGTCGCGCCGGAGGTCGCAGAACGCATACGAGAGGCGGGACTCGCCGGTATTCAGATCGACGAAAATTTCAAGCGGTATTATCCGTTTGGAAGTCTGGCATCGCAGACAATCGGATTTGCCGGCAGTGACAGTCAGGGGATCATCGGGCTGGAAGTCACATATAATGAGTATTTGCAGGGCATCAACGGAAGTTTGCTCACGCTGACGGATGCCAAGGGAATTCGTCTAAGCGGCAGTGAGGAACTGCGAAAAGAGGCGACGGAGGGCAATGTCCTGCAGACGAGTCTGGATGTGGTGATTCAGCAATATGCGGAACAGCTGCTGGAGCGCACCATCGAGCAGAAGAATGCGAAGCGCGGTGCCATCATCGTCATGAATCCTCAAAATGGCGAGATCTACGCGATGGCCATCAAGCCGGATTTTGACTTGAATGATCCTTTCACGATCAATGATGAGACATTAGCCGCGCAGTGGGACAGCATGGACTCGGAGAGTCAGATCGAGGCTCTGAATCAGATGTGGAGAAACTTTTGTATCAATGATACGTATGAGCCGGGCTCCACGTTTAAGATCATTACTTCCGCAGCCGCCCTTTCGGAGAAGGTCGTCAGTCTGGACGAAACCTTTCAATGTAACGGCGGCCTTACGGTGGCGGACCGCAGGATTCGCTGCCATAAGACAGGCGGGCATGGCACGGAAACCTTTGTACAGGGCGTGCAGAATTCCTGCAATCCGGTCTTTATGACACTGGCCCTGCGCCTGGGCGCGGATACGTTTTACAAGTATCTGAAGGCGTTTGAGTTTGACAAGAAAACCGGGATCGATATCTCGGGTGAGGCGGTAGGCATCATGTATGATGTGGAAGATGTGGGGCCGGTAGAATTGGCCACGATGGGATTTGGGCAGTCCATCGCCATCACACCCATGCAGCTTTTGCGGGCTGCTGCTGCCGCTGTCAATGGAGGAAACCTGATTACGCCCCACTTTGGTACGCAGGTGTTGGATCAGGAGGGCAATGTGTTAAAGACATTGGAATTTCCGGTGACGGAAGGAGTCATCGACCCGGAGGTCTCGCAGACGCTGCGCCAGGTGCTGGAAACAGTCGTCAGCGAGGGCGGCGGCAGTAAAGCCGCGATCACAGGATACAGCATTGGCGGTAAGACCGCGACGAGCCAGAAACTGCCCAGAAGCGCGAAGAAATATATTTCGTCGTTTCTGTGTTTTACACCGGTGGAGGATGCCCAGCTCATGACGCTGATGCTGATCGACGAGCCGGAAGGCATCTATTATGGCGGCACCGTATGCGCACCGGTAGTCAAAGAACTCCTGGAAAATATCCTTCCCTATCTGGGCATTGAACCGGATTATACGGAAGAAGAGGCTCTCCTGCCAGAGGTGGCGCAGATTGAAGTGCCGGATCTTCTGGGCATGACACTGGCACAGGCCAGGGAAACAGCCGGGGAGACCGAATTGGATGTTTTAGGAGAAGGAGAACAGATCATAGAACAGTTTCCGCTGCCCGGGGAAACGGTCAACATGGACAGTAAGATTGTGGTATACTTAGGATAGCCGAAGAGAAGATCTCGATCGGCGGTTTTCATAGGGAGGGAAGATTCATGAATTGGAAGACACTCATGCAGGATATCCCCTATCAGGTGATAGGGGAAGGCAATAGCGAGGAGATCACATCCATCGAGTATGATTCGAGAAAGGTAAGGCAGGGCAGTGCGTTTGTAGCGGTGGCCGGAGGCGCCTTTGACGGGCATGACTTCATCGCGCAGGCCGCAGAGGCCGGCGCAGTGCTGGCGGTGGTCGAAAAAGAAATCAAGGAGATTCCGAAAGGAATGTGCGTCGTCAAGGTGGAAAGCACACTGGCAGCAATGCCGCGCATGGCGGTTCGGTTTTATGGACGGCCATCCGAGTCCATGTATATGATCGGGGTGACGGGGACAAAAGGCAAGACCACGACAACCACGCTGATCTATCGGATTCTGATGGCGGCAGGACGCAAGACGGGATTGGTGGGGACCATTGAGAATCGGATCGGCGATGAGGTATTGCCTTCGCAGTATACCACGCCCCAAGCCTTCGACCTGCAGCAGCTTTTCAGCCAGATGCGAGAGGAAGAGGTACATTCTCTGGTCATGGAAGTATCGTCTCATTCTTTGGCGCTGCACCGCGTGGATGGTACGCACTTTGATCTGGCGCTCTTCACGAATCTATCCCTGGATCATCTGGATTTTCATAAGACGATGGAGGCCTATCTGGAGGCAAAAATGCTGCTTTTTAAGAGCTCTCGGCTGGGACTTTCCAACATCGATGATGAGGCCGGCCGCAGGGTGTATGATGCAGGGTATTGCCGGATGCTCAGCTATGCCATCGATCGGGAAGCAGACTATAAAGCGGAAAATATCCACATGGACATCCATGGCGTCGAATATGATCTTCGTTATAAAGAGAATGAGGAACAGAAGACACTGCATATCGCATATCCCTATCCGGGTCGGTTCAATGTTTATAATACGATGGCGGCAGCCGCTGCGGCCCTGGTGGCTGGGGTCAGCCCGGATATCATCGTATCAGAACTGGGACGCAAGGATCGTATTGTAAGAGGTCGTTTTCAGACGGTACACGGACCCAATCAGGTGGCGGCGGTAGTGGATTATTCCCATGCGCCGGACGCACTGCTGAATGTTCTGGAGACGATCGAGGAATTCCGTACGCACAGAATCATCACGGTGTTTGGCTGCGGAGGAGACAGGGACCGTTCCAAACGGCCGGTGATGGGAAAGATCGCCGGTGAGCACAGTGACTATGTGATTGCCACATCGGATAATCCGAGAACAGAGGATCCCTACGCGATCCTGGAGGAAGTGGAAGCAGGCGTACGGGAAACGAATTGTCCTTATGAGGTGATCGAGAATCGGCGGGCCGCGATTCAGCGCGCGGCCGCGATTGCCGAGCCAGGCGATATCATTCTCATTGCCGGAAAGGGACATGAGGATTATCAGATTATCGGACGGGAAAAGATCCATTTTGACGACGTGGAAGAGATCGAAAAAGCCTTTGCCGGAGGAACCCTATGATGAAGCTGACTTGGGAAGAGATACATAAGGTACTGGGAGGAGAACTCCGAGGAGAAGGGACGGATCAGCGAATCACTTCTGTGGTCATTGATTCCAGAAAAGTCACACCGGGCGCACTCTTTGTCGCGATGCAGGGAGAACGGGTGGATAGCCATCAGTTCATTGCGGAGTGTTATGAGAAGGGAGCGGTGGCCTGTCTTTGCGAAAAGACCTATGCCGATACGCATGAGATCTCGGTGCCAGAAGGAAAGCTCCTGTGGATCGTGCCAGAGACCGTGCAGGCAATGGGGAATCTGGCGGCGTATTATCGAAAGAAGCTGGGGATCCCTGTCATCGGAGTCACGGGGAGTGTGGGTAAGACCACGGCGAAGGACATGATCGCTGCCGCACTCTCCGGGGGACTGAAGGTTTTCAAGACGCCGGGGAACCTGAATAACCAATACGGGCTGCCCCTGGCCATATTCCAGATCGAAAAGGACACCCAGGCTGCGGTGTTGGAGATGGGGATGAACCATTTCGGAGAGATTCGATATTTGTCCCATATCGCAAAACCGGATGTCGGTGTCATCACAAATATTGGCGTTTCTCATATCGAATTTTTAGGCAGCCAGGAGGGCATCTTAAAAGCAAAGACGGAAATGTTTGAGGAGATGAAGGAGGACGGCCCTGCGTTTCTTTGCGGAGACGATCCGTTGTTGTTGTCGTACAGCAGACAGATGAAACGGCCGGTATGGCGGTATGGTTTCTCGGAAGACTGCGAAATACGGGCGCTCTGGTGGAAGCAGGTGGGTGATGAAATACAGACGCTACTTCACTGCGACGGAGAAGAGACACTGCTTACCGCCAAGGCCCTGGGAAAACATATGGTATATGCCATGTTGGCAGCCTTTGGGATCGGAAGACATCTGGGGCTCTCGCCGGAGACGCTGGTAAAGGGCATTGCCTCCTTCCAGCCTTCCGCGATGCGGATGAATGTGTATGAGAATGACCGCTTTCGAATCCTGGACGACTCGTATAATGCCAGCCCGGCATCGATGCAGGCGGCCCTGGATGTACTCTGCGCGCAGAAGTTTCGGCCGAACAGCAGGCGAGTCGCCGTTTTGGGAGATATGCTGGAGATGGGCTTTTATTCGGAGAAGGGGCATCGCCAGGTGGGGCAATATGCGGCGGAACACGCCGTAGATGTTCTAGTCGGTGTGGGAAAGGATGCGGCCTGGATTGTGGAGGAAGCCCTCAAGGTGCGGCCCACGCTGACGTCTTATTATTTTGAGAATACGGAGATACTGAGCAAGAAACTCTTTTCACTTTTGCGCCCAGATGATATAATACTCTTGAAGGCTTCCCGCAGGATGGCCTTAGATAAAATTGTTCAAATGAT
The DNA here is from genome assembly GCA_002305315.1 of Clostridiales bacterium UBA1390. Lineage (GTDB taxonomy): Bacteria > Bacillota > Clostridia > Lachnospirales > Bianqueaceae > Faecimorpha > Faecimorpha stercoravium. The sequence goes on from DBQQ01000052.1 coordinate 258,638, forward strand.
AAAATAGGAGTAGATATTATGGATAAATCAGCCATTATTCCGGCCATTATCGCCTTTGTGGCGCAGATTCTTTTATGTCCCATCTGTATTCCGCTGCTGCATAAACTCAAGTTTGGGCAGTACATCCGGGCGGTGGGGCCCAAAGAACATCAGAAAAAAGCAGGAACGCCCACGATGGGCGGCATCATGATTCTGATCAGCCTGACCCTGGGGGTTGTGCTGTTCTTTCAGTTTAATTCTCAGATCATCGCGGCGCTCCTTGTGACCTGGGCTTTTGGTCTGATCGGTTTTCTGGATGACTATATCAAGGTGGTCAAGAAGGACAATGAAGGATTAAAGCCCCTGCAGAAATGGGTACTTCAGTGTGTAGTGGCCCTTCTGTTTGTCATCTATTTATGGCGTTCAGATATCGGCACGGCCATCGAGGTCCCGTTTGCTTCTTTCGAGTGGGATCTGGGTATTCTCTATTATCCCTTTGCATTCTTCCTGATTCTGGCGTTTGTCAATGGAGTCAACTTCACCGATGGCCTGGATGGTCTGGCTTCTGGCGTGACAGTGATTGTGGCTGCATTCTTTGCGGTGGTATGTTGGGGACAAAACAGCAATTTGCTGCCCATGGCATCTGCTGTGGCAGGCAGCCTTCTGGGCTTTCTGCTCTTTAATGTGAATCCGGCGAAGGTATTCATGGGGGATACCGGTTCGTTGGCACTTGGCGGTTTTGTAACTGCCCTAGCACTGATGTTGCGGATTCCGTTGCTTCTTGTCATTGTCGGGTTCATCTATGTGTTGGAAGTGGTATCGGTGGTATTGCAGGTTGCGTATTTCAAGGCGACGCATGGAAAGAGGCTGTTTAGGATGGCGCCGATTCATCATCATTTTGAATTGGGCGGTTGGAAAGAGACTAAGGTGGTCAGCGTGTTTGTCATCATCACCGCGATTTTGTGTCTCATCGGTTTATTGGCACTGTGATGAGACGAGGATAGAGGGGAGGAGTACTGTGAAGAAACGTAAGGCGCAGAAGCCGGAAGAGAAGGGAAAGATCCGGACACTGCGGCCAGAGGATTTCCTGCGGCAGCAGGCCCGGTATTCTGCTAAAGAATCAGAAAATCAGACCGTGTCCAGGCAGACCTTCGAGAGAAGCAGGCGCGTTAAGCAGAAAGAAAGAGGTCTGGATCGTGTAGGTGGCTTTGCGATGCAGGCTGTGAGTAAGCTGAAGCCGCGCAAGGCCAGCGCTGAGTATTATCGGCGAGAGAAAGAAGCATGGGCGCTGCCGGAGAAGCGGGAGACAAACTTTACGTTTATCGCATGTCTCGTGCTGCTGTCGCTGATTGGACTCATCATGGTGACCAGTTCCAGCGTGTACTTCGCTTACAATAGTACAGGAGACAGCCTGTATTACTTTAAGCGGCAGCTTATTTTCTTGGCGATCAGTACAGGAGTTCTCATCGCGGCGGTCTATGTGCCGCTGAAATGGTATCGAAAATTTGCCTTTATTACGTATGTTGTGGCGATCGTCTTATTAGTCGCGGTTATGTTTATCGGTAATGAGATCAATGGATCCAAACGATGGATTGGGTTTGGAGATTATTCATTTCAGCCTTCAGAGTTTGCAAAGATTGCTACAGCACTCTTCATGGCCATGTTGGTAGATCAGCATCGAGAAGATATACAGAATGTATGGACGTTTGCCAAACTTTTGATTGTTCTTCTGATCCCGACGGGATTGATTTTGATCGAAAACCTATCCTCGGCGATTGTTACCATGGGGATTGGTCTCGTGATTATGTTTGTCGGTGGGGCCAGAATCAAACATTTCCTGGTTCTTGTTTTACCGCTCTTGGCGGCCTTGGTTTTTATCGTTACGATTCCGCTTGTGGTGCCGATTGACAGTATGCCGGGGTGGATTCAGCCTCTGATGGAAGAGTGGAGTTACCGAACCATTCGTGTACGGGCATGGCTGAATCCCTGGGATTATGCAAGCGGAGACGGATATCAAGCGATCCAGTCGCTTTACGCAGTCGGTTCCGGCGGATTATTCGGTGTTGGGTTAGGACAGAGCGTACAGAAACTGGGATTCATTCCGGAGGCCCACAATGATATTATCTTTGCAGTGCTTTGTGAAGAGTTAGGTCTTGTGGGGGCAGCGATTGTGCTCCTGCTGTTTGCGGGTTTGGTATGGAATGGAATCAAGATTGCGGTTCACGCTCCGAATCAGTTTTCCAGTTTATTAGCGGTGGGAATGATTATGCAGGTGGCGATTCAGGTCATCATCAACGTGGCGGTGAATACGAACAGTATTCCGGTAACGGGCGTGACGCTTCCATTTATCAGCTATGGTGGGTCCTCCTTGCTGTTTTTAATGGGCAGCATGGGAATCTTATTGAACATTTCGCGGTATTCCACGGCACCCAGACGATAGCAGTGCATAATAGAAAGAGAAGGGAGGCAGGGCATTGGCGAAAAAAATCAAATTGGATGACAAGTATCATTATAATAACAGTTCCGGACGACGAAAGAAGATGCTGATCGTCCTGCTGATTCTGCTGATCCTATTGTTCTTAAATTCCTTTGTATTCTCGATTCGAGAGATTGTTGTCACTGGAAACGAGGTCGTGTCTGCGGAGGAAATTCAAGAGGAATTGGGACTGACAGAAGGAATGAATATGTTTCATTTCCTGCTAGGGAGCATTTTTCAAAAGATGGATATGAATCCACGGATAGAGACGGTGGATATCTATGTACACTGGCCCAGCAGTCTGGAAATTCAGGTCAAGGAACGGACTGTGGTAGGGTATGTAGCGTATATGGGAATGTATCTTTGTCTGGATGAGACAGGCTATGTGGTGGACAGCACACATTATCTGGAGGAAGATATGCCAGTGGTCACCGGTGTCAATGTGCAGAACTTCACATTGGGAGAACCGCTCAATACGGAGAGCGTGTCTCTTTCGCAGACGATCATGGATGTATGCGGCGCGTTGCAGAAATACGGCATTGCTGCGAGTGTGGTGCGAGTAGATCTCACGCAGACGTCGGATATCCGGTTGTATACAGAACGGCTGGATGTGAGGTGCGGCGGAGAGGAAGATCTGGATTCTAAAATACAGGCTTTGGCCAGGATTCTGGAAGAGACGCCGGATGCAGAAGGAATTCTTCATTTAGAAGATTTAGAGGGTCAAGTATATCTAGAAAAACCTATTTGATAAATTAGACCGTGGATTTATGAATTTTTATGGAAATTTGATCTTTCCTATTGATTTATTGCGGAAAAACGGGTATTATTGTAACATACAGGCTGAAGGATGAAGGAGGAGTTGGCTTTGGATTTCGAATGGACAGAAGATTTTTCTGATAATAAGGCTAAAATAAAAGTGGTTGGAGTAGGCGGCGGCGGAAATAACGCGGTAGAGCGTATGATTTCCGATGGCCTGCAGGGAGCCGAATTTTTGATTGTGAACACAGATGCACAGGTGCTTCGCTTGGGCAGCGCAGAGAATAAGCTGCTGATTGGACAGAAGTTGACCCGGGGCTTAGGCGCTGGTGGCCGGCCTGAGATTGGTAAGCAGGCGGCCGAGGAAAGTGCAGAGGAGATCAAGGATGCGATTTCCGGCGCGGATATGGTCTTCGTGACCGCAGGTATGGGCGGCGGCACTGGCACAGGAGCGGCTCCTGTGGTGGCTAAGATCGCTAAAGAGATGGGGATTCTGACGGTAGGTGTCGTGACCAAGCCCTTTGCCTTTGAGGGGGCGAAGAAGATGCGCGCGGCAGAGGCCGGGATTGCGGAGCTGCGGAAGGGCGTGGATACGCTGATCTGCATTTCCAACGATAAGCTGTTGCAGATTGCGGATAAGAGGACAACCATGCAGGATACGTTCCGCCTGGCGGATGGAATTCTGCGCCAGGGTGTACAGGGCGTATCTGATCTGATTTACCGTCCCGGTATCATCAATGTGGACTTTAACGATGTGAAGACCGTCATGCAGAACAAGGGTGTGGCTCATATGGGTATCGGCCGCGCCAAGGGTGATGATAAGGCGAAGAAGGCTGCGGAGGAGGCTATCAGCTCACCGCTGATGGATACCACCATTGATGGCGCACGCGGTGTGCTGATCAATGTATGCGGCGGACCGGATATGACGATGTTCGACGCGGTGGAGATCCCCAATATGATCGCAGCGCATATCGATCCGGATGCGGAAGTCATCTATGGTACTTCTATGGATGAGAACCTGCAGGATGAGATCGTGGTCACTGTCATTGCGACAGATTTCGGCAATGAGGATTATTCTGCGTATACAGCGCCTAAGGCTGCGGTACAGGAGACCAATATCGCCAGCAGCCTGGATAATCTGGCGAAGAATACAACGGCTGAGGAGAAGCCGCAGCGCAATCCGATCACGGGAGCGCCCTATAATAACAATAGTAACAGTGGTTCGGGATATGGCAGCAACTACGGAGGTGCCAGCCGTCCCAGGCCTTCTTCGGATGACATGCCGGTGGACATCCCGCCGTTTTTGCAGCGCAGCCGCAGAAGCTGACATAGTTTATATCGAATGATGAAGAGGACAGGTTGTTTTTGCAACGTGTCCTCTTTTTTTGTCGCTTAATTTTCTGCTGCGCCCACCTCCCTTTGACAAATTGCGCAGTGGGATTGTGGTAAGCTATAGAAGACAGCAAGGCCAGAGGGAGGGATAGTATGTATGTGGATCTCTATTTTCTGTGCAATGGATTGCTGGATTTTTTACTATTATATTGGATGAATCGCGTATTGGGACGAAAGGTACCGTTATGGCGGCTTGGCGTGGTTTCTTTTCTGGCAGCCCTTTTTTCCACGGTCTGGTGGTGGTGTCGACGGGGCCTGGTGGGTGGAATCGTCGGATGGGGAATCATGCTGGGGATGGCCTGCGGCATGGTACTGGGTACATGGGGATGGAGCACGCCCAGGTCTTTTCTGGTCCGTCTGGGATGGTTGTTCGGATTGAGTATCTTGCTGAAAGGGTTGCTGGGGTTGTGTTCACAGTGGTTGGAGGGAGAAGCCTGGATGATATGGGCAGGAGCGATTCTGCTTTTCATATTGGGCGGAAAGGGCCTGCAGGCATATTATCAGTTCAGTGGACGGGGAGGCCGAGTAGGAGAAGTTACTTGCACAGTACGAGGGAAGAGCGTTCGTTTTTACGGATGGCTGGACAGTGGGAATCTGCTGCAAGATCCCATAGGACACAGGCCGGTGGTTATTGTGGAGGAGGGCCTATTGGCGGGCTTGGAAGTTGTGGATAAGATACCGATTCCCTATCGATCCATCGGCAGTGAAGGAAAAGTGATGTGGGGTTTTTGTCCAGATCAGCTGATCCTGCGGATAAAGGATCAGGAGAGGTCGATGACGGCTGTCATCGCGGGGACGGGGCAATCCATACGGGTACATGGTTGTAGGGCCATATTGCCGGCACAATGGTGTGAGGCAGAAAAGGAGTGACAGATATGAAGATGATGTGGCTATGCGCGCAGAAGCTCGTATTGACGAAAGAGGCGTCGGAAGAAACGATTCTGTACATTGGAGGAAGTGATATCCTGCCGGAACCGCTGGGAGCACAGGAAGAAGCAAAGGTACTGCATATGTTCACGCAGGAGGGAGAGGAGAAGGAAAAGGGGAGACAGCTTTTAATTGAACATAATCTCCGTCTCGTCGTATATATTGCTAAGAAGTTTGAAAACACGGGGATGAATGTAGAGGATTTGATTTCCATTGGGACGATCGGACTGATTAAGGCGATCAATACCTTCAAACCCGATAAAAAGATCAAACTGGCAACATACGCTTCTCGCTGCATCGAAAATGAAATTTTGATGGTGCTGCGAAGAAACAGTCGAATGCGAGGAGAGATTTCGATTGACGAACCATTGAACGTGGACTGGGACGGGAATGAACTTCTGCTGTCGGATATTCTGAGTTCAGAACAGGATGCTGTTTCCAAGGGAATTGAAGAGCAGATTGATCGCGAATTGCTGCGTCGTTCCCTGGAGATTCTGACACCTCGGGAACGCAGTATCATTGATTTGCGATTTGGCCTCAACACAGGGGGCAAGGAGATGACACAGAAGGAAGTGGCGGACCGTATGGGCATCTCCCAGTCCTATATCTCCCGACTCGAGAAACGAATCATGAAGCGCCTGCAGAAGGAAATGGTCAGGCTGATGTAAAGAAAAAAGAAGGGGCCCCGTTTTGCCAACCACCGATAAGGAAGGTTTGAAAACAAACTAACTTAACGGCTGGCAGACAGGTTGTAACGAAAAGCGGGTAAGAGGTCAAAAACTTCTTGCCCGCTTTTTCTGTGCCGCGTGGAACGATAGAACAGCATTTTTGCGCTTTCAAGGGATATGATACTACTTGCTCTGTTTCTGCCCTCTGCAAGTCGCATAAATACAGACTTTTTGCCCATCTAAATATCCACGCTGGCATGGCAAAATGTTACGCAGTAGACAGCCATTTTTGAGAGTGGGAATAGAAACGCTCAACTATCGTGTTTTCAAGTCTGCAAAGCCGAGTTGTGCAAGGCTTAAACGCTTCCTATCGCGTAACAATATACTCATAATATTTTGAGGGCGCAAGCGGTTTATCCGTTTGCGCCCTCTTGATTACCCAACAGCAAAGACGGGAAAAGCCGTCAAGGACGCGAAGCGTGAAGTTTATCCTTGACGGTTTTTTCTGGCTTTGCTACTTATCATCTATCAAAGCGGAACTTGGGTAAGGCTTCCATTAAGGACGCTTTGAGGTAATCTTGAATATCGTCGTTGATACTCCCTTGAAAGTAGGACAGATATTTGATGTAGCCGGTATAGGTTTGAATGACGGTGTTCACCGCTTCCGGCTCCCCTGCGGCTGCCTTTACAATCGTTTCATAGGGTAGCAAATTGTACTTCTTATTGTTCATTCTCTAACGCCTCCATTTCTTTTCGCAGCAAACGCAATGCTCTTTTCCGTCTGTGGAAGATTGTACTCCTGCAAACTCCGAACAGCCTTCCGATTTCTTTATCGCTGTAACCGAGATAGTACCGTAAAAACAGGACTTCCCGCCGCTTTTCCGGCAGACGCAAAAGCGCGGCTGCCAACTGCTCGCTTTCCACAATGACCGTTTCCTCACGAACAGTAAAAACAGTAGGCACATCGTATTTTACGAAATACTCGTCTGTTGTCGTAACAGGCTCAAAATCAAACTTCCTAAGATAGTCGAGGGATACTTCAAACTGCTGTTTCCTCCGTATTTTCTTGTAAGCGCCCAGCGCCGCATGGTAAAGGACAATCTTGCAAAAGGCGTTGAAAGTGCGCTCGATATGCTCCCGATACTGCTCTGTATTCATCATCTTTCTCACCCCCTTTCTGCCCAAGCAGGGGGAAAAACAACAAACGCCCACGCAGCATAAAACCGCATGGGCGTTGGAAGCAGGAACTATAAGAGATAACTATATGACTTGTGTATTCATACTCATAGTGGTGTGGTATAAAAAAAGTTGA
>DBQQ01000055.1 GCA_002305315.1 Clostridiales bacterium UBA1390
GTAATACTATTATATATAATATGTATATAATAGTATTTAAGTGTTTCTTCTTCGTGGGAAATCCGTCCCCTCGGTGATATTCTCATCACCCAGGAATTCTGAATTGTAAAATCCCACTACAGGGATGAGATCTTCTCATTACTCAAGCCCCTAGAATTGTAAAATCTTGCTGCGACGATGAGATTCTCAGTGGCCCCTGGGGGATTTTCTCATCACTCAGGCATTTTGAATTGTAAAATCCCGCTGCGGGGATGAGAATCTCGGGGGCCCCTGAAGATTTTCTCATCACTCAGGCACTTTGAAATGTAAAATCATGCTGCGACGATGAGATTCTCAGAGGCCCTGGGGGATTTTCTCATCACCCAGGCGCTCTGAATTGTAAAATCTCGCTGCGGCGATGAGAATCCCAGGGGGCCCGAAGGGAGTTTCTCATCACTCAGGCACTTTGAATTGTAAAATCCTGCTGTGGGGATGAGAATCCCAAGAGGACCCGGGGATTTTCTCATCACCCAGTGCTCTGGGATTGTAAAATCGCGTTGTGGCGATGAGATTCTCGGGGGCCCCTGGGGATTTTCTCATCACTCAGGCGCTTTGAATTGTAAAATCGCGCTGTGGCGATGAGATTCTCGGGTCCCTGAAGATTTTCTCATCACTCAGTGCTCTGGGATTGTAAAATTCCACTGCGACGATGAGATTCTCGGGGCCCCTGAAGATCTTCTCATCACTCAGGCCTCTGAAATTGTAAAATCATGCTACGGCGATGAGATTCTCAGGGGCCCCCGGGGGGATTTTCTCATCACTCAGGCATTTTGAATTGTAAAATCCCGCTGCGGGGATGAGAATCTCGGGGGCCCCTGAAGATTTTCTCATCACTCAGGTACTTTGAATTGTAAAATCTCGCTACGACGATGAGAATCTCGGGGCCCCCGGGGATTTTCTCATCACCCAGTCCTCTGGAAATGTAAAATCATGCTGCGGGGATGAGAATCTCAGGGGCGGGGGGATTTTCTTATCACACAAGAATTCTGAAATTGTAAAATCCCGCTACGGCGATGAGATCTTCTCATCACTCAGACATTCTGGAATTGTAAAATCCCGCTACGACGATGAGAATCTCAGTGGCCCTGGGGGAGTTTCTCATCACCCAGTCCTCTGGAATTGTAAAATCATGCTGCGGGGATGAGATTCTCAGGGGGCCCCCGGGGATTTTCTCATCACTCAAGAATTCTGGAATTGTAAAATCCCGCTACGACGATGAGAATCTCAGGGACCCTGGGGATTTTTCTCATCACTCAGGCACTTTGAATTGTAAAATTCCGCTACGACGATGAGAATCTCAGTGGCCCCTAGGGATTTTTCTCATCACCCAGTCCTCTGGAAATGTAAAATCCCGCTACGACGATGAGAATCTCAGTGGCCCCTGGGGATTTTTCTCATCACCTAGGCGCTTTGAAATGTAAAATCCCGCTGCGGGGATGAGAATCCCCCGGGGCCCCCGGGGATTTTTCTCGTCGCCAGCCCTCTAAATTATAAAATCCCACGACGATGCACTTCATTTGCGTTCTTAAATAAAAAGGCATTGCCACATAATATGGCAATGCCCCAATTTTACTCATTTTTTCCGAATTCAGCAAGGGAAAGACCAGGATTACGCTCTAAGATCATGCCAAGACTCCATTCATGTGCGTAGATGATGAGGTAATTGCCTTTGAAATCCTGAATGAGGTTGGCATCGGAGGTGAGATAGAGAGACGGAGGAGATTCCGGGTCGGTCTCATTCTCGATCCAGCGGATGTATTCCTGACTCATGGGTTCCAGGCGCACTTCGATATTGTATTCAGAACGCAGGCGATAGAGCAGTACATCAAATTGCAGTGTGCCGACGACACCGACGATGATTTCTTCCATGCCACGTTGTGGCTCTTGAAACATCTGAATCGCACCCTCTTGTGCGATCTGCGTGGTTCCTTTGATGAATTGTTTGCGCTTTAAGGTATCTACCTGACGGAGCCTTGCGAAGTGCTCGGGCGCAAAGGTAGGGATTCCGGTAAAGCGGCACCTGAGGGTAGGATCGCATACCGTATCTCCAATAGAGAAGATGCCGGGATCGAATACACCGATGATGTCGCCGGCGTAAGCTTCCTCAATGATCGTGCGATCCTGGGCCATTAATTGCTGAGGCTGAGAGAGGCGCATCTTCTTGTTTCCCTGCACATGAAAGACTTCCTGGTCCTTGTTGAAGCGGCCGGAACAGATTCGCATGAAAGCGATTCGGTCTCTGTGGGCACGATTCATGTTGGCCTGAATCTTAAATACAAAGGCAGAGAAATGAGGATCCATAGGATCGACCAGTTCGCCGTCAGCGGTCTGGCGCGCCAACGGAGGCGGAGTCAGACGAAGAAATTCCTGCAGGAAAGGCTCTACGCCGAAATTGGTAAGAGCGGATCCGAAAAATACAGGAGAAAGGCGACCGGTCTGGATCTCTTTCATATCAAACTCATAGTTGGCGCCATCCAGAAGTTCGATGTCCTCGACGAGGGTTTCCTGCGCCTCTTGCCCAATTAGATCCGCCAAAGAGGGATCGTCCAGCTGCACTTCGATAGCCGTGGCCTTTTTACTGCCGCCGTGAGAAATGAAGGAGATAATTTCACTCTTCTGGCGGTCGTAGACACCCTTAAAACTTTTGCCGGAACCGATGGGCCAGTTCATAGGATAGGTATGGATGCCCAGCTCTGTTTCGATCTCATCCATCAGATCGAAGGGATTACGGGCTTCTCGATCCATTTTGTTAATGAAGGTAAATACGGGAATATGACGCATGACACAGACTTTAAAAAGTTTACGGGTCTGCGCTTCTACACCCTTGGAGGCATCGATAACCATGACGGCGGAATCCGCAGCCATGAGGGTTCGATACGTGTCCTCTGAAAAATCCTGGTGTCCCGGCGTATCCAGGATATTGATGCAATATCCATCATAATTAAACTGCATGACGGAGGAGGTGACGGAGATGCCTCGCTGTTTTTCAATTTCCATCCAGTCAGATACCGCATGTCTGGCAGCGGCTTTTCCCTTGACCGCACCAGCCAACTGGATAGCGCCGCCATATAATAAAAACTTTTCCGTCAATGTGGTTTTACCCGCATCGGGGTGAGAGATAATCGCAAAAGTCCGCCGTTTCTCAATGGCGGAAACAAGATCCTGTTTTGCCAAAAGAATTCCTCCAAACAGATATATACTTTCCATATAGAAATGCCGGATCCATTATAGCATCAATAAAAAGCCGACGCAAGGTTTTTTTCTAAAAATGAGATCCTTAAGAGTTTCTGATGAATCCCATAATGCCGTTGATTTTTCGAATGAAATTTGGTATAGTAATAACGAACACTTGTTCAATATAGGGTAAAGGAGTTGGAAATATGCGGATTGGGATCATTGGCGGCGGAGCAGCCGGCATGGTAGCGGCCATTACAGCAGCCAGAGTCGGTGCGGAAGTGACGATTTTCGAGAAGATGGATCGTGTCGGCAAGAAGCTTTTAGCGACAGGAAATGGACGCTGCAATATTTCCAATGAACATATGGAACTGTTTCATTTTCATGGAGCGGCTCCGGACTTTATAAAAGCGGTGATGGAAGCAGTATCACCGGAGAGAACGCGGCAATTCTGGGAGAGTCTGGGGTTGGTGCTGATTTCGCTGGAAGGCAAGCTGTATCCCATGTCATTGCAGGCGTCCGGCGTATTGGATGCGTTGCGTGGAGAGATGGAGAGACTGGGAGTTCGGATTTGTTGTGCGACTCCCGTAGAACGCATTGTGTCCGTAAAGAAAAATTGGATGCTAGAGGGCGCAGATGGACAGGAGCTGGGGAGATTTCCGCGTATCATCATTACAGTGGGGGGAAAGGCTTCGCCGCAGTTTGGGGCGGATGGAGATGGTAAGAAGCTGGCCGCTGCACTGGGGCACACGGTGGTACCGCTGCGACCGGCCCTTGTGAAGTTGAAATGCCGTAGTCCCTATCTGAAGGCATTATCGGGCTGTAAAGTGGACGCCAAGGCATCACTGTTGCAAGGAGATGAGGTGCTGGCACAAGAATGGGGCGAAGTGCTTTTCACGGCGGAGGGATTATCGGGTCCGCCTATTTTGCGGCTTTCCAGGGAAGCGCTCGTAAGCGGCAGACGATGCAGCATTGCGCTCAATCTGATGGATCAGATGCGGGAGGGAGAATGTTACTGGTGGCTGAAACAGCGTGCAGAACGCTTTGGCTATATGAAAGTGCAGGAGATGCTGAGCGGCATTCTCCATAAGCGTCTGATTCTGCCGATGCTGAAGGAAACGGATATCCCACCGCAGATGCTCTGCGAGCGCTTAAGTAAGCAGCAGGTACAGGCGCTGGCACGTATTTTGCAGTGGTGGACATTTCCCGTATTGGGAGACGGCGGATGGCGCGAGGCACAAGTGACCGTAGGCGGTGTCTTTACCGGCGAGATTGATCCGAACACCATGCAGTCTAAGAAAAGAAATGGGATATATTGGGCGGGCGAAGTGTTGGATGTGGATGGCGACTGCGGAGGATATAATTTGCAGTGGGCTGCCAGCAGCGGAATACTGGCGGGGCAGTGCGCTGCCCAATAAAGGGAGGAGAACATATGAGGGATTTAAGTCGGGTACGCAGGGTAGTGGTGAAGATCGGATCTTCTTCTATTACTCATGAGAATGGGAGGCTGGCTCTTCGAAAGATTGATCTGCTGGCGAAAGAGCTGGCGGATTTGCATAATAGTGGAAGAGACGTGATATTGGTTTCTTCGGGCGCGATCGCGGCAGGCGTATCAGCACTGCGGCTGTGTCAGAAGCCGCAGAAGACGGCGCAGAAACAGGCGGCTGCGGCAGTAGGCCAGGGAGCGCTGATGCAGCTGTATGAAAAATTTTTTTTGGAGTATCGGCAGAGCATCGCGCAGATTCTGCTGACAAAAGATGTGATGGATGATCCTTGTCAACGGGAAAATGCGATCAATACATTTGCCCAATTATTGGAATATGGGGTGATTCCTATCGTAAACGAGAATGACACGATTGCCACCGATGAGATTGGTTTTGGAGATAATGACAGGCTATCCGCTTATGTGGCGGCATTGGTACAGGCGGATCTTTTGATCCTGCTTTCTGATATTGACGGATTATACACGGCGGATCCGACGGCACATCCGGAAGCGACGCAGATCAAAGAGGTGCATCAGATCACCGCGGAGATTGAGGCGATGGCAGGCAGTACCCATTCCGGCGTGGGAACTGGCGGAATGATCACAAAGATTATGGCGGCACAGATTGCGACGGAGGCCGGGATTGATATGATGATCGCGAATGCGGCAGAACCGGATGTGCTGGAACGCATTTTCGAAGGGGAAGAACTGGGGACATATTTCTATGGATGCAGAGAAATCCTTGCTTAGAGAAGAAGGAAGACGCATGCGGGACGGACTCTCGGAGTCCTTCCGCGCGCAGGCTTCGGAAAGGATTTTAGAAATCCTGGCGGGATGTACGGAGTATCCAAGCGTGAGGCAGATCTTTCTGTTTTGCACGCTGGGAAGTGAACCGCAGACGGCCCCCTGGATGGAGCGCTTCTGGAGAGATGGAAAAAGCGTGAGCTGTCCTCGCACACAGAGAAAGGGACGGATGGATTTCTATGAGATTCAGCGGATGGAGGATCTCCTTCCGGGGCGTTATGGAATTCTGGAACCAGCAGAGACATGTCCTGAGAGCATTCCCGATCTGGATACCTGGATATTGACGCCGGGACTTTGGTTCGATGACAGAGGATATCGTATCGGATATGGCGGCGGTTTTTATGATAGATACATGGAGCGATTTCCGAAGGCGCATTATATGGGAGTTGGATTTTCCTGTCAGCGTAGGAAGGAGAGATGGCCTCTATGTCCCTTTGACCAAAGGCTGGAACGACTGGTCACAGAGCAGGGGGTATATTTTTTTGAGGAGGTAGGGGAATGATCGCTTATGTGAGCGGTATATGTAAAGAGATAGAAGGGGACAGCGTGGTCATTGATGTGGGGGGCATCGGATATCGAGTGTTCACACCCATCACAGAAGCGCTCGTTCGCATGGGCGTAGGAAATCCGATGACTTTATATACCCATTTCTGTGTACGGGAAGACGCGCAGATTCTATATGGTTTTCTGGAGAAGAGTACGCTGAAATTATTTCGGCAATTGATCAATGTGAATGGTGTAGGTCCTAAATATGCGTTGGCGATTCTGACGCAGCTTTCGGAAAATGCGGTGATTCTGGCGATCGCCAGCGGTGATCATAAGGCACTTACGAAAGTTTCGGGGATTGGGCCGAAGACGGCGCAGAGAATCGTGTTGGATCTGAAAGATAAGGTCAGTGTTTCACAGGAAGATGCGACTCTTATGCCGGAAATTCGAATAGAGACAGAAGAAAAAGGAAGCGCGGCAGAAGTGCTGGAAGCGCTGTCTTCGTTGGGATATACCAGGGCTGAGGCATCTGCGGCCCTGGGCAAGATTTATGATGAGAAGAAAACAGTGCAGCAGTTGGTGAAGGAGGCCCTTCGTCAATTGGCGGCATTCTGATAGAGGAGAGGAAGAATAGATGGATCTGGAGAATCTGGAAAGGATCATCGACGCGACGGTTCGTAAGGAAGAAGAAGAGAGCGAGAAAAGCCTGCGCCCGCATCGATTTGAAGAGTATATGGGGCAGGAAGAGATCAAGAAGAATCTGAAGGTCTTTATTCAGGCAGCGAAGCAGCGCCAGGAGCCTCTGGACCATATTTTGTTTTATGGGCCGCCGGGCCTGGGAAAGACCACGCTGGCTGGAATCATTGCTTATGAGATGGGCGTGCACATGAAAGTGACGACAGGACCAGCGATTGAACGGCCCGGAGATATCGCGGCCATTCTCAATAATCTGTCAGAAGGGGATGTGCTTTTTATTGATGAGATTCATCGTCTGAATCGACAGGTGGAGGAGATCCTGTATCCGGCGATGGAGGATTATGCCATCGATATCATGATCGGGAAAGGACCGGCGGCAAAATCGCTGCGGATCGAGCTGCCGAAGTTTACGCTGATTGGAGCGACCACGCGTGTGGGCATGCTTTCGGCGCCATTACGAGATCGTTTCGGACTGGTCAACCATCTGGAGTTTTATAGTGTAGAAGAGCTGGCACAGATTGTGGAGCGGTCAGCGCAGACACTGGATGTGGATATTGATGAAGAGGGCGCCATGGAGATCGCCAGGAGAAGCCGAGGAACGCCGCGATTGGCGAATCGCCTGCTTAAGAGGACAAGGGACTTTGCGCAGGTCATGTTCGATGGCAAGATCACGCAGGAGACGGCAAGTCATGCATTGAACGCGCTCCGAGTCGATCCGCATGGACTGGATACCATGGATCATAGGCTTCTTATGGCGATGATGGATACTTTCGGCGGGGGGCCCGTAGGGCTGGAGACGCTGGCGGCCTCCATCGGAGAAGACGTGGGAACCGTAGAAGACGTGTGTGAGCCGTATCTGATGCAGCAGGGTTTCATACAGAGAACACCAAGAGGAAGGATGGTAACGCCCAAATGCCTACAGTATTTTCACAGAGCTTTACCGGAAGCCGGCGAACAGTTGAGGATGAGCGAGGAATGAGGCCTTTGCCGGAGCTGCTTTCCCCGGCGGGAAGCTTGGAAGTATTGAAGTACGCGGTCAATGCCGGCGCAGACGCGGTCTACTTTGGGGGAAAGGCTTTTAATGCCAGGCAGGGAGCGGCCAATCTGGAGGATGATGAGATCCAGGAGGCGGTATGGTACTGCGCGCCGCGCGGTGTCAAGACTTATCTCACGCTCAACACCCTGGTCAAACCAGAAGAATGGGATATGTTGTGCCATTTTGTGGATCGTGTAGTGCCGTTGGGGATTACCGGACTGATTATGCAGGATCTGGGAGCCATTTCCTATGTGCACAGACGATTCCCGGAGGTTGAGATTCATGCGAGCACGCAGATGAGTGTGCATAATATAGAAGGAGCCAGGTGGCTGAAGGAACAGGGATTTCACCGTGTCGTCCTAGCCCGGGAGCTGCCGCTTGCGGAAGTGCGGAAGATTCATCAGGAGGTGGAGATCGAGACAGAGATCTTCATTCATGGCGCCCTGTGTTACAGCTATTCGGGACAGTGCCTGATGAGCTCTATGATCGGCGGACGCAGCGGGAACAGAGGCCGATGCGCCCAGCCATGTCGGCTGCAGTACAGTCTTTTGGGAGAGGAGCAAAAGCGTCATTATCTGAATTTAAAGGATATCTGTACGATTACGGCTATTCGGGAATTGGCAGAGAGCGGAGCGTCCTCTCTGAAGATCGAAGGACGCCTCAAAGGTGCGGCGTATGTGGCCGGTGTGACCGCGGCTTATAGACGTGCGCTGGATTTTTATCAGAATACGGGAGAAAACTATAAGCCCAGCGTAGAAGAATGGAAGGAGCTAGAACTCCTCTTCAACCGTGGCGGCTTTTCCAAGGGGTACTTTTTTGAGAAGAAGCAGGGAATGATCTGTGAGGAGAGTCCGAAGCATTCCGGCATAGCAGCCGGACAGGTGCAGGAAGTGGGTAGACGGCAGATGACGCTTCGTTTGACACAGGATGTGGAACCGGGAGATACCCTCGAAATCCGAACGCAAAAGCTGCCGTATCCATCTTTTATTGTAAAAGAAAGAAATTTGTCGGGACACAGGCTTTCTTTGCCTATCGTGCAAGGAGTAAAGAAGGGGGACGAAGTACGGTGGCTGGTGAGCCAGAACCTGGGAAAAAAGATTCTGGAGCGTACGAAAAAACGATACGTGCCGATTCAGATAGCGATTCGTCTACGTAAGGATGAATTATCCTGGGCAAAGGGATGGGTTGGGCATCATACGGCTGAAGTATTCGGGGAGACAGTTCGAGAGGCAAAGACGCGGCCCCTTACCCGGGAAGAAGTCGTGCGGCAGATGGGAAAAACCGGAAATTCGGTATTTCGAGCAGAGGATGTGCAAGTGCAGATGGATGCCGATATCTTTCTGCCGGTGTCGGCGTTGAATGCGCTGAGACGGAGTCTGACAGAGGCTTTGGAAGCTCAATCTTTACCGAGATATGCGAGTCCGGTAGAAATCACGACGGCACCCAGACGGGATGTCAAGGAAATCCAGCATCAGCTGGAGGCTGTGGTGAGTACGCCAGAACAGCTTCAAGCGGTCATTGGTAAGGTGGAACGGGTATATCTGCGCCAGGAATATTTTCGGCCGGAAGAGCTGGAAAGATACCGGCAGCAGACGTATGGAACGCAGACGGAGATCGCGTTGGCGCTTCCCTATATCACAAGGACAAAGGCTTCAGAAAGGGTTTTTGAAGAATTGAAGTCCTGGAAACAGGCGGGCATTCGCAGAGTCCTGGCGCATCACTTGGGAGAGATTCTTCCAGTGTTATCTATGGGGATCGCGGCGGAAGGCGGTATTGGAATTCCGGTGATGAATGAGGCATCCAGCGCAGAATGGACGCAGCACATACAGGGATTCACCTGGTCCGTAGAGCTGAGTATGAAGGAATTAAGAGCCGTATCTTATGATGACAGAGGTGCTTGTGTGGTGTATGGGAGGATTCCCGTCATGTTGACGGAGCAATGTCCGGCGAAGGAAGCGGGATACTGCGGGAAGAAAGGGCCGGAACCACTGGCATTGGTAGACCGCATGGGAGAAGCATGGCCTCTGGAGAGGCACTGTCAGGATTGTTATACGGTATTATATTTGAATCGGCCGATCTGGCTGGCGCATAAGCCGGCCTGGCTGCAGGAGCTGCCAGGGAAAAATCTGCGTATGTATTTCGCGGAAGAAGATGGCGCGCGAACGGCCGCTGTGGCAGATCTCTATCGAAGAGCATTAGAACAGGGCATTCCTGCCGGAGAGGAGGACGCGCCCGAAAGTTTTACACTGGGACACTATGAGAAGGGGGTGGAATGATGCTGGAGTTTTTTACCGAAATATCGAAATATGTGAATGTACTGCTGATGATTGTCTTTGCCATCAGCGGATTGTATGCCGTGCTGAATAAAAAGATCACACGGAGAGCATTCGGAGACTTCTGCGCATATCAACGTGTGGTGATTGTCCTGTTTAATCTGCAGTCCGGCGCGTTGATCTTCTTCCATGAGTTGGGCGGAGGACGTACTTTAGAGTTTGTGAGAATGTTCGCTATTGCCTGGATTGCACTCATCGTATTGAACTTCACGATGAGTAAGCTGCACCGGGGAACCAATAAGATTTTGACAAACAGCATTACGTTTCTCCTGAGTATTGGAATCGTCATGCTTTGGCGGCTACGTCCGGATAATTGTATTCGTCAGATCTGGTGGATTGTGGTATCGGTGGTGGCGATCAATGTGGTGATGTACATTCTCCGATGCCGCTGGGTCTATAAAATTCCGTGGTGGGTATGGGCTGGCGGTGCCTTGGTGTTAGCGGTACTTCCTTTCATTTTCCCATCGCCGGAAAACGGTTCCCTGAACTGGGTATATATCTATGGCGTTACTTTCCAGCCTTCCGAGCTGATTAAACCGATCCTGGTATTTCTGCTGTCTTCTTTGTATATTCGAAAGCATAAGATCAGTTCGATTCTGATCGGCGGAGGGATTGTGGGCGCATTGGCGCTGATTCTGCTGGTGCAGAATGATCTGGGTATGATCCTGATTTTCTGCAGTATGTTTCTATTGATGACATATGACTATACGCAGAGGGAATGGATTCTGATCGGCGGGGTCGTAGGCGTGTTGGTATGCGGTGTCGCGGCATATTTCTTTGTGGGACATGTGAAGACTCGCGTTGACATTTGGCTGGATCCATGGACCGATATAGATGGCGGCGGATATCAGATTGCTCAGTCGCTGTTCGCGATTGTGGGAGGAAAATTCCTGGGGACAGGGCTGTATCAGGGAATGCCGTATTACATTCCAGAGGGATGGACAGATATGATTTTTGCCGCGATCTGCGAAGAGTTTGGCAGTATATTTGGCGCTTTGATGGTCGCGATTTATCTGTTAATGGCACTGCTTATGTTTAATCTGGTCAGTCGGTACGAGAACAGGCTGCGGCGCAATATTGCCATGGCATGCAGTATTATCACGGGCATTCAGACCATCCTGATCATTGGCGGCGTGATCAAGCTGATTCCTTTGACAGGAGTCACACTGCCCTTTGTCAGCTATGGAGGCACCTCCATGCTGTCTATGTTTGTGATTATGGGGATTGTGCAGGAGCTGTTCCGCAGCCGGAGCCAGACAGAAAGAAAGGTGAGAGAGTATGAAGAGAAGAGAAGACAGGAGGAAGCCAGGAGAGAGGCCATCTCCCGCCCCTTCCGATTCGATGAACCCTGGAGCTGAGAACGTACCTAAGATCTATACCTCTCGATATAAAAAATCAGAAAAAGTTCTAAAAGGTTGTTTTATTGTTTTATATATCGTATTGGCCATATGGCTTCTGAAGACGATTGTGCTGGATAGTATGATGATCGGTACCAATGCGTATAATCCCAGACTATCCGCACTCGAATCCAGATATATTCGAGGATCTATTCTGGATCGGGATGGGCAGTATATGGCGCAGCAAGTGCAGAATGAAGATGGAAGCTACAGCCGTATGTATCCGTATGGCAGCGCTCTGGGTCTCGTGACGGGGTATTCTTCCCAGTCAAAAAGCGGATTGGAACTGGAAATGAACTCCTACCTGCTTTCTGCAGGTTCAGTGGAGGATCTGTTTAATTATTGGATTCTGGATCAAACCATTCCAGGATGCGATGTGGTGACGACAATCGATGCGGATATTTCTCAATATGCCTATGAACGCCTGGGGAATTATAACGGCGCTGTCATCATCACGGAAGCCGATTCGGGCAAGGTGCTGGCGCTCGTATCAAAACCGGCTTACGACCCGAACGATGTGATTGCGAATTGGGACAGTTATGCGGAAGATGAGAATAATCCCTTCTTCAATCGAGCGACGCAGGGACAATATCCGCCCGGATCTACGTTTAAGATCATTACAAGTCTGG
The DNA here is from genome assembly GCA_002305315.1 of Clostridiales bacterium UBA1390. Lineage (GTDB taxonomy): Bacteria > Bacillota > Clostridia > Lachnospirales > Bianqueaceae > Faecimorpha > Faecimorpha stercoravium. The sequence goes on from DBQQ01000055.1 coordinate 12,078, forward strand.
CGTGGTATCGCTCGGTCGAGTATGATCCGGATTTCATATATACATGTAATGGCGTAGAGTATTTCAATGGGAATTCTCTGCCGTGTTTTGGAGGAAACGTACATGGAACCATTGGGTTATCGGATGCGTTTGCCTATTCATGCAACACCTTTTTTGGTACCTTGGGCAATATGATCGGAGCGCAGCAGATGATGCGAACTATGGACTCTCTGGGATTCGGGAACAAAATAGATTTTCAGCTTCCAACCAGCATTTCGGAATATGGACTGGATCTTTCCAGTGACGCGGAAGAGCTGGCGGCGACAGCCATCGGACAGGGAAAAACCGTGGTGACGCCTTTGTTTATGAATCAGATTACGGCTACGATAGCGAATGAAGGAAAGGTATACGATGCCTATTTGGTAGACCGAGTTGTCAATGCGGAAGGGGAAATCAAGAAACAATTCCTGCCAGATTCGCCCTCCCAGTTGATGACAGCAGAAGAGGCTTCTTTCTTGAAGGAACTGATGGCCGGTGTGACCTCTTATGGAACGGCTTCGAATTTGTCGGGAGTGGGGGTTCCGGTATATGGAAAAACAGGGACGGCGGAAAATGCGACGGGTGTCGATCATTCCTGGTTTACTGGATTCGCGGAACCGGAGGAGGGATCCCCTATTGTTATTACGGTATTAGTAGAGCAGGCAGGAGGGCAGGTATATGCTTCATCTATTGCGGCGGACATTCTTTGGACCTTATTGAATTCCTAAGTCCCACTTCGGCACATGTTACAAAAAAGTGACAAGTTTTACGAAAGTCTGATATTTTGGTTGACAAAATCTTATAAAAATGATAGGATGTGGAGGTGATATACCGATAAGGAGGTATCAATAGCTTGAGAAAGAGACGATTTCGAAGTCTGACAGCGATTCTTTTGGCGATGCTCATGCTGGTTTCTCTCACTCCTGGCGTTATGGCGGAGGAGAATGGGGCAACGCGAGGAATCGTATCTGTCAGCTACGATAGCTATCTGAATGTCCGAAGCGGTCCAGGAGTGAATTACTCCATTGTGGGAAGGTTAGAACCCGATGAATGGGTTACTGTCCTGGGAATGGAGTCGGATTCGGAGGGGGTAACCTGGTATCAGGTCACATCGGATTCCGGCGTAACAGGATATGTGCACTCGGAGTACATCTACATCGAGGGAGATGAGGGGATTGACACACCGACCGATATGGAGTTTGAAGCCTACTTGGAAGAGCAGGGATTTCCGGAAAGCTATCGAACAAGGCTGCGGCGGCTGCATGAGCAATATCCAAATTGGATTTTTGTGGCGCAGCATACCGGGCTGGATTGGAACACGGCGATTGTTGAAGAAAGCGTCCTGGGACGGAATTTAGTGTATTATACCGTGGCGGACTCATGGAAATCGTATGAAGAAGGCGCATACAATCCAGTGACCAAGTCATGGACAGGATATGACGGAGAGTCTTGGGTTTGTGCGTCTACAGATGTGATTGCCTACTTCATGGATCCGAGAAATTTTTTGGATAGCACTTCGATTTTTCAATTTGAAGAATTGTCGTACAATCCAGATGCACATGCGATTGAGGGTGTAGAGAGCATTATCGAGGGCTCCTTTATGGAGGATCGTGTGTTTACAGCATATGATGGAAACACCTATACTTTTGCGGAAGCCATTATGGAAGCGTCTGAGTATAGCGGCGTCAGCCCCTTTTATATCGCATCCCGGGTACTGATGGAGCAGGGAAGTTCCGGATCTCCTCTATCCAGCGGTACATACGCAGGCTATGAAGGAATCTATAATTTCTTCAATATCGGAGCCTATACGGCAAACGGCTATGGACCGATCACGAATGGATTTCGTTACGCGGCCTCCAGCGGCAGCTATCTGAGACCCTGGGATGATCAGTTGAAGGCGTTGCAGGGTGGTGCATTATTCCTGGCGGAGGATTATATTCAGTATGGTCAGGATACGATGTATCTACATAAGTTTGATGTGGTAGATGGCGGAGATGGATATTATAGCCATCAATATATGACGAGCGTACAGGCTCCTTCGGCAGAAGCGGTAGCCTTTAAGGCAGCTTATACAGAAGAAATGTTGAATGCGGCGCTTGTCTTCAAGATTCCGGTGTACGAGAATATGCCAGAGCAGGCTGTTTCCAGACCGACGAACGCAGAAAATGGAAACGATCTTCTGGATGGAATCTCTGTAGATGGCCGCAGTGCGGAAGGCTTCTATGCCTTTACTACAGAGTAGATTCTGCAGATTGATCCATCTGTGACGACGGTGAACGTACAGGCATGGACCAATGATGCATCGGCTACGGTATCCGGTACAGGTACCGTGACAGTGCCAGAAAATGGTGGTACCATCAGCTTGACCGTGACGGCCTCCAACGGAGATACAAGAACCTATACGATTCATGTAGAGAAAGTGGAGGGAGCCACAGGTGATTTTGGCGCGAATGATGGCGTAGATCCGTATCCGGTACTGAGCTGGAATTCAGAGGGATCTGCTGTTTCGAAGCTGCAGTCCTGGCTGAATGAGCTGGGATATAATTGCGGTGCGGTGGATGGTGTCTTTGGTTGGGGCACGCACGCCGCGGTTGTTGCATTCCAGGAGGATCATAATCTGACGGCGGACGGTGTCGTGGGCGCAAGCACTTGGAGTGCTTTGCTGCAGGCGATGGAAGAGGGCTCAAAAGAAGTAGATATTACGGATATTGAGACTCTAACAGAGGGCGCGTCCGGGGATCTGGTGACAACAGCGCAGGATCTGTTGACTGCATTAGGGTATACCGTGGGAGAAACGGGTGTCTATGATGCGGCAATGACAGCGGCAGTACAGAGCTTTCAGCAGGATCAGGGACTCACTGTGAATGGTACAGTAGATCGTCCTACTTGGCATGCGTTGTATACAGAAAATGGGTATCAGGTGATTGATAACACACCGGAAGATCCCGAGGAACCAGCGGATCCCGAAGAACCGGAGACGCCGGAGGAACCTGAGACGCCTCAGGAGCCTGTAGATGTATCAGGGTTCCCAGAGATTTATGCGGGTACACTGCAGACAGAATATGTGCTTCGCCTGCAGGAGCGCTTGAATGCATTAGGATATGATGTAGGAACAGTAGATGGTATTTTCGGAAATGGTACCAGAAATGCGGTCATTGCCTTCCAGAACGCGGAAGGACTGGTAGCCGACGGCATTGTAGGTCAGGCAACTTGGAAAGCGCTGTATGAAGGCGTGACAGAGCCGGCTGATCCAGAAGAGCCCGAGGAGCCAGAGACGCCCGAGGAACCAACGGATCCTGAAGAACCAGAGACGCCTGAGGAACCTGAGGAGCCGACCGATCCCGGTGAGTCCGTGGATGTATCAGGGTTCCCGGAGATCTATCAGGGATCTCAGCAGACAGCATATGTCCGGAGACTGCAGGAACGTTTGAATGCATTAGGATATGATGCAGGAACCGTGGATGGCATCTTCGGATATGGCACGCGGAACGCGGTCATTGCCTTCCAGAGAGCGAAGGGACTGGTAGCCGACGGTATTGTAGGTCAGGCAACCTGGAAAGCGTTGTACGAAGGTGCAACAGATTCTTCCGAACCTAGTGAGCCTTCGGATTCCGAAAATACGACAGATGTGTCAAGTTTCCCGGAGCTCTATCAAGGTTCTACGCAGACATCCTATGTTCGTCAGCTTCAGACTTGGCTGAACCAGTTAGGTTATGACTGTGGTACAGTGGATGGAGAGTTTGGATACAACACGAGACAGAGTGTCATCAACTTCCAGACAGATGCGGGTTTAGTTGCTGATGGTATTGTAGGACAAGCAACTTGGAAAATGTTAGCGCAGAGCGTGGGTTGATTTCATTCAGAAAGGGGCTGTGAAATACAGCCTCTTTTTATATGCTAATTCGGGTCTTTGCGCGTAATGAGCCCCCCCGGGGATTTCTCATCGCGAAATGTAAAATTTACACGGGGAAATGGGGAATGATGAGAATCCCGCAATGAGGCCCCCGAAATTTCTCATCGCGGAATGTAAAATTTACACGGAGAAATGGGACAATGATGAGAATCCCGCAAGGAGCTCCCTGGGATAATTTACACGGAGAAATAGGGCAATGATGAGACCTCCGCAAGGAGGCCCCCGAAATTTCTCATCACGGAATGTAAAATTTACAAAGAAAATGGGGCAATGATGAGAGTCCGCAAGGAGGCCCCTGGAAATTTCTCATCACGGAATGTAAAATTTACAAAGAAAATGGGGCAATGATGAGAGTCCGCAAGGAGGTCCCTGGAAATTTCTCATCGCGGAATGTAAAATTTACACTGAGAAATGGGGAAATGATGAGAGTCCGCAATGAGGTCCAAGGAAATCTCTCATCACGGAATGTAAAATTTACACGGAGAAATGGGGCAATGATGAGACCCCCGCAAGGATCCAAGGAAATTTCTCATCACGAAATGTAAAATTTACACTGGGAAATGGAGGAATGATGAGAACTCTACGCTTTCGGAAATCAGAAAGAATATGATAAATTTCGTAAAATGAGGCACACTGTTGAAGTGGTAAACTAAAACTGG
>DBQQ01000006.1:0-248793 GCA_002305315.1 Clostridiales bacterium UBA1390
ATGTGGTATTATAGACGTGGCATGACAGCTTCCTATAGCAATAGGGGCTGAGCCACGCCGAGAGCTTGCCGCCAAAGGGCGTCAAACTCCGAAGGAAGTTTCGTCGTAGTAGTATTATTTAAAGGGGGGTAATGAAATGCGCTTTTTTATTGACACAGCAAATGTGGATGAGATTCGGAAGGCAGCGAAAATGGGCTTTATTTGTGGAGTTACCACAAATCCTTCTCTAATTGCAAAGGAAGGCAGAGATTTTAATGAAGTGATTCAGGAGATCACCCAGATCGTGGATGGTCCTATCAGCGGAGAGGTCATTTCTCTGGAAGCGGAGAAGATGATTGAGGAAGCGCGAGAGATCGCGAAAATACATCCCAATATGGTTGTCAAGATTCCGATGACCGCAGCGGGCCTGGAGGCAGTGAGTGCGGTGTCGAAGGAGGGAATTAAGACAAATGTGACCCTGATCTTTTCTGCGACGCAGGCATTGCTTGCAGCACGGGCTGGAGCAACGTATGTATCTCCATTCCTGGGGCGTTTGGATGATATTAGTACGGATGGCCTCACTCTGATCGAAGATATCGCAGAGATCTTCAGTATTCATGATATTGATACCCAGATTATCGCAGCGAGTATTCGGCATCCGATGCATGTTTTGGAATGTGCGAAAGCAGGGGCGGACATTGCGACGGTACCATATAAGGTGCTCATGCAGATGATCGAACATCCTCTGACGAAGTCAGGTATCGAACGGTTCATGAAGGACTGGGAGAGTGCGTTTCATCAGGGATAAATACAAAAAGCCGGTGTGCGATGGCACACCGGTTCTCTTTTTAACAGAAATGAAATTTAGGCTTGACAAGCAAAAGAAGATAGACTATAATAAGACATGTGCTTGGGGATGTAGCTCAGTTGGTTAGAGCGCTGCGTTCACATCGCAGAGGTCGTTGGTTCGAGCCCAATCATCCCTATTTCTTCGTACACGGACGGTTTCTTGTCCGTGTTTTTTAATTCTGCTTTTCGCAGAGAACTTCGAATAAGGCTATCTACCTGAGATCGTGAAATGTGCAGTACATATGCAAATTCGTCAAATATCAATCTTTCGGCCTCTCGAAGGATGGCTTCATCCGAAGCGTAGAGTTTGCGTCCACGAGCGACTTGTTTTTGCTGCTGAAGACGCAGGTCACGGATGATCTTTAATAATCCCAGACGATCATAATCGGCTAAAAAATGCCGATAGCGTTCTTTGCGTCGTTCAGAACCATCCAGCCAACTGGAAGGCTCGCCCGGTAAAATATTCAGCAGATGCTTTACTTCTTCGGGCGACAGAATGGCATGCATTTTTTCGGAAAGTGTGGCATTGGTGACAGGGACGAATATGGTAGATTCGGCACGATAGACAGGCTTTAAAATATAATAAATAGTGGGTTTTCCGCTGAATTGCAGTTCGGAAATATCCTCGATGCGGCACACACTGTGCGTGCCATATAAAACGATATCATTTTTTTGAAACATGTAACGGTCCTTTCCGCAGACTCAAAAGAGTAAAAATAGATTTCCTTCGGTTTTTAAGCGATATCGAAGGAAACAACCAATATGCTTGTTTATATTATAGCATAAAAATGAATCAAGTGTAAAGTGGGCATATTATACAAAATATTCTGGCATTTTTGCTCTTTGAATTGACAGGTTTTGAGGACAAAATCAAAGACGGCCTTCCAAACAGGAGAGCCGTCTTTGATTTAGACGATATTTAGCATTGCGTGACAGCTGGACAGATCTGAGGCGTCAGAAGAGCACCGTCGACAAAGTCCTGGCAGGCATCCGTCTGATCTTCTTCCACAGGAACCGCTTTAGGCGGAATAGAGATGCCCTGATGAGGAATTCGGTATTCCGTGAAGTAAATGGAACGGATATATAATGTGAGACCCAGCGCAATCTGATTGGAAGCTGCGTCGAAGCGGAGTACCTTAGCGGCCGCCTGAAGTGTCAGGCCCTGTTCCAACTGATTGTTGACGCCAGCCACAGGACCCAGGAAGGTCATGGTCGGTGTAAAGACGCCGCAGCCAGAGGAGGCATAGGTCAAACCATAGGGAACATAGATATCCAGTGTGACGCTGGTCGGATTCGTATCCGGATCGCTGGCAGCACTGCATTCATCTGGATCCAGATACGTGACAGTTTCGACGGACTGACAGAGGATATTGCCGCAACAATCCAACGCGGTCAAGCGGAAGGTTACATCCAGGTTGGACAGTGTCAGACGCATGCAGTTCGGCCGATTGGAGAGCGTCGCGAAGGAAGTACCGCTGGTGCAGTTATTCAGATTCAGATTGATATCGAGGACCTGGACTTCCAGACAGGCCGTGGCAGCGGGTAATGCTGTCGTAGGAGAGAGGACGCGGCACAGATTAACACCACATTCATCGTAAATCACGGGCATCATAGCCAGCAGTGGAGAAGCACAGTCCGGCGCTCCGCAGGAGGAGGTCGCCTCGCTACAACTCGTGTTACTGGAAGAAGCTGGCATCAATACACCGGATAGAACGTCCTGGGATGTGCAGCAAGGATTGCAGGCTGTTTCTTCCTGCGTGTCACATGGGGTGATCCGGCGGGTTTCTCCTGGCAGAGTGTGCTGCAGCGTTTGTCCTCGTTTAGGTGTGTTGAAAAAAGAACAGCATTTCGACATGATCGAAACCTCCATTGAAGAATTTGTACTATATCATATGATACTCTTCATGGACGGGTTCCTGTTTTCGTAGAAAATGCAGCGGTTACGAGATGATTTCCTCTGCTACGGGGGAGAAACGTTTTTGGTTCAGTTTTGGAGTCAGGCGGTGTAAAATCAGATAGGCGACAGCGACTCCGATGACGGCGCAACCTAAAACGGCCCATTCATTCCAGCCCAGCAGGCTTAAAAGAACAATGAGCAGGACAAACACAATAGCAGGAATGACATATAAAAGACACACCGCAGCCAGAAAACCATTCTGCTGCACGCTGATACGAACACGATCTCCGACTTTGGCCTGACAAGCATTTTCTGCCCGCAGGATCATGGTTTTGTCTGTTAGCGAAGGAAGACAGGCATTGCAATGTTTACAAGCTTCGCTTCGAATGAGCTTGATCTCCACAAATTTTCCATCGATTCGTGTTACAATTCCAGATTCAGCCATGAGAATCCTCCTTTTCCATGATTTGGCGTATGATATATCCTGCCAGCATGTAACCGGCTACTGGCGGTACATAAGACAGGCTGCCCGGTGGAGTTGCGTTCGTAAGGGGCGGTTCATCGGAAAAAAGAACCGGCATGGAGGCAAATTCACGGCGTCTCAGCTCATGGCGCATCACTTTCGCCAAAGGACAAACGGCAGTACGATAGATGTCGCAGATTCGGAATCGGGAAGGATCCAACTTGTTGCCGGTTCCGAGACACATGATCATAGGGACATTCTGCGCTCTGGCGTATTCTGCCAGAGCAAGTTTGCCGGTGACATTGTCAATCGCATCTATGATATACTCGGGCGCAGGAGAAAACTGCGCGCCATCGGAAGGGGTCAGAAAGAACATGGGATAGGTATGGATCCGTACATGAGGATTGATATCCTGAATACGGCGAGCCATCACATCGGTTTTAGGCTGACCGACAGTCGAACAGAGGGCAACGAGCTGCCGATTGATGTTGGAAACATCTACAATGTCCTTATCCACGAGTGTCAGCTCCCCTATGCCGGCGCGAGCCAGAGCTTCTGCGGCATGGCTGCCTACACCACCCAGGCCAAGCACGGCTACATGGGAGTTTTGCAGACGATCCTGTGCGGTTTGTCCAATCATCCGTACAGAACGTTGAAAGAGATCCTGATATGCGTACATATAACATCCCCCATTTCTAAAAGATGCGATGAGAATGAATCATATTTATTCTACATGATTTTAAGAAGGAATGCAAGGAGAAAGAACGGTATTTTGTGGAAGAAGGAATTGCATTTTGTGGGGAAGGTATGCTATAATGAAGCATAGTGAATTTTTTCACACGAATTCTAGGACAGGCAGGAGCAGGAGTGATAGCGATGAGCGTAAAACAGATTCCACAGGTGGTAATCCAGAGACTTCCCAGGTATTATCGATATCTAGGGGATTTATTATCAAGAGGGATTCATAGAATTTCTTCTGGAGAACTCAGTCAGCGTATGGGCGTCACCGCTTCACAGATTCGGCAGGACTTGAATCATTTCGGAGGTTTTGGACAGCAGGGATACGGATATAATGTAGAGACACTGCATGTAGAGATTGGCCGAATCCTTGGACAGGATCAAGAGTATCGAGTCATCATCATTGGAGCCGGAAACCTGGGGCATGCGGTAGCCAATTATACGAATTATAAGAAGCAGGGATACAGAGTCATGGCCCTGTTTGATTCGAATCCGGAACTTGTAGGAAAGGTTGTGCAGGATAGTCTGATTTATAGTATAGACGACCTTTCAAAGTACTTACAAGAACATCATACGGACATCGCAGTTCTGACCATTCCCAAGGATGGCGCTCTGAAGGTCGTAGAGACATTGGTAGAGGGAGGCATTCAAGCAATTTGGAACTTTGCTTCTGTGGATATTCCACTGCCGAATTCGCAGGTTGTAGTAGAAAATGTGCATTTATCAGATGGTCTGCGGGTGTTGACATATCGCCTGCGAGAGCTGCGGGAACAGCAGATGCATTCACAAGAAAGGGGATTATGATGGAAAATCTTGTTTACAAAAGTACCCGGGGACATGGAGATCCCGTTAGCGCATCCTATGCGATCGTACATGGTATTGCAGAAGACGGCGGGTTGTTTGTACCTGATCATTTGCCGAAGATGGATAAAACACTGGAGGAACTCCTGACGATGGACTATCGGGCCCTGGCTTACGAGGTCATGAAGCTGTATCTTCCGGATTTTTCCGAAGATGAACTGCATTACTGTATTGATAGGGCTTACGATGATAAGTTTGATACGTCTAAGATCGTACCGCTGTCGCATCCGGGAGAAACGCATGTTCTCGAGCTTTTCCATGGAGCGACATTAGCATTTAAGGACATGGCGCTGTCCGTTCTGCCGTATCTGATGACCACGGCGGCGCATAAGCAGAATCTGGAGGAAGAGATTGTCATTCTGACAGCGACTTCCGGAGATACGGGAAAAGCTGCGTTAGAGGGATTTGCAAATGTAAGCGGGGTCCGGATTATCGTCTTTTATCCGAAGGAAGGCGTGAGTCCGATTCAGAAGCTGCAGATGGTCACACAGCAGGGAGATAACACGCATGTTGTGGCCATCAAAGGGAATTTTGATGATGCACAGCGCAGCGTGAAAGAAATCTTCACAAATCCGGAAGAGGCTGTGAAGATGAAAAACGCGGGATACATGTTTTCTTCCGCCAATTCGATCAACATTGGCCGTCTGGTGCCGCAGATCGTGTATTATTATTGGGGATATCTGCAGATGGTACGCGACCAGAAGGTGGAGTTGGGAGATTCTGTAAATTTCTGTGTACCTACCGGGAATTTTGGTAATATTCTGGCAGCGCATTACGCGAAGTCCATGGGATTGCCGATTGGGAAGCTGATCTGTGCGTCAAACAGCAACAATGTATTGACGGACTTCTTCCATACGGCCCGTTATAATTCGAATCGTCCGTTTCATATTACTTCCTCGCCTTCGATGGACATTTTGGTTTCCAGCAATCTGGAACGCCTGGTGTATGAGCTGTGTCAGGGGGATGGGGCTAAGGTACAGGAGCTGATGGATTCTCTCCGTCAGAGAGGCAGTTATATTCTGGATTTGGATCCGGCCCTGTTGCAGGAGGAATTCTGGGCAGACTTTGCGGATGAGGAAGAAACGGCAGAGGCCATTCGTCAAATGTATACGGCGTATCATTATGTCATGGATCCGCATACAGCCGTAGCGTATAGCGTGGCGGAGAAGTACGGGAAAGAGACGGGCGATGCGCGTCCCATGGTGATTGTGTCTACGGCGAGCCCTTATAAGTTCCCGGCCAGCATCCTGGCGGCCATCGGAGTACCCGCGCCCAAAGAAGAGGAAGCTTTGATGGAGAAGATGAGTGAGATCAGCGATACGACGGTACCTCAGCGAGTACGTCAAGTATTAGGATCACAGATTCGTCATCACAGGGTCTGTGAGAAGGACCGCGTACTGGCAGAAGTACACGATATCCTGGGGCTGTAAACATGAGACGGCAAGACTTTTATTATGATCTGCCGGAAGAACTTATCGCGCAAGTCCCATTAGCAGACCGTTCGGCTTCGCGGCTTCTTGTGCTGGATAAGAAGACAGGGGCTACGGAACATAAGCATTTTCGGGATCTGCTCCAATATCTCAGGCCGCATGACTGCCTGATTCTGAACGATACGCGCGTCATGCCTGCCCGGCTCCTGGGAGAACGGGAAGATACGGGAACGCATGTGGAACTCCTGCTGCTGCGTCGATGTCAGGAGGGGCAGTATGGGGAAGGCATGTGCTGGGAAGTACTGGTTCATCCGGGAAGACGTGTGCGACCGGGTCATAGGCTGACCTTTGGAGATGGACGTCTTCGGGCGGAGGTACTCAGCATCGTAGAAGGCGGAAATCGCATCGTGCGTTTTGATTTTGAGGGAGTATTTGAAGAGGTGCTGGACCAACTGGGAGAAATGCCGCTGCCTCCGTATATCCATGAGAAACTGCAGGATAGGGAGAGATATCAGACGGTATACGCCAAGGAAGAAGGATCCGCGGCGGCGCCAACGGCCGGACTGCATTTTACCCAGGAATTATTAGATGAAATTCGAACTGCAGGAGTAGAAATCGGTTTCCTGACGCTGCATGTGGGCTTGGGAACTTTCCGCCCGGTAAAAGAAGAGGAAATTGAGGATCATGAGATGCATTCGGAATTCTGCATACTCAGTGAGGAAACAGCGGAGCTGATTCGGCGTTGTAAGGCGCAGGGCGGTCGAGTGATTGCAGTAGGAACCACATCCTGCAGGACGCTGGAGAGTATGGTAGACGAGAATGGAATCCTGCATGCAGGAAGTAAGTGGACAGATATTTTCATTTATCCCGGATACACGTTTCACGTGATCGATGGCTTAATCACCAATTTTCATTTGCCAGAATCCACGCTGATCATGCTGGTCAGCGCATTGGCGGGCAGAGAACATGTACTGGAAGCCTATCGCCAGGCAGTGGAACTTCGGTACCGGTTCTTCAGCTTCGGAGACGCCATGCTCATCGTGTGATGAAAAGAGGGGCTGTTGCAAAATACCTACGTTGTCTCACCATTTATACAGAATGAAAGAGTATGATCTCCTAAGGAGTTCCGTGAATGCACGGACTCCTTTTTCGTTTCCAGGACATTCCATAAAGCTAAGAAATCCCGGAGTTTTCTCATTACTCTGACCGGGAAATTGTTACATCGCTTCAAGACCAATGAGAAATCTTGGTTTTTCACATTAGTCCAGCTGAGAGATGATTTCTCATCTATTTTGCAACGCCCCTTGACATTTAAAAGAATAAAATTTGGTGTTTTGCTTGGCTTTGTTCCGATTGGCAAGACCCTGAATATGGACATGATCCGCACCTTTTTTGAAAAAACGGATGAGGACACATCCATTTATTTCAGAGACAAAAAGATATGGGCTTGTGGTAAGAAATATCGAGATTATCAGGGAAAATACCCGGTGATTTTTATTACGTTTAAGGATGTGAAGCGCGATTCTTGGGAGGAGACTTATGATCAGATTTCTAAGATTCTGATACAGGAGTTTGAGCGTCACAGTGAGCTCTTGGAAAGCGAGTATTGTAGTACATATGAGAAAGAGTATTTTAAAAATATTCTGGAAGGAAAAGCAAATCGTACAGATATGATGATATCTCTGCAAAGGCTTTCTCAAATGCTGGATGAACATCATGGGATTCCGCCGATTATTATCATCGATGAGTATGATACGCCGATTCAGCAGGGGTATATGAGAGGATTTTACGATAAAGTGATTCTGTTTATGCGCAATCTCTTCTCAGGTGGGCTGAAAGATAACAGACACCTTTCTTATGGGTTTTTAACGGGAATTCTTCGTGTGGCGAAAGATAGTATTTTCAGTGGTCTGAACAATTTAAAAGTAAATTCCATATTGGATAATCAGTATAGTGAATATTTTGGGTTTACGCCGGAAGAGGTAAAAGCGATTGCCCGCTATTATCATGCGGAGGAGAAATATGCCGAAGTATGCACTTGGTACGATGGATATCGGTTCGGGAGCTCAGAAATATTTAACCCATGGTCTGTCATTAACTATTTTAGTAATGGTTGTCAACCTAAGGGCTTTTGGCAGTCAACCGGCAGTAATGAGATTATCGGTGAAATTTTGGCAAATGCAGGAGAAGATATCTATGAACGCCTTGACGCGTTATTGCAGGGGGAATCTTTCCTGACGTATATAGATACCGGTGTTATATATCCCCAGATTCGAAATAACCCTTCTTCTGTGTACAGCTTTCTTCTGGTCGCAGGCTATCTGAAAGTCGTAAGAGTAGATCCTGCTTTCAGCGGTGATTATATGTGTGAGGTGGCACTGCCTAATCGGGAGATTACATTTGTCTATAATAAAGAGATTCTGCAAAAATTGACGCATATCATTCCGCAAGCTACAGCGATTTCCATTCAGGAAGCATTATATTCTAGAGATGCACAACGGCTGCAAAGGGAGATGCATAAACTTCTTCTCCAATCGACGAGCTGTTATGATACGGCTGGAGAAAACTTTTATCATGGTTTTGTGCTGGGACTTTGTGCTATGATGGACAATCGTTATTATATCAGTTCGAATGGGGAATCTGGAGAGGGCCGATATGATATTCAATTATCACCTAAGATGGAGAATATGCCGGGTATTCTGATTGAACTAAAGGCTGCCAGAAATATCTCCGGGGATCAGCTAAAACGGCTTTCAGAGGTAGCTTTGGCACAAATTCAGGATCGCAAGTATGATACCGATATGCTCTCAAAAGGTATAAAAACGACCGTCAAGTATGGGGTCGCTTTTAGCGGGAAACAGGTAGAGATTGCAATATCCTCTTCCTGAATGAGAGATACATGGATTTTCATAGAGGCCAGATAAGGAAAAGAAACGGGGTGTAAAATCATCGAGGCTTGATGATTTTACACCCCTATTTTATGGAAAGCACAGCGTAATCACAAGACAGCCCTGTTGATATTGTGCCTCTATGGAGCCATGTAAACGTTTCGTCAGCGTTTTGGCAATGGAAAGCCCTAAACCTGTCGCATGGTCCGCGTTTTCTACGGTATAAAATCGGTCGAACAGTTTGCCAACCTGTACAGCGTCCAGCGCTGCCGCATGATTGCAGAAAGTCATGTTTCCATCGGCATCCAGTGTCACGATGAGATCTCCATCGCTGTATTTTAGGACATTACTTACGATATTTCCTAAAATACGGTTCAGACAGGAAGAATCCAACGAACGTATGACACGAGAGTCCGGCAGGTGGATCTCCGGCTGAATGTTCTTTTGATGGAAGGCACCATAAAAGGACAGGAGAGTGTCTTCCAAGACCCGTCCAAGATCCGTGTCTCGAAAGATCAAGTCGTGCTCAGAGGGCAGAATGAGATAGCGGAAGAGTTCTTCGGTGAGATCTGTCATGGCTTCGGCCCTCCCTCGGATTTGCCAGAGATATCGCCGGATTTCCGGAAGATCGTCTGTGGTTTCCAAAAGATCCAGATATCCATAAATCGCCGTCAGAGGGGTACGCAGGTCATGGGAGATATGGGTCACGGCTTCGCGTAAGGCCTGATCCCCCTGCTGAAACCGCCAACGTTCTTCTCGAAGGAGAATGAGCTGAGAGTTCAGACAGGAAGCCAGATCCCGCATTGCACCATCTCTACTGGGGATATCCAGCAGCGTATTGGTCTCGTGTTCCAGACGATACGCCAGGCCCTCCTTCAATCGGAGAGCAGACCGGCGCAGCAGAAAAATCTTGATCACGAGAAGCACAAGAACGAAGGAGAGGATGGCCGCAATGACCCATAACCAAAACACCATGATATTATCGAATGTCCTTTCTATAGAATATCCAGATACCGAGTCCGGTACAGATTCCGCCAATGAAGAGAGAGTAGAGCGGAAGGGGCCAAAAGGGACTGGGCAGTTGTGAGGAGCTGGTCAGTTGCAATGTCTGTCCGCCGGGGATGCAGTCATAGAGGAACTCATACACTTCTCGCGTCGTACCTTCCAGATAGTTGGGATTGGGGACCTCTTCTTCTGTCACTCCCGTTTCTGTCATATACACGTTAGAATAGACCGGCGGTTCGGAGAGCCTGGCACTGATATAGACGCCGGCAAAAAGCAGGATGAAGGCGAGCAGTAAACTGATGACAGCGCTCGCGGCCTTGTTTTGACAAAGAAGGGCAATCAGTGTAAAAATGCTGGAATACGCGATGATCAGGCCCAGATGTCCCAGGAGAAGGCACAGAATATCTTGGGCAGAGCTTTGAAAGCCATTCAGCAACGGAAGCCCAACCAGGATACCGAAAAAGAGAGAAAGCAGGCATAGAATCAGCCCGGCTGAGGCCGAGAGAATCCAGAGGGAAACGTAGACGGCCAGGCGGCTGTGCCCTACAACGAGTTTATTGCGAAGGGTACCATCACTGTATTCAGTACCTATGAATAGACTGGTAAAGATGGATTGAATGATACCATAAAAGACAATATATCCATAGAGAGCATTTTCTAATGAAGAAGCGACGCCATAGGCGGCAAAGTCAAAATAGTTCTGGATCTGACACAACACAGCATATCCTACCATGAAGGCAGCACAGAGCCAGAATGTTTTGCTTCTCCAGAGCCGGGCAAAATGGGCAGATAGCAGATTATTCATGGATGTCACCTCCGATCAGACGGATATAGTAGCTTTCCAGGCTTTCATCCTGTTCCTGCAGAGAGATCACCTGACAATCCTGAGAAGATAGGGCTTCTACTAATTGAGAGACACTGATCGTATGATAGATCCTGGCCGAATGAGGGGATAGTATCTCATATTCAATTTTCATGGCATCCATAACATGGGCCAGTACAGTCGTGTCAGAGACTTCGACCTGTATATATTTTCGGCATGCGTTCTCCAGATCCTGCGCGCTGATTTCCTGGATAATATGACCTTTGTCGATAAAGCCGTAATGGGTAGCCAGTCTGGATAATTCATCTAGGATATGGCTGGAAATCAGAAATGTGATCTGCCGTTCTCGATTGAGGCGGAGGATCAGTTCCCGTATTTCGATAATGCCCTGTGGATCCAGACCATTGATGGGTTCGTCAAGAACCAGAAAGTCCGGATCCCCCGCTAAGGCCAGAGCAATGCCTAAACGCTGGCGCATGCCTAAAGAAAAGTTTTTTGCTCTTTTCTTGCCGGTCTGCGCGAGGCCGACGGTTTCGAGAAGTGCAGGAATTCCTTCAAAAGAGGGAAGTCCCAGGATACGATACTGTTCTTGGATATTTTGTTCCGCAGTCATCTCTCCATAAATGGACGGTGTTTCGACAACGGCGCCCATACGTCGACGCGAACGGATGATATCCCGGTCGGTATGGGATATTCCGTATAGATGGTAAGTACCGGCGCTGGGACGCTGTAGGCCGCAGATCAGCCGGATCAGCGTGGTTTTTCCGGCACCATTTTTACCAATGAAACCGTAGATCGCCCCTTTGGGTACATGCATGACGCAATCCTGAAGAGCCTTGAAGTGCTTGTATTGTTTACTGAGCCCTGACGTTTCTAAAACATATTCCATATATATTGCCTCCTTTTTTCAAAATGGAATATAAGGTGGATGCACGAAAAAAATCCTATTTTGTGCATCGACGCCAGTATATCGAAAAAGAGTCAAGAAACCAGTCAAGAAAATCGTCAAGATTTCGTCAAGATGCATCGAATCGAAAGCCGATGCCCCAGACTGCTTCGATATAATCCTTACCGCCGGCATCTCGCAGCTTTTTGCGCAGATTACTCACGTGTTGTTTTAGAGAATGATCGGTGCAGTCTGGCGTATCCAGGCTGATGCGTTCCAATAAGACACTCTTGGAGATGGCTTGCCCCGCGTTTTGTAGAAGAATTTTCAGGATGGCGTATTCTGTAGGAGTCAGATGAACGGGATGATCGGCTACGATTACCTCTCGGGAGAGAAGATCGAGGCGCAGATCTCCTTGCTGAATCTGGCTTGCGGTCGGGGCAGACTGTCTGAGCTGTACCGTGATCCGGGCCAGTAATTCCTGAATATGAAAGGGCTTCGTGATATAGTCCGCGGCACCGGCCAGAAGAACTTGTACTTTATCGTCAATATCTGTTTTTGCACTGAGAACGATCACAGGAATCCCTTTTACATGGGGCAGAACCTCTTCCCCGCTAAGTCCTGGCAGCATAAGATCCAGAAGAACGAGATCTGGATGATGGCGATCCAGCAGATAGAGGGCCTCTGTGCCGGAATAGGCTCTCAACACGCCGTAGCCAGCCTTGCGCAAGGCTTCTTCCAGCATATTGCTGATATGGATGTCATCATCAATGATTCCGATCGTTTTCATGGGCTTTTCCTATGGTTTTGTCTAAACGTGATTCAGGGGGAAGCTGATGAAGCAGCTGATAGGCATCTCGAAATTCAGAAGGAATTTCAGCGAGAGATAGATGTTCTAAGGACGTTGTAGTCCCATCCGCCTGTGCCTTTTCATAGTACCAACATTTATAATCCAGAACGGATAAGGTTTGGCACAAAGACTCAATCTGGGCACGGACTTCGGTCCGACGCTGTTCAAACATCTGCTTACGCTTAGCAATTGTGCTGTCTCCCTGCTGGGTCAGCTGGAGATATACGCGGATATCTTTAAGCTGCATCCCAGCTTTCTTGAGACATTCAATGATTAAGAGCCATTCATAATCCTGCTGTTCAAAAACACGGTTTCCACCGGGAGAACGCTTGATGGGAGGCAATAGACCTTCTTTGTCATAATATCGCAGGGTGGAAGGGGCTACACCCAGCATTTGAGCGATTTCGCTGATGGTATATGTCATACTTTCTTCTCCTCTTTCCTCTTGAAGTTAAACCTAACTTCTACATTATAACAAAATCTTGGGAGACTGTAAAGAGCGGATCGGCCATATCCTCTTGTCGGTCCTATGTATACTTGTGTTCAAAATACAGAGACTATATGTGAGGAATAGCATAGGGAGGGAAAGTGATGGATAAGAAGTATCTGGATATGAATGTATACGAAGCGTTGCAAAAACGCTTCGATTTTGTTTTTCAGGAATTCACTCATATTCTGGTTTCTTTCAGTGGAGGGAAGGACTGCGGTCTACTGCTGGATCTTCTGATGGAATATCGGAAAACACATGGAATCTCCAAGAAGATCGGGGTTTTTCATCAGGACTTCGAGGCACAGTATTCATATACGACCCGATATGTGGAGGAGACTTTTGAACGATACCTGGATCAGATCGAACCCTATTGGGTATGTCTGCCGATGGCCGTGCGAACGGCCGTGAGTCAGTACGAAATGTTCTGGTATCCGTGGGATGATCAGAAGGAGGAGCTTTGGGTACGTCCCATGCCGCAGAAGCCCTACGTGATCCATCTGGGAAATAATCCGTTTTGGTTGTATCGCTATAAGATGCATCAGGAAGACCTGGCGAAGCAGTTTAACCGGTGGTATCATCTGAGCCATGGCGGCGGCAAGACGATCTGTCTCTTGGGAATCCGAGCGAGTGAATCCGCCAACCGGTATCAGGGGATTATGAAGAATCGGAAAGGATACAAGGAAACTTGTTGGATTACGAAAGGGTTCAAAGATGTATGGGTGGGCATGCCCATGTATGACTGGAACCTGAATGATGTATGGAAGGCGATTGCACAGTATCACTTTTCGTATAATAAAATATACGATATGTATTATAAAGCCGGATTAAAACCTCATCAAATGCGTGTTGCCTCGCCCTTTAACGAGTATGCGGCAGAAAGTCTGAACCTGTATCGTGTGATAGAACCTAAGACATGGGCCAAGCTGGTGGGGCGAGTACAGGGAGCGAACTTCACAGCCCTTTATACGAAAAATAAAGCGACAGGGTACCGAACACTCCGACTGCCGCCAGGACATACATGGCGTTCCTATACCTATTTTTTGTTGGAGACTTTGCCGCCGAAGCTACGCAGGCAGTATATGGAGAAGTTTAAAACCTCCATTCGATTTTGGCACAAAGTAGGTGGGGGATTATCCGAGAAAACGATCCGAGAACTCGAGGAGAAAGGGTATCGTATTCGAAGGAATGGCATTTCGAATTATACCAAATACCCCAAATCCAGGATTATTTTTGAGGGAAAAATTCCGGATGACACGGATGATGTTTCTTCGACGAGAGACATACCCAGCTGGAAAAGAATGTGCTATTGCATTTTGACGAACGATCACATGTGCCGTTCTATGGGATTTGGCTTGAGCAGACAACAACAGCGGCGTGTTGACAGTCTGCGGAAGAAATACCAGAATATAATTAAGAATTGTACACCTCCCGAAACAATTGACGATGATACGAAGAGATGATATACTCATCTCATTCCCCAGAAAGCAGGGGAGGAAGGAGAAGGAAGATGGGGCAACAGACGATGCTGCAATGTTTTGAATGGTATCTGCCTGCGAATCAGTGTTTATGGCGCAGGCTGTCTAAACAGGCACCGATGCTCAGAAAACTGGGAATCACATCGGTTTGGCTTCCACCTGCTTATAAAGGGGCTGCTGGTAATCAGGATGTTGGGTATGGCGTATATGATACCTATGATCTGGGTGAATTTGATCAGAAGGGATCGGTCGCGACCAAATATGGGACGCGTGACGAGTATCTTCAGGCGGTGAAGGCGCTGCGGCAGGAGGGACTCTCGGTACTTGCAGATATTGTATTGAATCATAGAATGGGAGCGGATGAAACAGAAACGGTCAGGGCAGTACAGGATGCGGGAAATAATCGGTATCAGACCATAGGCTCGGAGGAAACCATTACGGCTTGGACGAAGTTCACATTTCCAGGCAGAAAGGGAAAGTATTCGGATTTTGTCTGGGACTGGACTTGTTTTGATGGAACAGATTGGGATCAGCGGAAGAAAAAGAATGCGATCTACCTTTTTGAGGGGAAGAACTGGGACAGTGGTGTGGATACGGAAAATATGAATTACGATTATCTCATGGGGGCGGATTTGGATCTATCCAATCCGATTGTCGTAGAAGAATTGAAGAATTGGGGACGGTGGTATCTCCGTACCGTGGGAATGGATGGTTTTCGACTGGATGCGGTGAAGCATATCAATCGAGATTTCTATACCGATTGGCTGACCACGCTTCGCCGGGAGAGTGGTCAGGACCTTTTTGCGGTGGGAGAATATTGGAGCCAGGATGTGACAAAGCTGACAGACTATATTCAGGGAGGAGGAGGCTGTATGTCTCTTTTTGATGTCCCCCTGCATTTCCGTCTGCATCAAGCTTCCAGAAGCGGTGGTCAGTATCCCATGGATCAACTGCTGACCGGTACGCTGGCAGAGCGGGATGAAGAGCATGCCGTATTGTTTGTGGACAATCACGATACGCAGCCGGGGCAGGCGCTTTCCTCCTGGGTGGACGGCTGGTTTAAGTCGATGGCCTATGCTCTGATCCTATTGCGGGGTGTGGGTGTGCCCTGTGTTTTTTGGGGAGATCTATTTGGAATTCCACATGATGGAATCGCACCCGTCCCGGAACTGCCTCTTTTGTTACATATAAGAGAGCTTATAGCCTATGGGGAAAGGCATGATTATTTTGATGATGCCAATGTGGTCGGGTTTACCCGGGAGGGAGATCCACAGCGGCCTGAGTCTGGTCTCGCGGTTATTTTTTCCGATGGGGCCGGAGGAAGTAAACGGATGTATGTAGGAAAAAGAATGAGCGGCCGTTATTTTGTGGACAGCACAAGAAAAACACAGGGATGTGTGCGGATTGACGAGGAAGGGTACGGGCTTTTTCAGGTCAATGGCGGCACAGTGGCCGTATGGGTAACCCGAGAAGCCGCGAATCAATTGTTTGTCGAAGGACTATAAGGGAGGGGATTTGTCATGTGTTTTGTGATAGAACATTTATCTAAGAGCTTTGAGAAGAAGACGGTACTGAAGGATATCAACTTTACGTTTGAGAGCGGAAAGATCTATGGCCTTCTGGGGCGCAACGGGGCAGGGAAAACCACGTTTTTCAATTGTATCAATCGAGATCTGAAGGCGGACGGCGGACATTTTTACCTGGAAGAAGGAAATGAGCAGCGGGAAGTTAAGGCAGAGGACATCGGATATGTGCTGTCGACACCGACTGTACCGGAATTTTTGACAGGTCGGGAATTTCTGAAATTTTTCGTGGAGATCAATGAGAAAAGCATTCTGAATCCAAGGCCCCTGGACGAGTATTTTGATTATATCCGCATCGATCCAGAGGACCGGGATAAGCTGATGAAGGACTACTCCCATGGGATGAAGAACAAGATGCAGATGCTGATCAATATCATCGCGAAACCGCAGATTCTTCTTTTGGACGAACCATTGACATCATTGGATGTGGTGGTTTCCGAGGAGATGAAAGAACTGCTGCGCGGATTAAAGGAAGACAGGATCACGATCTTTTCTACACATATCCTGGATCTGGCACTGGACTTATGCGATGTGATTGTGCTGCTGAATCATGGAATCCTGGAAGTCGTGGATCCGGCGAATCTGGACAGTCAGGAGTTCAAGGAGAAGATCATCGCGGCGCTGCGGGAGGAAGATCATGAATAAGACACTGCAGATCTCATTTTCACTAAAGAATACGTACCGGGTCAATAGCATTCTGTATTCTGTGAAGCAGATTCCTCTGATCAAGAAGGTCTTGCCCAGCACTCTGTATTCGATATGGGGATTTAAGATCTTTGCGAACATCATCGCAGCCATCTGGGAGATTCTTTCCATATTCTTGGGCAAGCTGATTTATCTGGCTTTTATGATTGTTGGTGTCAGCGCGATGTATGAGGGAGTACCGCAGGATGCGCTGTTTCTGCATATTTTTCTGTTTCTGACGGTGATTGGCTCCTATATGAATACATACCTATTCAATCCGACACAGGATAAATACTATAGTATCATTTTGCTGCGGATGAATGCCAGAGAGTTTTCTTTATGGGATTATGGATACAGCATGGTGAAGCTGTTGGTCGGCTTTTTGCCCTTTGCGATCTATTTCGGATGCCAGCAGGGGGTACCGCTATGGATCTCTTTGCTCTGTCCCTTTTCGATTGCTTCCTTGAAAATGCTATTGGCGCGGTTTACACTGCGGGATTTTGAAAAGACAGGAGAGGCGTCTGGCGAAAATCAATTGGGAAAGTTTGTCTGGATCGTGACAGGACTGCTGTTGGCAGCAGCCTATCTGCCGCCGGCTTTTGGACTGGTGCTGCCGCTTCCGGTGGTGGCTGCGCTGTTTGTCGGGATCCTTCCCTTTGGTCTTTGGAGTCTGCACAAGATCATCACGTTTGCCTATTATGAAGAGATGGATCGGCAGCTACTGAAGAATTGGAAAAATCCTGTACAGGTGGGGGACATCCAGCGTCAGCAGAGCGAGAGACTGATCTCGTCGGATACGACGATCACCAGTCAGAAAAAGGGATTTGAGTATTTAAATGATCTATTTATCAGACGGCATCAGAAGATTCTCTGGAAGTCATCGAAGAGGCTTTCGGCGATTTGTGCGGTTCTGATTCTGGCCTGTCTTCTGATGTTTTATCTGTTGCCGCAGACGAAAAAAGAGGTGAATGAGTTGTTGCTCGTATTTTTGCCATACTTTGTCTTTATCATGTATGCGATCAATCGGGGAACGGGATTTACTCGTGCGCTTTTCATGAATTGTGATCATAGTCTGTTGACTTATTCTTTTTATAAACAACCATCGATGATTCTCAAACTCTTTCGGATTCGACTGCGGGAGATCATCAAGATCAATCTGTTGCCGGGCGTGATCCTGGGGATAGGCTTAGCCCTGCTTTTGTATGCTTCCGGAGGAACAGACAATCCGATGAATTACGGGATTTTGGCCACGTCGATCATCTGTATGAGTATTTTTTTCTCCGTTCACTATCTGACGATCTACTATCTCTTGCAGCCGTATAACGCGGGGACGGAAATCAAAAGTGCCACATATCAAATCGTGATGTCCGCCACCTATCTGGTCTGTTTTTGCATGATGCAGGTGAGAATGCCGATTGTAACCTTCGGGATCTTATGCATTGTCTTTTGTTTTCTATATTTTGCGGTGGCTTGTGTTTTGATCTATCGGTTTGCGCCAAAGACGTTTCGGCTGCGGAATTAAAAAAGAATATGGAATGGAATACTATATGCCGCAGGATGTGAAAACATATCATGCGGCGTATTTTCATCAAAAGAAAAAGCTTGACAAAATCAAAACACGAGAATATAATGAAAAAAGTTAGTAGAAACTAACTTAAAGACAGGCATGAATAGGAGTTTCAATAAAGTATATACTATGAGAGAGGTATATCCAGGTATGGGGGCTTTTAGAAAATATTCATAAAAAAGTATAGAAGGAGAAAATATAGATGCAACCAATCCTTTGGGCGGCAGTGGGAACTGGGTTCACATTTTTGATGACAAGCCTGGGTTCGGCCATGGTGTTCTTTTTTAAGAAGAAAGTCAATCCTTCGGCACAGCGGATCTTTCTGGGATTCGCAGCGGGGGTCATGATCGCGGCATCCGTCTGGAGTCTTCTAATTCCGGCGATCGAGGAGGCGACGGAGGCAGGAAGAATTGGATGGGTTCCGGCTGCGGGCGGTTTTGCGCTGGGAGTATTGTTTCTGATGGGACTGGATGGATTGCTGCCGCATCTTCATATAGGAGCCAAGCAGCCCGAGGGGCTACACGCTTCCTGGAGAAGATCCACCCTCCTGATCTTTGCAGTGACGCTCCATAATATTCCAGAAGGAATGGCGGTAGGACTTTCATTCGCGCTAGCGGCACAGCATAGTGGAGAGTTGGCAACGCTTTCGGCGGCATTTGCTTTGGCATTGGGCATTGGAATTCAGAATTTTCCCGAGGGTGCCGCAATCTCCCTGCCATTGCGGCAAGAAGGGGCTTCCCGCAGCCGCGCTTTTCTGTATGGCAGCCTTTCGGGGATAGTAGAACCGATTTTCGGAATTCTCGTCGTTATGGTTGCAAGTGGGATTCAACCGTTAATGCCCTGGTTATTATCCTTTGCCGCGGGCGCCATGATGTTTGTGGTGGTGGAAGAGCTAATACCGGAAGCACACCTGGGGGAACATTCTCATACGGGAACTTTGGGGGTGATGGCGGGTTTCATGGTGATGATGATACTGGATGTGGCACTGGGATGAAACAGAAAATACATTGACAACGCTGTCCCAAGTCTGCTATAATAAAAACGTGAGGTTTGCGTTAACTAACTATAACGGTTGACAAACCAAATTCCACGAAGGAGGGATGAGAATTGAAGCAGCATCGATTCTGGGCGGTGGCCGCAGTGGTATGTTTTATTATGCTTTTTTACACAGGCTACAAACACAAATGATAGGGAGGAATGAAGGATGATTAACAGTTCGTGTGTGAAGAAGGCAGGGCTCTTTTTGGGCGGGGTCTTGTTTGGTACGGCAGGGATTAAGCTGTTATCCAGTAAGGATGCGAAGAAAGCTTATGTACATTGTACAGCAGCGGTTCTCAGGGCTAAGGATTATCTGATGAAAACAAGTACCATCGTGCAGGAAAACATGGAAGATATTCTGGCGGAAGCAGAAGCGATCAACGAGGCCAGATCCGAAGCGGAGGAAGCGGCGGAGGTTGCGGAGGACGAAACAGGAGAGGTTACAGAGTGAGATTTGTTATTCGTCATGAAATGAAGGGGCGTATCCGTGTGCATATGGCACAGCCAAAGATGACATACCGTCAGGCGGATACGCTGCTTTATTTTCTGGAAAGTTTGGCATATACGCATACAATCAAAGTATATGAACTGACTGCGGATGCGGTCATTGAATTTGAACCAGAAAAAAGGGCAGAGCTGATACAGGTGCTAAGGCAGTTTCAGTACGATCATGTGGAGCCGCCGCAGGAATATTTAGAAAGCTCTACAAGACAGCTAAATGCGGAATATCGGGAGAAACTTTTGGAAAAGTGCTTTCTGCGCTGCTTGCGCCGCTTTTTACCCGCACCGGTTCGACATGGATACACGCTTCTGAGAGCAATTCCCTATGTGAGAAAAGGCTTGCAGTGCCTGAGAAGAAGACATGTGGAAGTGCCTGTGTTAGATGCCATGGCCATCGGAGTTTCACTATGTCGGCGAGATTTTAATACCGCCAGTTCGGTGATGTTTCTGTTGGGGATTGGTGAGATTCTGGAGGAATGGACACATAAAAAATCTGTGGAAGACTTGGCGCGGAGTCTTTCTCTGAAGGCGGAAAAGGTATGGCGTAAGGAAGGCGACGCAGAAAATCTCGTTTCGGTGAAAGAGATTGCGGTGGGGGATGAGGTAATGATCCATATGAGCGGAGTCATACCTTTCGACGGGATTGTGACGGCCGGAGAGGCCATGATCAATCAGGCTTCCATGACGGGAGAGAGTCTGCCCGTCAAGAAGATGACAGGGAGTTATGTATATGCCGGTACGGTGGTAGAAGAGGGTGAGATCACATTTCAGGTAAAAGAAGTAGCGGGCTCCACGAGGATGGAAAAAATCATACAAATGATTGAGGATTCCGAAAAGCTGAAGTCTGCGGTAGAGAGCCAGGCGGAACATTTAGCGGATCGGCTGGTGCCGTATACCTTTCTGGGGACCGGAATTGCATGGTTCTTGACTCGAAATATCACCCGTGCGCTAGCTGTGCTGATGGTGGATTTCTCATGTGCGTTAAAACTAGCAATGCCAATCACGGTATTATCGGCGATCCGGGAGGCCAACCAACATAAAATCACAGTAAAGGGAGGCAAATATTTGGAGGCGATGTCCTCGGCTACCACGTTGGTGTTGGATAAGACCGGTACACTAACGAAAGCGAGACCCACGGTACATTCTGTGATTGCTTTTGGGAATCAGAATCCTGAGGAAATGTTGCGAATGGCAGCCTGTCTGGAAGAACATTTTCCACATTCTATGGCGAAAGCAGTGGTCCGTGAGGCAAAAAAACGTCATCTGGAACATGAAGAGATGCATTCTAAGGTGGAGTATATCGTAGCGCATGGTATCGTATCTCATGTGGGAGAACACCGGGTTATTATTGGAAGCCATCATTTTGTCTTCGACGATGAAAAATGCAGGATTCGTCCGGAAGATCAGGAGCGATTTGAGATGCTTCCCACACAATACTCTCATTTGTACATGGCGATGGATTTCGAGTTGGCAGCGGTGATATGTATAGAAGATCCGCTGCGAAAGGAAGCGTCCGATGTCATTAGGGCACTGCGAAAAGAAGGATTTCAGAAGATCGTCATGATGACAGGGGATAGTGAGCGTACGGCAAAAGCCATTGCAGAAGAAGTCGGTGTCGATACATACTACGCAGAAGTGCTGCCGGAAGATAAAGCAGCCTATATTCAAAAGGAGCGGGAGCATGGACAGACTGTCGTAATGGTAGGGGATGGAATTAACGATTCTCCGGCGTTATCAGAGGCGAATGTGGGAATCGCCATGCAAGAAGGTGCAGAGATCGCCCGTGAAATCGCCGATATCACGATCAGTGGAGAATGCTTAATGGAGCTGGTGAATCTGCGGAGACTGAGCCATGCGATGATGAAGCGGATTCAGCAGAATTATCATTCCATACTGGGAGTCAACGGGGGTCTGATCCTACTGGGGGTTGCGGGGACTATACAACCTACCACATCAGCTTTTTTCCACAATCTGACTACGTTGATATTGGGGCTTCGCAGTATGCGGCATTTACTTCCCGAAGAATAGAGAAGCGAGAAAAGCAGGTCCATCTTTTTATTTTTGAAAAGTTGGCTTGCTTTTTTAAATTGCCCCTTGACAGCAAAGGTTGGCTATGATATAACATAGATAGTTAGTTATAACTAACCAAAAAGGAAGAAGGAAGGGATTCGAGAATGTGTGTCGTCATAGTAGGCGGAAATGAACGAATGGCATGTCAGTATGAGTCGATTTGTCGAAGCTATGGACATAGAGCGAAGGTGTTCACAAAAGAAAATGGAACACTGAAACGGAAGATGGGATGTCCGGATTTGCTGATTTTATTCACCAATACGGTGGCCCATAAAATGGTGATCAGTGCTTCGCAGGAGGCGAAACGCAATCGGATCCCGATTGCACGTGTGCATACCAGCAGCGCCTGCGCGCTGCATCAGCTGTTGGGACGAATTCAGGATGGAGGAGTGGATGGTGTTAGAGAAGTATCTTATTGAACACTGTGCTCCAACATTGGCGTCATTGAAAACCGCGAGTCTGATGAGTCTGCCATGGGGAGAGGAGATGGAACACCAGATTTTACGTTATAATGAAGAACTTTCTGGGAAGGGCGTGGAGATCCTGGTTTTAAGGCAAGAGGGAAATCGCGCGCTAGTTTATGTATATCGAAAGAAGATGCTGGAAGAGGATCTAAAACAAAGCAGAGTACGCCGAATACTGTGTCAATATGGATATAAGACGAATGGTGTTCAGGAGGTATTAGAGGGCCTGGCAAATCGCTTATCTCTCCAACGGGATTTTCCGCATGAAATTGGCTTGTTCCTGGGATATCCTCCGGGAGATGTGGAAGGATTCATTCAAAATTGCGGAAGAAACTGCAAATGTTCAGGATGCTGGAAGGTTTACTGCGATGAATATGAGGCTAGAAGGACGTTTGCTCGATATGCGAAATGCCGGAGGATATATGGAAGGCTGTGGAGGGAAGGACGAAGTATCCGACAGCTGACAGTGGTCTCGTAGGATTTGTTAAAAGTTTTTAAATTTATGCTTGACAAATGGGTTAGCGAGTGCTAACATATAGGAGGTTAGAGGATTCTAACCTAAAACATGAGATTTGTCAATCTTACCGAGAGAGGGATGAGTATGATGCCATTAACGATGGCCAGTGTTGGTGAAGCAAACATAATCCGTAAAATTGGCGGAAATCCGGAGGTCAGAGCGCACCTCGAGAATCTGGGATTTGTCACGGGCGGAAATGTTACGGTGATTTCTACGATTGGAGGGAATCTGATTGTCAATGTGAAGGAATCACGGGTAGCGATCAGCCGTGAGATGGCAAATAAGATCATGATTTAACAGACAGGACATGAAGCGGTACACGTTGTAAAGAACAAAGCTTACGAACGACTGCTTTATGATATCAGAAACAGGGAAAAGGAGGTTGCGGGATGAAGACTTTGAAGCAGGCGAGGATCGGCGAAACGGTCAGAGTTGTGAAGCTTCACGGAGAAGGCGCTGTCAAACGTCGTATTATGGATATGGGAATTCCCAAGGGTGTGGATATCTATGTACGCAAGGTAGCCCCTTTGGGAGATCCGATCGAAGTGACGGTTCGCGGTTATGAACTGTCTTTGCGCAAGGCAGATGCTGAGATGATCGAGGTACAGTGATTTTCGTTTACATGAAAGTTAGTCAAAACTAATTATAATGAGTGGGAAAGGATGAAGAACATGGGTATTCGAATCGCATTGGCGGGTAATCCCAACAGTGGTAAGACGACATTGTTTAACGCCTTGACAGGTTCCAATCAATTTGTGGGGAACTGGCCAGGAGTTACGGTGGAGAAGAAAGAAGGAAAACTCAAGAAACACAGTGATGTAACGATTACGGATCTGCCGGGTATTTACTCGCTTTCTCCCTACACCTTGGAAGAAGTGGTAGCCAGAAATTATCTGGTGACAGAAAGACCGGACGTGATTCTGAACATCATTGACGGCACGAATTTGGAGCGGAATCTGTATTTGACGACACAACTGGTAGAATTGGGGATTCCGGTTGTTGTCGCGGTCAATATGATGGATGTGGTGCGCAAGAATGGAGATAAGATCGGGACGCGTGAGCTGTCTCGTCAACTGGGATGCAAGGTGGTGGAGATTTCGGCGCTAAAGGGAGACGGAGTCATGGAAGCGGCAGAGGCCGCGATTGGCGCTGCAAACGGGACGAAAACCATTCCGCAGCATTCCTTTAGCGGCCCGGTAGAACATGCCATTGCCCATATTGAAGAGGCGGCTGTTCATAATCTGCCGCAGGAACAGCAACGCTGGTATGCGATCAAGATTTTTGAACGCGATGAGAAGGTCATGGCGCAGCTTTCTCTCTCTGAATCTGTGAGGCAGCATATAGAAGCGGATATTCAGGCTGCCGAGAAGGAGCTGGATGATGATGCGGAGAGTATCATCACGAATGAGAGGTACGTATATATCGCATCCATCATCAAGGGGTGTTATAAGAAGAAAAACGCGGGACAGATGTCGATCTCGGATAAGATTGATAGAGTGGTGACGAACCGAATTCTGGCATTGCCGATCTTTGCGATTGTCATGATCATCGTGTATTATGTCTCGATTACAACGGTCGGTACCTATGCGACGGACTGGGTGAATGATGGCGTATTTGGGGACGGATGGCATTTACTAGGAATTGGTTCAGCGGACTATGAGGCGGCGACGGAAGAATATGTGATTCCCGGAGCAACCGTGGAAGCGTTTGAAGCGGCGGCGGAAGATCAGGGAATCGATCCGACGACGGCTACAGACCTGACGACGACAGCGACGCTGTATGACGATGAAGGAAATATTGAAGAAGAATTTGAAGTCGATTATACAGCCTATATGGAGGCCGCAGCGATAGAGGAACCCGATCCCGCTGATTATGGCATTTTTGTACCGAGTATCCCGAATCTTGTGGCAGATGGCCTGGATGCGGTCGGATGCGCAGACTGGCTCCACGGACTGATTGTCGACGGTATCATTGCAGGTGTGGGCGCTGTCCTTGGCTTCGTACCGCAGATGCTGGTGCTCTTCCTGTTCCTAGCTTTTCTGGAGAGCTGCGGATATATGGCGCGTATTGCTTTCGTCATGGACCGTATTTTCCGCAAATTTGGATTATCAGGCAAGAGTTTTATTCCGATGCTGATTGGCACGGGCTGTGGTGTGCCGGGTATCATGGCTTCTCGTACTATCGAGAATGACCGGGATCGTAAGATGACGATCATGACGACGACCTTTATTCCCTGCGGAGCGAAACTGCCTATCATTGCTCTGATTGCCGGTGCGTTGTTCGGCAATGCGTGGTGGGTGGCTCCCAGCGCCTATTTTGTAGGCATTGCCGCGATTGTAATCTCCGGTATTATGCTGAAGAAGACAAAGATGTTTGCGGGAGATCCGGCCCCCTTTGTTATGGAATTGCCGGCTTACCATTGGCCCACCGTGGGGAATGTCCTGCGTTCTATGTGGGAACGCGGTTGGTCCTTTATTAAGAAAGCAGGTACCGTGATCCTGCTGGCGACGATCCTTGTCTGGTTTACTTCGAACTTTGGCTGGGCTTCCGACGGCTCTTTCGGTATAGTGGCTATGGATGAAAGTATTCTGGCTGCGATTGGCAACGCGATTGCCTGGATCTTTGCTCCGTTGGGTTGGGGCCACTGGCAGGAAGCCGTGGCTTGTGTGACCGGCCTGATTGCGAAGGAGAATGTGGTAGGTACATTCGGCGTTCTGTTTGGCGGTTTTGAGGAAGTGGCCGAGAATGGCTGGCAGGTCTGGAACAATATGCAGGCTGTCTTTACACCGTTGTCCGCGTATTCCTTCCTGGTCTTCAATCTGCTGTGCGCTCCCTGTTTCGCGGCGATTGGCGCAATCAAGCGGGAGATGAACAATGCAAAGTGGACTTGGTTTGCCATCGGGTATCAGTGCGTATTTGCTTATGTGGTTTCATTCATCATCTACCAGGTAGGTTCCTTCTTTACCGGAAATGGCAATTTGATTGGAGGGCTGGTTGCCCTGGTTCTGATCGCGCTGATTGTATACATGTTAGTGCGTCCCGCTAAACAGGACAATAAGATGACGGTGAAGGTCAGAGTTTGATCGCGCAGATGAAGATGACAGAATGCGAAAGAATCTGTATTCTGTCATCTTGGGAACGGGAGGTGGAAAATGCTGTTGACAGCCATTCAGATCAAATATATACGTGTACTGCATCGGCTGCAGGATGTGCAGAGCGTGAAATTGGCAGATGTAGCGGAAGTGTTGCATGTCAGCAAACCGAGTGTACATAATATGTTTCAGAAGCTGAAACGATTTGGTCTGATTGTACAGGACGAAAAGGGATATTCACGATTGACTGAGCTGGGCAAGGAAACAGCCAGGCAATACGAGGAGGAGTATACGATTCTGTTTTCGTTCTTGACAGAGATTTTGCATTTGGAGAAAGAAATAGCCCAGGAAAACGCGATCGCGTTGATGGGAAGTGAGAAATGTGGCGCGCAGGACTTGTGTCACAGTATTGAAAAGTTCAGGGAGAAAATCGCCTGATAGAAAGGGGGATTTGTATGTGGACGGCAATCATTGGAGCATGGATCGTATTGGCAGCTGTGTTTGCAATTCGTTATTATTGCAGGAAAAAGATCTATAAAAAAACAAAAAGAAGGTATCCGATGGATGCGCGTCAAAAATAGGATCCTTCAAAAAAGAGAGTTCTCAAAAAAAACTGAGAACTCTTTTTCCTATTTCTTAATTTTTTGTGTCCAAAAACAGAGAATGATGGAATCTCTTGATTTCTTTTCGCCTCGATGCTATAATTTTACGGAAAGATATAGAAAAGGGGAGAGTTTGAAATGGAGGAGACAAGGTCTGCAGCGATGGAGGAGTCTGTCAAATCAGATTCTTGCCAGGTCAGAGAAGTCGTCCAGAAGGAGAATGGCGGACATAGAAGAAAAAAGAAGATGCCAGGTAATATGGATTGGTTTGGGATTTGTGATGACAGACATTTATTATTAAAGAGTTTCTGTATCGCACTGGTAACGGCGATTGTGATGTTTCTGCCCTCAATTATTTGGGATGAGGGCTATTTCTTGTTCTTAGGAGATTTTAATTCTCAGCAGGTGCCATTTTATAAGTTGGCGCATCAGGCGGTACGAGAGGGAAACTGGGGATGGAACTGGTATACCGATCTGGGAGCCAATTTTATAGGATCCTATACATTCTATCTGCTGGGCAGTCCGTTTTTTTGGCTGACGCTGCCGTTTCCCAATGATTGGGTACCGTATTTGATGGGGCCGCTGTTGATGCTGAAGTATGCGTCGATGTCCATGACAGCCACAGCCTGGCTGCGCCGGTATGTGAAGCATGGTGAGTTTGCGGTCTTGGGCGGGCTTTTATATGCGTTCTCGGGCTATACGATGTACAATACCTTCTTCAATCATTTTCTGGATGTGATGGTATTCTTCCCGTTGATGCTGATTGGCATGGATGAATTGGTGGAGAATAATACCCGGGGGGTATTTGCGTTGTCTGTAGCGTTGTGCGCCGTGGTCAACTATGTGTTTTTTGCGGGAGAAGCCGTCTTCATGGTTCTATACTATGTCATGAAGGTGTGGATGAAAGGATATAAAACGGATTGGAAGCGATTTATCGCGGTAGCGGTAGAGGCGGTGCTGGGATTTCTGATCAGTGCCTTCTTTGTGCTGCCTTCCTTGATCGTGATGCTTCAGAATCCTAGATCCAGTGGATTTCTAACAGGATATGATTTTTGGATTTATGATTATGAACGAAAACCTTGGGTAATCCTTTTAACGTTCTTTTTCCCGCCGGAATTGCCTTCACAGCCGATCATGATTACCGATTCATATATGCGGTGGACGTCTGTACAGGCGTATATACCGATTTTCAGCATGTGCGGGGTTATTGCTTTTGTGAGAGAGCAGCGAAAACACTGGTTAAAAAACTTTATAGTACTGCTTGTGATCATGGCCTTCATTCCAGGGCTTAACAGTATGTTCACCATGATGAATGATTCGTATTATGCAAGGTGGTATTTCATGCTGGTTCTCATGTTAGTCACAGCCACAGTAATCCAGTTGGATCAGGGAAGTCCGGAACAATTGCGTTCAGGACTGAAAATCACGGCCGTTTTCACATTGATTGTCATAGCGGCGATGTTCCTGACGCCGGAGATCGAAACCGTGCA
This sequence comes from Clostridiales bacterium UBA1390, assembly GCA_002305315.1. Lineage (GTDB taxonomy): Bacteria > Bacillota > Clostridia > Lachnospirales > Bianqueaceae > Faecimorpha > Faecimorpha stercoravium. The sequence goes on from DBQQ01000006.1 coordinate 28,243, forward strand.
GACGGAAGTGCCGGTGGAAGTGGAGGACGAATCTGGCAATATTACCATTGAAATGCAGGAAGAAGAGACGGAAGTCCTGAGTCTGGGAATCTACAATAAGACGTTTACGATTCCGTTTATCATCATGTCAGTGACTTGCATTGTATCGCTATATGCATTATATCGGATTCTGGTTCATCAGAAAATACGGCCTAAGTTATTCGCCAATTATTTATTGATCGCGGTTTGTATTTTTGGTATGCTTTATGGGAACTATTATATCATATACGGAAAAACAAGGTCTTTCGATACGAAAGGATATATTATTCCAGACGCGATACAGGGGCAGGATAAGATCTATTTTCCAGAGACAGAGCAGTTTTTCCGTATTGATAACGACGACTCCTTTATCAATATGGGGATGTTCTGGCAGGGACCAGATATGCATGCGTTCCACAGTATTGTTCCGGTATCCATTATGGACTATTACGAGTATATCGGCGATAACCGTGATGTCAATTCCAAGATGGACTACAGTAACTACGCATCCAGATCTCTGTTTTCTGTGAAGTACTTCTGCGATAGAATCGACTATACGGCAGATGTGTTTGGAGATCGTTATGCCGAGAATCCGGACACGAAGATGCCTGGATATACCTATCGTTATGATATGGCTGGTTTTGCGGTCTGGGAGAATGATAACTATATTCCTATGGGATTTACGTATGACAGCTATATCTTGCAGTCCACGGCGGATCAGATCAGTGTCAGTCTGCGAGATGAGCTAATGTTGAAGGCATTAATTCTGACGGATGAACAGGCAGAGAAATATGGAGATCTTTTAGAAGAGGCAGATACCAGCCAGTTTAGTTATACGGAAGAAGCCTATGACAGAGATTGTGATGAACGCGCGGCAGAGTCGGCGGATACGTTCAGTTATGATAATACAGGCTTTACCGCACACATTACCCTAGAGGAAGACAATCTTGTATTTTTCAGTGTCCCTTACGAGGAAGGATGGACGGCTACCGTGAACGGTGAACCAGTGGATGTGGAGAAAGTACAGATTGGGTTCATGGCGGTGAAAGCGTCGGCTGGAGACAATGTGATTCAGTTTTACTACGAGACACCAGGGCTGCATACAGGAATCATGATCAGTATAGGTGCAGCAGCGGTGTTGGCCGCCTACTGGGTGGTCAGCAGCATGTATAAGAGGAGACATGCAGAATGAGGGCGGGATGGAAAAGATGGGCAGATCTGTACCATCGGTATGAGGAAACATTCTGGTATCTGGTATTCGGAGGGCTGACGACACTTCTGAACCTGGCTGTGTTCTATGTCTTGTATGAGTGGATGCATATAGATACCGTCGTATCGAATGTGATTGCTTGGATTGCGGGCGTCTTATTTGCGTTTGTAACCAATAAACTTTTTGTGTTCCGCAGCGAGGGATGGAACGGAAAGAAGGTGTGGTGGGAGCTTGGAACTTTTGTCTCTGCTCGCCTGTTTTCCGGTGTATTTGACACAGTGTTTCTGGTGGCCTTTACAGAGTGGTGGATCCATTTTCCGGCAATGCCGGTAAAAGTTGTTAGTAATATTCTAGTGATTATCATGAATTATATCTTCAGCAAGTGGATTGTTTTTCGAAAAAAAACAGAATAAATTGCAATTTAGCTTGGCAGGAGAGTCGGAATATGCTATAATGTGATATGTTTACCAGAATATCCAAGAAAGACTTTTTGGAAATATTTTGAGTTATGGGGAGAAGATCATGAGGATTTTAAGAAATACGATGATCCTGCTATTCGTGGCATGTGCGCTTCTATGCGGCTTTTCGGTCGCTAAGGAGCTCCGGGAATCGGATTCCACTTATCCGCAGATTCAGTTTGAATCGGACACGATTCAGATGGCTCTAGGGGATGAAGAAGAAAAGCTCTTAGAAGGTGTGACGGCATATGATGAAAAGGATGGGGATTTAACAGAACAGGTTTTTGTAGAGTCAATCTCTAATTTCATCAGTCCGGGGATATCTAATGTAACCTATGTGGTGTATGATTCCAATCAGCATATTGCCAGAGAGACAAGAACGGTAGAATATCTGGATTATACGTCTCCAAGGTTTGTGCTCAATCATAGTACCGTATTTTATGTCGGAGAGAGTATATCGCTGAAGGACTTTATTCATGCAGAGGATGTTATCGACGGTGACATTAGCGACAATATTCGTTTTAGTGCGTCCAGCATTTCGACGGCTGCCGAAGGCCTTCAGAGCCTAACGGTGCGCGTTAGCAACAGCAAAGGCGATGTATCCGAGCTTACACTCAATATTCGAGTTACGGGAGATGGGAGAACGACGCCACGGATTGACCTGAGCCAATACATTGTCTACATGGATCAAGGAGAGAGTTTTTCTCCTAGGGCTTATCTGGATTCCGTGACGCAGGCAGATGGCACACCAATGTCTGTGTCAGATGTGACGATAGAAAATAACGTGTTCGAGGATGAACCGGGCGTATATACGGTTGTATATTCTATCACAGATGAGAATGGAAATCGAGGCGTTACCGAGCTGGTGGTTGTGGTAGAAGGAGGGGAGACGGCGGAATGAGTCAGAGTCAGGATGAACAATTAGAAATTCATTGGAGCAGTATTTTCAGAGACCTGAAAAAGTCCATAGGCCTCCTTATTTTGTCTGCTATTGTGGGAGTGCTCGGCGCTTTCTCTGCCACAGTACTTTTATATCAGCCTACGTATGTCAGCAGTGCTACGTTTGTGGCGGAGATGAAAAATTCGACCTCGGTATATGCAGGACTAAGCAATGAGACTCGTCTGGCCGCCATATTTCAGGATGTGATGGACAGCGATATATTGGAACAGAAAGCAGCATCCTATATGGGAGAAGAGCAGTTTCCAGGAACTATCGAAACTCAGATTATCGATTCTACGAATCTATTTGTTGTCAATGTCTCGGCGGAGGAGCCACAATTGGCATTTGAGGGGATTCAGGCAATCATCCAGGTTTATCCAGAGGTGTCAGATAATCTGTTTGAGAATGCGGTTATGAGTGTTATCAGTGTTCCTAAGGCGCCGAATGAACCGTCAAATCCACAGAACCTGGCACGGAATATGGTACTGGGAATGCTGGGCATGGTGGTTGTTTGTGGCGGGATTATCGTCTTGCTTTCGGTGTTTAGAGACACAATCAAGAGTGAGCGGAATATTCGAAGAAAGTTGGATACTGATTTATTTGGTACGGTAGTGCATGAAAAGAAGCAAGTGAAGAAGCGGAAGACGTCTCTGCTTTTAAATCAGGTGACGATCAGCAGCCGCTTTCGGCAAAGTTTTCAAAGAATACGTCTGAAAATAGAATATGTATCTCGCAAGAAGGGATATAAAGTATTCATGGTGACCAGCGCCGGAGAAGATGAGGGAAAATCCACGGTGGCGGCGAATATCGCATTGTCCTTGGCACAGAAGGGCAAGAGCGTCTTGCTGATGGATGCAGATCTTCGTAAGCCGGCCGTGGTCAAGGTCTTTGATAAGCAAAAGGAATTCAATGGTAAGGAGTTTGGTGAGTACCTGCAGGGAAAGCTGTCGCTGGAAGATGTCCTGACGTATGATAGCCGTCTGAAGTTATATCTGCTGATGGGAACGGAAGCTTACCAGGAGTCGCCGGAGATGCTAGATTCTAAGGCGATGATGGACGTGCTTTCTATGGCACGAAAGGAGCTGGACTATGTCATCATTGATACAGCCCCCATGCTTTTGACAGCGGATGCGGAGACATTAGCCGCCTATGTGGACGCCTCTCTTCTTGTGATTCGAGAAGATGTGATCCGCACAAAGGATCTGAATGATCTGATCAATATCCTGCATAGAAGCCATTCGGAGCTATTAGGATGTATCTATAATGACGCCAGCAAGGTATCTGCAGAGCGAACATCCATCCGGGAATATCGCAGATACGCAGAGAGTCAGACAGCAGAAGCTTAATCCCAAGGAGAATATTGTAATGAGTAAATATGATGAAAGCCAAATACAGGAGGATGAGGTTGTCATCGATCTGGGCGTACTGTTCAGTGACATGTGGCGAGGATTCAAGAAATATTGGCTTCCTATTGTTCTGATTGTTTTGATCTGTACCATTGGTTCGATGACATTGACCATGTTCTTCTATACTCCTATGTATCGAGCGGAGGCTACGTTTACAGTCACACCCAGTTCCAATGCAAACTACGATGACTATACCTATAATTACAATTCATCGACGGCTTCTTTGATGGCCAATACGTTCCCTTATATTATCGAAAGCAGCCTCTTGCAGGATATCATTAAAGAGGATCTTGGCGTAGACGAGATCCAGGCGGATATTACCGCGGAAGCTGTGGAGAATGCGAATATGTTCTCATTGACCGTTACGTCGCAGGACGGAGCATGGTCCTATGAGGTATTGATGTCCGTCATGGAGAACTACCCGCAGGTGGCCCGTTATGTCATCGGAGATTCCACGATGAATCTTTTAGCCGAACCATCCGTGCCAGAGGAGCCTTATAATGCCACCTCTTATCTGCGTAATGGAGGAATCGGATTCGTAGCCGGCATTTTGGTGTGTGGTGGAATCCTGTTTATCTATGCGATGACTCGTAAGACGATCCGAAAAGAGGAGGACGTGCAGGAAATCCTGGGGCAGGAATGCTTGGCGGTATTGCCGCAAGTGTATTTTAAGAAGAGTTCTAATAAGAGCAAGCTGGTGTCCATTGATGATCGGAGGATTTCTGCTGGCTTTCTGGAGGCTATCCGTTCTTTACGCCTGCGGCTGCAGAGAATGGATGATGTGCAGACGATCATGATTACCAGTACCGTAAAAGGGGAGGGTGCCAGTACGATAGCGATGAATCTGGCATATTCCTTTGAGATGGATCGTAAGCGAGTGGTTTTGATTGATGCGGACTGGAAACATCCGTCCCTATGCAAGATGACAGGAACCAAAACGCAGGGCGGTTTTGGAGATGCGATCTGTCAGGACAAGCTCAACGGACTCCTGACCATGATTCCGAAGAAAAACGTAGCGCTTCTGGCATCAGAAAAGGCGGAAGCGGATCCGTATAAGATCATTAATGCAGATACACTGCCGCAGGTATTGCAGCGTCTACGGGGCATTGCAGACTATATCATCATTGATGGAGGAAGCTGTGAGGATTCCGAAAATGTTCGTTTAGCGGATCAGTGTGATGCAGTAGCGTATGTTGTGCATCAGGATGACGCGAATGGGGCGCAGATTCTGAATGCGATGGATACCCTTTCTTATAGCCGGACACCCATTGTAGGCGTAGTATTCAATGGAATAGAAGGCGGGCTTGGCAGCTACGGCACCGGCTATGGATATGGAAAGTATGGGTATGGAAAGTATGGATACGGGAAATATGGCAGCGGCGGCTACGGCTATGGAGAGAGTAAGGCAAAATAAATCAAAAAACGGCGTATTGCGGCGGAAAGATTCGTGATACGTCCTTAGGGTTTTCCTGGCCGGTACCAATGAGTACCGGCATTTTCGTTAAGAGAGGGGGAGCGAATTTGCAGGAGAAGATTTTGGTGGTGGACGATGAAAAAGAGATCTCCGATCTGCTGGAAGTATATTTTTCAAATGAAGGATATCGAGTCCTGAAATGCTACAGTGGGAAAGAGGCCCTCGATGCGATCCAGAAAGAAGGGGAAACATTGGATCTGGCAGTACTGGATATTATGCTGCCGGATCTGAGCGGTTTCGATCTGTGCTGTCGGATCCGGGAAAAATATACGTTCCCGATCATCATGCTGACCGCCAGAGGAGAAGATGCGGACAAAATCAATGGTTTATCGTTGGGAGCAGATGACTATGTGACGAAACCTTTTAATCCTCTGGAGTTGATGGCCCGAGTGAAGGCGCAATTGAGAAGAGTGCAGCGTTATAGTAATCCACAGCTGGCAGAAGAAGAGAAGGATCAGATCGATCTGGGAGGACTCGTCATGAATCGATCGACGCATGAATGCCTTTTATATGGAAAGCAGATCATGCTGACGCCGATCGAGTTTAAGATACTATGGCTCTTGTGTGAGAACAGAGGACAGGTGGTTTCGTCGGAGCAGATTTTTGAGCAGGTATGGCAGGAGAAGTACCTGGATTGTAATAACACAGTCATGGTACATATTCGAAGGCTGCGTGAGAAGCTGGGAGAGCCGGCCAGAAAACCTCGTTGGATCAAGACCGTATGGGGAGTAGGATATAAGGTTGAAAAGAATTAGAAAAAGACGGTTAGCGGTGGGACAGATCGGAAGATTCCTATTGTATTGCCTGATCTGGAGCGCCCTGTGTGTATTGGCATATTGGGCCTACAGTCGGATGTTTCATGAGCGTATTGTCGTATTACTGTATCAGTATCTTCCGCAAGATGCCTACGATTGGTTATCCGGTATATGGCAGACATTAGCGCTTTCCTGCTATTTTGCAGGAATTATGCTGATCGCGATGCGGCGGATTCTGTTCTGTGCCAGGTATGCAGAGCAGATCAATAGCGATTTAGAGCTGCTGATGCATCCAGAGAAAGAGATTTCGGAGTATCCGGAATCTCTGAAAAGCACAGAAGTTCAGTTAAAGGATATCCAGCATTCTATTTTTCGCAGTGCACAGATCGCGAAAGAGGCGGAACAAAGGAAAAATGACCTGGTGGTGTATCTGGCACATGATCTTAAGACACCGCTGACTTCCATTATCGGGTATCTTTCTTTACTGGACGAGGCGCCGGAACAGGAGGAGAAGCTGAGAGAGAAATACATAGGGATTGCACTAAATAAGGCGTACCGCCTGGAGCAGCTGATCGACGAGTTTTTTGAAATTACTCGGTTTAATCTGCAGTCTATTGAGCTGTCCTGGTCGGATGTGGACCTGACCATGATGCTGTATCAGATTACGGAAGAATTTTATCCTGCCTTTTCTACAAAGGGGCTGCAGCTGGATTCGAATATACAGCCGGGCTTGCGGCTCAGAGGAGATGCGGATAAGCTGGCGCGTGTTTTTGATAACCTGCTGCGCAATGCCGTGAGTTACAGCTACGAGAATACAGTCATTCAGCTGATGGCACAGAGTCAGGGCGACTATATTCAGATCATTGTGCGGAATCGGGGAGATCGAATTCCGCCGCAGAAATTGGAACGACTATTTGAAAAATTTTACCGGGTGGATACTTCAAGAGGAACTACTAGTGGAGGCGCAGGTCTGGGATTGGCGATCGCGAAGCAGCTGGTGGAGCTGCACCGGGGAATGATAGAAGTGAGAAGCTCAGATGCGTATACGGAATTTATGGTACAATTGCCCGGAAAGTCCAGCGCAGAACAAGAGTAAACATCGTAGGAGAGGCGCCGCAGAATGCAGGCGCCTCGATGAATTTTACATAGATTTCAACAAAGGACGGTTGCGCAGTATTATAAAATATGGTAGAATAAACATGACTTAAGATTCGAAGATGGGAGGCGCCTGGATCATGCAGGACATGGATGAATACTATATGCGGATGGCCCTGGATCTGGCGGAAAAAGCGGCGCAGGCAGAGGATACGCCAATCGGTGCTATCATTGTATATCAGGATCAGATCATCGGATCCGGGTATAATAAGAGAAACGCTATGGGAAATCCATTATGTCATGCGGAAATAGAGGCCATACATCAGGCGGCTCAATACATGGGTGACTGGCGGTTGGAAGAGACGACATTGTATGTAACACTGGAACCCTGCCCCATGTGCGCGGGAGCCATCATACAGGCGCGGATTCCGAGGGTTGTGATCGGAGCCATGAATCCGAAGGCGGGCTGTGCCGGGTCTGTATTGAATCTCTTGCAGCATCCCGGTTTTAATCATCAAGCGGATGTCGTGACAGGTGTATTACAGGAGGAGAGCAGACAGCTTATGAAGTCTTTTTTTGCTCGATTGCGGGAAAGAGAAAGGTTAGAAAAACAGGGAGGAGAGTCAGATGGAGAAGTATAGGACGATGGCGGCGATTGATGTGGGATCCGCATCGATTCGGTTGAAAGTGATTCAGATCGCAGAAGACGGCGATATTCAGGTCTTAGAAAACGTGATCCGCTCTTTGGCAATTGGACGAGATACTTTTTCGCAAGGACGGATTTCTCCGGAGATGGTGGATGAGGTTTGTCAGGTGCTTATCGGATTCAAGAGAATCATGCGGGAGTATAAGGTCAAGACAAAGCGTGTGGTGGCGACGACAGCGATGCGGGAAGCTTCGAACCAGGACTACGTTCTGGAGCAGATCCGGGTACGAACTGGTTTAAACGTGGAAGTATTATCCCGTTCTGAGGAACGATATCTGACGCGTCAGGCGGCTTTTGCCACGGTGCCGGATTTTCGCAAAAGATCGGCAGAGGGATTATTGTATACGCATATTGGCTCTGGAACCACGCAGATTGCAGCCTACGACCAGGATGGACTGTCTTTCAGTCAGAGTACACAGATGGGAGCCCTGCGCATACGGCAAATGCTCTCGTCCATAGAAGAACAGACACTGCGGTTCTCGCAGGTCATGGAAGAATTCATGATCAGCAATATGGATTTTATTTTACAGAAAGGAGTTCGTCAGCCCTATACGCATTATCTCATCAGCGGAGATATTGGAGAAAGACTGTACCGGATCTGTGCAGGAGAGAAAAGCGAAGCAGAGTTTGCGCGTCTCTCCTTGGATCAATTTGAGAAGATGTACCAGAAGGTCTTGACCATGTCTTCGCGAGAGATCGGAGAGACCTATGAGATGGAGCCGGAACGGGCAGCGTTGGTGGTTCCCAGTATGCTGATCGTTCATACGTTCTGCGGCATCACGAATGCGAAATGGATTTCGTTCTCTTTTTCGGGGCTATTGGATGGTGTGCTGTGGGAGCTGGCGGCAACACAAGAAAATAAACTGCAGCGCATGCAGTCGTTAGAAGATATTTTGTCGTATACGAAGACCATTGCCAAGATGTTTCGCTGCGATATGAAGCACGCGCAGCAGGTCAACGAATACGCTTTGATGTTATTTGACGCGCTGAGCAAGGCACACGGCTTAAACGCAAGGCATCGGCTGATGTTACAGATTGCGGTGCTGCTGCATGACAGCGGAAAGTTTCTTAACCTCAATGAACATGCGGATCATTCGGCTATGATTATTCATGCGACGGAGTTCACGGGCATCAGCACCGAAGAAAAGGATATGATTGCCATCATGGTTCGTTTTCATGAGGGCGGAGAGATTTCTGGACAGGATATGGAATTTATGGGCTTTGGCAGGAAAAATCGGCTTGTATTAGCGAAACTCACTGGGATCCTAAGGCTGGCAAATGCCATGGATTATAGTCATCGAAGGAAACTGAAAAATGTGAAGATGAGTATTCATGGAGGCCGATTGGTGATTTCCGCCATTGTTCAGCAGGATGCTACTCTGGAGAACTGGAAGATTCGGCAGTTCGCAGAGTATATTCAGGATGTTTTTGGACTTCAGTTAGAGTTTAACATAAAGCGAGGAAATTAAGATGATGGCAAATAGTCCTTTCAAAGATCCCCAGTATTATATCAGCAGAGAGCTCTCGTGGCTGGAATTCAACCAGAGGGTACTGGATGAGGCTCGAGATGCGAAAAATCCTCTCTTAGAGCGCGCGAAATTTTTATCGATCACATTATCCAATCTGGATGAATTCTTCATGGTACGCGTAGCTTCGATTAAGGATCAGATTCAGGATGGGTATGATAAGCCAGATCCCGCGGGACTGACGCCGAAGCAGCAGATGAAGAAAATCTCGGAGCGTGCCCATGCAATGATGAAGGAGATATACAGCATCTATAATCGTATTCTTCTTCCTCAGCTCAAAAAAGAAGGATTTCATATTGTTGAGGTGAGGGAACTTACGAAGGAGGATCGGCGGTATCTGCAAGAACTTTTTGAAACAGAAGTATATCCGGTGTTGACGCCGATGGCCGTGGATCCATCCAGGCCGTTTCCGCTGATTCTCAATAAGAGCCTGAATATCGCACTGTTTCTGAAGGAGCCGCGCGAGGAGGAGTCTCGCTTTGCAACAGTACAGGTTCCCAGCGTACTTCCACGTTTGCTGCATCTGCCCTCTGAAAATTATATACTGCTGGAAGACGTCATCACGTTGTTCTTGCCGAAGTTGTTTCCAGAGTGTAAGATCGAGAGCTGGACATATTATCGAATCACGCGCAGCGGAGACTTTAATTTTCAAGAAGAAGAGGCACATGATCTCTTAAAGGAAATGGAACAGTCCTTAAAACAGCGCCGAAGAGGCGAGGCCATGCGACTGGAAATGACAGCCGAAGCGGATCAGAAGCTGATTTTCTATCTGATCGATGCACTGGAAATCAAGGAGAAAGACCTGTATCTGCATGACGGACCGATGGACATTAGTTTTATTTCGAAGGTAGGAAAACTGATGCCGCTTGGCCATCTCATGAAAGCGGATCTGATCCCTCAGATGCCCCAGGATCTCTTAGGAAAGGAAGACATGTTTGCGGCAATCCGCGAGCGGGATATTCTGATGCATCATCCTTATGAATCTTTCCAGCCAGTAGTAAACTTCATGCAGCAGGCGGCGGAGGATCCCAATGTCCTGGCGATCAAGCAAACACTGTATAGGGTTAGCGGGAACTCGCCGGTTGTACAGGCGCTGGAGAAGGCAGCGGAAAATGGAAAACAGGTGACGGTGCTGGTTGAGGTGAAGGCACGATTCGATGAGGAGAATAACATACAATGGGCGAAGAAACTGGAAAAAGCGGGCTGCCATGTTATCTATGGTTTGCTGGGACTGAAAACCCATTGTAAGGTGACGATCGTGGTACGTCGGGATGAGGATCGAATTCGGCGATATGTGCACATGAGCACAGGAAATTATAACGATGTGACAGCCAGACTGTATACGGACATTGGGTATTTCACGGCAAAGGAACCTTTCGGAGCTGATGCGTCTGCATTGTTTAATTCTTTGACCGGATACGGAGATCCGCCGACGTTTCGTAAGGTTACGGCGGCTCCCCTGGGACTGCGGAAACAGTTTGTCAGTCTGATCGAGAGAGAGGCAAACCATGCTAGAGCAGGGAGAGAAGCGCGAATCGTAGCCAAAATGAATTCGCTTCTGGATCCCGGAATCATTGAGGCGTTATACGAGGCTTCTGCTGCGGGCGTGAAAATCGATCTGATTGTTCGTGGAATCTGTGCGCTTCGTCCAGGTATTCCGGGAATATCAGAAAATATTCGAGTGCGGAGTATTGTAGGATGGCTTCTGGAGCACAGCCGGATCTACTATTTTTATAATGATGGACATGAGGAATATTATTTATCCAGTGCGGATTGGATGACAAGAAATCTGGATCGGCGTGTGGAGCTGCTGTTCCCGATTGAAGAGCCGCGCTTGATGGACCGCTTGAGGGAGATTTTAAGGACCTTGCTGATGGACACGCAAAAGGCGCGTTTGATGGACCGGGACGGAAATTATGTAAAAGTGGACGGACGGGGAAAGCCCGCGGTGAATAGTCAGGAAACGTTTTACGAGCAAGCCGTTCAGGCGGCGCGAGAATACGGCCAAGAGGAAAATTTTGAAGTCTTTATACCGCTGGAAGCGCCGGATGAGGATGAAGAATACAAAGATCAGGAGGAATAAAAATGTCATTACAGCAGTTATCGGTATTTGTGGAGAATCGGCCGGGAAGCTTAGTCTCTGTATTGAAAACTTTGGCGGATGCGCAGATTGATTTAAATGGTTTGTCTGTGGCAGATACAACGGAATTTGGTGTACTTCGTCTGATCTTGTCTGATCCCGCCAAGGGAGAGGAGGTTCTTCAGGAGGCAGGATTTATTGTAAAAGCGACGGACGTATTGGCAATTGATGTGAATGATACTCCGGGAGGACTGTTTCAGACAGCCGATATGCTCGCTTTCCATGGCTTGAATATTGAATACATGTATGCATTTGGTACGAAGAAGGAGCGCCATGCGATGATTATCTTTAAGACAGAGGACAATCGAAAGGCGGCGGACGTCTTAAAGGATGGCGGAGTCCATGTGTTGGATACTCAAGAAGTTTATGAGAGGCTTTATTCATAAGATGGAGGCAAAAAACGAACAGGGGAACAAGAAGAGCTTTCGATGGGTATTCAGTGTGATTGGAGAAGTGTTGTTAGTCATTCCTATTGCGATCATTTTGCTTTTTTTTGGAATATTCATTCAAGGAAGGCAGTCGGAACCGGTCCATGAATCATCAGTAAAAGCAGAATGTCTATGGGAGGAGGCGGAGCATCATGATCAGCAGACCACAATGGGATGCGATGATATTATATATGAGGATGGTATTGGACGGATATAAGGGCCGATACATGTTTCGAAGCCGGATTACCCATAGCCTGCGTGTGACACAGTGGGCACAGCGTATTTGGAATGAAGATGGACAAGCGGCAGATCCAGAGGTGCTTCTGGCTGCCGCCATTCTGCATGATATCGGATATTCTGCCAGGGATGGGGAAGATCATGGAGAATGGGGCGCCGGATTTGCGGAGCAGTATCTGCGTAATGAGGGATACGAAGAAAGCTTTACGCAGAAAGTCTGTTACCTGATCCGCCTGCATTCTCATAAGGAGTATTTAAAGATGCCGGAGAAAGCAGCCTCTCAGCTTACACCGGAATTGCAGATCCTGATGGAAGCGGATCTCCTGGATGAATGCGGCCCCATGGCGGTTGTTTTTGATTGTATGGCAGAGGCACAGGAAGAAGAACAGTCATTTGAGAAAACATATCAGCGAATCCTAAAATCCTCTCCGGATTTTTTGGAGTGCAATTGGATGATCAGTCCTTCGGCGCGGAGCTATTGGGAAGATCGTCAGATTCTTTTGAGAGATTATCTGAATGCGTACCAACAAGAACTTTTTCTGACGGAAAAGATGCCGGAAGAATATGAAAAGGCAGCCGTCTATATGACACATACGATGAAGGGGCATGAGCTCACGCCGAATCGTAGAGGAGTCATCTATCCATTTCGCAGGCGGGATATGCATATGTTTCGAGTTTTCTATCAGGCTCGCAGGCTGTTCAAAGAAGAAAAAGCAAGACAAAAGGACAGGAGACGGGAGCTGAGTCCTTATGGGAAACGCGTACTTTCCTATGCGGCGCTGCTGCATGATATTGGATACAGAAGAACGACGGATGGATTGCTGCACGCAGAGGCTGGCGCTTCGATGGCACTGGAATATATGCGCGGAGAAGGGTTGCCAGAGGAGCTTTGCCAAGATACGGCGGCCTTGATACGGGCGCATGCAGATAAACGACAATTGACGGAGGGCGAGCAGCCGATTCTGCTGCAGCTCTTGATGGAAGCGGATCATCAGGATGAAAGCGGAGCCATGTCGTTGGCATGGGATGCGATGGCCTCTGCAATGCCTGAGGCGGAGATGGACTCTGCTTTTGAGAGACAACTGGACTACGATAAGGCGTTAGAGCGAATGCAGCGCTTCACCGCGAAAATGTTTAGAAATTGTGAGTATAGAACGGCTGCCGGCAAGGAGCTTTGGCAGCAAAAAGGCCGCTTGGTTGACCGTTTTCTGCGTATGTTTCAGTATGACTTAAAAGAATGGGAACCGATTGAATTGTTAGAATCGGAAGGAAGATGGGATCTGTGATAGAGAGAGAACCATCCCGAATACAGGGAATCGTCGCTCTAGTGGTGACGGGATTGGCACTTGTTTGGGTGATTATGGCATTGGTGGGAGAGGCGCCGATTTTTTTCACGCTCTTCGGCGTATGGGTAGGATTTCTTTCCGGAAAAGAGGCTGTTCGATATTTGAAGCATCATAAAGGGCATTCAAAAAACGCTTCGGATCATTGATTCGAAGCGTTTAACCATGTTATCCCATGCAGCATGAGGGCTTCCGCCATTTGCGCGATGGTAGAAGCCGGCAGGAGCATACCGTCACCGACCCACTTGCGCAGAAGACCGATACATCCGGAACTGACAAAAACATAGAAGTATTCGATTTCAAAGGGGCTGGCATTCTGGTAATACTTTGAATAGGCTTTAACACAGTGTTCCCTTCCAATCTCCAGAAGCTTGCGAACGAACTCCTCTTCTCCATGATTGCCCAAAATGGCAGAACAGAGATCAGCATTTTCCTGTAAACACTGAAATACTGCGGTAGTGATCTGCAGCGGATCTGTAGTTTCGCAAGAAAGCAAAGGACCCAAAGCACTTTCCAGATTCTTGGTCATCTCTGCTTCGATCTGGTGCAAAAGATCATACAGATCTTTATAATGTGCGTAGAAAGTGCCGCGATGGATACCGGCTTCTTCACATACTTCTTTTACGGTAATGTTTTGGATTGGCTTCTTCTTCAGCAGGTCTAAGAATGCACGACGAATCATGCGTTGGGACATGCGTACCCGGTGGTCCGACTTCATTCGCTTCACTTCCTTTTTGTTTTATTATAACGCAAACAGGAGTCAAATGTATGAACTTTTTGAAAAGAATCCGAGATATCAGACATTCTGTGTAGGATTTGTCGGTTATCCGATCATCTGTACAGATTCTGATGATTGCCTGCCGAAAGAAAGCCTTGTATAATAGAAGTGGGAGGAGAGGATAAGATGAGAAGAGTTTATATCATCACAGGTGCGAATGGACATCTGGGAAATACGTTGATTCGAATATTGCGCAAAACAGAAGTGGAAATTCGGGGGCTTCTGCTTCCCACAGAACACCGTAAGGAGAGAGAGAACATTCATTACTTCCATGGAGATGTGCGGGACACAGATACGCTGAGCTCCTTGTTTGAAGGCCTTTCGGATGCGGAGGTCATCGTGATTCATACGGCCGGCATTATTGACATTGCAGGTACGGTTTCGAGCCAAATGTATGCAGTCAATGTGGAAGGAACACGGAATATAGTGAAGCTTTGTCAGGAATATGGTGTGAAGCGATTGGTATATGTGAGTTCTGTGCATGCCATTCCGGAAAAGCGGTGGAGTGTACAGCGAGAAGTACATCATTTTTCTCCAGAAGAAGTCGTTGGCGGATATGCAAAGACCAAAGCAGAGGCGACGCAATTGGTGCTGGATGCGGTTTCAGAGGGCCTGGATGCGGTGGTAGTGCATCCTTCTGGTATTATTGGACCATATGACAGTTCAGGAAATCATCTGGTTCAGATGATCACAGATTATATTCGCGGAAAGCTCCCGGCTTGTGTTCGAGGGGGGTATGATCTGGTGGACGTGCGGGATGTGGCGGCAGGTTGTATTGCCGCAGCGGAGAAGGGGCGAACAGGAGAATGCTATATTTTGTCTAACCGGCACTACGAGATTCGAGAGGTACTTGGCATGGTACGAGAATATGGCGGCGGCAGGAGATTACCCACATTGCCGATCTGGATGGCAAAGGCGGCAGCGCCCCTGCTGGGATGGATCGCGAAGAAACGGCATCGTCGTCCGCTGTATACTAGATATTCGCTGTATACGCTTCATAGTAATGATAAGTTTTCCCATGAGAAGGCGAGTCGGGAGTTGGGGTATCATCCCAGAGATTTGGTGCAGACCATCCAGGATACGATTCGTTGGGAACGGGGGCGTAGAATGACGGCAAACTAAGTTCTGGATTTCCCGTCAGCAGTTCGCGATGCAAATATTTCCACAGAGGAGTCATGTGAAAGGAGCTGTCACATCAATGATTAGAAAATCATTGATGCGGCAGTTCCTTTTTTATATGTCTTCACTCGGGGCGATTTTCAGGGCCGCCGAGGCTCAAACCCGCAGATTTTGATGATACTATGTGTTGCGTAGTATCATCACTTTGGGTTGTTCTGAGGCCGCCGAGGCTCAACCCCGCAGGTTTTGATGATACTATGTGTCGCGTAGTATCATCACTTGGGGGTGTAATGATGCGATCTCCGGAATCTGACGACACATAGGAAAATGGGCTGTCGCACTAAATGATTAGTGCGACAGCCCATTTTTTATAGAGTAAAGATGAAGCTGTTGGAACGATAGGTCGTGGTGAAAAGCTCCAATATCAATCCGTCTTCTGGTCGAATGGTTTTTCCTGTTAGCACGATAGCCTCTTGACTATACTGCATATTCAGAAGTTCTCGTTTACGTTTGGATATGTTAGTGACGGCCATTTGCACATCGGTGGATGCGGTTTCAGGATACCCGTGTTCATGGATATATTGTGTGGAAGATTGAATCGCGCTTGCATTTTCCGGTAATGACGGAAAAAGGGATTCCCGCATATAACGAGTATGTATGGCTACGGGTTCCTCATTTACATAACGAAGAAGCGAGATCTTCCAAATGGACTCCTCAGGACCGGCACCTATGTTTTCATAGATATTAGGGTTATATTGAATGGTTCTTGCTTCCACATTTTCAGTGCGATAAGGAAGGCCCAGTTCTTCCATCTTACGGCTGAAGCTTATACCGCTGACAAGGGATAGGGGAACGCGTAAGCGTTTGCCGGAATAAAAACTGCCGCAGCCACGGATCGAATAGATATAACCTAATTCTTTCAGACGTTTGTATACACGGCGAATCTCACTGCGGTTCACACCAAAACGAGCGGCCATCTCATTTTCTGTAGGTATTTTTTGATCCTTTCCGTAGGTTTGCTTACGGATTTCTCGAATCATGATGTCCAAAATTTGCTCCCAGTCTGAGACTGATGGATTGGATTTCATAGGTTTCACCTCCATTCACACATTGTAATCATCCCCGATCCGGATGTCAATATTCGGAGACTGGATTTTACTTTGATTTCACTTGTGAAAAATGGCACCTTTATTGAGACGTGGTTCAATAGATACGTACCAAGAAACTTCAAGAAAGCAAAGGAGTAAGAAAATGAGAAAAAAGTTAGCGGTACTTCTGATGTGTGTAATGGCAGTGGCATCTTTAGCAGGATGTTCAGAGAGCAACGCGGCAGAGAATCCGTATGGGCTTGAGGAATTTGTCATGGTTCTGATCCCCGGGGAAGATTCGGAGAAAGACGTACAGCTTCGAGATGAGATGGCGCAGCATATGAGTGAAGCGATCGGGATTCCTGTGACAACATACCGCGCGACTGACTATAATGCGGCAGTAGAGGCGATGCGTACAGGACAGGCACAATTAGCGCTCCTAGGACCTTTTGCGTATGTGACAGCCGTAGAGCGAGCGGGTGCCGAATGCATATGTGTCACAGCGACAGATGGAGCAACAGGATATTATTCATATATCGTTACCAGAGCGGATAGCGGAATTGAAAGCATTGAGGATTTGGAAGGAAAAACGTTCGCGTTTGTGGATCCGTCTTCTACTTCTGGCAATGTGGTACCCAGCAACGAGATCCTGAATGCGATTGATAATCGGATTTCGTTCGACGAATTGCATGCGGATGGCATGTTCTTCAAATCCGCAACGTTCGCGGGATCACATCCGAGTGCCCTGCAGGCTGTCATACAGGGGAATGTAGACGCTGCGGCGGTATCTTCGAATACGCTGCAGAATCAGATTGATGAAGGTCTGGTATCGGAAGACGAGATCAAAGTCATTCATCAGTCTCCGCTGATTCCGGGAAGCCCCCTGGCAATTCAGAAGGATCTTCCGCAGGAGCTGAAAGACAAAGTGACAGAGTTCTTGCTGAACTATGATGATGAGGAATACTTTGGAGCTCCCAATAAGAACTATGTAGCAATCGAAGACAGTGAATATGACTACATCCGTGAGCTGCAGCAGAAATACAATCTGACAGACTGATCGGAGGATGTTATGGAGAGTATCTTAAGAATAGAGCATCTGAGAAAGTATTATGGCGAGACGAAAGCGGTAGAAGACGTATCCTTCTCTGTAAATAAGGGGGAGCTGGTGGTTATCATCGGCCCCTCCGGCGCCGGCAAGTCCACGGTACTGCGGTGTATCAACCGCATGATTGATCCCACGGATGGTTCGATCTGGTTTGAGGGTGCAGATATCGCGAAACTGACGAGTGAAAAGGAACTGAAGGCCTTGCGCCGTCGAATCGGTATGATCTTTCAATCCTTTAATCTGGTATATCGCTTGTCTGTATTTCAGAATGTATTGCATGGAAGATTGGGATACATGTCAACCATGGATGCGGTACTGGGGAAATACAGCGAAGAGGATAAGAGAAAGGCACTGGAACTTCTGGATATGATTGGACTCAAGGATATGATTTATAAGCGGGCCGGGGACCTGTCCGGAGGACAGAAGCAGCGTGTAGGAATTGCCAGGGCGCTGATGCAGGATCCGGCGCTGCTCCTATGTGATGAGCCGATTGCTTCGTTGGATCCGGCCTCGTCCAAGATCATCATGGATCAGATTCAGAAGATGACGAAGGAACGCGAAATAGCCTGCATCGTTAATCTGCATCAGGTGGATGTGGCGAAAACCTATGCGGATCGGATTGTGGGCATTCATAAGGGAGAAGTTGTATTTGACGACGTGCCGGAAAAACTGGATGAGGCGATGATTGAGAAAATCTATGAAATGCCGATTCAGGAACTGACGGTGGGATTAGAGAAAGGGAAGGTGTCATAAATGCACGCGGCAGAGAAAAAAATTGCCGTAAGACCCCAGGAGGAAAAGAGAAGAACCTATATTGCGGCACTCATTATCTTTGTTCTGTTCCTGGTGTCGACAATCTCGACAGAATACCAGCCATTTGAGCTTTTCGCCAATATGGAAAATTTCTGGGATTTCCTGTTTCAAGATTTGCTGCCGCCCAGGCTGACAGATCCTCAGATGATCGTGGAGGGTGTGGTGCAAACAGTCAGCATGGCCATTGTAGCCACTCTTCTGGCCGCCATCCTATCGATGATTCTGGCTGTTTTAGGAGCTGAGGCCACATGCCCATGGAAGCCTCTTAGAAAACTGGTTCGCTTGATTGCCTCCATTCAGCGAAACATTCCCAATATGATCTGGATCTTTATCCTGATTATGGCCTTTGGGATCGGGAATGTGGTGGGTATGTTGGCGTTATTGATTCAGAGTACGGGGTTTATGACAAGAGCCTTTATTGAGACGCTGGATGAGATTGGCGGAGAAAGCCTGGAGGCCATGCATGCCGTGGGAGCGACGCGATTCGCTATTATCACGCAAGCGCTGATTCCGGCTTGTCTTTCCGGTGTGATTTCATGGATGCTCTATGGCTTGGAGATCAATATCCGATCTTCCAGTCTGGTTGGTGCAGTCGGCGGAGGCGGTATCGGCCTGGTGATGATGGGATATATTAAACAGTTTCGGTATCATTCTGCCATGGGTACGATTCTTTTGATCGCCGCGATTGTGATTCTGGTAGATATGCTGACAAATTTCCTGAGAAAGAAGGTGCTGGCCTGATGGAAGGCATAGTGGTAGGTGGAAATCGACAAAATATCTTTGGACCGGAGCCCGAAGAAAAACAGTCTTCGCCGGTATTGCTTCATCGAGATGGAAAGATCCGAACCGCGGATCCGGCCAAGAGCAGGGGAATCAAGATTTTTCTGATCCTCTTCTTGATTGTAGGTTGTGGCGCGATGTATACGATGAACCTCGATTGGGCCCAGCTTGCAGGAGGAATTTCACAGATTCCGGCGGCTATCGCGAACCTGTGTGAAATTGACTTTTATCAGTTTGATGTCACATTTTCCGCCCTGTTTGAATCCATCGCCGTATCTATCCTGGCGACGATCTACAGTCTGATTCTGGGCATGTTTCTGGCGGTTTTCATGGCAAGAAATATCACGCCGTTTCGTTGGCTCCCGCCGATTCTGTCCGCATTCTTCACCTTTTTGCGGGCGATTCCGAGTACGATTTGGGTACTGCTGATTCTGGTATGCGTAGGTTTTGGCCCTACGGCAGGCATCATTGGTATGAGCATCTCCAGCATGGCCTTTTTTGCAAAATCCATGTGTCAATGCTTTGAAGAGGTTTCGAATGATACGATTGAAGCCTTAAAAGCAATGGGGGCTGGTAAGATCAAGATTTTCTTCCGGGCGATTCTGCCGTCTGCGTTTACGAGTCTTTTGGCGTGGACGTCCATCAATTTCGAAAGCAATTTCGAGTCCTCTATCATCCTGGGTACGGTTGGCGGCGGCGGTATTGGATATGTGGTTTCCAACTGTATGGGACGATATTCCTACGGACAGGCCATGGTAGCGATCCTGCTCATGCTGGCATTCACCTACATTATGGAAATTGGATTTACCGTATTCAAAGAACGTAAAAAGTAAGCGGAGGAAAGAAATGGAAAAGAAGAGATTGTCTCGTATTTTAGAAAAGACAGAGGGGGCGATTCTCAAAGAATTAGCCGAACCCCTGATTGAGAAGTATCCGGTACAGGTATTGCGTAAGCCCAGTAAGACAATGGTCATGATTCGTATGAGAGAGACCGTTGCGAAAACGGAATTTTATCTGGGAGAACTCCTGGCTTGTGAGGCCATGGTGGAGATGAATCATAGCCGAGGATTTGCCCTGATGGCAGGGGACGATCTGGAGAAGGTGTTTTATGGCGCGGTACTGGATGCCGCCTGCAACATGGAATATCCACAGAAAGAAGAATTGCTGAGGCGCCTCCAGGCTTTAGAGAAGGAGCTGGAGGAGAAGGAACAGCAGGAGATCCGTATGCATCAGGCGACAAAAGTACAATTTGAGACATTGGATACGAATTACTAAAAGAAGGGGGAAGAGACCGTGATTACAGATCAGCAATTTCATCTGGTGTTTGATTGTCAGAAGATTTTCAAAGCACTCATGAATGCGTTGGCGCGACCGGGGCAGATTTTTAATACAAAGGAATCGATCGATAAAATAGAAGGGGAACATACAGCGCTATTAGCAGCGGCTTTAACCGTCCTGGATAACCGGTGTGGTTTTTATACCAATGGAGATGCCGGGTTTGCAGAAGAAGTACGAGAACAGACACTGGCGAAGGAAACAGAAGTGAAGGAAGCGGATTACATACTGATTACATCAGACGCGTTGTCCAGAGAAGAATGTACCGCATTGCTGCAGAATGCTAAAGTAGGAACACTTCCAGAGCCTCATAAGAGCTGTACATTCTTTATTGAGATAGAATCGCTCCAAGAGGGAGAAGAGGGAACATTGCAGGGGCCTGGCATTCAGGAAACGCGTACGGTTCTTCTTCCGACGCAGGCCTGGATGTGGCTGGAGGTCAGAGATGCGATGCAGTATGAATTTCCCTGCGGTGTGGATATGTTTTTTGTCACCCCGAAGGGAGAATGGGTCGGAATTCCTAGAACCACGAAAATAGGAGGACGCTAAGATGGGATACGTTGCAGTGACCGGAGGACAGGAGGCCATTGAGGCTTCGATTGAACTCTTGAAAGAGTATCGTGCAAAAGGGTGTCAGGAGCTGGATATTCAGGTAGTACGGGATCGAATGGCGCTTTTGATCGATAGAATCATGTCGGAAGCCGGATTGTATGCACCGGATTATGCAGCGCTTGCGTTGAAGCAGTGTGAGGGAAGTCCAGAAGAAGCCGTTTTTCTGCTGCGTGCGTATCGTTCTACTCTGCAGAGAAACTACGTTTCGAAGACAGTATCCGGGGAAGATATGCATATTCGAAGACGAATCAGTTCCGCATTTAAGGATATTCCCGGAGGACAGATGCTGGGGGCCACCTATGATTATGTACATCGACTGCTGGATTTTTCACTGAAAAATGAAAAGGAAGAGGAACTGGAAGCATGGAGGGACTCTTTTGTTCAGTCTCATGCCCAGAATGAATATGTGACGTTATCCGATACCGCCCCCCGTGTGTTGGATCTTCTGCGGGCCGAAGGATTGCTGGAGGATGTGGAAGAGGATACATCGGAACCCTGTGATGTGACGATGGAAAAGCTGCCGCTTCCGGCACCTCGAAGTGCGATTCTGCAAACCTTGACAAGGGCAGATACCGGATTTGTATCGGGACTTGCGTACAGTGATATTCGGGGATTTGGCATGTCCCATCCGACGATTGGTGAGCTTCGGTATGGCAAACTGTCGATTGAGGTCGTCTATCCGCTTGATGAAGAGGAATCCTGGTATGTGGGAGACATCTGCGTGACGGAAGTAGAGGGCCTGATGGGCGAGAGACCGGATAAGAGCGGGATCGGTGTTGGGTATGGCTGCGTCTTTGGACGGAATGATACGAAGGCCATCGCCATGGCCGTGCTGGATCATGCCTTGACACTGGATATTGACAGCCCGACCAGCGATATGGAGTTTGTCCTCTTGCATGGAGATTGTCTGGAGATGAATGGGTTCATCTCTCACTTGAAGCTTCCGCATTATGTGACATTCCAGTCGAAGCTGGATTCTCTGCGGCATAGAAAGAAGGAGGGGAATTGGAAATGAACCAGAGAGTAGGCGAGGTGCAGAGCACAGATTATAATTTCGCGTTTTTAGATGAAGGTTCGAAGCGGGAGATCCGACGTTCCGTACTAAAGGCGGTGGCTATACCTGGATATCAGGTACCGTTTGGTTCCCGAGAGCTGCCGATCGGAAGAGGTTGGGGTACCGGCGGGATTCAGCTGACCATGTCGCTGATCGGGCCGAAGGATGTACTCAAGGTCATAGACCAGGGAAACGACGACAGTGTGAATGCGGTTAGCATCAAGAAGCTCATTTGTGCCACCACCGGTGTAGAGACGACGACGGATACGGCAGAAGCAGATATCATTCAGTCCCGGCATAGAATACCCGAAGAACCGCTGCGGGAAGATCAGGTACTGGTACTGCAGGTTCCGAATCCGGAGCCACTCAGAGGAGTATCCCCTCATGAGGAAGTGACGAGACAGCTCCACGGAGATGCGGAGTACACGGGCATCTGGGTCAATCTCTTTGAGCAGCTTCTCAAAAAGGGAACGCCTTTCCGCGGTGCGGCCCATCCGGTGATGGCGAATCATAGATATATCATGAGTCCCAGCCCGATTCCGCGATATGACAATCCCAAGAGGAATCAGGCGAAGTGCCTGTATCTTCTGGGTGCGGGCCGTGAGAAGAAGATCTATGCAGTCCCCCCCTATACGGATGTGGAATCCCTGGCTTTCGAAGATTATCCCTTCCGCAGAGAAGATATGTCTGGCAGAAAATGCCGGATTTGCGGTGCGGAAAACGTATACTTCGATGAGATCTATGATGCGGAGAAGGGCGAACATTACTATCAGTGCTCGGATACGGGGTACTGTCAGAAACGGCGCAGACAGCAAGAGGAGCAGGGGGAAGAGAAGCATGAATAAAAAAATGCCCATTTTAACAGGACGTAATATTACTGTACGATTTGGAGAGGGATGCCCATATTGCATGACGCATACAGAACTGGAAAAAGGACGATGCCCCTTCTGTCATACCATCTGGGCAGTGCGGGATGTGAGTTTTAATCTATATCCAGGCGAGATTCTGGGCATTGTCGGCGAGTCTGGATCAGGAAAAAGTACATTATTGAAAACGCTATATTTTGATGTGCCGGCAACGGCGGGAGATGTCCGCTTAACATTATATCATGAGGGAAAGGACAATATCCTGCATTGCAGTACCCAGAATCAGCGGTATCTGAGAAATCATCTGATGGGGATGGTATATCAGAATCCGATGCTGGGTCTTCGGATGGATTTGTCTTCCGGCGCGAATATTGCAGAGAAACTGATTGCCGCGGGCAATCGCAATGCCGGTCAGATGATGAAGCGGTGTCAGGGGCTTCTGCAGCATGTGGAGATTCCGGTAGAAAGAATGAAGGATGCGCCCAAGGTGTTCTCCGGCGGTATGCAGCAGCGTGTACAGATCTCCAAGGCCATTGCGAATAATCCGCCGATTCTGTTCCTGGATGAGGTGACTACCGGATTGGATTTGAGTGTACAGGCGAAGGTACTGGATCTGATCCGGACGATTCAGCAGGAACTGGGGATTGCCATGATGATCGTAAGCCATGACCTGGCGGTCATTCGCATGATGTCGGATCGTACCATGGTCATGTTGGGCGGCCGAGTAGTGGAGGAGGGCTTAACAGACCAGATCCTGGAAGATCCGCTGCATGAGTATACACAAACACTGGTAAGTTCATTACTGTAAGGGATAAGAGGAGTAGACTATGGCAAGAACATGGATTTATAATGGGATCATCGTACAGAAGGACCGGGTACTGGAACAGGCATCACTTCTTATTGATGGAAATCATATTGCCGAGATCCGCGAGGATAATGGCGGATGGGATCAGGATCCATTTGCAGAAAAGATCGATGCGCAGGGAGCCTATGTGGTTCCGGGCTTCATGGATCTACATTCAGACCATATTGAGAAAGTGGCACAGCCAAGACCACAGAGCCTGATCGATTTTGATATTGCAATACGAGAACAGGAAAAACAACTGGTTTGTCAGGGCATTACCTCGATGTATCACTCCCTGACCATGAACGGCGGTTCGAAAACCTCAAAGGATCTGAAGGCACTGCTTCGTACGCCGGAGAACTATAATAAATTGGTACAGCTGATTCGTAAGCATAATAGCGGAGATCATATCATTCGGCATCGTTTTCACTGTCGGTATGATGTGACGAACACGCAAGGCTTTGACCAGCTGTTAGAGTATATCAGAAACAACGATATGCAGCTTCTTTCCTTTGTGGATCATACACCGGGACAGGGACAGTATAAGGATCTGGAATTCTTCAAGAATCATGTCATGGGTTCGGATAAAACCGAAGAAGAGAAAGAAGAGATCTTGAGAAAACGGATGAATACGGCGCGTATCACGGCGCAGCAGATGGAGATGGCGGCAAATCTGGCAGATCAGCTGGGGATTCCGATTGCTTCTCATGATGACGACAGTCTGGAAAAACTGGATTATGTGATGAAGCATCTGCATATTCGGATCTGCGAGTTTCCCATCACGATGGAGGTTGCGAAAGAAGCACACCAGAGGGGACTGAAGGTCGTAGTGGGCGCGAATAATGTGTTGATGGGACGGTCTCATTCCAATAATCTCTCGGCATTGGAGGCAATCCGCGAAGGCTGTGCAGATATTCTGGTTTCGGACTATTTTCCCGCGTCACTGCTGCATGCGGTATTTAAGATTTATGATATGGGCTTGACAACGCTTCCGGATGCCATTAATATGGTAACGTACAATCCAGCCTGTGCGGTAGGTGTTGCAGATCATCTGGGTTCTCTGGAAGTCGGAAAATGGGCGGATCTTCTGCTGATTCAAAGAAGCCAGTCGATGCCGGTTCTGGGTACGGCTTTTGTCGATGGAGATAAGGTCATGGATATTCGGTACCGAGAGAAGACGGGTGAGCGGTATGCAGGATGAGCGGATTCAATTCGGCGGACGATGGATATTAGAGTGCGCACAGCATCTGCGGAAAAAACGCAGTGCCGAATCGCTGATACTGAGAGAGAAGAACGGCTGCAGCGATATTGTGACGGATCATGACCTCTGGGTACAGGAGGATTTGATTCGGAATGTCAGCCGCTGTTTTCCTCAGGATCAGGTGATCGGAGAGGAGGAGACGAAGCCTTCGACTCCTCATGAAGGGGAATGGCAGTGGCTCGTTGACCCGATTGATGGGACTGGCAATTACGCGTATCTAGGCAGGGAGTACAGCATTTGCCTGGCGCTTCTGCGTTGGGGCAAACCCTATTATGGTTGGGTATATGATGTGACATCACAGATTCTCTATGATAGCCAGGGGAGGCATGGCGTACGGACATCGGGGCCGGAGCGAACCGAACATTGTCTTCTATACATGGGATATAAGACAATGAAGGATCTAACCAAGGAAGGCGTGGATCCCTATATGGTATGCGGTCAGTTTGCCGGTGTACGCTATGAAGGATGTGCTTCTTTAGAAATTTGCCGGGTTTTGCAAGAGCCTGCCAGAGTCTATATGAGTTCTCATCTGAAGAGTTGGGATTTTGCGGCGGCTGCCTGTATCCTGCAGTCTGCAGGAGCCGTGATACGGGCAGTTCCAGTAGGACATGGCAGATACTATGTATACGCTTGTAAGAACAAGAAGGTTGCGGAGATCTGAGAACGGATGATGCCGGTACGTCTGCAGGGAAAGATGCGGGACGTGGATGCCGCTTTCTGTTTTGAAACGGGAAAGGAAGAGACAAATGGTTAAAGTAGAAAATCTGAGTAAAGAGTTTATCATGCATATACGCAATGACGCACAAATTGAAGGGTTTGAAGGAATATGCCTGGAGGTGGAGGCGGGGACACTGACAGCAGTGACAGGCCCCAGCGGCTGCGGAAAATCTTCTCTCTTGAAGTGTATTTATCGTACATATACACCTACGGGAGGACATGTATGGTATACGAGAGAAAACGGAGAACAGACGGATCTTGCTACGGCAGAACCCTGGGAGATCATCGAACTGCGTAAGCAGGAGATCGGGTACGTCTCACAGTTTTTCAGTGTGATCCCGCGTGTATCGGCGATGGACATCCTGGAGCAGACGCAAACCTCTCGCGGTGTCGAGGAGAAGGCGGCCCGAGAAAAAGCGGAGGAATACTTAAGCTGCGTGGGCATTTCCAAATCACTCTGGGACATGTATCCGGCCACCTTCAGTGGTGGTGAAAAACAGCGACTGAATATCGCAAATGCACTGATCACGAAGCCGCGCTTCCTGCTGCTCGATGAACCGACCGCGTCTTTAGATAAGGTGAGTAAGGAATGGGTCATGAAGCTCATCCTGGATCTGAAGGACCAGGGAACCGCAATGCTGGGCGTTTTCCACGATGAGATTGCGATTCATACGCTGGCAGATCAACGGTTCGAGATGCGGGAACGTCATCTGGTGGACATGGATTATAAGATGGATTATGCTTCCGAGGTGCTGGCGGAGGCGATCGGTTAAGAAAGGTAGGATGGAAAATGGTAGACATGCATGTACATTCCTGGTGGTCCGATGGAGACCGGAGTGTGAAAGAATTGGTACAAATGGCCGAGGAAAAAGGGATTCAGGGTATTGTGATCTGCGATCATGATACCTTTTCTGGCGCTTCGGAAGTGAAGGAGGCGGCATTGGAGACAGGATATCCCGTTTCCCTGGGCATCGAGATCTCCTGTATGGATCCTGTAAGCAGAAAACAGGTGCATATTCTGGGGTATGGCTTAGATGAAGCAGGTCAGCGGAAGATCGATGCGTATTGCCGCCCGATTCGAGAGTCTATGCAGTCTGCCGTGAAGAAAAGCATAGAAGCCTTAGAGAATGCGGGATATCCTGTGACCGTGTCCGAAGTGGAAGCATTGGCGGGGCCTGGCGGAGGGATATATAAGCAGATGGTGATGGAGATTCTGATCCAAAAAGGATGCTGTAAAGAGCTGTATGGTTCTTTATATAAAGAATTGTTCAAAACCGGCAGGGACGGACAGCCGCCAATTGCCAGACTCACACCGCAATATGGGGATCCGATCGAAGCTGTCAGGCAGATTCGTATGGCGGGAGGCGCTCCTGTACTGGCACATCCTGGGCAGTATGATAATTTTGATCTCGTACCGGCGCTCGTTCAGGCAGGCCTTTTGGGGATCGAGGCGTATCATCCGAAGAATGATGTGGAGGAACTCAAGAGGGCCGTAGAGCTGGCAGAACAGTACGGGTTGCAGATGACAGGCGGATCGGATTTTCATGGTCGGTTCGGAGAGGGAGAGGTGCTGGGCCAGGACTGGGTCATGCATAATCCGTTTTGAAATGAAAAAGCAGCAAAAAAAGAAGGAGATACATTATGTTGGGTATCTCCTTCTTTTTTGAATTTATTGCTGACTAAATTTTTCGGCTTGGGACTGGATCAATTCCAGATCCTCGAAATAATCGATACGCATGGCATGCCGCACCTCTTTCAGCGTCTGCGCCGCGACTTCGCGAGCCGTCTCGCTGCCCTTTTTCAAGATATCATAGACGGCCGGAATGTCCTTTTCGAATTCCTTACGCCGTGCACGAATGGGAGCAAGTTCCGCCTGCATCACCTGATTCAGAAAACGCTTGACTTTCACATCGCCTAAACCACCGCGACGATAATGGTCTTTCATCTCGTCCAGATTCTGGTAGTCGGAGGAAAATTCTGCGAAATATTCGTCTTTGCAGAAGGCATCCAGATACGTAAAGACCGGATTTCCTTCTACCTGACCCGGGTCAGATACCTTCAGATGGTTCGGATCCGTGTACATGGACATGATCTTCTGACGGACTTCCTCTTCTGGATCGGAAAGATAGATACAGTTTCCCAGAGATTTACTCATCTTCGCCTTGCCATCGATACCCGGCAGGCGCAGGCAGGCCTTATTATCCGGCAGCAGCACATCGGGCTCGACCAGGGTATCACCATAGACAGAATTAAACTTACGGACAATCTCCCGAGTCTGTTCCAGCATAGGCAGCTGATCCTCGCCCACAGGAACCGTTGTCGCCTTAAATGCGGTGATATCCGCCGCCTGACTGATCGGATATGTGAAGAATCCGACGGGAATGCTGGCTTCAAAGTTGCGCATCTGGATTTCAGATTTCACCGTAGGATTTCGCTGTAAACGAGAGACCGTGACCAGATTCATATAATAGAAAGAGAGTTCACACAGTTCCGGAATCTGCGATTGGATGAACAGCGTAGACTTCGCCGGATCCAGACCGCAAGCCAGGTAGTCTAATGCGACTTCTATGATATTTTGCCGCACTTTTTCCGGATGTTCCGCATTATCCGTCAGTGCCTGTGCATCTGCGATCATGATAAAGATACGATCATATGCACCCGAATTCTGTAGTTCTACGCGGCGCTTCAAAGAACCGACATAGTGTCCGACATGCAGGCGCCCGGTGGGCCGGTCGCCTGTTAAGATGATTTTTTTCATTGGGGCCTCCCGTTTGTATTTTTATAAAAGATTCTGCATCAGATCCTGACTGCGTTGGATGAAAGCGGTGAGGTCACCAGCTTCCAGCGGACGGCTGGAAATACGAGCCAGGTCATAGAGCTGTACGGCAATGGTTTTAGAAAGATCCTCATTTGTGGAAGCCAGAAGCTTCTGTACAACAGGACTCGCCGCATTCAATACCAGTGTCTCGTCATTCATAGAGGGCATCATTCCCATTCCGCCATACATACGCATCATATCCTGCATTCTGCGGCTTTCTTCGGAAACTTCCAACATGGCAGATACCTTGGGATCCTTCAAAGACTCGAGACGAACTTTCAATTGATCATTTCCCAATGCTTCCTTGAAAAGTTTCTCGGCCTTTTCGGTCAGCTCCACATCCTCTGCCAAAGAGTCGTCCTTCAACGCTTCGGACAGATTGGCATCGACGCGGAAGAACTTCACACCTTCCCGTTTCGATTCCACCTGGGAGATGAACGGCGGATCAATGGTCGTATCCAGTACCAGCACGTCGATGTTCTGACCGGAAAGAGCATCAATATACTGAGCCTGCTGGCGAGCGTCAGTGGTGTAGAACACTTTATTTTCATGGGTTTCCTTGGCAGCGTCCAGATACTCATCTAAGGTGACATATTTCTGAGATATGGCGGATTTATAGATAATACAGCCATTCACACGCTCCAGGAACTTGTCGTTACGCAGGCAGCCATACTTGATGAAAGGATGAATATCATCCCAATACTTCTCATAGTCTTCCCGCTGGGAAGTGAAGAGGGACTTCAGTTTATCAGCGACTTTACGAGTAATGTAGTCGGAAATTTTGCGGACATAGCCATCATTCTGCAAGAAGCTTCGAGATACATTCAGCGGAATATCCGGACAATCGATCGCACCCTTGAGTAAAAGCAGGAATTCAGGAATGACTTCCTTTACATTATCCGCTACAAAGACCTGATTGCAGTACAGCTTTACCTGTCCCTCGGCAGATTCAAATTCATTGCCCAGTTTGGGGAAGTACAGAATGCCCTGCAAATGGAAAGGATAGTCCATGTTCAAATGAATCCAGAACAGAGGCTCCCGATAATCCATGAAGACCTTGTGATAGAATTCTTTATATTCTTCATCGGTACAGTCCTTCGGATTCTTAGCCCAAAGCGGGTGGATATCATTGATGGGTTCCGGTGCCTTTTTCTCCGGTACCGGATCGGAATCTTTGCGATTCTTAGCCGCTTCTTCCTCAGCCTTCTTTTCTTCGGCAGGATTGGACAGATAGATGGGTACAGGCATGAACGAGCAGTATTTATTCAAGATATTGCGCAGATCCCAGGTATTGAGATACTTCTCGCCATCCTCATTGACATGAAGGATGATGTCGGTACCGCGCTGTGTGCGGGAACCCTCGTTCATTTCATAAGAAGAACTGCCGTCGCAGCTCCACAGAACGGCCTTGGCCCCTTCCTGATACGAAAGAGTATGGATCTCTACCAGGTTCGCCACCATAAATGCGGAATAGAAACCCAGACCGAAGTGACCGATGATAGGATCTTCGGATGCATCCTTATACTTTTCCAAGAATTCAGCGGCGCCGGAGAAAGCAATCTGATTGATATACTTGCGTACCTCTTCATCCGTCATGCCAATGCCATTATCAGAAATGGTGATCGTCTTGCCTTCCGCATCGATTGTCACATGAACGGAGAATTCCTCGCCTTCCGGCAACTGCACCTCGCCCAGAGAAGACAGTTTCTTCATCTTGGCGATCGCATCCGCCGCATTAGAAACGAGTTCACGGATAAAAATATCCTGATCAGAATATAACCATTTTTTTATAATGGGAAATAGATTTTCACTGTGTATAGACAAACTTCCCTTTTCTTGCATGTCTAAATTGCCTCCTTGTATGATTACAGATCGAAAGCGATCTGCAGACGAGATAGTACCTTGGGAAAATGAGCGTCCCAGAACTGTGCGTCACTGCGATCCATGGAGAAGACCCGCATGGATATGCCCCCAGTGACTTTTAGGACTCCATCTTGAAAATGGATTGTCATCAAATAAGATTCCGCACCGATGGAGGTATGACCGTCCAGTAGAGAAGCCGGACAGACCAGTACCAGTTTCATCAGGGAAGGAGTGCGGCCTGCCTTGATGATGCTCGCCAGAACCTTGCGTACTTCGCTGAACAGGAGTCCCTCTGTCTTGCGAGAGGTCCGTTCTGCTTCGCTCAGGTACCGAGCGTTTAGGGTGCCTGCTATGGAATACTGCGTAAGCGCAATGACTTCAGCGCCCTGGAAGCCCCAATCATCAAAGGTGGGGGTCAGCAACAGCCGGTTCATGAAATCTTTCACATTGGATAGTGTGAGTGTAACCATGGAATACCCCTTTCTCAAATTGTACAGAAAACATTATAGCACGATTGTATGCGCCTCGCAAGGGATTTTCGGCAAAAAAAGAAGGGCGCAGAAGCGCCCCAAATAAAAGGAAAAGATAAAAAGAAAGTAAGAAAAGAGGAGATATACAAAAATAAGATTATTCAGGATCTTGAGGCTGTTCCACGCCTTCCAGAGGATCAATCTCGCCCTTACGGGCCCGTTCTCCGGCTACATAGTTGGTGACATATTCATCGATAGCATCTGCCACCATCTTAGACTGGCGTACAGCCTGCACCACGGTTTTGGCTCCGGTCACAACATCACCGGAAGAGAATACACCAGGACGGGTGGTACTGCCGTCTTCGTGGGTTTCAACGAGACCGCGGTTATTGACATCAATACCGCGCGTACTATTGACGATGAGATGACGGGGACCCTGGCCGATCGCGATGATCACGTTGTCACATAGGAATTCACCTTCTGTGCCGGGGATATCATCCCAGCTCTGGGTCTCTTCATTCCAGGTGGTTTTACGATACTTGACAGAATGCTCTGTGATCTCATAAGGTTCTTTCTGGAACTCAAATTGTACTCCGTCAATCTTAGCTAATTCTACTTCACTCGGCAGAGCCGACATATCATCCGGCGAACCGCGGTAGAGTATGGTCACATCCCAGATATTCTGGCGAATCGCACTTCTGGCTGCATCGATAGCCACATTTCCGGCACCAATGATACAAAGCTTCTTGCCGAGACGGAAGGAAGAAGGATCCTTCAGGTAGTCGATCGCAAAGTGTACATTGCCAAGGGTCTGTCCTTTGATTCCTAAAGAACGGGGGCGCCATACGCCGGTTCCGATGAAAACAGCTTTATAACCGTCATTAAATAAATCATCAATGGTGATGGTGATTCCTACCAAAATATTGGGACGAATCTTAATTCCCATATGAATCAGCTTCGTATACAATCTCTCCAGGATATCCTTAGGAAGACGGAAACCAGGGATTCCATACTGTAATACGCCACCGATCTTGTCATGACTCTCGAACATCGTGATATTATATCCACGTTTCGCAAGAATTACCGCGATAGTGATGCCGGCGGGTCCAGTACCAATAATGGCGACGCGGCGGCATGGATCAATAATACGAGGGGGCGGAACCAATGCATCCAAATATAAATTCGAGATATACCGCTCGATTTTACTGAAATGAACAGGTTCTCCTTTGATCCCCAATACACAATGGCCCTCACATTGATTCTCATGCGGACATACATAAGCACATACTAGAGAAAGAGGATTGTTCGCGAAGAGTATCTTGCCCGCCTTCCGTACTTCTCCAGATTTCATCAGTGAAATCACTTTGGGAATCGGGGTATGTACAGGACACCCTTCCATGCAGCGAGGCTTTTTACAATTCAAACAGCGATTCGCTTCTGCTGTGATAAGATCTGGCATTTTTGGCTCCTCCTTCCGGTCGTCATCTTGAACAAATCCGATAAATAAAGTATAGCATAAACGGGAAAATTATACAAGAGTTTTTTGAAAGATTTTTTTGATTTTTATTCCGATTGACTTTACCCGGGTAAAGAGTATAAAATAGAAAGAAAAGAGGAGGTACGTCTGCCATGAATGTGCAGGAGATATGTGGAAAGATTGATCATACGATATTACAACCGGAGTGTACATGGGAGGAAGTAAAGAAGGTCTGTGAAGAGGCGGTAAAGTACAGAACTGCTACGGCCTGTATTCCGCCTTCTTTTGTGAAGAGCGCCGCCAAGTGGAGAAGCCAGGAGGAAAATGATCTGAGGATTTGTACGGTCGTCGGTTTTCCAAACGGGTATCAAACGACATCGGTCAAATGTTTTGAGACAGAGCAGGTACTTCGGGACGGTGCGGATGAGGTGGACATGGTCATTCATATCGGATGGGTGAAAGAGAAAAAATATGCTGAGTTATTGGAGGAAATACGAAACATCCGTTCTATATGCGGAGAAAAAGTGCTGAAAGTGATTATCGAGACCTGTTTATTAAACGAATACGAGAAAATTAAAATGTGTGACATTGTGTCAGAGTCAGGAACCGATTTCATTAAAACATCGACGGGGTTCTCTAAAGAGGGGGCGACACCGGAAGATGTATCATTACTCCGAAAATATGTAAGTCCGTATGTACAGGTAAAAGCCGCCGGCGGTATTCGCTCGATTGCTGATGCGGTCTGGATGTTAGGAGCAGGAGCCGATCGGCTGGGAACCAGTTCATTAATTAAAGCGATTGTAGGAAAGGCATTATTATAAGATAAGGAGACAGAGTATGAGAGACATACAGCGGGTTTTCTTGATTGTATTGGATAGTTTTGGCGTCGGGGAAGCGCCGGATGCGGGAGAGTACGGAGATATCGGCAGTCATACGCTGCGCACGGTGACTGCCTGTGAGAATCTGGAGATTCCCAATCTGACCCGTATGGGATTGTATCGGATACCGGATATTGGCTGCCAGCCGAGGGAGATGACGACGGAACTTTGGGGATCCTATGGAAAGATGGCAGAAGCTTCCAAGGGAAAGGATACGACGACGGGACATTGGGAACTCGCGGGGCTTGTTTCTCAGGAGGCTATGCCCGTCTTTCCACAGGGATTTCCGGATGAGGTCATTCGGGCTTTTACAGAGGCAACTGGCCGGGGCGTGCTCTGTAATCGTCCATACTCGGGTACGCAGGTGATCGCAGACTACGGTGAGGAACATATCCGTACGGGAAAATGGATCGTGTATACGTCGGCGGATAGTGTGTTTCAGCTGGCTGCGCATGAGGAAGTTGTGAGTGTGGAAGAACTGTACGAAGCCTGCCGAAAGGCCAGAAAGATTCTTCAGGGGCCTTATGGGGTGGGGCGTGTGATTGCAAGACCCTTTGCCGGGGAAGCCCCCTCTTTTTATCGTACGAGCCGTCGGCATGATTTTTCATTGAAGCCAGGAGGAATGGTTTTGCCAAAGCTTCTGCAGATGAATCAGCTGGATACCATAGCGATAGGTAAGATCTATGATATCTTCGCGGGTGTCGGATTTGATGCGCCGCACGTCACACAGAATAATGCAGAAGGAATGGCGATGACGGAGAGTTGCCTAAAGGAAGACTTTCATGGTTTATGTTTCACGAATCTGGTGGATTTTGATATGCTGTATGGACATCGAAACGATCCGGCAGGCTATGCCGGGGCACTGACAGAGTTTGATCGGTGGTTGGGAGATTTTCTGCCTAGACTGGGAGAGAGGGACTGTCTGGTCATTACGGCAGATCATGGCTGCGATCCGGGAACCCCGAGTACAGATCACAGCCGGGAATATGTGCCGGTATGTATTTATTCTAAAGAGTTGCCGCCGCGGCCGATCGGAATACGAAAGAGCTTCGCCGATCTGGGACGAACGATTGCCGCCTGGTTTGGGATTTCAGAGGGAATCCAGGGCGAATCCTTTGCGGAGATATGGCCATGAGAGAACAGGAATTGCTGAAGAAGGCAGAAGAGGCCAGTCAGTACGCATATGCGCCCTATTCACACTTTCAGGTGGGAGCTGCGGTACTGTGCGTAGACGGAAGCATCTATACGGGATGCAATGTGGAAAACGCTTCCTACGGGCTTTGCATGTGTGCAGAGCGGGTCGCGATTGGAAAAGCGGTATCAGAGGGGAAGCGCCGGATTGATATGATTGCGATTGCAGGACGAGAAGAAGGCGGTGCGTTTCGAGCCAGCTGTTCTCCCTGTGGTGCTTGCAGGCAGGTGATTGCCGAGTTTTCCGACGAGAATACGAGGGTGATTACCGGAAACAGTGACGGAGAGTGGAAAGAATGGTCGGTGCGAGAGATGCTGCCGGCAGCGTTTGAAATGGAGGAGTCCAATGAGAGCCTATGATCTGCTGGAAAAGAAGAAGAGAGGGGAAGCGCTGAGCCAGGAAGAGCTCCATTTCCTAATCGATGGATATGTACAAGGAGAAATACCGGATTATCAGATGGCAGCATTCCTGATGGCCGTCTGTCTGCGAGGCATGACCGATCAGGAAACAGAGGCGATGACACAGATCATGCGCGCATCCGGTGCGCAGATAGATCTTGCGGGAATAGAAGGCCCTACCGTAGATAAGCATAGTACAGGAGGTGTAGGGGATAAGACAACGCTTGTGCTGGCGCCTGCCATTGCGGCGCTGGGAGGTCGGATGATGAAGATGAGCGGCCGGGGCCTGGGATATACAGGGGGAACGATTGACAAACTGGAATCGATCCCGGGATTTCGGACGGCGCTATCGACAGAAGAGGCTGTGGCACAGGTCAATCGAATTGGTGTATGTATCCTAGGACAGAGCGAAGATCTGGCGCCTGCTGATAAAAAAATCTATGCGCTGCGAGATCTGACCGCAACGGTGGATAGTGTGCCTTTGATTGCGGCCAGTATTATGAGTAAGAAGCTGGCGGTAGGAAATCAGGGGATTGTACTAGATGTGACCTATGGCAGTGGCGCGTTTATGAAAACACCTGAAGCCGCCGTCCAGTTAGCGCAGAAGATGATCCATATTGGTCGCAGTGCGGGACGCAAGATGGCGGCGGTGATCAGCAGCATGGAGATTCCGCTGGGGCATTACGTAGGAAACCTATGTGAGATCCGAGAGGCTATCGATACGCTATGCGGAAGAGGCCCGGAGGATCTGACAGAGGTCTGTGCGGAATTGGGAGGCGCGATGTGGGCCCTATGTTGTGACAAGGACAGAGAGACTTGCAGGGAAGAGTTCCTCGGCGTACTGCAAAATGGGCAGGCATTTGAGAAGTTCCAACAAATGGTTCGTGCGCAGGGAGGAGACCTGGATGCGGCCTTGGAACAGAAGGCAGGGTACACGCGGGAGATCCGCGCGTGGAAAAGCGGATATGTGACACATATGGATACGGAGAAGATCGGGATCGCGGTCATGACACTGGGAGCAGGACGAAAGCGCAAGGAAGATTCGATTGATCCGTTAGCAGGGCTTTTTGTAGCGCATAAAACAGGAGAATATATAGAAGGAGGAGACCTCCTTTTTCGGATGGAGGCCAGCAGCAGGGAACGGTTTGCGTCAGCAGAGGAGATCCTTTGCAGCGCGGTTACCATGGGGAACGATCCGGTATCTACTCCTCCGCTTCTGTACAAGATTCTGCATTGACAAAAAAACGGGTATATGCTATATTTGTTAAGCTTATTCTACTAAAGAAAGGCGGGAACTTTCATGCGCAGATGTCCGATGTGTGGGAACGAGAACGAGGAAGATGCAAAGGTCTGTTCGCAGTGCGGCAGAAACTTGAAAGAACAGGAAGAGGATGTGGAAGAA
Source organism: Clostridiales bacterium UBA1390 (assembly GCA_002305315.1). Classification (GTDB taxonomy): domain Bacteria; phylum Bacillota; class Clostridia; order Lachnospirales; family Bianqueaceae; genus Faecimorpha; species Faecimorpha stercoravium. The sequence continues at coordinate 64,849 of DBQQ01000006.1, forward strand.
GTCAGTGACTTCCCAGCAGTAGATGAGATAGAGACGGAGGAGGCTTCTACGAGAGCGCTCCAGATTCTGAAAAAGGGTGCAGGATCTACCGTGTTACATGTAGCTATCTTTCTGTATATGCTGATGGTCATCTATAATATCGCTTCTCTGGTTCTTGACGAAATGATTTTCTTTAAAATCATCACATTGGTGCAGCGGATCATGGAAGAAACGATGACACTCCCGGCGGGAGTCCTGAGTGAGATATCCGAGAAGGTGTTCTCCGTTTCCAATTTTGCGGCGCTTTTTATTCTATTGCCGGAAGTGCTTTGTTTTCTGGGAATGGCGATGTACACGCTGTCGGCTTCGCATATGACAGAACCGAGTAAAGACACGGGCGGGCTGACGTTGATTCAGATTGCAGTTTTCATTGAACTCATTTTTTATCTGACCATTGGATTTGTGATTATGGGAATCTTTGTGGTCAGCATGGTAAGAGAGTGGGAGATGGGCATCCTGAATTCAGAAAGTCTGACGGTATACCTGGCACTGCTTGGCGCCGCATTAGTCGTGATTTTACTGGTGCTGTTTTATGAGATCGGGGTGATTCGAACGATTCGAAGCCTGAAATATACGATGCGTACGGGAAATCCCAACGAAGACATATCCGGATATGTTATTTTCATGAATTTTGTGATGAGCATAATGGTTCTTGTCTTTTCCTTCCTGGCGATTCCATATACAGAAGTTGAAGGCTTTATTGTATCGGCTATGGGAACGTTGGTCACTATCCTGCTCACAAGCGGACTCATCTGGTATCGAAACAAGCTGCGGCAGCTTGTTGGCAGAATCTAAAAGAATGGCTTATTGTCGGTTTTGGCGCTCCGGTGCGGAAACCGACAATTTTTATGGAAAAATACAGCCGAAAAAAATTTGAAAAAGGCTGCAAGATTTTCTGATTTTCGTTGTATAGGTTATTGTGGAAAGGAAGAAAACCAATGCGGGATGAAAGGATCGTCGCTCTTTTAAGAAAAAAGAGTGAGAGGGGGCTCCGCGCTTTGGCGGAGAAGTATGGCCGCCTGCTGCACTATGTGGCATCAGGAATATTGCGCAATCGTCCGGAGGATGTGGAGGAATGCCTGAATGATGTGTACCTGCATATCTGGGCGCATGCGGAAACCTTTGATTTTGAGAAAGCATCCTTGCCCACATATCTGAAGGTTCTCACCAGAAATGCCTCGATTAACAGGCTGAAATGGCTGCAAAGGCGAGAAGGCACTGGGGGAGATCCCGAAGACTGGGAAAGTATTGAAATGTATGCGGATGAGCGTCAGGACGTGGAGAGAACGGTACTGGGCAGAGAGGATGTCCGCAAGCTGGAGAGGATGATTGAGGAGATGGAGGCGTTGGATCGAGAGATCTTGTTGCGCCGGTATTTCTATCTGCAATCTTCCAGAGAGATTTCACAGTATACAGGGATGAGTATATCCGCCATTGACAGCCGGTTAAGCCGTTTGCGGGCGCGGATTCGAAAAGAATTTAAGGAGTAGAAAATGGACGAGAAAAGAATGATTGACCTGTTAGGCCTGATCCAGCCTGGGTTACTGGAGGATCATATCGCGGAGAGGGATTATCAAACCGTAAAAAAATGTATTCGCAAGTTGAAACATGCGCATCGTTGGCCCTGGATTACCTGTTTGGCCGCGGGAGGCGCGCTGGTTGCGGCAGGCGGTGCTATCCTGGCCAGGTATCTGGTCATTCTGCGTAAGGCGTCTCGGCGTATGGCATAGAGATGGGATGAGAGTACCGCAGGGTACGGTATGTTATCATGTATGTTTGAGGAGGATTCAGATGAAGACACGAGTGAATGAATTGTTGGGAATTACCTATCCGATTATTCAAGGAGGTATGGCCTGGGTGGCGGAGCATCATCTGGCGGGGGCTGTGTCCGCCGCGGGAGGTCTTGGCCTGATTGGCGCGGCCAGCGCACCAGCGGAGTGGGTGAGGAGCGAGATCCGTAAGGTAAGAGAAATGACCGATCGCCCCTTTGGCGTCAATATCATGCTGATGAGCCCCTATGCTGCGGAAGTGGCACAGGTAGTCGCCGAGGAAAAGGTTCCTGTCGTGACGACAGGAGCGGGAAATCCAGAGCCTTTTATGCCGATGTGGAAGGAAGCCGGTGTAAAAGTGATTCCTGTTATCGCATCGGTATCTCTGGCGAGGCGTATGGAACGGCTGGGAGCTGATGCGGTCGTCGCAGAAGGCTGTGAATCCGGCGGACATATTGGGGAGACGACGACGATGAATCTGGTGCCGCAGGTAGTTGACGCCGTCAAGATTCCGGTGATTGCCGCAGGAGGTATCGCGGATGGCCGGCAGATGGCCGCTGCCTTCATGCTGGGAGCCGAGGGGGTACAGGTAGGAACCCGATTTGTGGCTTCAGAAGAAGCGCTGGTACATGAGAATTATAAGAATCGAGTGGTCAAGGCGGGGGACACAGATACGGTCGTGACAGGACGCAGCCATAATCATCCCATTCGTTCTTTACGGAATTCGATGACAAGAGAGTACCTGAAAATGGAGAACGCGGGGCGTTCTTTTGAGGAATTGGAGCAGATTACCTTAGGCGGTCTGCGTCGTGCCGTGCAGGAAGGGGATGTCGTGCATGGTTCCGTGATGTGTGGACAGAGTGCCGGATTAGTCCATGAGATCCTGAGTTGTCAGGAGATTCTGGAACGGATGGAAGCGGAAGCCGAGAAACTGTTGACGGGAGGCCGCCATGAGTAAGATCGCATTTGTTTTTCCAGGTCAGGGAGCGCAGTATGTGGGGATGGGGAAGGATTTTTATGAAGCGTATCCATCCTTTCGTGAACGCATGTCTCAGGCGTCTTCCCGCCTGGGATTTTCTATGGAAGCCCTGTGTTTTGAAGAGGAAGAGAAACTCAATCTGACGGAGTATACCCAGTGTGCTATGGTCAGTGTCTGCGGCGGAATTACGGATCTTTTGCGGGAGGCCGGGATCAAACCGGATGTTTGCGCGGGATTGAGCTTGGGAGAGTACGCGGCGTTGTATGCCTGCGGCGTGTTTACCTTTGAAGATGCGGTGGCTGCCGTCAGGGAGAGGGGGATTCTGATGCAGAATACGGTGCCTGCGGGAGTCGGTTCTATGGCGGCGATTGTGGGGATGTCCGCAGAACAGGTGCGTCAAGTGTGTCAGGAAACAGAGGGCAGAGTCAGCATCGCCAATGACAATTGCCCGGGACAGCTTGTGATCACAGGAGAGATGGCCGCTGTGCACGAGGCGATGGAAAAGGCGCGCGCGGCAGGAGCCAGGCGCGCCGTAGAACTGAAGGTGAGTGGTCCCTTTCATTCGGAATTGCTGATTCCTGCGGCGGAGCCACTGCGCCAGATGCTTTCTGAGATTTCATTATCCGATCCGTGTGTTCCCTATGTGGCCAACGTGACGGCTTCTTACGTAACGGATCAGAAAGATGTGGTGGATCTGTTGGCGCGTCAGATCTATTCACCGGTCCGCTTCCGAGAGAGTGTTCTTGCGATGTATGAAGCCGGTGTAGACACTTTTATCGAGATCGGACCGGGACATACACTGTCTTCTATGATTCGTAAGACCGTGAAGGGAGTCCGTACCGTATCCGTGGAGCATGTGGCGGATCTTTTGCAGCTGAAGGAGGAAATGGGATGTTAGATCAGAAAGTGGCGCTGGTCACCGGAGCCAGCCGTGGAATCGGCCGTTCGATTGCGATTACGCTGGCGCAGCAGGGATTTTTTGTGGTGGTGAATTATCGAGGTTCGGAAGCACGGGCACAGGGCGTTTTGGGCGAGATCGAAAACGCAGGCGGACAGGGACAGATTTATCCCTGCGATGTGGCTTCGGAAGCCGATGTGAAGACCATGATCGAAACAATTGTGAAACAATATGGGCACCTGGATGTGGTGGTCAACAACGCGGGTGTGACCAAGGATAATTTGATTCTGCGGATGAAAGCGGAGGATCTGGATCTGGTGCTCGATACCAACCTGAAGGGGACATTCTATTGTATGAAATACGCCGCCAAGCAGATGCTTCGTCAGCGCAGCGGCCGTATCATCAATATTTCTTCAATCGTGGGGATTCATGGAAATGCAGGGCAGGTCAATTACAGCGCTTCCAAGGCAGGAATCATCGGTATGACGAAATCGCTGGCAAAGGAGCTGGGCAGCCGTGGGATCACGGTGAACGCGGTGGCTCCGGGATTTATCGAGACGGAGATGACGGAGGAGTTGCCGGAGGAGATCCGGGAAAAAATGCTGGGAAGTATTCCGCTGGGGCACTTTGGACAGAGTGAGGATGTGGCCGCGGCAGTATCGTTCCTGGCGTCTGAGGGTGCAGCATATATCACAGGACAAGTTTTAGGCGTTGACGGAGGTATGGGAGCATGAGCGAGAAAAAGAGAGTCGTTGTGACGGGTATGGGCGTGGTGAGCCCGATTGGAAACTCCGTCGATGTGTTTTGGAATCATCTGATGGAGGGATATTGCGGAATCAAGCCGACCACGGCGTTTGATACGACGGATTATAAATGGAAACTTTCCGCGCAGGACGATGATTTCGACCCGCTGCAGTATATGGACCGCAAGTCGGCCAGAAGGATGGAGCGATTCAGTCAGTTTGCGGTAGCCGCAGCGTCTCAGGCCATCGCGGAGTCTGGACTCGATCTTACGACGGAGGATCTGACACGAATCGGGGTTTCGGTGGGATCCGGCATTGGCAGCCTGGATGCGGCTGAGCGGGAATGCAAGAAGATCTTCGAGGGACGTCCGGGGAGAATCAGTCCGTTGTTTGTGCCGGTGATGATCTCGAATATGGCCGCCGGAAATGTGGCGATTCAGTTTGGGTTGAAGGGGAAATGTACCAACGTGGTGACAGCTTGTGCGACAGGTACGCATTCGATCGGAGAGGCCATGCGGTATATCCAGTGGGGAGACGCGGATGTGATGGTGTGCGGCGGTACAGAGGCTGCGATTACACCGCTCGGTATCGGCGGTTTTGGCGCGCTGACCGCGTTGACCACATCCGAGGATCCGGCGCGCGCTTCGATTCCTTTTGATAAGGAGAGAAGCGGATTTGTCATGGGAGAGGGCGCCGGTGTGCTGGTGCTGGAGTCCTATGAGCATGCCGTGAATCGAGGCGCCAAGATCCTGGCGGAAATCGCAGGATATGGAGCCACCTGTGACGCCTTTCATATTACCTCTCCCGCCGAGGATGGCGAGGGCGCGGCCAGAGCCATGTGTCTGGCGATGGAAGAGGCAGGGCTAAAACCAGAAGACATTGATTATGTGAACGCCCATGGCACGAGTACTCACCATAATGATCTCTTTGAGACGATCGCGATCAAGCGCGCCTTTGGTGAACATGCGTATAAACTTCATGTCAATTCTACCAAGTCGATGACGGGACATATGCTGGGCGCCGCGGGTGCGGTAGAATGTATCGTATGTGTGAAGAGTGTGATGGAGGATCGGATCCATCCGACGGCAGGATATCGGGTGCGGGATGAGGAGTTGGATCTGGACTATACGCCGGAGGCTGTAGAAACGAAGGTACGCGCCGCCATCAGCAATTCGCTGGGATTCGGCGGACATAACGGCACACTCTTGATTCGAAAGTGGGAGGAATAAAATGGAAGTTGAAAATATCATTCGTTTAATCGAGGCTGTGGAAAAAGCAGGCCTTGCTTCCTTTGAACTGAAGGAGGGAGAATTCTCATTGTCTATGGCGTCTGCGCGGGGAGCAGAACCCATTGTCATGGCAGCGCCCATGACAGCAGTCTCTGCTGCTGCGGCTGGTGCTGCATTGCAGCCTCAAGAGAACACGAGCGAAATGAAGTCCGCTATGATGGAAGGATTAGAAGCCGTGACCTCTCCGCTTGTCGGCGTATTTTATGAGGCACCGGGACAGGGAGAAGCGCCCTTTGTCCGCGTGGGAGACCGGGTGAAGAAGGGACAGACGATCGGTATTATCGAGGCGATGAAGCTGATGAACGAGATTCCGGCCACCTGTGACGGCGTGGTGGAGTCGATCCTGGTGAAAAACGAGCAGACCGTAGAATACGGACAGCCATTGGTGCAGATTCGTCCCTGAGGAGGAAACAGACATGTTGAATATAGATGAGATTTTAAAAATTCTGCCGCATCGGACGCCTTTTTTGCTGATCGATCGGATTGATGAAATGGAACCGGGAAAACGGGCCGTGGGTACGAAATGTGTCAGCTTTAATGAGCCGTACTTTGCCGGACATTTTCCGGGAATGCCAGTGATGCCGGGCGTATTGATTATTGAAGCCCTGGCGCAGGTAGGCGCAGTGGCGCTTCTTTCCGAGGAAGAGAACAAGGGGAAAGTGGCCTTTTTTGGCGGTATCGATAATGCCCGGTTCAAGGACAAGGTGGTGCCCGGCGATGTACTGCGTCTGGAAGTGGAGATTATCCGAAAGAAGGGGCCTGTGGGGTATGGCATGGCCAAGGCATATAAACAAGGCAGCAAGAAACCCTGTGCTCATGCAGAACTGATGTTTGTGGTGCAGTGACGTGGCTTGACAGCTGTTTGGATCGAAGAGATAGAGCCACGTCTCGAGATGGCAGCTCTTGAGATGCCGTCTCGGGAGAAATCAGGGTTATGGTGGAAGGAGTAAAGATGTTTGATAAGATTTTGATTGCGAACCGGGGAGAAATCGCGGTGCGCATCATTCGGGCCTGCCGGGAAATGGGAATCCGTACCGTGGCCGTTTGTTCGGAAGTGGATCGGGAGGCGCTGCATGCACAGCTGGCGGATGAGACGATCTGCATCGGGCCGAACGCTCCCAAGGATAGTTATCTGAACGTGGAACGCATCCTGTCCGCGGCGCTTTCCACGGGTGCGGAAGCGATTCATCCGGGGTTTGGTTTTCTGTCTGAGAACAGCCGTTTTGCCCGGATGACAGAACAGTGCGGACTGACCTTTATCGGGCCTTCTGCGCAGTGTATCGATCAGATGGGGAACAAGGCCATCGCACGCAGTAAGATGATACAGGCGGGGGTTCCGGTGATACCGGGGTCGGAAGGAATCGTCAAGAATGTACGAGAAGCCAAGCGCCTGGCGCAGAAGATCGGGTATCCGGTCATGATTAAAGCAGCAGCCGGCGGCGGTGGACGAGGTATGCGTCTGGCCAAAACGCCGGAAGAATTTAAAAGCATGTTTGAAGCCGCGCAGCTGGAGACACAGAGTGCGTTTGGGGATGATGGCATGTACCTGGAACGGTATATCGAAAACGCGCGCCATATCGAGTTTCAGATCATGGCAGACAAACAGGGAAACGTGGTACACCTGGGAGAGCGGGACTGTTCGATTCAACGAAGAAATCAGAAGATGATCGAAGAATCCCCTTCGACCGCGCTGACGCCCCGATTACGCCGAAAAATGGGAGCAGACGCGGTGAAAGCCGCAAAAGCAGTCTCCTATAATAGTGCGGGGACGGTGGAGTTCTTGCTGACGGAGAAGGGAGAATACTTCTTCATGGAGATGAACACCCGAATTCAGGTGGAACATCCTGTGACGGAGATGGTGACGGGCCGGGATCTGATTCGGGAGATGATCCGCGTGGCCGCGGGAGAGCCACTCTCCTTTTCACAGAATGATGTGGTATTGCAGGGCCATGCGATAGAATGCCGAATCAATGCGGAGGATCCGGAACATGGGTTCCGTCCCACACCGGGTCATGTCATAGAATTGCATTTTCCCGGCGGCTTTGGAGTTCGGGTAGATTCTGCGTTATATAGTGGGTATACAGTTCCGCCCTATTATGATTCCATGCTGGCCAAGCTGATCGTGCATAGCGAAACTCGGGAAGACGCGGTGCGTAAGATGCAGAGCGCCCTGGGAGAGACGGTGATCGGCGGGGTGACTACGAATGTGGATTTTCTGTATGACCTGATGCATGAAGAGGCGTTTTTGCAAGATGACATTATCACGATTCGGACGATGCTGGAAGAGAAAGGATCGAAATCATGATGCTGAAGGAAATGTTTAAGAAAACGCCGGCAGTCGAGAAGACACGGCATGTGGTACAGCTGCCGGATGGATTGTTCCAGAAATGTCCCCAGTGCCATCATATCGTATATACGGAAGATCTGGTGGAGAATCAATATGTATGTCCAGAATGCGGACATTACTGGCGTGTAAGCGCCAGAGCCAGGCTTTCGATGGTGCTTGACAAGGGAAGTTTTACAGAATGGGAAGAGGATCTTGTTTCCAAGGATCCGCTGCAGTTCCCCGGATATCTTGAGAAGATCGCAAAAACGCAGGGGGCTACAGGGCTCAGCGAGGCTGTCATCGTGGGACGGGGACGGATTCGCAAGCTGGATACGGCGATCGGAGCCATGAGTTCGGATTTCCTGATGGGAAGCATGGGGCAGGTCGTTGGAGAACGGATCACCAGACTGTTTGAGCGGGCGACGGAAGAAAAACTGCCGGTGGTACTTTTCTGCTGTTCTGGCGGAGCTAGGATGCAGGAAGGGATTCATTCCTTGATGCAGATGGCGAAGACGGCACAGGCGGTCCGCAGGCATAGCGAGGCGGGACTGCTGTATGTGTCCGTATTGACGGATCCCACGACGGGGGGCGTCATGGCGAGTTTTGCCATGCTGGGAGATGTGATCCTTGCGGAGCCGGGCGCTCTGATCGGGTTTGCTGGACCGCGGGTCATCGAACAGACGATTCGGCAGAAACTGCCGGAGGGATTTCAGACCTCTGAATTTCTTCTGGAGCATGGCTTTGTGGATCGTATCGTAAAACGGGGACAGTATCGGAAAACGCTGCAGATGTTGATAAGGAGTGCGCAATGGAAAACGGTATAAACGCATGGGAGAAGGTGCAGTTGGCACGGGATAAGGAGCGTCCCTACGCGGCAGATTATATAGAAGAGATCTGCGATGAGTTCATGGAACTGCACGGAGATCGGCTGTCTGGGGATGATGGGGCACTGATTGGAGGCATCGGAAGGATTGATTCGTACTATGTCACGATTCTGGCACAGCAGAAGGGCCGCAGCGTGAAACAGAACATGAAGCGGAATTTCGGCATGGTCTCTCCAGAAGGATATCGTAAGGCAGTCAGGCTGGCCCGCATGAGTGAAAAATTCCATCGGCCGATCCTCTGTCTGGTAGATACACCGGGCGCATTCTGCGGGATAGAAGCGGAAGAGAACGGACAGGGAGAAGCGATTGCGCAGACTATCTATCAAATGTCCGGGCTGAAAGTACCGATTCTTTCCGTGGTCATCGGAGAAGGCGGCAGCGGCGGCGCACTGGCGCTTGCGGTAGCGGATGCGGTCTACATGGCAGAAAACGCAGTCTATTCGATCCTATCTCCAGAAGGGTTCGCCTCGATTCTGTGGAAGGACAGCGGCAGGGCGGCCGAAGCGGCAGAACTCATGAAAATGACCGCGCCGGAACTTTATCAGATGGGCGTGGTTGACAAACTCTTGCCGGAACGGGAAGAGGGGGGCGTCGAGGGCTCGCAATTTAAAAAAGAGGTCTTGGCATTTCTAGAAACCTATGGTACTATAGATGCGGAAACCTTGGTTTCCAGACGATACGAGCGTTTTCGCAAACTATAAAGGAGATCACAATGGGTAAAAATATTGGAATCGTCACGGATAGCAACAGTGGTATCACGCAGAAGCAGGGAGAAGAACTGGGAATTCATGTGCTGCCGATGCCATTTACAGTAAACGGAACGCCTTATTTTGAGGATATCAATCTGAGTCAGGAACAGTTTTATGCGCGGCTGGCGGAAGGCGCGGATATTGCGACCTCACAGCCCTCTCCGGAAGCGGTCATGGATCTATGGAACCGTCTGCTGGAACGATATGATGAACTGGTCCATATTCCCATGTCCAGCGGCCTCAGTGGGTCTTGTGAGACTGCGATTCTCCTGTCAGGGGAGTATGATGGCAGAGTCCAGGTGGTCAATAATCAGAGAATCAGCGTGACACAGCGTCAGTCGGTGCTGGACGCCATGCATCTGGCGTCCCAGGGATTCAGCGCAAAACAGATTAAAGACACACTGGAAGCCAAGAAGATGGAAACGGGCATTTACATCATGGTGGACACCCTGAAGTATCTGCGCAAGGGCGGCAGAATCACACCGGCCGCGGCCGCGCTGGGTACGGTCCTGCGTTTGAAGCCGGATCTACAGATCCATGGCGCCAGACTGGATGCCTTCGCGAAGGCCAGAACGGTGCAGCAGGCCAAGACGCTGATGATCAATGCCCTGAGAAACGACATCGAACAATGCTTCGGGAGAAAGGATGTCGATCCCTCCTTATACCATTTGGAAGTCGCCCACACGCAGAATGAGGCTGCTGCCATGGAACTGCGCAGCCAGCTGATGGAGGCCCTGCCCGGTAGCCAGGAGGTACATGTGGATCGGCTCTCCTTAAGCGTATCCTGTCATATCGGGCCGGGTGCGTTGGCAGTGGCGTTCAGTCGGAAGATCGACTAAAGTAAAAAAACATCATCGAGTTCGCGCCTCCCATGCTATAAGGAGGATGCGAAAGCAGTAAGAGGAATGAGAGATGGATCAATTTGCCGAAAATGCCATCCTCATTCCTCTTGCATTTATACGTTTTTTTGTTATAATAGAGGTATCAACAAGAGGGAGATTCCCGGGAAGGATGGACCAGCATGATACAGAACGCAGTAAAAAGCCCATACGCAGCGGTAAAACCCATACATCCGCTGCAGAACCGATGGACAGGAGGCCTCTGGAAGGAGCGATTTGACACCTGTAAGACCGTGACGATTCCACATATCCGCCAGCTTTTTGAGGATGAAAACGGTTTTCATGTGGTGGAAAATTTCCGGATCGCCGCCGGGCAGAAGGAAGGCCATTTTAAGGGAACCCCCTTTGGAGATGGGGATTTTTATAAGTGGATGGAGGGCGCGATCCTGACGGCGGTTTTGAGCGAGGATGCGGATATGCTCGCGCAGATCGACGCGTATATTGCCCTGATCGCGGAAGCGCAGCTTGAAGACGGGTATATCTCGACCAAGCAGATCATCGGAGAGCGCCAGGGCAATGGTGTGGTGAGACAGGGTGATATCAATGATTTTGAGGTATATAACATCGGTCACCTGTTAACGGCAGCGTGTCTGCACTATAAGACGACGGGAAAGACGAATTTCATGGATGTGGCCCAGAAGGCGGCTCAGTATCGGAAACATCTGTATGAGGAGGCAGCACGCACGAAAGAAGTGAAGACGGCTGTATGCCCCTCTCACTACATGGGACTGATCGAGATGTACCGTACCACAGGGCAGGAGGAGTATCTGCGCCTGGCGGAACTGTCGATCAACCTGCGGGATTCCGTCCAGAATGGGCTCGATGATAATCAGGACCGGATTCCGCTGCGGACGCATGATAAGATTGTGGGCCATGCCGTGCGTTCCACGTATTTATACGCGGGCGTGGCGGATCTGTATGCGGAGACGGGAGAAAAGACGCTGTACGACATGCTGCACCGCGTGTGGGCCAGCTGTATTCACAAGAAGATCTACATTACGGGCGGTGTGGGCGCGCTATACAATGGCGTGTCGCCGTATGGGAACTTCTGGCACGATCAGAAGATGCACCAGGCCTTTGGCTATGAGTATCAACTGCCGAATATCACCGCGTATAATGAGACCTGTGCGGCCCTCGGCAATGTGTTCTGGAATTATCGGATGTTCCTTCTGGAGCCCAGGGCTGTCTACTTCGACTGGATCGAGAGAACCCTGCTGAACGTGGCCCTCTCCGCGATCAATCTGGAAGGAAACAAGTATTTCTACGAGAATATGCTGCGCAGGACGAAGAAGTTGGACTATGAGCTTTGTTGGCCCCTGCACCGGACAGAATCCATCAGCAGTTTCTGCTGTCCGCCCAATCTGATGCGGACAATCGCAGAGTCCGCGCAATATGCGTATACGCTTTCGGAGGATGCGATCTGGACAGGCCTATACGGAGACTGTGAGGCGAAGATTACCCTGGAAAACGGCGCCGATTTTGTGCTTGCACAAAGAACGGCCTATCCCTATGACGGCAAGATCCGATTCACTGCGAGTCAGATCAAGCAGGATCACCCGTTCACGCTGCGGCTGCGCATCCCAGGGTGGGTCAAGAGCGGATGTATCCGATATGGGGAGCAGAATATTCCGTTGACGAAAAAAGAAGCGGGAACCTATGTGGCGATTGAGATTCGGTCGCTCCAGGATTTCTGTGTGGAGCTGATGCTGGATATGCCGGTGCGCATGACGCAGGCGCATCCATTCGTAGAAGAATGTGTGGGACAGGTGGCAGTAGAGAGGGGACCGCTGGTATACTGCATGGAAACGCCCGATGTCGAGGCTTCCAGCCTGGATCAGGTGTTGATCGATCCCGCGGCAGAAGCCGATGTGCAGATGATCGAGGTAGAAGGCCGCCGGATCCCGGCCCTGCAGATGACGGCCAGGCTGCATAAGCCCTGGACAGAGGAACTATACCAGGAATACGAGGAAGAAGAGCCGGAGAAGGTGCGGATACAGATGATTCCCTATTTTGCATGGGATAATCGCGGCGCGGATGGCGAGATGAGAATCTGGACGCCGGTGTATCATGCGGGAATGGAAGAAAGGTGAGAGTATGAGTCAGAACGAGCAAGAAATCCTATGGAAAGATCGTAAACACCATCTGTGGTTTCCGATCAGTTTTACGAAGTATTATATCACGGGTGGAAGACTCCACATTAAAAAGGGATTGTTATCCACGACTCACGATGAGACGATCCTGTATCGAGTTACAGACATAACGCTGAAGCGGACGCTGGCGCATCGAATCTTTGGGACCGGTACGATCATTCTCAAAGTCCAGGCAGACGCGATTCCTGTACAATCCCTAGAGAATATCAAATATCCGGAAGACGTCAGAACCTTTCTATCGGAACTGGTCGATCAGGAACGCGCAAAGCGGAATGTGGATGGACGGGAGATGTATGGCAGCATGGGAATGCCCCATGGACATGGTCCGCATCCCGATGATTTTCCGAATGATGGACCGGATGTGGAAGTACCGCCTCCACCGGAGGATCTCTCGTGAGGTATGGATGGAGACGGATCCTGGGAGGCGTCGTTCTCGTCGTGCTGTTTCTGATGGGAGGTTGTGAAGCGGCGCCTGAGATAGAAAGCGAGGAGATCCTGGAGATCACGCCTCATTTTGTGACGAATCAGCAGGCGGACCGGGAGCTTGTGATTCATTTGACATCGGGCCGGTTTCGGGAAGACATACGGGCAGAAGATTTTTCGCTGTCCGAAGAACTGGGCGGGCTCTCCATCACCAGCGTTACACGGGTAGATGACACTACCGTGAACATTGTCTTATCGGGACAAACGACAGGACATTTAGCGGATCCTGAAACAGGGACTATTATGATATCCTATGCGGCGATTGAAAGCGAGTCTGCTATGATTCGAAACGCCATAGGAGAATTGACAGTAGGAACTCCTTATATTGTGAATGTAAGCGAGGCCTTCCTCAATCTGCAGGATGGCGGAAAGGCACTGGAATATACGTTTATGGTAGAGGGTGGTTCCTGGGCTGAAGAGATTTCGCTGAATGATATTCAGTTAGAAGGCGTGTTCCAAAAAATGGATGTGGTGGAGCTGATTCGGGATGAGGAATACCTCAGACTGCATTTTGAGGGGATTACGGAAGCTGGCGAGGGTACGATCACTTTTTTGACGACGGCATCTTCCTCCGGTAAAAAAACGTCCTTTGAATTCCATGTCAATGCTCCATGATGATTTGAAAGGGTTGTGAAAGGCAAGAATCCCTGTTCACAACCTTTTTTATTTTGAACATGTAGCGGCAGTTTGTTTACAAAATGCTTGCTTTACATTTCCTAGGATAAAAGGTATAATAGACCCAGCAGGACATATTATAGTATGTTTATAAAAGACTGGGGGAAAACAGATGAATCTATTGTTGCATACCTGCTGTGCTCCCTGTTCTGTTGCCTGTGTGTCTCGGCTGCGGGAAGAGGGGATCCATCCGACTGCGTTCTGGTATAATCCGAATATTCATCCGTTGAAAGAGTATCGGGCCAGAAAGCAAACGCTGATCGAGTATGCCGCTTCCATTCATATGAAGGTGATCATGGAAGATGAATACGGATTACGGAAGTTCATTCAGGGGATTTATCCGGATTTTGATCATCGATGCGATTTCTGCTATCGAGTTCGTCTGGAGGAAACGGCGGCCCGTGCCAAAGAACGCGGGTTTGAGGCGTTTTCGACGACGCTCCTGATCAGTCCCTATCAGAAGCACGAATGGATTCGAAAGCTGGGAGAAGAGATCGGAGAGAAATATGGAATTCCTTTCTTGTATCGTGATTTTCGGCCTTATTTTCGAGAAGGACAGGATCAGGCGCGTGCATTGGGACTGTACATGCAGAAATATTGTGGTTGTGTATTCAGTGAGGAAGAAAGATATGCTAAAAAGAAGAAGGGGGAGATAAATAATGGAACATAATTGTTTATGTATTACGGTCCCCTGTTATAAAGAGGAAGAAGTGCTGCCAGAGACTGCAAAGCGGCTGAAGGCAAAGATGACCGAGCTCATAGAGAAGGGAAAGATCAGCGACCAGAGCAGAGTGGTTTTCATCAACGACGGGTCTACGGATCGTACCTGGGAGATCATCTGTCAGCTGCACGAGGAAGACAAGCTGTTCTGGGGGATCAATCTGTCTCGCAACAGAGGACATCAGAACGCGCTTCTGGCCGGGCTCATGACGGTTAAGGAATATGCGGACATGGTCATTTCCATGGATGCAGATCTGCAGGATGATATTCAGGCGGTGGACAGCATGGTGGACCGGTACCTGGAGGGATATGATATTGTCTATGGCGTGCGTTCCAGCCGAGAAAAGGATTCCTTTTTCAAGCGGGTAACGGCGGAAGGGTATTATAAAGTGTTGAAATGGATGGGAGCTGATGTGGTATTCAATCATGCGGACTATCGGCTCATGAGCAAACGGGCGCTTATGGGACTCTCGGAATTTACGGAGGTCAATCTGTACTTAAGAGGATTGGTACCGCAGATTGGATTCAAGTCGACAGTCGTTACCTATGAGAGACAGGAACGGTTTGCCGGAGAATCCAAGTATCCTCTGAAGAAGATGCTGTCTTTGGCGTTTGAGGGCATCACTTCTTTTAGTGTGAAGCCGATCCGCATGGTCGCCAAATTAGGCGCTATCATTGCGGCGATCAGTGTGATATTTCTGATTTACAGTGTGGTTGTCAAATTTATGGGACAATCCGTGGACGGATGGAGTTCATTGATGGCCTCTATTTGGCTTATGGGTGGTCTGCAGATTTTTTGTATTGGTATGATTGGGGAATATGTGGGTAAAATCTATATGGAGACGAAGAGACGTCCCCGATACATTATCGAACAGTTTCTGCATGACTAAGAAAGGATGAGCCGAATGGATCAGATATTTTATAATGGTACGATTCTGCCGATGACGGAGAAAACAGCCACGGCAGAAGCCATGCTCTGCCGGGATGGATACATCGCAGCGTTGGGGAGCATGGAGGAGATTCTGGCGCTGCAGGAAGGCAGAGAGGCGGAAAAAGTGGATCTGGAAGGCCATGTATTGCTGCCGGGATTTATCGATGGGCATTCCCATTTGACGGCTGCGGCGTATCAGATGACGCTGGCGGATGTAAGCGCGCCTCCGAGTGGCAGCTGTGCCTCCGTTGAAGAAGTATGTGATCGGCTTCGGCAATTTTTGAAAGAAAATCCGCCGAAGGCGGGAGGTTGGCTGCTGGGAATGGGATACGATGCATCGGCCTATCCGGAAGGAAAGGGGCCGACAAGGTGGGATCTGGATCAGGTCAGTACGGAAATCCCCATTGCGGTTACGCATGCTTCTGGACATTTGTGCGTTGTGAACAGTTTGGGGCTTCAGCGATTAGGGTATTTAGAGGAGCATCCGGAAATTCCTGCTGGCGGTGAAGTGACCCAGGAGGGAGAGCTGAAAGAGCAGGCGTTTCTGGCGCCGCAGAAACAGGCGATTCTTCGTGGCAGTGCTCCGCTCTCGATGACGGAACTGATTCATAAAGCGGCGTATATGTATGCGTCTTATGGGATCACAACAGTACAGGATGCCAAGGTGTCTGAGACAGAATACAGTATGCTGCAGGAGGCGGGGAATCTGCCCGTCGATGTGGTTCTCTATATGGTGCCGGAACTCGCGCGAGAATGTCTGCCTAAGCAGCTGCCAGCTCAAAACCCTTATCATGGCTCTCTGAGAAAGGCAGGAGAAAAATTGTTTTTGGACGGTTCCCCGCAGGGGAAAACCGCTTGGCTCAGCCAGCCTTATTTTAAGGTGCCGGAGGGAGAAGATCCATCCTATCGGGGAATGGGGATGATGACGGATGAGGAGCTGATACACTGCATGGCCGAAGCGGAGCAATGTTCATGGCAGCTGAATATACATGCAAATGGGGATGAGGCGATTGAACAGTTGATTCGCTGTTACGAAAAGGCCGGCGGTAGTGGAAAAACCCGTCCGGTCGTCATTCATGCACAGACGGTGAGGGAAGATCAGCTGGCTCGCATGGAATCTCTGGGCATCCTATGCAGTTTCTTTTTAGATCATGTGTATTATTGGGGGGATTATCATAGAGATTCTGTTTTAGGACTGGAGAGAGCAGAACGGATCAGTCCGTTGCGTTCCGCATTACGGCATCATATCTCCTTTACGCTGCATCAGGATACGCCGGTAGTGCCGCCGAATCCGATTCTTGCGCTGCATAATGCGGTGAATCGCAGAACCGCCTCTGGGAAGCTTCTGGGAGCCGAAGAATGTATCACGCCCTATGAGGCCTTAAGGGCGTTGACGGTCAACGGCGCGTATCAGATCTTCGAAGAAAATCGTAAGGGAATGCTGAAACCAGGATATCTGGCGGATCTGGTGATTTTGGACAAGAATCCGCTTGCGATTTCACCGGATCGCTTAAGCTCTATTCGGGTACTCCAAACCATAAAAGAAGGAAAGACTATATATACCATTTAAATTCGATAACAGGGGGTGTTCGTATGCGTTTATCGTATGAATCGTTACAGAAACAGCAGGAAGTGTATCGGCAGGCAGGAATCCATATTCCCGCGTATTCAGTGGAGGAGGTCAGAAGCCGGACGGTGGAACATCCGACATGGCTTCATTTCGGAGCCGGCAATATTTTTCGCGCCTTCATGGCGAGACTTCAGCAAAGGCTTTTAGAGCAAGGAGAGGCCGAAGTAGGAATTGTGGTGGCAGAAGCCTTTGACGAGGAGCTGATCGATCGTTTGTATCGACCGCTTGAATGTTTATCGATTCTGGTGACGCTGAAAGGTGACGGTTCCTTCGATAAAGAAGTGATCGCATCCGTGGCAGAGGCTTTAAAGCTCAGAACAGATCTGGATACACTGAGACGAATATTCAGGGATCCCGGTCTGCAGATGGTCAGTATGACGATTACGGAGAAGGGATATGCCCTGCAGGATTTAGAGGGAAATTATCTGCCGGGAATCCGAGCCGACCTAGAAGCGGGGCCTTCTGGCGCGCATACGATGATGGGTCTTCTGACCGCGCTGCTGCTGCATCGGTATCAGAATGGCGCGGCACCTATAGCTGTTGTGAGCATGGATAATTGCTCTCATAACGGGGAAAAGCTGTCTCAAGCGGTATGGACCATAGCCAGAGAATGGTATGAGAGAGGGAAGGTGAGCCAGGATTTTCTCACATATTTGCAGGATGATACGCAGGTTGCTTTCCCCTGGACCATGATTGATAAAATCACGCCTCGTCCGGCGCAGGCGGTAGAAAGGGAATTGGAAGCATTAGGTCTAGAGGGTATGGAACCATTGACTACGCAAAAGCATACGTATGCAGCGGCCTTTGTGAATGCGGAGGCTCCTGAGTATTTGGTCATAGAAGACGCCTTTCCCAATGGCAGACCGGCACTGGAGAAGGTGGGAGTGTACTTTACGGATCGAGATACGGTCAATGATACGGAGCGTATGAAGGTGACCACGTGTCTGAACCCGTTGCATACCGCATTAGCGGTATATGGCTGCTTATTGGGGTACGCTACGATTGCGGAAGAGATGCAGGATCCGGAGTTGGTTAGGTTGGTCAGAGGAATCGGAGAAAAAGAGGGACTCAAGGTGCTGAAGCATCCGGGGATTCTGGATCCGAAGTCTTTTTTGGAAGAAGTATTGACGGAACGCCTGCCGAATCCCTATATGCCGGATACACCGCAGCGTATTGCGACAGATACTTCGCAGAAGATACCGGTACGGTATGGAGAAACGCTGAAGGCATATGCTCCCGATCTATCGGAACTGCATTATATACCGTTGGCAATTGCCGGATGGTTTCGGTATCTGCTGGGCAAGGATGATCAATTGGAAACAATGGAAGTAAGCCCGGATCCTATGCTGGCACAGCTCACGAAAGAGCTTCAGGGCGTGCGTGTAGGAGAACCAGAAAGTTATCAGGGGCAGTTAAAGCCGATCTTACAAAACGAACATCTTTTTGGCATCAATCTGGCGGATACCTGTCTTGGAGAACGGATTGAGGGATATTTTGTACGGATGCTGGAAGGGGCGGGAGCTGTTCGAAGACTGTTGCAGAGCGTGGCCTGACAGCGTTCTACACCGCAATCCAAGAGCCACGCTATGAGATGTCCGCCAAAGGGCGTCCATCTCCGAAAGAATCGTGATGGATAGGGGCGTGGCCTGACAGCGTTCTACATCGTATTGTGATAAAATAAAAGAGGGTATCCTTTCGGTCAGCACATGACGCCGAGGGATACCCTCTTTTTATCTTCTATTATTTATTTTCAAGGAGTTTCTCGATGGTAGCGATCTTTACACACAGACAAAGCAACGTGGTAGCCAAACGCAATTCTTCGACAGAAACGGAGGTGGGCGCGATACGAATATTAGAATCGTGAGGATCCTTGCCATAAGGATACGTGGCTCCAGCGCCGGTCAGAACGACACCGGCCTCTTTACAGAGCTGTACAACACGTTTTGCACATCCTTCCATGGTATCAAAGGAAATAAAATATCCACCCTTAGGCTCGTTCCAGGTTGCGATATCCGCGACTTCCTGCTTCAGAATATCCAGAACCGCCGCGAATTTGGGACGAAGAATAGCTGCATGCTTTTTCATGTGATCCAGAACGCCCTGACGATCATGGAAAAATTTTACATGAAATAGCATATTGAGTTTATTCCAGCCGATGGTCTGAATGCTGAATTGCTGGGACAGATACTGAATATTCGCTTCCGATGCTCCTAGCGCAGCCATTCCGCCGCCGGCGAAAGAGATCTTGGAGGTAGAAAAGAACTCATATACCTGGTTCTCCGTGCCTGCCTTCTTGCACTCATCCATGATGTTCAGCAGGGTATCCTGGTCGTCCTCATATAGATCATGCACAGCATAGGCATTATCCCAGAAGATCCGAAAATCATCTGCGGCAGGCTTCAATCTCGCCATACGCCTCACCACTTCATCGGAATAGGTAATTCCCTGGGGATTGGAGTATTTGGGTACACACCAGATTCCCTTTACGGAGGGATCCGTAGATACATAGCTTTCGATCAGATCCATATCGGGACCATCTTTCGTCATAGGAATCTGAATCATATCGATTCCAAAATATTCGGTAATGGCAAAGTGACGGTCATAGCCCGGTACAGGACAGAGGAACTTAGGATGCTCTGCTTGGGACCAGGGTTTGCTGCCGCCACAGACACCGTGTGTATAAGCGTGAGATACCAGATCATACATGATGTTCAGGCTGGAGCTTCCGCAGACGATGACTTCTTCCGGACGCAACCCCATCAGATCGCCCATGAGCTTACGTGCCTCTGGAATTCCTTCCAAGACGCCATAATTACGGACATCCGTACCATTTTCCAAGGTCATATCTTCGGGAGTCAAACAGCTGAGCATACCCTGAGCAAGCTCCATCTGTTCTTTGGCAGGACGGCCCCGGGACATATTTAAGGAAAGTTTCATTTCCTGGTAGTCGGCGTATAGCTGCATCAAAGAGCTGAGTTCTTCGCGAAGCTCAGCGGCGTTCATAGAAGTGTAACTGGTCATTCTTGCATTCCCTCCGCATTTCTTGCATAATCTATAGGTCTATTTATTCAAAATCCATCCTTATTCTAATCCTTTTCGGCTTAAAATGCAAGAATTATTTGCCAAACTTGCAAAAAAGGACGTTTTCACGAGAAATAAGATGGATATAATGAGAAAGTTGGTGCATATACCGAATGCGGAAATTCATGCTTGCATTTGAAGGGGAAAGGATATATACTAAAAACAGGTTTAGATCGTAGAAAGTAGGTAAATCTGACGATTGAAAAAATGAAAGTTTAATCAGGAGGGTTAGGATATGGCACAATATGAAGTGAATATTGATGTGGCAAATGCAACGAAACAAGAGATGGTCGGCATTATGAAGACAGAAAACCCACGTATTTTGAATCGAGCGGGGGCGTTTTCTGCGTTATATGATATCTCTGATGGAAAATGGAGGGCACCGGTGCTTGTTCTGAAGACAGAGGAGCCAGGATCTAAGCAATATATTGCGGCACAATATAATCACTTAGAGTCCGTGTGTAAGGACATGATTCATCATTTGATCAATGATTGTATTGTGATGGGGGCAACACCATTATCTATACAGGATGCTATTATTTGTGGAAAGTTAGAGCAATCGGCCATTAATCGTATGGTTCGTGCTATGAAAGAGGTGTGCGATGAAAATGGTTGTACACTGACAGGAGGTGAGACATCAGAGCAGCCTGGCATTTTGGATCAGGATAAATATATTCTGACTTCTAGCATTGTGGGTATAGTAGAAAGAGATCGGATTATTGATGGAAGCAAAATATGCGAAGGAGATTTGGTTCTTGGCTTACAAGCCAGTGGAATACATACGAATGGATATACACTGGTTCGAACGATTATGAAGGAACATCCAGAGATTTTGGAGGAACATATTGATCAAAATAGTTTTATTGAGGAAATTTTGATACCACATAGGTGTTATTATAATGCGCTTAAAGAATTGTTTGATCCTAACATTATTCATGGAATGGCACATATTACGGGAGGCGGGATTCGAGAAAACTTAAATCGAATTTTGCCACCCGATTTGGATGCAGTGATTGACCTTCGACGGTATGAAATATTGCCAATTTTTAAGTTGCTTCGAAAAGTCGGTAATATTTCTGATGAAGAGATGCTAAGGGTTTTTAATCTAGGTGTTGGAATGGTACTTGTTGTAGATCCTTCTCAAGAACAGTATATTAGAACGCATATTGAACAACATGGGATTCCATGTAAGACAATTGGATATGTGCAAAAGGGAAGTCAAATTGTAAAGACAGAAGGTTCGCTTCCATGGTAGGAAAAAACGGTTTGTACATTGTTTTTTTGTGTTCTTTATGATATAATAAGTCCAGCAAGACGGTTGCCATGCTGTAATCCAGGCAGCGAGCGTCTGGAATGAGAATGAGGAGGATGTGTTCCGATGGGTATTTTAGCAAGATTTAAAGACATCATGAGTTCCAACATCAATGCGCTTTTGGACAAGATGGAAGATCCAGAGAAGATGATCGATCAGATCCTGCGTAACCTACAGTCCGATTTGGGCGAGGTTAAAGCGGAGACTGCCGGCGTGATGGCAGAAGAGGCGCGGGCTAAGAGAGAACTGGCAGAGTGCCAGGCGGAAGTCAATAAACTGCAATCCTATGCGGAGAAGGCAGTCATGGCCGGAAATGATGGGGATGCGGCAATTTTCTTGCAGAAGAAAGCGAATAAGGCGCAGGAGCTGACGGCGCTGCAGCAGGCCTATGATTTAGCGGCAGCCAATTCTGCGAAGATGCGTCAGATGTATGATCATTTGAACCAGCAGATTGCGGAGATGGAGTCTAAGAAGACGCAGATCAAGGCGAAGATTGCCGTGGCAAAGACACAGGAGAAGATTAATAAACTGGGAGAAAGTGTGACGACGGCCAAGGGCACCATGAGCAAATTCGATGCGATGGAGCAGAAGGCCAACGCCATGTTGGATAAGGCCAATGCTATGGCAGAACTTCAGTCTGCTTCGGCGACAGATCCTATGGCAGATCTGATGGATAAGTATGATTCCACCGTGGCGCCCAGCGTAGATGATGAACTGGCTGCATTAAAGGCGCGTTTGGGAAAGCAGTAAACAAAAGATTAGTGGAGTTCGGATGGACATCCGAACTCCTTTTTTAGGAGGATATGTATGGGATTATTTGGAAATCAGTTTGCCTCTGTCATCGAATGGGAAGAGTATCGCGACGATGTGATTTTTTGGAAATGGAAAAATACAGAAATTCGGAAAAACAGCCGATTGATCATCAAACCCGGACAGAGTGCTGTTTTCTTATACAATGGGCGCCTAGAAGGTGTTTTTACAGATGAGGGAGATTATGAAATCGACTCTCAGATTGTTCCTTTTCTCAGTTCGCTGAAAGGGTTCAAGTTTGGGTTTCGGAATGCGCTCCGAGCAGAGGTTCTTTTTGTCAATACCAAAGAGTTTACGATGACATGGGGGACGAAAAATCCAGTGATGGTACCCTTTGATGCTATGCCGGGTGGTGTACCGATTCGATGTTTTGGAACCTACATCATGAAAGTAGACGATCTGGTGGCTATGATTGATAATCTGGCCGGTGTTCGAGAAATCTACACAGTAGAAGATGTGAAACTTCGAGTAGACTCCATTCTGGATCAGCTTCTTATGCGATGGATTGCTCAAGAGGGAAAGGACTTGTTTCATCTGCAGAGTCATGCGGATGCCATTGGAGCAGGAATTTGTACGGACTTGGATATGGAACTGATTAAGATTGGACTGACGGTATCTAATTTTAAGGTATCCAGTTTCAGCTATCCAAAAGACATTCAAGATAGGATTCATCAGGCAGCATCGGATTCTATTCTGCATTCGGATAGAACAGCTGCCAGTGGAGGAAGCAAATTCTGCGCGTATTGCGGCGCTCCGGTAAAACCGGGAGCCAGATTTTGTACGGAATGTGGAAAACCGGTGTAACATGTACGCACTGTAAATATATGTAAAAGAATTTATGAATCTTAAGGTACCTTCCTTGACAAAAGTTCCTGAGTGTACTAAAATACAAATTGTTCTTAAATGAACTAAGAAGAGCATATATAGGTAAGGAAGGATGATTTATAAAGAAAAAGATTTGGTGTATCGTGTTAGTCGGGATTCTGGGGGTCGTTTCACTGATGAGCGGATGTAGTTCCTCTGCGGAGGAAAACGATAGTGGCGCGCTAAAAGTAGCATTTGTTTCACCGGTAGTAGACAGTGAGGCTGCGGAAACATATGCGCAGACTTTGACACAGAGAGATGCGTCGATTACAGGTGTGGAATGTACGTCTATTACGATGGGCAGCAGTGAGAAAGATCCTACAGGATATATGGCTGCCACGGTACAACTGACAGGATTGATTGCATCGCAGGAGATAGATGTGATTTTCTTTGACATTGAAAGTGCTGCGGCTGATGCGCGTAATGACACATTCTATGCGTTGAGCGATCTTTTCACGGAAGAAGAATTGGCTAAAATGGATGGAAAAACTATTGATTATGCGCAGGTTGATGAAGAGGGTAATGAGATAAGTGAGCGTACAGCCGCAGTAGGACTCAATGTTTCTACAGAAGAGGATCTGACGGAGTTCATGAATTCTGATGAGATTGGTATTTATATCGTCGGGAATGCGCCTCATGTAGATCAGGCGAAAGCCTTGTTATTATCTTATGTTACAGAATGATCAAATCTAAAAGAGGGAGTATCATAAAATCATCTATCATGGATGTTTTATGGTACTCCCCTAATTTATGAATATTGGATGTAACAATTGCGGCGAAAAAATAAATAGGAATTATTGTTTGTTTTTAAGGAATTTCTGTAGGTTTTTATCGATTTTTCGCTCAAATTTACGTCCGCATTTCGGACAAAAATCCGCATGACCATGGAGAATCCGTTTGTCACCATAGAAAGCATCAATTTTGCCCTCATTATCAATAAACATGCATACTTGATTATTACGATGGTAAGCAGTCATGATCGGCAGATCGCCCATACAATAATTGCAGACAGCGGCCTCTTCTGTGGGAGGAGGCAGTTGTTTTTCTTCTGGAACAGCGCCCTTGGGTGAGAAAGAGATCTTTAAATCCAGATTCAATGCACAGGCAATACGATTCAGGGTGGGGACAGAAGGCGTAGATGTCCCTTTTTCAAAGCCTGTTAAACTTAAAGGAGCAATGCCGGAACGACGTACAATCTCACTATTTGTCAGTTCTCTTTCTCCTTTGAGTTTCATAAATTGCTCTCGAAGATCATTTACCAGTTCCGTTGTCTTTTCATCTATATCGTTATGTGCTGGTGTTTTCATCATGACAAATCCTTCCATACCTCTACAAAATATATAATCCTAAATCTACTGCTTCTATTATATGACATAATATATAGAGAGTCAAGAACTTTTTGTAGAATTTTAAGCCTTGCATGCAGGTTGCAGAGCGATTACCAGGCCAAAACTTCAGATCCATCTTCTGTGACGAGTACAGTGATTTCCCACTGAGCAGATGGTTTATGATCCGCAGTATAAACGGTCCAGCCATTCGCATCGTCAATATAGAAACCAGGACGCCCCATATTGATCATGGGTTCAATCGTAAAGGCCATTCCGGGAATCAGGAGTGGCCCTGTCCCCTTGTGGGTAACATAACTAACCCAGGGATCCTCATGAAAAGCAAGACCAATACCGTGTCCGCCGATTTCACGTACAACACTGTATCCCTGCGCCCTAGCATGTTTATGAATGACCTCTCCGATATCGCCCAGGAAGCCCCAGGGTTTGACCTGTTCTAATCCAAGTTTGACACATTCTTTGGCCGTACGCACTAATTTTTCTTTTTCAGGCGATACAGAACCGATACAGAACATCCGGGAGGAATCCGAATAATATCCCTTGTAAATCGTAGAAACATCGACATTGATGATATCTCCTTCTTGCAGAATCTCCTTACTGGAAGGGATACCATGGCATATGACGTCGTTGATGGAGGTACATACACTCTTCGGAAATCCTTCATAGCCGAGTGGAGCCGGGATACCACCCATATCGGTAGTCTTTTGATAGACCCATCGATCAATCTGTGCAGTACTGATTCCCGGACGTATGTTTTTTTCTATATAGTCCAAGACAGCCACATTGATTCGACTGCTGGCACGCATACCCTCCAATTGTTTCGGGGTTTTCAATAGATGCGGCGGCAATACAATGTGCCCCATGGATTGATAATATCGTACGGTATCTCGAATCTTATCCGGATATTCGCTCTCTGGATATGACTTATGCTTACTTCGCATGGGGAGCCTCCCGATCTTCTGGAGGAACCTGAATCTGGAAGGAGCGGAATACACCATCGCCTTCTTCGGCGAACAAAGCGAACATGGTACCGGTAAAGGTCATGGTCTTGGTGCCTTCTGTGGACAGTCCTGCATTATGTCCGGAACCCAATACGATGGGATCATGCCCCTCTTCCTGATAGGAGAACGTATATTTTTCCCGATCGGAATCGATTCGGAGCGTAACAGGAGATGTTCCGACGCTCTGACGAGTGATCTCAACGGTCATATCATGGACACTTTTCGTGAAGCCAACATATTGACCATGTGCATCACAGGATATGTATATGTCATAGTGATAATCGTTATTATAATAGGCGCTGATGCCCGCACGGCGAGCATTCGAGGCCGAAGTATCCAATACAGCTTCCACATGTGTGCAGAAAGCCGGCTGCTGTGTACTGATGATAGTAGGAGAAGTTCCAGGCTGTGAGATGGAAATCTCGGTACCATGCAGAGTCAGTGTCCCTTCTTCCGGATTTATCTGAAAATGGTCTGGATTGGGGTTGCGCGTATACAACATACGAGGATCCAGAACATCGTTATGAAAATCCAAGGATAAGTCGTGGCAGACAGGTTTCGGAGAAGAGGGCAAAGGCCCGTCCATGACGAGATCAATATAACCATGATGACCGATGATGGGCCAGCCGTCGTCTGTCCAGGAGACAGGCGCCAGGAAAGTCTCGCGTCCCAGATTATGTAGAAGGGCATGGCTGAAGTTTCGATATGCTAAACAAACAGCCCACCAGTTACCGTTTTGATCTTCCACCAGATCAGCATGTCCCGTAGCCTGAATCTCATAGCCCTTACGATTTACATGAGACAATATGGGGTTATGGGGACAGGGAGTATAAGGCCCCCAGATGCTTTCTGCGCGCAGAATGTTCTCATGATGGCCATATTCGGTTCCACCTTCTGCGGTCATCAGATAATAGTAGCCATTGATTTTATAAATATGAGGACCTTCCGTACACTGCCCGCCGCAGCCAGTGCTGACGATTTTCTTATCAGACAAAATCTGGCCGGTCATGGGGTCGATGGCAAATACTACGATGCCGCGAACGCCATCAATCGTACCCGTGGAACAATAGTAGCAGGTTCCATCATCATCCCACATCAGAGAAGGATCAATGCCGCCTTGATCGATCCAGCAAGGCTCGGACCAGGGGCCGCGAATATCTTCGGCATGGACCACAAAATTTCCTTTCCATGTTACGTTAGTGGTGATCATATAGAACATACCCTCATGATAACGCAGAGTGGGCGCGTAGATACCGCCGGAATTGCGGCAGCCTTCCAGTTCCAGCTGAGAGCGTCTTGTCAGACAATGGCCGATCAGCTCCCAATTTGCCAGGTTTCGGCTGTGATAAATCGGAACCCCGGGGAAGAACTCAAATGTAGAGTTGACAATATAGAAGTCTTCTCCCACCCTACAAATGCTGGGGTCCGGGTTATAACCGGGAATAATAGGATTTTGGTATTGCATGTTGTGACCTCCTTGTTTTTATATGGATATAGTAGTTATATCATATTGGAGATCAAAAAGCAATGACTCCGAGAAGAATTTGCCAGATTGAAGGATATGTGGTATACTAGGCGTGGCGAGACAGTTTTCTATGACAAAAGCGACTGTGCCACGCCCTGAGATGTCCGCCCAAGGGCGTCCATCTCCGAAGAGAGTCTCATAACCGGGTGCTAGGCGTGGCAAGACAGTTTTCTATCAAGAAATACAGATGGGGGGCGAAAGTATGGACGACTATATTATGGCATTGGATCAAGGAACTACCAGTTCTCGGTGTATTCTATGGGACCGGAATGGACGAATGGTCAGTAAGGCGCAGCGAGAGTTTCGGCAGATCTATCCGAAGGCAGGATGGGTAGAACATGATCCGAATGAGATCTGGGCGTCTCAGTTATCCGTGGCGATGGAAGCTATGGCGATGGCTGGTGTGCATGCTCGGGAAATCGCAGCGATTGGAATCACCAATCAGCGGGAGACAGTGGTCGTATGGGATCGGCATACGGGTAAGCCGATATATAATGCCATTGTCTGGCAATGCCGACGGACGGCAGAACAGGTAGAACAGTTTAAGGAAGATGGTTGGGATGAGATCCTGAGAGAGAAGACAGGGCTGATTCCGGATGCATATTTTTCCGCGACGAAGTTGGCATGGATTTTGGATCATGTGCCGGAGGCCAGGAGAAAGGCAGAGGAAGGAGATCTGCTGTTTGGTACGGTAGATACCTGGCTTCTGTGGAATCTGACACAGGGTAAGGTATTTGCCACCGATTATACGAATGCATCGCGTACGATGCTGTTTAATATCCATACGCTGGAATGGGATCCGGAGATCTTAGCCCATCTGCACATTCCGCAGCAGATGCTCCCGCGGGTGGAGGATTCTTCCGCCATATATGGTGTATCCGATGCTCAGGTGTTGGGGGCGGAGATTCCGATTGGTGCGCTGGTCGGCGACCAGCAAGGATCCTTGTTCGGACAATGCTGCTTTCGTTCAGGAATGGCTAAGAATACGTATGGAACCGGCTGTTTCCTGTTAATGCATACGGGAGAAAAGCCGATCCAGTCTCAGAATCAGCTCTTGACAACGATTGCAGCGACCCGAAATGGCAAGATCAGCTATGCCCTCGAAGGCAGTGTTTTTGCTGCGGGCTCAGTGGTACAGTGGATGCGGGATGAAATGCGTCTATTCCAACATGCGGGTGATAGCGAGAAATATGCAAAGGCAGTGCCGGATACCAATGGCGTGTATATGGTGCCGGCTTTCACAGGACTGGGCGCTCCGTTCTGGGATCCCTATGCCAGAGGAACCGTGGTAGGTTTGACGCGCGGCTGTTCTAAAGAACATTTCATTCGAGCGGCCCTCGAGTCTATTGCATATCAAACCTGGGACGTGTTTGAAGCGATGCAGCGGGATACCGGCATGCAAATCCGGAACCTGAAAGTAGATGGCGGTGCTTCCGCGAACGACTTTTTGATGCAATTTCAGGCGGATCTGCTGCAGGGAAGCGTGATACGTTCCGCCTGTAATGAGACGACCGCATTGGGAGCCGCGTACTTGGCGGGCCTGGCTTGCGGCATGTGGAAGGACACGGAGGAACTGGCCGCCATGTATCAGGCGGGGCAGACGTTTGTATCGAAAATGCCGTTTGAAAAAAGAAATCAATGCGTCCACCAGTGGCATCGGGCCGTAGAGCGGGCGCGAAACTGGGCAGAGGAGGAATCGAAATGAAACTGATTACGTATCGCTATGAGGGAGAGGAAGCCATCGGCATATTTGTGGACGATCGGGTGATCCCTATGACAGAACTGGGGGTACAGGAGAAAACCATGCTGTCTTTTATTCAGCATGGCGGGCAGGAACAGCTGGCGGCTCTGGAAGAGCGGGCGAGATCCTATGACGGTGGTATCCCATTTCAGGCTGTGACGTTAGAGGCGCCGATTCCAGAGCCGGGACAGGATATTCTGTGTCTGGGAATCAATTATATGGATCATGCAGAAGAATCTGCGAGATTCAAGCTGGAAACATTTGATGGGAAACGGGAGCATCCGGTGTATTTTGCCAAACGGGTTACGAGAGCCATCGGGGATGGCGCCTGTATTCCTTCGCATAAGGAGATCACTTGTCAACTGGATTATGAGGCAGAGTTGGCAGTGATATTAGGAAAGGATGTTAAGAATATCACGGCGGAAAACGCGCGAGAGTATATTCTGGGATATACGGTGATCAATGATGTCAGCGCAAGGGATATTCAGAATCGGCATAAACAGTGGTATTTCGGTAAGAGTCTGGATGGCTTTTGTCCCATGGGGCCGTATATTGTGACAGCAGATGAGATTTCCTATCCGCCGGAGCTTCCGATTCGATCGATTGTGAATGGAGAGTTGCGTCAGAACAGCAATACCCGGCTGCTGATTTTTGATATTGGATATGTGTTAGAAGAACTCTCCGCAGGAATGACCCTGAAAGCCGGGACGATTCTTTCGATGGGGACGCCGGCCGGCGTTGGTATGGGATTTACACCACCTCGCTTTTTGCAGGAAGGAGATCAGGTAATCTGCGAAATTGAGGGAATCGGACGTCTGTCGAATCGTATAGGTTCGTAAGGCAGCCTTGCACGCAAGCCTCTCTTTTCTCATATCATAAGATAAAGCAGAAAAGGGAGGCTTTTGTATGGAAAAGAAATGTCTTTCAGAGCTCCCTCTGGGAAAGACAGGAAGGATTCTCTCTCTGGGAAACGATGAGGTTTTATGCCGAAGACTCCGGAGTCTGGGCGTGGGGGAGGAAAGTCGAATCCGCCCTGCTTTCACGAGTCCTTTCGGAGATCCTATCGCCTATGAAGTCCAAGGAATTGTCATTGCCTTAAGGAGGCAGGATAGCGGACAGATTGTGGTGGAGGAGGAATTTTCATGGGGCTGACACAGCGTTCTACCGGCGGCAGTATTTTGACACAGGCTTGGCTCCAAGGGCAAGATCGGCGTCTGGTGGCTCTGGCAGGACAGCCCAATGTAGGAAAGAGCACCATATTCAATATTTTAACAGGGCTCAAGCAGCATACAGGAAACTGGTCGGGAAAGACGGTGGGGTTGGCCTATGGAACGCCCAGGTTTTCTGAGGACTATTTGTTAGTGGATCTGCCAGGTATGTACAGTATGGAACCGCAGTCCGAAGAAGAAGAGATCGCCGCGGACTTTATTCGAAGCCAGGCATGTCCGGTCATTGTCGTAGTCAGCGCATCCGCATTGGAACGCGGTATTGGCTTGGCGCTTGAGATTATGGAAGAGGTATCCCAGGTTTTTGTTTGTGTAAATCTATTGGATGAAGCAGAGAAGATGGGGTTGACTCTGGACCTTGCGGCCTTGGAACAGGAGTTGGGGGTGCCGGTAGCAGGCGTCAGCGGAAGGCTGGGACAGGGGATTCAGGCATTTGAAGAGAGGCTTCTTACATTTCTGAAGCAAAACACAGGACATTCACAGCCGCGGCCCTCTGCTCCCCTGCCGGAGAAACTGCGACAACGGGCTCTCGCGATCAGTCAAAGAGTCGTGCAAGGAAAACGGCGCTTTCCTTCAGAAGCACTGGACCGAGTAATTACCTCAAGACGATGGGGCATCCCATTGCTTCTTCTCTTTCTGACGGGGATTTTCTGGCTTACGATGGAGGGGGCCAATGGTCCGTCCAACCTGTTATCCATGGCATTTCAAAGGATGTATGTATGGGGAGAGGAGCTGTTGATCAGGTGGCAGGTCGTGACACCGCTTCGCTCTCTCCTGATGGACGGAATCTGGAATACGCTTTCCTGGATCGTGGCCGTCATGCTCCCTCCCATGGCAATCTTCTTTCCGCTCTTCACATTTCTGGAGGATGTAGGATATCTGCCGCGGCTGGCCTTCAATCTGGATGGATGCTTCAGACGCTGTGGATCCTGCGGCCGTCAGGCGCTGCCTATGTGTATGGGGTTTGGCTGTAACGCTGCCGGTGTGGTAGGGTGTCGTATTATTCCTTCCAGGCGGGAGAGACTTCTCGCGATGGTAACCAATTCTCTGGTCCCCTGCAATGGGCGGTTTCCCTTTCTGGCGTTATGTGCGGGGCTGTTGGGGACACTTTGTTTCGAAAATCACACCATGCTGTCGTCTCTTTTTGTCCTGGGTGCGATCTGTCTCGGAATTGGGCTGACATTATTGGTCACAAAACTATTGTCAATGACCATTCTGAAAGGAACATCTACTTCGTTTGTATTGGAGCTGCCGCCTTATCGAATGCCCAGAATCCGTCAGATACTGGTGCGGTCTTTGCTGGACCGAACGCTTTTTGTTTTGGGGCGGGCCGTGTGTGTAGCGATCCCCGCAGGGATTCTGATCTGGGTGCTCGCGCATATAGAAATCGGAGGGCAAAGTCTGTTATCCCATTGTGTTTACTTTTTAGATCCACTGGGCCAGGTCCTGGGGTTGGATGGCGTCATCCTGATGGGATTTTTTCTGGGCCTTCCGGCCAATGAGATTGTACTGCCGATCATGCTGATGGGATATATGGGGAGTCAGGTTCTTGCTGAAAGCAGTACGGCCATGATGAGCCATATTCTTCTATCGAATGGATGGACGGCATTGACACTGATCAATGTGATGATTTTATGTCTGTTTCACAGCCCTTGCACGACGACGATCTTAACAATTTATAAGGAGAGCCGAAGTCTTAGATGGACGATTCTTGCGATCCTGATACCGGTGAGTATAGGTGTGTTTCTGTGTTTGCTGACGCATGGGATCTGGATTCTAGCGGGAATGGGATGACAGCGGTAGACTCCATGGGTTTAACACGAATGTAAAAAAATTAATAAGACTGTAAAAATTAGTTGTCTTTTCCCCGGAAATAGAGTATAATGATTGCGATGAGTTTCATAGAGGGGTGTTCCGTCATGAGAAGATTCTCGAAGAGCAGGGGCAGACGTTATTACAGAAGAAAAGCACGCTGGCCCGGCGTTATAGCGGTCTGCGTGCTTGTTTGTTTTTTGCTGGTGCTGGCGGGTCCGGTTTTTCATGTATGGGATCGTCTGTTTCCGCAGTCTTCTATACAGGCCAATGCGTTAGCGGTCGAGATGGAGGTACATTCAGAAGGGCAACCTCTCATGCGCCGCAGCTTTCAACAGGATTTGGGGCTTGAAGAGATTACGGATAGGCTTCTCAATATACTGGAAGAACAGTATGAACCGACTGTCTCGGCACAGGGGGTCATCATTTTGGATGATGACGGACAGGTCTTATATGAGAAAGATGCCGATACGCAGCGTGCACCGGCATCCATGACGAAGCTGATGACGGCGATCGTCATGCTAGAATCTGGTTGTCTGGAAGATACCGTTGTTGTGGGAGATCTATACAGCTGTTATGTGGATGGCAGTGTTCTTCTGTATTTGGAAGCAGGAGAACAGATAGCCATGAGGGATCTTTTGGCGGCACTCATCATTATGTCTTCCAACGATGCGGCCGCGGCGATTGCGATTCATGTGGCAGGATCCATAGAGAATTTTGCGCAGATGATGAATGACAAGGCGGAAGAGATGGGGCTCACAAATACACATTTTGTGAATCCTCATGGGTTGACTGCAGAGGGACATTATACGACCCCAAGAGATATGGCAAAGATTCTGCAGGAGGCTTCACAATACGAAATCTTACAGGAACTATCCACGATGACGGAATATAGTTTTTCGAGCATCCGAGCGAACGGAGAAGCATACACATACACGATGGAAAGCACCAACGGATTTGCGCTGGGGACGAGTCAGGCGGAGCATTTTACCTACATATGTGGGAAAACAGGATATACCAGTGCCGCGGGCATGTGCCTGGCCGCAGCGTTTGAAAGTGATACAGGAAAGATGTATTATTGTGTAGTGATGCAATCCGAATCGCATTTCGAAGATGTAAGCCGCACAATGAATTATCTGGAACAAAAACTGGAAGTGTTGGAATAAAAAGAAGCGGGATTTTACACAGAGGAAAAGGAGAGTTAGCAATGCACGCAGCATCAACCATTTTGGATGTACAGCATGCCACCAAAAAGTTTGGCAAAGACACTGTGGTGAATGATGTAAGCTTTCAGATTAAAGAAGGAGAGATTTATGGACTGATTGGTCCGAATGGAGCTGGGAAGACGACGGTGATTAAGACCATCGTTGGGCACTTGCGGTTGTCTTCTGGACAAATTCGGATCAGTAGCTATGATATCAGCAAGGAGTTTGCGGATGCGATTGATTTTGTAGGTGCAATCGTGGAATATCCTATGCATTATCAGTATATGACGGGATATCAGAATCTGAAGCTCACAGCGAACATGTATCCGGAGGTGACGAAGGAACGTCTGGAAGAAGTTATTGATCTGGTAGGCTTAAAGAGCCGTATTCATGATCTGGTTCGAAAGTATTCTCTGGGTATGCGGCAGCGTCTTGCGTTGGCGCAGAGCATCATGAATTATCCGCAGCTCCTGATCCTGGATGAGCCGATGAATGGGTTGGATCCGCTGGGGATGAGAGATCTGCGCAACATGTTAAAGAGCCTGGCGGCTAATGGAATGTCGATCCTGATTTCCAGCCATATTCTTGGAGAGATGGATCAGTTGTGTGATCGAATAGGGATTCTATCTCATGGATACCTGATCACAGAGCGGGATATGGCGGAGTTTCATCATAATAAGCAACCGATCTATGAAGTACGAGTCAATGATGCCGAAGAAGCGTTGACGCTTTTACGTAACGAATATGGTGGAGAGGTATCGGCCCAGGAAGTAGTGGCGGGAACGTTGGAGGTGCAGTCCGCGGTGATTACTCCGTCGCAGATCAATAGGACTCTTGTCATGGGAGGAATCGATGTGCAGGAGATACATGAGAAAAAACAGTCGCTGGAAGAATTATATCTTCAGCTGACCGGAGGTGCGGAAATTGAATAAATTGATATTAAACGAATGGATTAAACTGTTTACCCGAAAGCGGATTATTGTTCTGATCATTTTAGTGTTGCTTTCCGGATTGGTCGCGGTTGCGGCCGTGAAGCTGGATGATCATAACAACCGGACAAGCTGGCAGGAGACGTACCAGAATCAGATTGATATGTATAATCGACAGTTGGCCAGATATCCACAGTTCGATGAGACAGAGTGGGAAAACGAACTGTCCTATCAGGCAGATCTGCTGAGATGGAACAATGAGATTCAGAAATATCAGTTTTGTCTGGATAACTCGATTCCGACATGGGACTGGCGAATGGAGATCTTAGAAGAATATTTTCAGAATTTGCTGCTGATGGATTGTGTGCGTGCGGGATGGAACAGCGAAGACATCAGTACGTATTTCGGATTTTCTACGGATACGGATCTGACGCAGGTTGAGCAGGAAAACGAAAATCTGATGATCTATGTATTGAACAACGATTATCAGACCTATAACCGGGAGCAGCTGCAGAACGCAGAGGAGCGATTGATTGAACTGCAGGAGATGACTTGGCTTGAGGATGCAGAGGAGACGCTGGCCATGGCAGAGAACGATGTGGCCATGTGGGAGCGATATGTGGAATATAATACACCTCCTTATGCAGCGGACAACTGGATGAGTGTGGCAATCGAAAGAATCCATGATCACCAGGAACTCTATATCCAGTATACGCACCTATCTCCGGAGGACGAGATGATGCAGCCGGAGAATTCGGAGGAACTGAACCGTCGTTTGCAGAATTATCAAGCCTCCATCGCAAAGGATCTGTTTTCTCTGGAAAACCAGACCGTATCGTATGATATCCAGAAAGATGTGTACACAGAGCAGAGTACATACGTAAATTTCCTGGATTTGTCGATTACAAGTAGTATGACAATTGTATTGCTGGGTATGATCCTGGGTGCTGTCATGGTGGCAGGGGAGTACCGGTACGATACGATTAAACAGCTGGTGATATATCCTTACAAACGTAAAACCATTCTTCGCGCTAAATTTCATGCCATTGGGCTCCTGCTTCTGGGAACTTGTCTGCTCCTATTTGGAATCAACCTGATCCTCGGGTTTGTATTCTTTCCTTCAGAACTGGAAATGCCCATTTTCACGACATATTTCGCAGGCAATGTATACTGGATGCCTTATATCGTCTTTATCTTAATCAAGTATTTGTTTGTCTTGATGCAGGCCATCGTTATGGTGACGCTGACAGTGATGCTGGCCGTTGTCACACGTTCCACATCGATTTCTATGGCAGTCAGTATGGGAGCGTACCTCATCCTTCCGCCTGTTTTGGAGCTTGTATATCCAGCTCTTGGCGGTCCAAGCATTTTCAAATATATACTGTTTGGGAATTTGGATTGGAGTCAATATCTCATTAATGATGTTGGAATTCCCTATGCGCCTTGGTGGGTTTCTCTCATTGTTGTTTTTGCCTGGTGGTTTATCATGCGCAGAATTGCGTACTTTACCTTTAAGCATCGGGAGATTCGAGAATAATAAAAAACTCTATGTGAATGGAATAGCCATTTACATAGAGTTTTTCTTTTTCAAATTTTCAGCTGTTATGGCTTATCAAGTGAACGAAAAAAGCAGCACGGGATTTAGAAGCTATAACGAAAAGAAGGTGCCGCAAAATCAGCCGTTATAGATGATTTTGCGGCACCTTCGGTTTTGACGAAATCTCATTCCTTCGCGACTAAATCATAGCCAGCTAGCTTAGCCAGTTCTCGAATATTGGCGCGGGAAATTTTCTTTCCATTGTATTCTATCAGATCCTTGGTATCCCCCGTGAAAATATCGGCCGGCTGATACTTGCGCAGTATTATGCGGTCTCCTTCGATAAAAATCTCTAAACTGTCTCCCGATTTTATATCAAATCTATTGCGAATTTCCTTGGGGATTACAAGACGACCCAAATCGTCCAATTGACGAACAATACCAGTAGACTTCATCATATTCGATCATCCACCCTTCTGATTAATTTTTTGTGTATCTGAACACTGGTTTTATTATACACGAGATTTCGACGGTTGTCAACAATTGCCTGTCAATATATGGCAAATTATTAAAAATTAGAGAAACTGCATACAAATTGTATTTCGCATAACTCGAAAGATGTGACATATACATGAAAACAGAATACAAGAAGGGGGAATAGATGTGCTGAATAAGATATGGGCAGGTATGATTCTATTAGCCGTCATCACGGCAGCCTTTACGGGAAACATGGGAGAGATGGGAACACAGCTTATCGCATCTTCGGAGGAAGCGGTTTCCATTATCCTTACATTGCTGGGGGTTGTTTCATTATGGACAGGACTCATGGAGATTGCGGAGGATTCTGGACTCATGATGAAATTATCCAGGGGCATGCGGCCAATTCTGCGTCGGCTTTTTCCGGAAATTCCCGATCAGCATCCAGCGCAGAAACACATCAGTGCCAATTTTGTGGCCAATCTGTTCGGTTTGGGATGGGCGGCAACGCCCCCAGGGCTGATGGCTATGAAGAGTATGTCGGATCTGAATCAACATCGGCAGACAGCCAGTAATTCCATGTGTACGTTCATGATTGTTAATATGTCCTCACTACAGCTCATTCCCATAAACATGATTGCGTATCGTAGTCAATATGGATCTATAAATCCATCTGCCATTGTGGCTCCAGCGTTGATTGCCACATTTATTTCTACGTTAGCAGGTGTGATCGCAGCAAAACTTCTGGAGAAATATTGGCCATGATGAGATGGATTACTCTCTTGTCGGATCTCATGATCCCCCTCATATTCGTAGGTATCATAACCTATGGACTTCTGCAGCGTGTCAATGTATTAGAAAGTTTTTTTCAAGGCGTTGTCAAAGGAGCTAAGGTGGTATGGGACATCTTTCCGACTTTCTTGAGTCTGGTAGTGGCAGTAGGAGTATTTCAATCCTCGGGGGCCCTGGAGGTTCTCACTACGTTGTTAGAGCCGGTAGGGAAGATGATTCATATGCCATCCCCATTGATTCCCATTGCGTTGACGAAGTTTATTTCTTCTTCGGCGTCTACAGGGTTGGTTTTGCAGCTCTTTAAGGACTTTGGACCGGATTCATTGGAGGGTGTCATGACTTCTATTATGATTGGATCTACGGAAACGATCCTGTATACGATGTCTGTTTATTTTTCAGCGGCCAAGGTCATTAAGACGAGATATACACTTTCGGGAGCTTTGATTGCGAACCTTGCAGGCATTGGCGCGAGTATTTTCTTGGGACACTGGATGGTGGGAGCATAATAAAAGAGATCCCTCGCAGGATCTGGATTCTGCGGGGATCTCGAATAAACAAGAGAAGAAATTAGGCCTTAGGACCTGCTTCTACGATGTTCTTAGGCATATTGGGATACTTCTTTGCGAAGTTCTCCTGGAACATCTTAGCCAGCTTCTTAGCCTGCTCATCATAAGCAGCCTTATCAGCCCAGGTATCACGCGGATTCATGATCTCATCCGGAACATTCGGGCAAGACTGCGGTACATCCAGGTTGAAGATCTCGTCATGCTTGTACTCGACATTGTCGAAAGTACCATTCAGAGCAGCCGTGATCATCGCACGGGTATACTTCAGCTTCATACGGGAACCGACGCCATAAGGACCGCCAGACCAACCGGTATTTACCAGATATACCTTGGTATTGTACTTTTCGATCTTCTCACCCAACATATTTGCGTATACGGAAGGATCCATAGGCATGAAGGGCTCACCAAACAGAGTAGAGAAGGTGGGCTGAGGCTCGGTAACACCGCGCTCGGTACCAGCCAGCTTAGAAGTGAAACCAGTTACAAAGTGATACATAGCCGCATTCTCATCCAGACGGGAGATGGGAGGCAGAACACCAAACGCATCTGCGGTCAGGAAGATTACGACCTTGGGGATACCGCCTACACCAGGGATCTCCGCATTGTCGATAAAATCAACCGGATAACCAACACGGGTATTTTCTGTCAGGCTGTCATCATCAAAATCATACTCGCCAGCATCGTTCATGACAACGTTCTCAACCAGGCTGCCGAAACGAATCGCGTTGTAGATCTCAGGCTCATTCTCCTTCTTCAGGCCGATGCACTTTGCGTAGCAGCCGCCTTCGAAGTTGAAGATACCATGATCGGACCAGCCGTGCTCGTCATCACCGATCAGCTTACGATTCGGATCTGCGGACAGAGTCGTCTTACCGGTACCGGACAAACCAAAGAATACAGCAGTCTCATGTGTTTCAGGATCCATGTTCGCAGAGCAGTGCATCGGCAGAACACCTTCCTGAGGCATCAAATAGTTCATCACAGAGAAGACGCTCTTCTTGATCTCGCCGGAATACTGAGAACCAGCGATAACGACAAGCTTCTGCTCATAATCAATCATGATCGCGGCTTCACTGTTAACGCCATCAATCTCGGGAATGCACTTGAATCCAGGTGCAGCCAGGATCGTAAAATCCGGATCCCCATAATTTGCCAACTCTTCCGCTGTCGGACGAATCAGCAGCTGATGAATGAACAGATTCTGACTAGCCATTTCGTTAATGATACGAAACTTCTTGGTGCAAGCAGGATCCGCACCAGCAAAACCGTCAAATACAAAGACATCGCGATTCTGCAGATAAGCTACCAGCTTCTCGCGAATCTTGTCAAACTTCTCACGGGTGATGGGCACATTTACGCTTCCCCACGCGATGGAGTCATGCACAGTGGGAGTGTCTACAATAAACTTGTCCTTCGGAGAACGTCCGGTATATTTTCCGGTCAGAACGGTCAACGCACCCGTTGCGCTCAACTTCCCTTCTCCGCGTGCCAACGCATGCTCAACCAGCTGGGGAACGCTCAGGTTATGATACACATTCTTCGGATTGATGATACCATATTTTGCTAATTCCTTAGCATCCATTTTGTAATTCCTCCTCTTTCAGGTAATCTCTATCAACGATATATCTATCGTCACCCATTTTGTATTATACTATAAGGCTTTCTCTTTTGCAAGCGAAGGTAATGGAATTTTTCCAGAATTTTGCCTTATTCCATGAAAAAGATGGAGCAAATAGATTGTAACGGAAATGCTACCTACTTGACACAGAACTCAAACCGAGCGTTCATACCTTGTTCATATCTATGGCTTAGTATATAACCATCAAAACTTTTTCATGTTTATATCTTCATTTTTATTTTCTCCTCCAATATAGATTGGCGTCTGACGAAAAGTCAGGCGCCCTTTTTTTGGCAGATCAGAGCAGTGAAAACTCTGGTTTGCATTTTTGCAAACTTGGTGTTATACTTAAGGAACCCGATATGGGCGTAGAGGAATAGAAGGGAGGATCTTATTCGTGATTTTAGAAAAAAGTCTTCTAAGTAGTCTGTTAGGGAGAGCCATGGCCTCGGGCGCGGATTTTGCCGAAATCTTTGCAGAACATACGAGACATGGGCTGATGCAGGAAGCGGGAGGTAAAGTGGACGAAATAACGAACCGACTGATTTCCGGTGTAGGAATTCGAGTTTTGAAAGGGACCAGGAGTGTATATGCATCGACCTCAGATACTTCCTATAGCGGTTTGATGCGTTGTGCTGCCCGTGTGGCAGACGTCTTGGGAGAAAGTGGGGAAGGAGTTTCGATTCGACTGGAAGAGCGTCTTTTTCCCAACATTCATGCGATTCGAAGAGTGACAGCGGATGTGAGCAACAAGGAACAGGCGGATATCTTGCATATGGCATATCAGGCGGCAGTGGGATACGATCAAGAAATCGTTCAGACGCAGGCGCGTCTCTTGAATGTGGATAGAAATATTCTGATCGCCAATAGTGAAGGCCTTTTGACGGAAGATCGGCAGGTGCGTACGCGTTTGTCGGTGACCGCAATTGCATCGAATGGGAGTGAGAATCAGTCGGGGATTTGCGGTCCGGGACGCCGTATGGGCATGGAGATGTTTGATTTAATTGATCCGGAAGAGACGGGAAGAGAAGCCGCGAGGCAGGCAGTCACCATGCTGCATGCGGGGTATTGTCCGGCAGGCCGCATGATGGTGGCGATTGAGAATGGTTTTGGCGGCGTCATTTTCCATGAGGCTTGCGGTCATTCCCTGGAAGCAACCAGCGTGGCAACGGGACGGAGTCAGTTCTCTGGGAAACTGGGGCAGAAGATTGCCTCCGACAAAGTCACAGCCATTGATGATGGAACGGAGCCTAATTCCTGGGGATCGAATAATATAGATGATGAAGGACACCCCACGCAAAAGAATGTTCTCATTGAAAATGGAATTTTGAAGTCGTATTTGGTTGATCGTTTGGGCGGCCGCCGAATGGAGATGGAGCCGAATGGATGCGGCAGACGGCAGGATTATCATTTTGAACCAACTTCACGCATGAGCAACACGTATATTGCAAATGGAACGGATGATCGAAAAGAGATCATTTCTTCCATGGAGTATGGTTTATATGCAAAGGCTATGGGCGGCGGTTCCGTGAATCCTGTTACCGGAGAATTCAACTTCGCGGTTCTGGAGGGCTATATGGTGCGAAATGGCGAGATCTGCGAGCCGGTAAGAGGGGCGAGCCTGATTGGTAAAGGCTCGGAAATCTTGTTGAATATCGACCGAGTCGGATCGAATCTGGAATCTGCGCAGGGTATGTGTGGTTCTGCCAGCGGCAGTATTCCTACGAATGTGGGACAGCCGTTGATTCGTGTTTCGTCGATTACCGTAGGCGGACGTTAAGAGGGGGGAGAGAGATGACATTTGAAGCGTTTCAGGAACTTGTAAAGGAAGAGGCTTTAAAGGCTGGCCTTCAGGAATATGAATTATACTACAGGGAAGAGGAAACTGTACAGAGCCGGGGAATGAATCAGGAAATCTCTTCTTTTTCCAGTGATAAGGAATGCGGTGTGGGATTTCGCTGCATTATGAACGGGAAGACCGGATACAGCGCGACAGAATGGTTCACTCCAGAGCAGGCGCATGAACTGGTTCGCATTGCGATGGAAAATGCACAGACACTAGAAACGGAGGAAGCGACAGAGATTTACGGTCCCAGCGATCATTATCAGGAGGCAGAATCACTGGAACTTCCAGAAACAGACTTGCAGAAGGCGGTTCTGGTTATGCAGCGTGAGGCAAGATCAGCAGATGAGCGAGTACAGGGCGGAACCATGAGTATGGCGGCACATGTGTGCGGAATGGTGAGAATCATCAATTCAAAAGGGCTGGATCTGCAGCATGCATATGTACAGCAGATAGCAGGCGTTATGGCTGTAGTTAAAGAAGGAGATGCGCAGTATAGTGGAGGTAAGTATGAAGCGAAGCCGCTGCATACAGAGATCTTAAAGCCGCTGGCACAAAGGGCAGTGGCAAATGCCGTTGCCAAGATAGGCGCTGGCAGTGTACCGACGGGTATATATGATGTAATTCTGGATGCGGATGCCATGGGCGCCATTTTGGAGGCCTATTTGCCTGTTTTCGATGCTGGGCAGGCCCAGAAAGGGATGTCTCTGCTGGAGGGAAGGGAAGGACAGCCGATCGCGGCATCGTGCGTGACGGTGATGGACGATCCATTCTACAAAGATAGCATGGTTGCGATCCCCTTTGATGCGGAAGGGACCGCGACGTATACAAAAGCAGTGATCCGCGAGGGAGTACTGGAAACACTCCTATATAATCATAAAACGGCGGATAAGGCCGGAGTGAATACAACGGGAAATGCCAGTAAAGCGGGCTATGCGGGAACCATAGAGACCAGTCCGTATACGTTTTACGTAAAGTCGGGAGAGAAATCTCTATCGGAAATGATGAAGGATGTGGAACAAGGCGTATATGTAACTAGTGTAACAGGCTTGCATGCAGGAACCAATGCGATCACAGGAGATTTCTCGATTCAATGTGGTGGTTTCATGATTCGAAATGGTGTGAAAGCAGAATCAGTCACATCCTTTACGATATCTGGCAATTTCTTTGATATGCTGAAGCAGGTCAAGGAAATCGGTTCGGATCTGCAATTCCAATTACCTAGTGGCTTTACAATGATTGGGGCACCTTCTGTCTGGGTTGGTAAACTTTCCATTGCAGGAGAATAATGAGATCAATCAGTTTTATAGAATATGGATATGCGTTTGCATAAAAAAGACGGTATAACTCGTAAAACTCGAGTTATACCGTCTTCGCATATTTTGCCGTGCTAGCAGCATGACGTGTTTTATCTTTTTATAAATCTTTCTTCTCGTCGGGAACGGAATCGGTGGATGTAGAATCCGTAGGATCCTCAGAGTCCCAAATATCATCTTGCGTGAGATCATCAGCAATATCAGAATCCATGATATTGGGTGTCTCTGAGAGCGTCGATTCTCTGGCTGCGGCCTCTTTCTGAGCAATTTTCTCCTGATAGGCTTGGGCTTTGCGTGCTTTGAATTCTAATCGCTGCTGTCTTAAAATTTGCTGCTGGCTGCGGTACCATTTGAAATAAAAATAAATGCCTAAACTTAATAGGATTCCGGCAGCCAAAATGATCAGACAGTAAATCCACAGATCGGCCAGTGTACCCAAATAAGTGGTGAAAATCACAACGAAGTGAATGCCCGCTGCCAGTGCGACAAAAAGAAAGTTCTTACGTTTCATTCCATGATAGACCAGCATGAAAATGAGTGTACTCATCAGAAGAACTACCGCGAAGAAAAGAATTTGCGCTAGACATTGTGAAAGAGAAGCATTCTGCAGAAGCTCTACATAGGCGTCGATATCAGCCTGAGAAATTTGATCCGAAATCAGGGAAGACAGTTCATTCTTGTTTGCCATTTCTGAAATACGGGCCTGATTGATATAATTCATAGAGGATGTGATGCTATTATAGAGCCAGTAGGAGATTCCGGCAGCCATCGCTTCATAAATGTTCCAGTTGCCCTTACGGACAAATTTGAGAATGAAATACGTGACTGGTGCCATGAATAGGGCAGTCAATACGGCCAGAATCAAATAATAGATGATGACATGATCTGGATTGCTTAAGAAAGACTGTACTGCGGGGATGGAAGTCAGCGCAGAATAACAGATTGATGTCAGAAGCTGAGAAGCCAAGAAATAAACTGCGACTCCGACAACAACGGCTGTCATGCGGAAAGGATGTTTGCGGTGCAGAAAAAACAGAGACAGCGCAATCATCATAATCTGAGCCACACTGGCAATATAAAAGCCGATGATGGTACTTTGTTCGATAACCATGAATAACCCTCCAAGTTTTAGATATAACACATCTATTATATCTTACTTTCCTGGATTTGGGAAGCTTTATTTTACAGGTTTATGAAAATTTGTTCGTTCATGGCGCTTTACTTCTATGATAGGCTTTCGGATAAGGACATTGCTCAGGGCGCGGGGATCCAGTGGAATGAGAGGCCAGGTGTAACGCAGTCCGCTGAAGGAACGCGTCGTAAAGAGTACAAGACAGAAAACCAGTACTCCTGCTAAGAGGCCCCAACCACCCAGAAGGCCGGTAAGGATAAGAAAGAAGATGCGGTAGATTCGGAGAGCTAAACCAAATTCTACACTGGGAACAGCATAGGTGGCCAGATTGGAAAACGCCATAAAGAGTACACTTTCCGGTTGCAGAATGCGAACGTCAATGGCAAATTGTCCCAGAAGCAAACCGCCGATGATTCCCATGGCAGTAGACAATCCAGAAGGGGTATGGATAGATGCCATTCTAAGGATTTCCATACCGAGCTCAATCAAAAGAAGCTGGACAAAAAGAGGAAGGGCTTCCGCTTCCTGAGGAACCAGAAACTGTAAAAAGTCTGGCAGACTTTCGGGAGGCATCTGCGCGATCCATAACCATAGAGGCGCGAAAAAAAGGCATACGA
The DNA here is from genome assembly GCA_002305315.1 of Clostridiales bacterium UBA1390. Classification (GTDB taxonomy): domain Bacteria; phylum Bacillota; class Clostridia; order Lachnospirales; family Bianqueaceae; genus Faecimorpha; species Faecimorpha stercoravium. The sequence continues at coordinate 108,763 of DBQQ01000006.1, forward strand.
GAATCGCAAAGAAGCGAATCCAGCGGGTATATGTGCCGACAAGGGGATTTTGATAATAATCTTCGGAATGCTGTGTGAAATGGAACAGCGTGGCGGGAAAAAGCATTGCTGTCGGGGAATTGTCCACGAGCACGATGACATGTCCTTCTAGAAGATGGGCTGCCGCTACATCAGGACGCTCTGTAAATTTTGCCTGTGGAAAAGGATTGTACCACTTTTTCTTAATTAAAAGTTCTTCCAATGTTTTTTCTCCCATTAACAGGGCATCTGTATCAATCTGCCGCAGGGCTTTACGCAGATGATCAAGCAGATAGGGATCGGCCATTCCTTTAATGTACCCGACCGCCACATCCGTCTGAGAAGAAGAACCAATTTGAAACATTTCGTATATTAGTCTGGGATCTCGAATTCGTCTGCGAATGAGAGCGGTATTAAAAACAATCGTTTCCACTAAACCATCTCTGGCGCCTCGTGTGACTTTTTCCAAATCTGGTTCTTCAGGACTGCGCGCCGGATACGTGCGTGTGTCTAATAGAATAGCTGAAGTAAAGCCATCTAAAACGATCAGCATAGCACCGGATAGAATCATTCGTACTGCTTGCTCTGGTGAACTTGTAAGCTCTGTTTCTAGGTAACCGATTTTCGCGCGTAAAAAACGAGTAATAGTCTCGAGACTTGGCTGGTGGTCTTCCCCCTGGATGACTTGAAAAATACGCAGAATGGTTTCATCCTTACTGAGGCCATCTACAGAAATATAGAAGGCATCGCGTCCACCGATCGTAATGCGGCGAAATATGAGATCGAAACTTTCATCAATCGGCAGGAGTTGCTTCAGCAGGATTTCATTATCAGATAAACAACTGTAAAAAGACATGCGTATCCCTCCTTTTCTGCTAGTATGGGAGTTTCTCAGAAAAATATGTAAATAATATGGAAAGAGAGGGAAAATTCTAAGGTGTTTTAGGGCGGATGTACAATTTCACAAAATCTTAAAAAAGTCTCTGGCATTCGCTTCATGTCTATGTTATAATGAAGGCGAAGCGGGGAATCGGTCCCCATTCTTTGTACAGTAGAAGAAATGAAGTGATCTGGAAAGGTAGGAATCATATGTCATTTAATATCAAGTCGGATCAAATCGAGCACGTTCAGGTAGAGCCTCTGGGCATTCTTGTAATGAGAGGCACGGAAGAAATCGGAAAAAAGGTAGACGAGCATTTGCGAAAGCTATATGCGTCATTTGAGGGTACACAGAAAAACGTGGATTCTTTCCTGTTGAGCGTGAAGTGTCCGCGGTTCCAGAGCGGAGATGGGAAAGCGGTGTTAGATCAGTCCGTTCGCGGATTAGATGTCTATATTATTTCTGATGTGGGGAACTATAATTGTACATATAACATGTTTGGGCAGGAAGTACCCATGTCACCGGATGATCATTTTGCGGATTTGAAACGTGCGATTCAAGCAATTGGCGGCAAAGCGCATCGTGTAAATGTGATCATGCCGATCTTATACGGAGGCCGTCAACATCGGAAGGCAGCCAGAGAGTCTTTGGATTGTGCTGTCGCATTGCAGGAGCTGCAGAATATGGGCGTGTCTGAGGTGGTTACTTTTGATGCCCATGATCCTCGGGTGCAGAATGCGATCCCGCTGATGGGATTTGATAATGCGATTCCCTCCTATCAGACACTGAAGGCGTTGTTAAATCATATTCCGGATATCCTGCTCGATAAGGATCACTTCATGGTTGTCAGCCCAGATGAAGGAGCGATGGATCGGAATGTTTACTACGCATCGGTTCTGGGTGTAGAGCTCGGCATGTATTATAAGCGCAGAGACTATTCTCAGATCAAGAATGGTCGGAATCCGATCGTGGCCCACGAATTTTTGGGCAGTGATATTAAGGGAAAAGATGTCTTCGTTTACGATGATATCATTTCTTCCGGTGAATCTATGTTGGATATTGCTTATGACTTGCGTAAGAGAGGCGCAGGCCGCATCTTTGCCGGTTGTACATATGCGTTGTTTACAGAAGGAATCGATAAGTTCCAGGAAGCTGTGGATCGGGGTGTACTTTCTGGTGTGCTTTCTACGAATCTGACATATCGTCGCCCAGAGCTTTTAGAGGCACCTTGGTATTTCGAAGTGGACTGTTCGAAATATCTGGCATATATGATTGCTGCTTTGAATCATGATATGTCAGTAAGCCTGCTCTTGGATCCTCTGAAAAAGATCAATGATCTGGCGCGGAATCATCGGGCGGAATCACAGGATCAACAGCTGAATCTATTCTGATGGCAGCCGCTGTCATGTTAAGAAAACCGCTCTAATATCAGGGCGGTTTTTATATAATATTTATCTATAGGAGGTTGTATGAGATGAATGATCCTTTGAAGAAATGGCGCTATGAGGCGATTGGTAAGCGGATTACCGAGACGCTGGCGGAGAAGGAGTATGACGCGCATTACGTGGACAATCTGGAAGAGGCGAAGAAGCTGGTTCTGGAGATGGTGCCAGAGGGTGCACTGATCGGTTTGGGAGGCTCTACCACGCTGAATCAGATGGGCATCATCGATACATTCCGGGAAGGCAATTATCGTCTGATTGACCGTTACAACTGCGCGAATCACGAGGAAGAGGTTCAGAAGTATCATGAGGCGATGAATGCAGAATACTTCCTATGTAGTACCAATGCCATTACAGAGGCTGGCGAGTTGGTCAATATGGACTGCTCAGGCAATCGTGTGGCAGCTATGATCTTTGGTCCGCAGCGAGTGATTATTGTAACGGGAGCGAATAAGGTGGTGAAGGATCTGAACGCGGCAATGGCCCGAATCAAGGAGATTGCGCCGCTCAATTCCAAGCGGATTCATCATGATACACCTTGTACGCACAGTGGTGTTTGCGAGGATTGTCAGACCCGCAAACGGATGTGTAATTATATGACGGTCATCTATCATGGCCGCAAGAACCCTGGTCGTATCACTGTGATTGTGGTCGGAGACGAACTGGGCATGTAAACGGAGAGATTCCGGAGTAGCCCGCCGTTCCTCCCCATAAAAACACCGTCCTTTTGTTTGATGGGATTCCATCATATAAAAGGACGGTTTATTTTTGGAATTTGATGTATTACGGCTGTCTTCAGCTTAATCCATACGGCGATACACACCAATCACACGGCCCAGAACAGAGGCTTCTTTTACATAGATGGGAGCCATGTAGTCGTTTTCGGGCTGAAGACGAATGAATTCTTTTTCGCGGAAGAACCGTTTGACTGTTGCGCTGTCGTCAATCAAGGCAACGACAATTTCTCCATTGCGGGCAGAGCTCTGCTGATGCACCAGAATATAATCTCCGTCTAAAATACCGGCGTTGATCATGCTTTCTCCCCGGACACGCAGCATAAAATCCTTCTCTGGCTCATCCCCAAGAACGGAAAGGGGGAGCGGAAAATGGTCTTCAATATTCTCTACCGCTAAAATAGGCTCTCCGGCAGTGACCCGGCCAATGACGGGAACCTGAGCAACTTCGGCGGGCGGTACCTCATTGAATTCTGGAGAGGACATGTCCTCCGGCAGAACTTCCTGTTCGGGATGATAGAGGATCTCGATTGCCCTGGGTTTAGTAGGATCTCGACGAATATAACCCTTTCTCTCCAAACGTTCTAAGTGACCATGCACGGTGGAAGTAGAACTCAAGTTCGCGGCTTCACAGATCTCGCGTACAGAAGGGGGGTATCCTCGCTGTGCCTGTTGCTGTATGATAAAATCCAGAATCTGTCGTTGCTTTTGCGATAATTCCTTGCCACTCACGGTTTTACACCCATCCTTTCATAGAATCGAAAACAAAATGCCTATGTACTACGAGTTTACTTTGGCTCTTCTAGTACTAGTATAGCACAATAGGAAGAAAAAGTCAAACAATTGTTCGCGGAACATGCTTAAGAAAATATGTTCGCGTTTTCTAAAAAAGCTGTTGACAAGAACGCGTGTTCGTGTTAGAATGATCTTGCAAACAAGAACATACATTCTGCTCAATGAAAGGAGAACGAACATGAGTACGATTACACTTTTCCGTTCTAATCACAGTCGATGTGCAGCGTTTTATATGATAACAGGCCTTATCCTGAGTCTGAGTATTTTGGCGACTCTTCTTATGCCGCATCCGGCGTATGCGCAAAGTGAACAGGTACAGGTTTATGAATCTGTCGTGATTCAAGAGGGGGATACGCTATGGGATTTGGCACTTCAATATGCACCGGAAGAACAGGATATTCGTTCGTATATTCAAGAAGTACGCGAATTGAATCGCATGACATCAGATCAGATTCACGCAGGACAATCCATCATTCTTCCGATGCAGAAACCCGCGGGATCATTTGAGAACAGAGTCGCCTCCCATACTTGAATCTTCTTTTGCATTCGAAGCAGCGGAATCGGTACTTTCTTCTTTTTCCTGTCGTAGAATCACGGCATTGGCTGCAGAACGGCGTCTGGAATCTTCCATCTGTGCATAGTGTTTTCGCGTGGTATTGACATCTTTATGGCCCAGTACATCTGCTACAAGATAGATATCTCCGGTTTCACTATAGAGAGTGGTGCCATAGCTGCTGCGAAGTTTATGGGGTGAGATCCGTTTCATCTGTGTGACACCAGCGGCATATTTCTTGACAATATTCTCGACAGCGCGTACGGTAATACGTCTCTTCTGCATCGATAGAAAGAGAGCGTCTTCATGACCTGACTGGGGGATGATTTTCTTGCGTTCTTCGATGTATGCCTTCAAGGCGTCTTCTACCTCTCGTCCAAAGTACAGAACCGATTCATTTCCACCCTTGCGGGTTATCTTCAGACCATTGACATTATAGTCAATATCGCTGAGGTTTAATCCAACGCACTCAGAGACACGCATGCCTGTACCCAGGAGTACCGTCATCAATGCCAAATCTCTTGCATGCGTATATTTGTGATAGACTTTTTGTCTCGGCGTCAGCTGATCTCCAGAATCTACTTCATCCAGCAGCTTTGCAATTTCGTCCACTTCTAGGCGAATGATATTTTTTTCGTGGATCTTCGGGGTATCAATCAGCGTGGCTGGATTCCCATGGATCTTTTGTTTTTTATAGAAATACTTGAATAGGCTGCGTATGGCGGCTACCTTGCGAGCTTTTCCCTTTTCTCCATTTTGCAGTTCTACCGAGGTACCATCCGTATTCTCTTTCTCATAGATTGTCAGATATTCCAGAAAGCGTTCCAGATCCTGTACATCGACTTGATCCAGGTCTTCCAACGTGAGATCCTTCAGAGTCTTTCCCTGAAGGTTTTCTTTATTTTCAATCAGAAAATGAAAAAAAATCTTTAGATCATAGGCATAGCCGAGACGGGTTCTTTCCGCCGTTACGGGTTCGATGCCTCTAAAATATTCAAAACAGAAATCCGGAAGCTCCAGCAGCAGATCACGAAGCTTCAGAATCATTCTTCTTCTCTGTTCTTCGTGATAGCTTCCGCTCATGGTTTCTCTCCTTTCTGCACTTGCCAGCCGGGAATGCTGTCTTGAATCGCGCGAAAAACTCGTTCTGTGGTATGGCCAATCTCTTTATTCCAGTCTCGCAGCCTTTCTTTGAATTCTCCTCGTTTTGTGACGCCATCCGCAGGACAGGGGTTTTTGATGATGGGCAGGTTCATATTCTTTGCGAAAGCGATAATATCTGCTTCTGGAGTATAGAGCAGAGGACGAATGGCATATAGCTTGGTTCGATCCCAATATGTGACCGGTGAAAAGGTATGAAGACGGCCCTCATAAAATAGACTCATGAAAAATGTTTCTACGACATCTTCTTTGTGGTGCCCCAGCGCGACTTTATTACAGTGCATCTGCAGGGCAAAATCATTGAAAGCGCCTTTTCTCATCTTGGCACAGAGAGAGCAGGGATTTGACTCTTTGCGTTCTTCGAAGACGATGGGGCCGATGTCTGTGGAAATTACATGATAAGGAATCTCATAGGAACGCATGAGTGCGGCTAGGGGCTCGGTGTCAAATTCGGGAAAACCCAGAGCAACCGTAAAAGCCATCACCTCGAAGTGCTTAGGATAGAAACGCTGCAGACCCTTCAGGGCCAAAGCCAGTGTGATGCTGTCCTTGCCACCAGATACGCCGACCGCAATACGGTCTCCTTCCTGAATCATCTGGTAGTCATCTACAGCTTTGCGAGTGTAACTTAAGAGTCTTTGATATGTCATCGGAATTTCCTTTCTGATCTATAAACTTATATATACGTAACCTATCATAGCATATCCGAGTCGAAATTTCAAGTATGCGAAATAATAAATATTTTACGAATACTTATGAAGCTTGCATAGTTTTACCAAAAATCCACATACTATCGCTGATTCTATCTATATTATATAAGGAGGCTTATACCATGAATTTGGAAGGCACAGAGACAGCCAGGAGTTTAATGAAGGCATTTGCGGGAGAATCTCAGGCCAGAAACCGATACACCTTTTATGCGCAGGTGGCGCGTAAAGAAGGCCTGATTCAGATCGCACAGGTCTTTCAGCTGACAGCGGCCAATGAGGAAGTTCATGCCAAGGAGTTTTTCAAAGCCATGAATGAGGGAAATCTGAATCAGCGGACGGTAGATATCGGCGCAGATTTTCCAGTGGCGTTAAATGATACGCTGACGAATCTGGAATCGGCGGCTCAGGGGGAACATGAGGAATATGCGGCTTTGTATCCGCAGTTCGGACAGATCGCGGCTGAAGAAGGGTTTCCGGGCATTGCCAAGCTGTTTCAAAATATAGCGTCCATTGAGAAGAACCATGAGGAACGGTTCCTGGCGTTTTATGATCTGGTGAAAAAGAATCAGCTTTTGAAAAAAGATGTGGAAATCGCATGGGTTTGCAGCGTCTGCGGATATGTACACACAGGCATGGAACCGCCGCAGATTTGTCCGGTATGCAAACATGAGAAAGGTTATTATCAAGTCGATATCAAGGCATATTAAGGGATTACGGAAGAAGTGGCCCCTCTTTTGATATAACTTTTCGTAAAAGTTGTGTTTTGCGAATAGTTACGAAGACCTCTCTCCGCAAGAAAAAAGACTCATATCCGAATCACAGATGGATTCGAAATGAGTCTTTTTGATTTACAGTGTCTCGGGATCAACTTTTTGACCATCGGACCAGATTCGTTCCAAATTATAGAACACACGGGCTTCCTGGCTAAAAACATGAATGATGATGCGTTGATAGTCCATCAAACCCCAGGTACATGTATCGAAGCCTTCTTTGTCAGAGGGTTCATAACCAGCCTTGGCCAACTGTTCTTCTACTTCATCTAAAAGAGCTCTCACATGATTAGGATTGCGTCCATGGGCAATCAGAAAGTAATCAGCAAGGACGGATACCTCATGAATATCCAGGATACGGATATCCTCCCCCATTTTGTTTTCCAAGGCCTGGTATGCAATCTTAGCCATCGCTGCGGATTCTTTTAGATCTTCCTGCAATGTATTTGGAGATTCGCTCATTGTACATTATCCCTCCCTTCTGATTGAATTTCCTGCCGCAGAGACTGCAGCGCTTCTAATGTATAAAAATGGATGTTTTGATTTTTGTTCTGTAGGTACTGTACGGTATTCTCCAGAATCAGGAGTGTACCCCGATTCAGATCTTGGAGAATGAGATCGCGAGCCTCCATCAGACCGGGAAATGGTTCACGGCCCGGTTCCGCATAGTCCGCCGAAAAGATGAGTTTTTCCATGGGCGTCATATGAGCGTGGCCTGTGGTATGAAACCGTATAGCATTCAAAAGCTCTTCCGGAAGCGGTCCAAACTGTTTCTGAGCCACGATGGGCGCGGCAAAAGCATGCAACAGCTGCGGATAGTCCTGATTTCGTTTCAGATCGACGCCGGCCTTGTCACAGATTTTCAAGAGCTCCTCCATCGACATGTTCTTGGCGCAGTCGTGTAAAAGAGCGGCTGAAGAGGCCATCTCTACAGATAGATGGTGCCGCGATGCCAGCTGTACGGCCAACTGCTCTACCCCTAACGTATGCAGAAAACGATGAGGCTTCAGACGACCATATAGCCAGCGGAGAACCTCTATGCGGTCAGGATATGTCATGGGGACTCTCCTCCTTCTGATATAGACGGTGCTTTTTGATAAAGTTTTCTACAGCTTCCGGAACCAGATACTTGATTGGACGGCCAGAGCGCACACGTGCTCGGATATCGGAGGAAGAGATCGCCAATGCTGGCACCTCCAGAAAATGGAATCGCTGCATCGGATGATCCTGAATCGTTGCGCTGATACGCTGGATCAGCTCTTCTTTTTGATATCCGGGTCGTGTGGCCGCAACAAACGTACAGGTCTTCAGAAGTTCCTCGGCATTGTGCCAGGAAAACATCTGATAGAAAGCGTCTGCCCCCGTAATGAAGAAGATTTCCGTATCTACCGGATAGATCTGCTGCAGGGCGTGAATGGTATCAATCGTATAGGTAAAGCCGCTGCGGTCGATTTCCATGCGGGAGGCATAGAAATGGTCGTTGGATTCGGTGGCAAGAAGTGTCATCAGATACCGGCTCTCGGAATCGCTTACAGTATCGGCCGCTTTATGAGGAGGCTTTCCTGTCGGGATAAAAAGAACCTGATCCAGTTGAAACTCGTGCCGTACCGCTTCTGCCGTTACCAGATGCCCGTAATGGATGGGGTCGAACGTCCCCCCCATGACAGCAACCCGCTTGGCTTGAGGATTATAATAGTCTTGCATCGTTCATCATCGAGGCAGTTGAATCTGCGGCTTTTTGGAAGGACGATATAATACGATACGCCGTCCTATCACCTGTACTACCTGAGAATGGGTTCTGCTTGCGATGACCTCTGCGATGTCCCGCAGATCATCGGCGCAATTATTGAGTACATTGATTTTGATGAGTTCACGCTTTTCCAGCGCGTCATCGAGTGCATTGACCAGTTCTGGTGCAGCCCCTGCTTTTCCCACCTGGAAGATGGGATCCATCGTGCTCGCCAGAGATTTCAGGTATGCCCGTTGTTTTGTTGTCATAGATTTTGTATCCTCTCTTTATATTACGGATAATATTCAAAGGCTGTATCGCCGACTTGGACGGTATCGCCTTCCTGAATGCCCATATCTTCCAGTCGCTGAATGATACCGCGTTCCCGAAGAAAGCGTTGGAAGAAATCAAAGCCCTTCTCACTTTCCAGGTGCGTAAAGCCCAACATCTTGTCAATGACGGGACCACCGACCCAGTACGTGCCATCAGGCTGCAGTTCGATTTCAATGCCATCTCCCTCTTCGAGGCGTGAGAGGGCTTCCTGCTCTTCCGCAAAGTATTCTCTCTCGAAGATAACCGGCTCATCGCTAATGGAATCGCGAATCTGAACGACTCGATCCAAAAGAGCCCGTACGCCTTCACCGGTAGCGGCAGAAATCGGGAATAACGGAAGATCATGTGCCTTACAATAGTCTTCCAACTCTTCATACAGAACATGCGCATCCGGCAGGTCCATCTTATTCGCACCAATGACCTGCGGCAGCGCCGCTAGTTTATCGCTGTATTTGGCAAGTTCCAAATTGATCTTTTCGATATCGCTGACAGGATCTCTGCCATCGAGCGCCGCCGCATCGACCAGATGAATCAGGACACGGGTCCGCTCCAAGTGTTTCAGGAATTCGTGTCCCAGTCCGACGCCCTCAGAGGCACCTTCAATCAGGCCGGGAATATCGGCGATAACCATGGATTTCCCATAAGGAAGCTCCACCACACCCAGATTGGGGCTCAAGGTGGTAAACGGATAGTTCGCGATCTTGGGCTTGGCATTGGAGACGCGAGACAGAAATGTGGATTTTCCCGCATTAGGATATCCTAAGAGGCCTACATCGGCCAATACCTTCAATTCGAGAATCAGGTTCATGCTTTTACCGGGACGACCAGGCTGCGCATATTTCGGGATCTGCATGGTGGGGGTAGCATAGTGCTGGTTACCCTTTCCGCCGCGTCCTCCCTGCAGAATAACCTCACGCTGTCCCAGCTTGGACATATCTGCCACGAGAAGTCCTGTAGTCTCTTCCCGCAGAATCGTACCTACGGGCACGGGAATGATAAGATCCTCGGCATCCTTCCCATGACAATTCTTACCGCTGCCATCCCCGCCCTTGGGAGCCTTGTAGACCTTTCTGTTGCGGAAATCGGACAGGGTATTCAATCCCTGCTCAGTGACGAAGATAATGTCGCCGCCTTTTCCGCCGTCACCACCGTCAGGGCCGCCATTGGCTACGTATTTCTCCCGGCGGAAGGAGGCGCAGCCATTTCCACCCTTCCCGGATTCGATATAAATCTTAGCTTCATCTACAAACATCTGGTTTCTCCTTTTATTGAGAAAAAGCAGGTTCCAAATAGTGCATTTGAAACCTGCCCGATCACATACATCTGCCGATTTTTACATGGCCTGTTCCACAGGATATACAGAAACCTGCTTTTTGTCACGGCCCTTTCTCTCAAACTTTACGCGGCCTTCTACCAGTGCGTAAAGAGTATCATCCTTACCGATACCTACGTTCGTTCCCGGATGAATTCTGGTACCACGCTGACGATATAGAATATTACCAGCCTTGACCACCTGACCATCGGCTCTCTTTGCTCCCAGGCGCTTGGACTCGGAATCACGTCCGTTCTTGGTAGAACCAACACCTTTCTTATGAGCAAACAACTGAAGATTCATTTGAAGCATTGTATTGCACCTCCTTCATGTGCGCTTGCAAACTTGTACAAGAACATTCTTACGATACGATTCAGAAATCGATTGAAGCCCCAGACATAACAAATTCAGAATCAAATCTGTATCTGCGGAGCCCTGCCCTATACGGACGGCTTCCACACGAGCGGACAAAAAACCATCTTCATCCATCTCATACTGGAAAGGATCTTGAGAAAAACGCTCCAGCCCATTGACCGTATTGAGTGATAAGGCTGATACCGCAGCACAAACAATGTCTGGATCGCCATTCTGTGCGAAACCGGCATGTCCATGAATCTCGAAAGACCAGATCCTATCCTGTTCATTCGTATAAAACGTTGCTTCAATCATGGGAATTCTCCTGCTTACGCCTGAATTCCGTTGATCTGAAGCTTCGTAAAGTACTGCCTATGACCCTGCTTCTTGTGATAGCCCTTCTTGGACTTATACTTGTAAACAGTGATCTTTTTAGCACGACCTTCCTTCAGGGTTGTCGCAGCAACCGTCGCACCCTCAACATAAGGAGTTCCGACCTTCACTCCGTCTTCGCTGAAAACTGCAAGAACCTTATCAAAAGTATAAGCTTCTCCTTCAACCAGACCAAGCTTCTCGACAAATACAACGTCTCCTTCTTGTACCCGGTACTGCTTACCGCCAGTCTCAATAACTGCGTACATACTCAGGCACCTCCTTCTCTCTAAACTCGCCGACTACGGCAGCATTGTAAAAACATGCTTTGAAAGCCCCATCGAGCGGCAACGGTAGTATCATATCATACAGAATACTAAGATGTCAAGCCATTTTTTTATTTTTCTGTCAAAAGATCCATCAGGGTTTTCATCCGCCCCTCTTCTTCCCGGTATAGATCCATACGGCATACTTGTTCTGTCCCGATGGCGTCAAGAAGTCCGGCACGTTCCCAAAAAACCTGCATCATGCGATCCGGCTTCAGGTTCTGTGTGCCCGAGCAGGCACACCAGAGTTCGAACATACAGGGAGCAATGAGACGAAGAGAACGGATCATGGGTCTGAGATCGACCTCTACTTCCTGCTTACGGCCATGATGTTTAGCCCATTTACGAATGAGAATAGGCTCTCCGGCCATAAATTGCTCCAATAAAGCAGGATACGCGTCGGCATACTCCGATGGAAGCTGAATATGATACTGTGCATGGGTGGACAAGGACATGGCTGACTTGGTTCCCTCTGGCATATCCTGACATTCGATGAGTCGCAGCCCCGCAGGAAGTTCTGCGTTCACCCGATGTACCAGGTCATCATTTTCCCAGGGAGTGGCCAATTGCAGTTCCATATACTCATGACGGCCAGAGACCCCGAGAGATAAAGGCTGTGAGAAAGACATCTGCGGATGGGGATTAAAACCCTGGGAGAAGACGAGCTCCACGTTCGCGCGCTGAAGAGCGCGCTGAAACGTGCGAAGCATGTCCAGATGGCCAATAAAGCGCATTTTACCCTCTTTACAAAAAGAGATTCGTTTCTGATAACGGACAGGTGTCATTTCTTTTCCTCCCTTGGCATAAAACAGAGTCCCTGATGAGCAAATCCCATCATGCCACACCCGGTGCATTGTTCCTGACAGTCTGGGGTGGGAATGCCCTTCATGGCTCGTTCATATTCTCGGCGCAGCCAGGCCTTATTTACACCATAATCAATGATATCCCATGGGAAAACTTCATCAGCAGGACGTTCCCGATGATTATAATAATCGACTTCGATGCCGCATTCCTCGATAGCCTCCCGCCATGCCTGCTCATTGAACTGATCAGACCAGCTGTCAAAACGGCATCCCTTTTTCCAAGCAGTATAGACCAGAGAAGACACGCGTCTGTCTCCGCGAGCCATGAGTCCTTCCAAGGTACTGATAAAGGAATCGTGGCAGTTGTAGCGGATTTTTCGATTTCGGATTTGCTCGGACAGATGCTGCTGTTTCTGCAGATACTCTTCACTGCTGGCCTGCGGAGCCCATTGAAACGCAGAAAATGCCTTGGGGACAAAGAAAGAAGTACTGATTGTAATCTGAACATCACGGGAGCGCTGTTCTTTGGGCACTTGATTCCAGGTGTCCAGGATACGATATCCAAAACGGGCGATCCCATCCACATCTTCCATCGTTTCTGTCGGCAAGCCTAACATGAAGTATAGCTTGACACGATCCCAGCCCCCCTGAAAGGCAAGGCTGCAACCACCGAGAATTTCCTCTTCTGTGAGGCCCTTATTGATGACATTGCGAAGTCTCTGTGTCCCCGCCTCTGCGGCAAACGTCAAACCACTCTTCTTTCCCTCGGCAAGCTGTTCCATCAGTTCTAGGGAGAAGGCATCGACACGAAGGGAGGGCAAAGAGACGGAAACATGCGGAAATTCTTTGTGAAACTCCTCCATCAGCTCCTTCAGCCAGGGATAATCATCCGTACTGAGCGAAGTAAAGGAGATTTCATCATATCCCGTGTTTTTCATCAGTTCCCGGCAAAGTGAGAGCACTTTGTCCTTGCTGCGGTACCGCACAGGTTTATATACCTGCCCTGCTTGACAGAAACGGCACCCATGGATACAACCGCGGAAGATTTCCATGGTGGCACGGTCATGAATGGTCTGCAGATAAGGAATGATTGGTTTCGTCGGATAGAAGGAAGAATCCAGATCTTCCACAATATCTTTTTTCACTTTCAGGGGAGCATCCGGACGATTGGGCGTTATGGAACGAATGGCTGGCGTGAAAGAAGCGCCGGGCGCGGGATGATCCTCGTAGGTGACATCGTAAAAAGCCGGCACATAGATGGGACCCAGATCTAAGATCTTGGAGAGAAAATCACGGCGATGTCCGCCGGCGGCCTTATGTGCCTCATAACGTGCAAAGAGTTCGCGATACGACACCTCCCCTTCCCCAATATAGAAGAAATCAATAAAGGGAGCCAGAACCTCCGGATTGCTGGCAGTCGGTCCTCCCGCAATGATCAGAGGATCCTGATCGGTACGATCCTTGGCATACAGAGGGATTCCGGCGAGATCCAGCACATTGAGAATGTTTGTAAAGGACATCTCATATTGCAGTGTGAAGGCGAGAAAATCCATATCCCGCACCGGAGTGTATGTTTCCAAGGTATATAGAGGAATCGCGTGTTTGCGCAGTTGAGCTTCCATATCCCGCCAGGGAGCAAAGACCCGCTCACAATAAACATTTTCCATACGGTTGAAATCCGCGTATAAGATTTGTAATCCCAGATGCGACATGCCGACTTCATAAACGTCGGGATAACAAAACGCGACTCGAACCGGTATTTTTTCTGGGTCTTTATAAACAGCACCGATCTCATTGCCGATATACCGGGCGGGTTTCTCCACTTGCAGTAGAATCGAATCCGGAATATTGATTTGTCTCATGTAAAATAGGAACCTCCTCTTTCAGGGTAGTAACTAGTGTAAAAAGTGAAGCCATTGGTTCAGTACATCCAAGAGACGAAACGATTCTTCTGTCAACAAGGATGTTGCGATCTGAATCCATGGAGAATGGAAATACCGCAGGATCACAGATCCAATGAAAAGAACAAGCGCGAAAATGACCTGTATCCAGTGACAAAATAATGATAGTGAAGTGTTTTCTTCTTGCAAAGAAACGCCCTCCTCTTTTTGAATAGCGTATGAGGAGATGGGCAAAAAAAGAACCTGCGGACGCCTTGATCCACAGGCCCAATTTTACAAACATCATTTATACATATTCCGCCAATCCAAATCCCCATTCTCCATTCCCAATACCAGCATTTCTGCAGTAGCAAGATTGGTAGCGATAGGGATGGTATGCATGTCACAAAGCTTGATGATCTGAGCCGGATCTGGTTCCAAAGCACCGCTCATAGGGTCACGTAGAAAAATCACCATATCGATCTCATTATTAGAGATCTGCACTCCCATCTGCTGAATACCGCCCAGAGGACCAGCCAGATATTTATGAACATGCAGATTGGTTACCTCTTCTATCAAACGGCCGGTCGTTCCTGTTGCATAAAGAGTGTGCTTGCTGAGAATGTGACGATACGCGATACAAAAGTTCTGCATCAGCTTTTTCTTGTTGTTGTGTGCGGCCAAAGCGATATTCAATGTGAGTCCCTCCTATATATATTTATATTTTGCGGTCTTATTCTGAATGCCTGCATAGACATGCATCACAAGACCAATCGCAGCCATATTGGAAACTAATGAGCTTAATCCGTAGCTCATAAACGGAAGCGGCAATCCGGTATTGGGAAGTACAGCCGTTGTTACACCGATATGAATAAACGACTGCATGGCGATCCACGTAGCAACACCAACACAAATCAGTTTTCCATACGTAGTGTCTGATTTCTTGGCAATCCAGAGGATACGGCCGATAAGGATCACTAAGAGGCCAAGCATACAGCTGCACCCGATAAATCCTAACTCCTCACCCAAAATACCAAACAGGAAATCTGTCATAGGAACAGGAACCAAACCACTGCTGTTGAAGAGTCCTACTCCCTCGAGACCACCGGAACTGATTGCATATTGGGAACGCAGTGTCTGATACGCATAATCCTGTGCATAGCTTTCTGGATCGAAAAAGGCCCAAATACGAGTAGCCTGATAATCCGTCAAGAGACGAGGGCCATTGGGCGAATAGGCATCTGCAAGTACGATCACAACCAGAAGCCCCACAATCGCAATAGTGCCCAGGATGTATTTCCAATCCAGACCTGAAACAAACAGAATCGCAGTCCCGATACAAAGCAATACGATGGAAGTGGACAGAGCCGGTTCCATCATCACCAGAAGAACAGGAATCCCCATTAGGATCAAATACGCCAAAAGCGTAAGGGGCTTATTCATGTTCTCGGCACGTAAATCACAAAAATGAGATAATGCCATAATCATCAAAAACTTAGAAAACTCAGAGGGCTGTATGTTAAATCCTCCGATAAATGGAAGCCATCTTCGGACATCCATGGTTTCGCCGCTTTCTGATGTACCGGTACCGATTATGAGAACCAGTACCAGGAGAAAAAGCATTCCTATATAGGCCGGCACCGAGAGAAAACGAAGCAACTCGCGGCTCATGAAGGTAATGACCAATGCAATGACCAACCCCACAAAGAATCCGATGAGCTGACGCGTCATGATGGGGCCGATAGAAAAATGTTCTGTATCGATCTCCCAGCCGCCGGCACTGCCAATCATGACAACGCCAAATAGCACCATAATCACCACAACGCTTAATAAGGTGAAGTCGATCTTGCTAAGAAAACGCTTCTCTGACATCAGTATAACCTCTTCTCAAAACTTTTTCAATAGAAAAATAGTAAAAAAACGAAAAATTTTCTCAAAACTTTGCTTTTTATGATACTATTGCATAATAGGCCTCTGCCAGATGAACAAAGGTATCGATGGCCATATAGGAACCGCCGCCAAAGGGAATGACGACCGTAATCGTCGCCTCTGGATCTTCGACGTTGGTATACCCTGTGAAGAGAGCATGAGGCTGTCTATTGTTGATTTCCTGTGCGGTTCCGGTCTTACCAGCTACAGAGATTCCATTGGCCATGAACTCTACCAACTGCTGAGTGCTCTCCGCCATGGCAACCATACCTTCCCGTACTGTATCAAAGGAAGACTGTGATACATTCGCCTGATGATCTACCACAGGCTCTGTCTGATAGATCACATCTCCGGCATAATTGGAGATATGGTCTACCAAATAGAGGTTATAGACCGTTCCATCATTGGCCAATGTGGAAGTATATCGATTGATATTAGCGGATGTAAAGGAATTCGTACCCTGACCAATGGCACTTCGCACAGCATCCTGATCCGATGTGGAGGGGGACGCTTCCGGCAGTTCAATATTGGTTTCTGTGGCTAGCCCCAATTCTTTGGCGTAGTAAGCCATCTTCTCAAGCCCTACTGCATCATCAAATTCCTCATTGACCGGTTCAGAGAGCCGGTATCCCATAGTATAGAAATAATAGTTACAAGAAACCCGTAGCGCTTCGACTATATTGACATCCCCGTGACTTACGGTACTATGACACACCGGCTTATCGACACTATTAGCGAGCATAAACTGGTAGTCATCATAGATGGTTTCGCTTACGGTGGTTACCCCTTCTTCTAAGGAGGTAATCGCGGTACACATTTTATAGGTGGATCCTGGCGCTCTAGTTTCCTGCAAAGCACGGAACAGGAGCGGAGAGGATTGATTGTTGATGATTTGATTATAATATGCCGAGTCAGAAGTGATTCGATTGTTATCATAAGAAGGATAACTGACAATAGCCAATACTTCTCCACTCTGCGTATCAGTAATGACCGCACTTCCGCTGCAGGGATCCAGATGAATATCGGAAGGTGTCAGTTCATCAGACTGTATCTTCTGAATCAGGACATCCTCCGCAGTGGCGGTACCATTCAGCAGACTGCTGCGGCTTCCATCTGTATTGCTGAGAATCGAAGCATCATACAAGAGCAGCATAAAACTTTCTTCTGAAAACGTTCCATCAGCAAGAATGCGCTCATAGATAATCTCCTGAAAAGCGTTGTTATCCAGTAGATTTTCAAACTCTTGATCCAGGAATGACTGTATGATCACATCGACATCCATTTCGTGCTCCAATCCAAACTGTTCCAAATCAAGAATGTTGTTGTAAATACAATATTCTAAGAATTCATATGCGGATTTCTCTCCGGCCGCATATTCTTCATAAAAGGTGCCCGCGTTTTGATATTCACTGCTTAACACCCCTTCCGCATCCCGCATGATTTCAATCCATGTATTATAGATTTGCGAAAGATCGTCGTTGTATTCTCGAATCAAAAGATCCTGATCCATGATAGCGGATCGAAGCTGCGAGATGACAGACTGTGACATTTGCTCATAGGCGGAACGGAACGATTCTCCGTAGACACCGTCGACGGACAGCAGCTGATCAGGGTCGAAATAGCTATTATCCATCAAAGAGATTAAGACATCCCCTGCCGTATAGGAGGAACCATCAGAAGAAGAAACGCCTGTGATTTTATCGATCAACAGAGACTTGACTTTTTCAACCAGAATATCGTAGGCTTCTTGCTGCAAATCCATATCAATCGTTAAATAGATGTCATTTCCCTTTGTGGCCTCTTGAACGGTTTCTCGGGACAGTTCTTCATCCGTCACGCTGCTGTATGTAATCTCTATCATACCCTGCGTTCCCCGCAATGAAGACTCATAGGCCGCTTCTAAACCTTCAATGCCAATACGATCATCGGGATCATACCCGTTTTTTTCATAGGAATCCAGTTCTGACTCGGGGATACTGCTCATATATCCAATGATATGAGAAAAAGACTCTCCGCCGGGATATACCCTATTTTCCTCAGTCTGGAACGTAAAACCAGGATAATCCTGACTGCGCTCCATCATAGATACACGAAGATCCTCCGGGATATCCTCTGCGATGAGAATGGGAGTGTCTGTTTGGAATCGCTGGATATAGATGGCATAGCGATATTTCATAATCTCCAGTGTTTCAGCAATACTATAGGTATCTTGCGGAATCTCAAAGAGTTCATCCCGCATATACAGATAAGCTTCTTCCGCCGTCGTCTGTTTCTCTTGTTCCGTCAGCTGACTGCTGGACTTACTGTAGATTTCCGCAAGAAAAAGCTGACGCAAAACAGCACTGTTTTGATAATCCGATAAGAAGAAAAAGCCCTGCTCCTCCGAATAGGAAATGGCCAGTGTCAAAGCATCATTAACCTCGTGTTCCAGTAAGAGCTGTGAGATCTGATGACAGAGTCCGTTGAGATCTTCTATTTCCTGCGAGGAGTCATAATAAAGAGACCAGGTATATTCATTATATGCTAAAGGACGTCCATATCGATCATAGATATCTCCACGTGTTCCGTCCGTCATAACAGTACGTACATAGGTATCTGCGTTGAGATCGTCATAGTTGCCAGGTTCTAAGACCTGCAGCCGAAACAGATTGCTCCATAAAAAATACAAAATCACGGCAAAAAGAATGGCCAAGATCACAATACGATTTGAAAATAGGGCCCGCAGCCTTCGGAAAAGTTCTATCAATTGATATTCTCGCTCCTTCGATTGGGCAGGACCTTCCCGTCAGAATCCTGATGTCGATGTCTTTCTGACATTCGATCTAAACGTTCTCCGACCCAACGCACCCAGAAATACACGGGAATGGATGCAATGAGCGTATAGCATAGCTCTGGCAGGATCGTGTGTGTGAGGAAATAAAAGACGTCGATTCTTCCCTGGAAAAAATGCATAAAAAAGTAACAGATAAAAGAATAGAGAAGATCAAACAGCGCGGTGATTCCTAAAGAAAGTAAAAGACTATTCTGATCAAAGCCGTTTTTGAAGACACCAGCGGCCTGTCCCAATAGAAAATACAGCAGAGTGTAGAATCCTAAAATATCCAGAAATAGGATATCTTGACAGAGTCCAACCAGGATTCCTAAGCGACGGCCAAAGGTACTGCCAAATAACAAAGAACAGCTCACAACCATACAAAGAGACAGATTGGGAACGATCCCATAAATTTCGATTCGATGCAGAACCGTAGATTCCACACAAATCAGAAAGAATGCCAAAAGGCCCATGATGATCGCTTTACTCTTCATGGGATGTCTCCTCCTGGCTTATATTGGAATCTTCCAGAGAAGATTCTTGGGCAGAAGAATCCGAACTGTTCGAATCATTAACAGAGGAATTCTCTGCTAACGAAGATTCCTGATTGGATTCATCAGATGCGGAAGGTTTTTCTAACTGATCTGTAATAATCAGTACATATGATATATTTTTTATATCCGCATCGGGACGTAGATAGGCAATACCCGTTACGCCATCTCCTGATTCTTCGATTTCCGTGATCTCACCGATTCGGATCCCCGGAGGGTAGATATCACTGAGAGAGGAGGTAACGATTTCGTCTCCTACAGCAATATCTGTTTGTCCAATATAAAACTCGATTTTACATAATCCATCCTGTTCCAGCGTGATATCTCCCTCGACTCCGACATGATCCCCACTGCGCAGCACCTCTCCGTGCACATAACTATCTTCCGAGAGGATCGAAACAATCTTGGAATAATGGCGATATACCGTTTCCACGTGTCCCAGCAGACCATCACCGGATAGAACCGGCATGTAATCCTGAATGCCGTCCACACTCCCTTTATCAATCGTCATGGACGCATTCCAATTATTGGCGGACGTACTGATGATCTGCGCGGCCGTCTTAGGATATTCTGCGTAATAGCTATCCAGATCATAGAGGTCATTGAGTTCCTGATACTTGGTGAGTTGTACTTCCTGCAGCGTGTTTTCATAACGCAGCGCGTCAAGCTGCTGGCGTAGCTGTTCATTTTCATTTCGAAGCTCCTCAGCAGAACGTGCATTTTCGGACAAAGAAGAAAACCAATCGCCAACGGCAGAAAGGGCCTGCTGTACAGGAGATGCTACTGCATTGAAAACGGTATTCAGAGGACCCCAACTGCGTCCAATAGATAAAGTAAGGATCATCAGAGAGACACAAAGAATGGTGACAAACAGAATCCTCTTCTTGAGAGACATATGAATCGGATGGCGATTCTTTTCAATCTTCAGAGGTTTCAAATCTCGAAGAGGAACCTTGGTTAAATCGCGTAAAGATGTATAGAAGGATTTTTTCTTTTTGGCCATGACAGTCTCCTATTAAAGAAGGTTTCGGAGAGGAACAAGAGTATCCTTGTATTTTTTCAAGTCGTCTAGGATCATGCCAGCTCCGTTTACCACAGCAGACATGGGATCGGCAACAATATGCACCTGCATCCCTGTCTTTTCAGCCAGAACCCGATCCAATCCGCGCAATAACGAACCGCCCCCAGATAGGGCCATTCCATTTTCCATAATATCTGCGGCAAGTTCTGGTGGTGTATGTTCCAACGTACTTAAAACTGCGGCAGCGATAGCATCGACAGATTCTCGAATTGCCATAGCAGCCTGAAAATTCGTGATTTCTGCAATACGTGGAAGGCCGCTTTCGCGATCACGGCCCTTCACCTCCATGCGTTCTTCTTCCATGTAAGGATCGAAATATGCGTTTGCCAGACGAATTTTAATCTGCTCTGCTGTTTTTTCTCCAATGACCAGGTTAAATTCTCGATGTACATATTTCACAATCTCTTCATCCATCGTATCTCCTGCGATCTTGATAGAACGGCTGGTCACAACCCCACCTAAAGATACAATCGCGACCTCTGTGATCCCTCCGCCAACATCTACAATCATATTGCCGCTGGGAGAGAGAATATTCATACCGGCAGCCAAAGCTGTCGCTACTGGTTGTTCCAGCAGGTGGGTTCCTGTGTCACTGGAACCTGCCTGAACGGCCACATCGACCAGCACACGCCGTTCGACATCGGTAAGACCATAGGGAATACAGATGACCATCTTCGGACGTGAAAAAGGAAGCCGGCCGCAATGCAGATGCTTCATAAAATACCGAAACATCGCCTTGGTTGTGATTAAATCAATAACGGCCCCGTGCTGAATCGGCCGAACAGACAATACGTCTCCTGGTGTACGGCCAATCATTCCTTTGGCCTCGCTACCAACGGCAATCACTTCCCGTTGTGCCGTATTAAAGGCTACCACACTGGGCTCGTTCAATACCGTTCCGCGTCCTTGGACGTATACCCTTGTATTTGAGGAACCCAGATCGATAGCCAGGTTCTTTGTCAGCAGCATAATCATTCTCCTCCCTTATATCCTGCCTATATCAGGCCTTCTTCTTTCATAGAAAAGTATCGGCCATCTCCGATTATGATATGATCTATCAATCCCACTTCTAAAATACGGCTGGCATCCAGGATTCGATGGGTACCGGCTATATCCGCACTGCTTGGCGCGGGATCTCCGCTGGGATGATTATGAATTAAGATAAAATAAACCGCCTTATAGCGGAATGCCTCTAAGAAGACTTCCCTTGGACTTAAGAGGGCTTGGTTTACGCTTCCAAGGGATAGCATGCTGTCTCCCAGAATCCGCAGGCGATTGTCCAGCCAAATACCATGAATCTCTTCCTTCTTTAAATCTCGCATACGAGGAATATATTGCATGGCAACCCCCTCAGCACTGACAACTTTGGATGATGTTTGTGTCTGACGATAAGCCAGTCGGATCGCAAGCTCTTGTAAGGCCTTCATCTGCAGTGCCTTAACCTTTCCAATTCCCGGAAAGCGCATGAGCTCTTCAAGAGAAAGATTCAGCAAAGCCGGCAAAGCGCCGCCTGACTCCGGGTCTTCCGCTTGACACAGAAGACGCCGGCTCATCTCCAGAGAGGTCTCTCCGTTCCGTCCAGGCTTCAGGATGATAGCCAAGAGCTCCGCATCGGACAAAGAAGCGGCCCCCTTCGTCTCTAAACGTTCATAAGGCCTCTCCTCTTTCGGAAGTTCTTTCATGGTAAAACGTTCTTGCTGTTCCACTCCTATACTCTCCTTTCACTGGAGAGGCAGAGCTTTTTTTCTGTATGAGATTCGGATTTGTATATATAAGACGATACATCAGACAAAACGATGAATCAGCATAGCTAAAATCAAACCTATGATCGAAGAAATCGTGATCCGAAAATGAATACCAAAGGTCAAATTCATAAAGCCGAGCTCCAAAGTCGTTGGATCTAACCCAAAGGTATAACCGTATTGGAGCCATGACAACCAGGAGATTCCCCCTAAGGCATCTCCAATAAATGCTCCCAGAACATATCCAATCAATATGAATAATACGAAGGTCCACCCGCTTTTTCCTTTGAACGCCAATTTGATCCCTCCTTTTTCGAACGCTTCTTTATCATACCACAAAATCATTTTTCTGTAAATAGCCAGCTGGTGTGAATTTCATCCATCGTTTGCATAATCCAATATACTGAAAATTGCTTGAAATAAGCTCATTTTATTCATTTATGATATTATGAATAGTGTACCTAGCATTTTCTCTGAAAACAGGATTCACATCATCATATGTGATTAAAGCTTTCCATAAGGCCCAACCTCTCGCTCGATTTACCATGTCACAGGATAATCCCTTTAGAAAGATTTTTCTGGATTCGCTGTCAAAATATGTCCAGGCCATCGCATAATCACAGGCAGGATCCCCCGTACCTAATATTCCAAAATCAATGATTCCATAAAACTGATTATTTTGAAGCAACAGATTTCCCGGCGCGATATCACCATGTACCCAAACATTTTGACCCGTATATACTTCTGCAATAGAATGGTCCCATATTTCATGAAGTAGTTTCACCGGTAACCGACCTTCTAAGTTTTTTAGAGCGTCTACCGTCTCTTGGTGGTAAACTTTTAAATCGCCGCCTCTATAAAAATTATGCTTGCCGGCTTCTGGTCCCCCATAACAGTCAACAGCTTGTAATTTTTCAAGAGCTGCGGATAAGTCCTTCGCAAATCTTTTTTTGTCGATATGAGGGCAGGTAAGCAACGTTTCACCATCTATCCATACATTGATGGACCAGGGAAAAGGATACTCATGAGTCGGGACACCCGCAGCAATGGGTTTTGAAATCGGATAATCCAGATGCTCCTGCAGGTAAGGGAGCCACTGATTTTCTTTTTGCACCTGAGCGGCATACTCTTTACCGCTGGGAAGACGTACAGTCATTGTATTGCCTAAATGAAAGGTGCGATTGTCATGTCCACTGTTTGTGACCGGATAAATCTCCAACTCCTTCCATTGCGGAAATTGGTCCCTTACTAGTTGTTTTACAAGTTCTGTTGTGATTTCCATAAAATGCTCTCCTTTCCCTATCAACAAATTTATAAAACGAGCAAACAGATGTCTCTATTTGCTCGTTTTTCAGTGCATATTCTTCTGTTTACAAAATCTTGATTACTTTTGCCGGGCATTTTTCGGCGCATTTGCCGCATTGCGTACATTTCGCAGGGTCGATGCGCGCCACGTTTCCGACCATAGTGATGGCGCCAGCCTCACACTGGCGGACACATAAACCACATCCTAGACAGCCGGCCGCACAAAGCTCGCGAACCTCTTTTCCGCGGTCCTGTCCGGAACATTGTACTCGGATTCTCTGACGCTGCGGCATCAACTGAATAATGTGCTTGGGACAGACAGATACGCAGGCGCCGCATCCGACACACCGCTCTTCTGTCACATGGGCGATGCCGTTCTCCACATGAATGGCGTCAAACTTACATACTTGCGTACAGGTTCCAAAGCCGAGGCAGCCATAGGTACAAGCCTTCGGACCACTGCCGGGAATTACGACGGCTTCCAGACAGCTGGCAACACCATCGTAGCGCATTTTTTCACGAGCAACACCGCATTCGCCGCTACATTGTACATAGGCAACCTTCTTCTCCAACACCTGTGCTTCCACGCCCAGAATCTGTGCGATTTTCTGAGAAGCGGCTGCGCCGCCAACTGCGCAGGCATTAACGGGAGCGGAACCCGCAGCCACAGCCTTCGCGTACGCGTCGCAACCAGCATAACCGCATCCACCA
This sequence comes from Clostridiales bacterium UBA1390, assembly GCA_002305315.1. Taxonomy (GTDB): domain Bacteria; phylum Bacillota; class Clostridia; order Lachnospirales; family Bianqueaceae; genus Faecimorpha; species Faecimorpha stercoravium. The sequence continues at coordinate 133,066 of DBQQ01000006.1, forward strand.
CAGTTTGCACCCGGCAGTGCTTCGCGGATTTTTTCGAACTTGGGATCCTGCTGGATGGCAAATTTCTTGGCAACGAGTCCGATCGCTACGCCGAAAACAAGCCCAAGACCGGCCAAAATTAAGAGAGGAGTTAAAATCTCTAACATAAGCGACCTCCTTATACAAGCCCCTGGAATCCCAGAAACGCGATAGCCATTAAACCGGCGGACAGAAGAGCAATGGGGAATCCTTCAAAGGCAGCCAGGATTCGATTATGTGCGATGCGTTCTCGCACACCGGCAAAAAGGACAATCCCGAGTGTAAAACCGACGGCAGCCGCAAATCCGTTTACGACGGATTCAAGAAGATTATAACCCTCCTGCATGTTGAGAACAGCGACACCCAAAACCGCACAATTCGTAGTAATTAGCGGCAGGTACACCCCCAGTGCGGAATACAGCGTAGGGCTCACCTTCTGAATGACCATTTCTACGATCTGCACCAAAGAAGCAATCATGAGAATAAAAGCGATATTATATAGATATTCTACTTTCAGAGGCACTAAAATCCAGGCATATCCCATGTAGGAAAAAGCCGAAGCAATGGTCATGACGAATGTGACGGCCAGCCCCATACCGAGTGCCGTATCAATTCGTTTAGAAACACCTAGAAATGGACAGATTCCCAAAAACCTGGAAAGAACAAAATTATTGACGAATACAGAACTGATGATGATTACGAGTAATGTGGGCATAATCACAGCTCCTTTCTCTGGGTCATACGAGATCTCATATGATTAAATAATGCTAAGAGAATTCCCAGTACAATAAATCCTCCCGGAGCCATGATCATGATGACTGCCGGCGTAACCGCATCGGGAAGAATCTGTATGCCAAACAAAGAACCAGACCCCAGAATCTCACGAATGATTCCCAGAACAGTCAAAGCGAGAGTAAATCCAAGTCCCATGCCCAATCCATCAAAAAGTGAAGAGATGGGATCGTTTTTCGAAGCAAACGCCTCGGCTCTTCCCAGAATGATACAGTTGACTACGATCAAAGGAATATAGAGGCCCAGCGCCTGATACAGGCTATCATAGAAGAACGCCTGCAAAAGCAGATCTACTACTGTCACGAAAGTCGCAATGATGATAATATAGGCGGGGATACGGATTTTATTGGGAATCACTTTTCGGAGCGCGGAAATTGCCAGATTCGAACAAATCAAAACCGCCGTTACTGACAGCCCCATTCCGAGCCCATTGATGGCGGACGTCGTTGTGGCCAGTGTAGGACACATTCCCAATACCTGTACGAAAGTAGGGTTCTCTTCGATAATGCCTCGTTTAAGACCTGACATTAGTTTAGACATTGTCCGCTCCTCCTTTCAATATTTCCTGGAAATAGGTGAGCGCTGTATTAACGCTTTCTGTCACACTGCGTGACGTGATAGTCGCTCCGGAAATGGCAGAGATCGTATTCGCACTCGCCTCTCCCTTCACGACAGTTAAGGTCTCGGTTTTTCCGATAAACTGATCTGTAAAAGAGGGATTGGACGCATTAGCTCCCAGTCCAGGCGTTTCTGAGTGTTCCAGGATTTGAATGCCTGTGACGGTACCGGAAACATCGATTCCCACCGCGATGACAACAGCGCCTCCGTATCCTTGCGTCGATACCCGAAAAGCATATCCATACTCAGGCGCCTGATATATTTCAAGAATACGATCGGCATAGGCATCGTCGACTTCCATGGACTCCAGGCTGGTGGTATCCACACCTGGAAGCACGGCCCCATAGGCGGCTCGGTTGACCTCGTCGATTTTGCGAGCGATCAGATCCTTCGTTACCGCGTTGACGCCGCCCAGGATCAATCCCATGATACCGGCGATGATAAAAAGAGTGATTCCTAGACGCAGAGGAGAATCTTTCATTTGGACTTCACCTCCCCGTAGATCTTAGGCATCGTCACACGATCAATCAACGGAACGCAGATATTCATCAACAGAATCGAGAAAGAAACACCTTCCGGATATCCACCGAAGGAACGAATCAGCGCCGTAATTAGACCACATCCTATGCCCATGATGATGCGACCCTTACGGGTCATGGGAGAGGTTGTATAGTCTGTGGCCATGAAGAAAGCACCCAGCATCAAACCACCACTCATGATCTCATAGAGTCCGTCGCGGCCAAAGCAGTAGCTTAAGATAAAGACCACCGCGATATAGACGGCAGGCAGGGTCCAGTCAATAATACCACGCAGACATAGATACAGTCCTCCCAGCAACAAGAGCAACGCGGAGGTCTCGCCCAGACTCCCGGAGATGGTACCCAGGAAACAGTCCGCAAGAGAAGGAAGTTCTCCGCCCGTCTGTATCAGAGTCAGCGGAGTCGCTGTAGAAACCCCCTGCACAGTAAAGTTTGTCATGGCGGAAGACCACGCGACCAGCATAAAACAACGAGCCGTCAACGCCGGATTCATAAAATTCTGCCCAATACCGCCAAAAAGCTGTTTTACAATAATAATAGCAAAGACAGAGCCGATCGCTGCCATCCAGAGAGGAATCGAAGCAGGCAGATTCATAGCCAGCAACAGTCCGGTGACACAGGCACTTAAGTCCTGAATCGTTACCGGCTGCTTCGTACATTTCTGCCAGATCCACTCGGCCAGTACGGAACTGGCCATGCAGACGCCAATGACTAGAAGAACCCGGATTCCGAAATAAAATACGGAAAACAACGCGGCTGGCATCAATGCCAATAAAACTTCTCCCATGATGGAAGTCGTACTGTGGCGTGCCCGTATATGAGGCGATATGGATAAGTGGTATAGAACTTTTTTCTTTTCGTCAGCCATGGGAACCTCCTTTTTCTGCGGCAGCTTTTCTTCTCTGCTCTTGGATCATTCGTTTACCGGCTTTGAAGGTTTGCGTCAGGTGCCTCTTGGCCGGACAGATATAGGCGCAGGAGCCGCACTCGATACAATCCATTCCATGGTATTTTTCAAAAGAAGACCAGTCCATATCCAGAGCAAACTGATTCAGCATCAGGGGCATCAGATGAATCGGACAGGCTGAGACGCACTTGCCGCAACGGATGCAGGCACTTTCTCGGGTAATATGATCCTCAGCCGGATCAAATACAAGAATTCCTGCAGTTCCCTTCGTAACGGGAACATCCAGCGAGAATAGGGCCGTTCCCATCATGGGACCTCCGCAAATAATTTTAGAAGGAGGACATACAAGTCCGCCGGCAGCTTCCACAAGCTCGCGTATGCTGGTACCGATGCGTGCCTTGAAAGTGACCGAATGGGCAACGGCGCCTCCGGCAATGGTTATGACACGCCGCATAAGAGGACGGCCTTCTAAGAGAGCTCGATAGATGGCAACCACGGTATCGGTATTATGTACGATACAGCCGACATCTGCAGGCAAACCACCGGAAGGAACCTCTCTCCCGATGACGGCATCGATCAGTTGCTTCTCTCCGCCCTGCGGATATTTTGTCTTCAGAGCCACAACCTGGATACGCGGTTCTTCCAGCGTCAGATTCCGCATAACGGCTAGTGCCGTGGGCTTATTATCTTCGATAGCGATATATCCCTTGGCTTCCGGAAACATATGTAATACGATCTTCAACCCTTCAACGACTTTCGTGGGCTCTTCGATCAAAAGACGAAAATCAGAGGAAAGATAGGGCTCACACTCTGCCCCATTTACAATGATAGCGTCGATTTTTTTATCTGCGGGTGGAGAAAGCTTTACATGGGCGGGAAAACCAGCGCCGCCCATACCGACCACCCCGGCTTCACGAATGATGGACAGAATCTCCTCTTTGCTCATCTGGTGATAATCATGGGACTGATGCATACCCTCTACTTCGCGATACATGTGGTCGTTTTCGATAATCACACTCATCACTTTGGAGCCATTCGGGTGAAGCATCGGCTTCACATCTTTGACTCTGCCAGAGACACTGGAATGAATCGGACTGGATACCCAGCCTTGAGCCTCTCCAATGATCTGTCCTCTGAGACATTCATCTCCTTTTTTAACTAATGGCTTACAGGGCGCGCCGATATGCTGCACCATAGGAAATACAAGATCTTCCTGCGGATCCATGTACATTTGGATCGGATTGCCTTCTGTGAATTTCTTGAAATCCGGCGGATGGATTCCGCCTTTGAAGGTGCGGGGCGCATTGAACAACGTTCGTTTCATAAATTTTACCCCCATTTTCCTTTCTCGACAGACGTCTTGTCTATCTCACTAGGATCTATTATAGCGTCTTTGTGTGACTTTTTCAAGAACTCTCGAAAAAATAGCATGATTTTTTTGAATTGTTCCATACTATTTTAGTAGAAGTTTTCAGTCTTCTATTTTAAGGTAGCATCAGGAAGGAGGATGTGCATTATGTCGAAGGCATTGGATATTCTATGCCTGCTGCTGGTGATAATTGGAGCCGTAAATTGGGGCCTGATTGGATTCTTTAATTGGAATCTAGTAGAAGCCTTATTTGGTTTTAGTTGGTTTACCAGAGTCATCTATGCGCTGGTAGGATTGGCGGGGTTATATTGTTTAACGATGTTTGCCCGTCTACGCAATTTTTCAGATGGGGATTCCTAAAAGAGTTATTGGAGATTCTACCCTAATGCGCGGCCGGGAGCAATTTAAATATAGTTCTGCTCTCGGCCGTATCAATGCAGGCAGAAGTCAGCGTAGAAAAAAAGCGGAAAATTTATTCTGGAAAAAAGGAAACTCTTCGGACATGTCGAATAATACAGACATAGCGGTACCCGTTATGCGGTATTCAGATTATCTGATAGGAGGAATTTCCCATGATACAGATTATTGCAGGCCTTCAGGGCGCAGGAAAAACTAAAAGTTTGATTGATCTTGCAAATGCGGAGTCTAAGACGACGCATGGTCATCTCGTGTACGTGGATGCAGATAATAGCCATATTTTACAATTAAGCCATAAGATTCGTCTGATCAAGCCGGATGATTATCCGTTGGAATCCCCAGATGAATTTTTTGGCTTTGTTTGTGGCATTTTATCTCAAGACTATGACATTTGTACGATCTATATTGATGGTTTGCTGAAAAACGCCAACACTCATATAGGGAATGTTCAGGAGCTCATACATAAGGTAGAACTGGTATCTTCAAAGATGAACGTGAATTTTATGATTAGTATGTGTTGCGATCCGAAGGATCTTCCGGAATCTGTACAGAAGTTTTTAGTACAATAAGAATCGAAAAACGTAAAACGCGCGTTGTAAATATCACTTACAACGCGCGTTTTGTTTATTCTTTTCTTTCTTCCAAAAAGTGTACGAGAAATTCCCATACTCGCTGCACTGAAGAAATAGATAGACGCTCCTGTGGAGAATGGACATTTTCCATATTGGGTCCCATAGAAACTATATCCATGTTAGGAATCTTGGAAGCAAGTATGCCGCATTCTAATCCAGCATGTAGAATACGAATTTCCGGATCGGTCCCATACATTTGCTGGAAGACATGATACAGCTGATCACGTAGAGGAGATTCTTTTTTATAATCCCAAGCGGGATACTCACTGCCTTTGATACAATTCATACCACTCATTTCCGCCATAATCCGAATCCGATTTAACATGTTAGACAACAATTCACTGCGATTACTGCGCATAGAAATGCGGCAATACCAATCATCTTCTTCTGTACATAGAACAGCTATATTTTGAGAACTTTCCACAATGCCGCCAAAGTCTTTGCTCATAGAACGAACGCCATTGGGGCACAGATGCAGGAAGTTGACAACTTCACCGGTTACGTCCGAATTCATAGGAAGATATTGCCAACCAGACTCTACAGAAGGGTCTGCGATCCGCATTGTTATCAATGCACCGGGATCACTCTCTGCGTACTCTTTAGCAAGATCTTCTCCAAACCACCAGCAGCCTCTCTGAGCATGTTCATAGAGAGATTCGGGAATCCAGATTCGTGCAGTCGCCTCTCTAGGGATTGCATTATCCTTCGAACCTCCATTCAACGAGACCATTAAAGTATCAGGACAGTGATTATACCATCCAAATAAATACTTTCCTAGAATAACATTGGCATTTCCTCGCTGTTTATGAATATCTTCGCCAGAATGTCCTCCCCGTAATCCGGAGACTTTAACCTCGACCGGCAGATATCCCTCCGGCACGCTCGTGCGCTGCAGAGGATGATGGACTTCTACGCGCATTCCGCCAGCACCGCCGACAATGAATTCCCCTTCTTTTTCGGAATCCAGATTGATCATCCGGCGCGCCTGTATCCAAAGGGGATCCAAAGCCTTAGCGCCATCCATACCCACTTCTTCTGCGCTCGTCATAAGAAGTTCTAAGGAGGGATGGGAAATCTGTGACGCCTCTTCCATCAGAGCTAACATGTAGGCGACAGCAATGCCATCATCGCCTCCTAAAGTAGTCCCCTCGGCCATCAGCCAATCTTCTTCAGAATGAATCTTAATGGGATCTTTCAAAAAATCATGAGAAATATCGGCTTCTTTTTCACAGACCATATCCAGATGTCCTTGAAACAGGTAGGAAGGCTCCTGTTCACGACCTTCTGAAGCAGGAATACGGACCAGCACATTATGGCACGTATCTCGCATTGCGGTATATCCCTGCGAGAGCGCAAATTGATACACGTACTCACTTAGCGCTTCCTCATGATATGAACCATGGGGAATCTCACATATCTTTTGAAAATGATCAAAAATCTTCTGATACTTCCAACCTTCAAACATTATTCTCACCTGAATCACTTAGAATAAAAAACCAATTCGGAAACGTATTTTTCAGTATTCGCTGAAACTCATCCGACGGTGTGGCTGTAAATGTACGCCCTGTCAAATCTAACAAAGAATCGGATACATGACAAAGACGAAACTGATATGCGTGCAGTAATTGGTGCTTTATGTGAAATGATGTCGCAGCAGACATCTCCCCACCATATTTATGATCCCCCAGGATTGGAAATCCCTCAAACGCAAGCTGTGCTCGCAGTTGATGGCTTTTCCCAGTGATAAGCTGCAAACGAAAGAGAGTCAGATGTTTTTGAGGATTTGTAGCCAATGCTTGCGCTCGACACGCAATGGTATCGCTTCCAGTATGCTTTTCCTTCTCTCTATATTCAGTATTTTCGATGTATTTTTCTAATTGAACGCGATTTTGAGCAGGATCTTTAAGCCAACGATGGACAAGCAGACGTTCCTCTGTCCAGAAACAATCTCCCTGGCAGATGGCCAGATAGACTTTTTCCACCTGATGAGTACGAATGGCTGCATTAACCGCCTGGGCCGCACTGAGTGTTTTGGCGGCTACGACTATACCTGATGTATTTCGATCCAGCCGATTACATATGCCAGGACGAAATCCCATGCTCTGGCGCGGATCATACTCTTCCTTTCGCGAAAGATACTGTAAGAGATATTCCGAAAGTGAAATGCTCTGCGCGGTATCCTTCTGAGAAAGAACGCCCGCGGGCTTATTGAATATCAGAATTCTCTGATCTTCATATATAATAGGAATAACGGGAAAATCCGGGCCAATCAGCACCTCCTTAGAGGACTCGGTACCCGGATATCCCAATTCTGCCGCTCGTACATCAGAAAAAAAGATCTGAATCATATCTCCCTCCTGCAGTCGATCTGCAGGACTCCCCTTTTTTCCGTTCAGCTTGACTGTTTTAGTACGGAGGGCTTTATAGATCAGGCTCAAAGGCGCCTTCGGAAACAACTTCATTAAAAAGCGATCCAAGCGACGCCCTTCTTCCTGTTTAGAAACGCTCCAAGTCAGCATTACAATTCAATGCCAAAATACTCTACCGCATTATAATAGCAAATGCCTTCTACGATGGTCTTCAGCATATCTTCGTCATTCGGATATTCTCCGTTCTCAACCCATTCGCCGATCAGATTACAAGCGATACGGCGGAAATATTCATGACGGAAATAGGAAAGGAAACTGCGGGAATCGGTCAGCATTCCAATGAACTTACCCAGAACACCTACATTCGCCACCGCACGCATCTGAGCAGTCATGCCATCAATATGATCATTGAACCACCATGCGGAACCCAGCTGAATCTTACCCGGGATGCCGCCGCCCTGGAAGCAGCCACCCACAGTCATCAGCGTATAATTGTCATTCGGATTCAGGCTGTACAGAATGGTCTTTGGCAACTGATCATCCTCGGCGCAAGCATTCAAAAGACCTGCCAGTCCCTTGGCCAGATGTACATCCAGAATCGCGTCATTCCCCACATCTACGCCCAGAGAATTGTACAGGCGCTTATTGTTGTCGCGAATGGATGCCAGATGCCACTGCATGACCCAATCTCTCTTATTATACTCTGCCGCCAGGAACTTGATGATATAGGTACGGAACTGATCACGCTCAAGCGATGTGATGGGCTGAGAAAGCAATGCCTTCGCCAAAACCACATTGACCTCTGTTTCCGTAGCCGGAACAAAGGGAACATAATCCAGCGCATGATCGGAAACACGGCTGCCATTCTCATGGAAGAACTGAATCCGCTGCTCCAGTGCATTCTTCAGATCGGCGATGGTCTGAATCGTGATGCCGCAAACCTCGCCCAGCTTGCCCATATACTCTGCAAAGTCAGCTCTGGCCGGATCGACAGCCTTGTCCGGACGGAAAGCAGGAACCACCTTGGTCTTCATGGCGCCTTCCTCCCGAATCAGCTTATGATACTCCAGAGAATCGATCGGATCATCTGTTGTCGCGATCAGTGCCACGTTGGACATTTCGATCAGCTTACGGCAAGGCAGATTCTTCAGGGCTGCATTTGCCTTCTCCCAGATGATGGGTGCTGTCTTCTCACTCAAGATTTCATCAACGCCGAAATAACGACGCAGTTCCAGGTGGGACCAATGATACAAGGGATTTCCGATGGATAAAGACAGTGCCTTGGCATATGCCTCAAACTTCTCATAATCGGTACTATCTCCCGTGATGTATTTCTCATCAATGCCGACGGCTCGCATGATACGCCACTTATAATGATCTCCATACAGCCAGACCTGCGTGATGTTTTCATAACTCTTATTCTCCCAGATCTCCTTGGGGCTGATATGACAATGATAGTCATAAATAGGAAGCTTCTCCGCATAGGTGTGGAACAGATGCTTTGCGGTATCGGTCTTCAATAGAAAATCTTCATCCATAAACTTCTGCATAATCTAATTACCTTTCCTTTCCATAGGATTTTCTATATTATAGCACATCTCGAATATAAAAATCAAGAAATCTCCTAAAAAAGTGCTTGACAATCCGAAGAAAATATTATATGATATTATTCGTTCGGACAGCGACTGTTTTGTTCGAGATCAGGATGCTACTGTGGCTCAGCAGGTAGAGCGACGCACTCGTAATGCGTAGGTCACCGGTTCGAATCCGGTCAGTAGCTTAGAGCAGATGGTTTTTCATCTGTTCTTTTTTTAACCTTAAAAATGATAGGAGGGTGATTGCGATGGCAAATACAAAAGATATGACGATAGGTAGTCCTGCAAAATTGATCGCCTCTTTTGCGCTGCCCCTGATGCTGGGCAACGTGTTTCAGCAAATGTATACGATGGTAGATACTATGGTTGTCGGTCAGGGCGTCGGAGTGGAAGCTCTGGCTTCATTAGGCGCGGCAGATTGGCTGAACTGGATGGTTTTGAGTATTATCATGGGTTTTACCCAGGGATTCTCACTGCTTTGCGCACAGAATTTTGGAGCCTCAAATTTGAGAGAACTCCGACGCAGCGCAGCACATTCGCTTACACTATGCGTGGCAATCGCTCTCCTTTTTACGATTTTGGGACAATGTTTGATTCGGCCTGTACTCAAACTCCTGGATACACCGGACAATGTAATGGGCGGCGCAATTACATATTTGACAATTGTATTTGCCTTCATTCCCGCTATCACAGCGTATAATTTCTGTGCTGCCATTTTGCGTTCCATGGGAGATGGTAAGACACCGTTGTATGCCATGATTACAGCAGCCATCGTGAACGTTGTGCTGGATCTTTTCTTCGTAATGGTACTTCATTGGGGAATCGCCGGAGCTGCCATTGCAACTGGAATTGCGCAAGTATGCTCCTTCTTATTTTGCCTGCGAATCATGCGCAAAATGCCGCAGCTCTATATGAGTCGAGAGGATTTTCCCCCAGAAGCAGCGTTATTTCGTAAATTATTGAAATTAGCATCTCCTATGGCATTTCAGAATCTTGTGATTTCAGTGGGAGGGCTGGTGGTTCAGTCCGTGGTCAACAGTTTTGGATTTATCTTCATGGCAGGTTACACGGCCACCAATAAGCTATATGGACTCCTGGAGATTGCCGCCACTTCCTTTGGCTTCTCTATGGCGACTTATACAGGACAGAATCTGGGCGCCGGTCGTATCGACCGTATCAAGAAGGGAATGAACAAAGGACTGATTATGGCTATTTTTACGGCTCTCGGAATCAGCTTGATCATGATTTTCCTGGGAAGAATGATTGTCGGACTGTTCATTTCTGGAACGCCGGAGGAAGTCGCTCAAGTCACAAACATTTCCTATACCTATCTTCTGTTTATGGCGGCGGGGCTGCCAATTTTATACATGCTATATATGTATCGTTCTGCCCTGCAAGGCATGGGAGATACGGTAGTTCCCATGCTGTCCGGCATTGTAGAGCTGATCATGCGCATTGGGATTGTCCTGACTCTGCCGGCAATCCTTGAAGAATATGGGATCTATCTGGCTGAAGAAGCTGCTTGGATAGGCGCTACTGTGTTGTTAGGCATTATGTACTATGTTCGTGTGGGAAAACTGAATCGATCCGCCGGGGACCTTCCGCAAAATCCGTCAGAATAAAGTGAGCTTCCTGACACATCTGCTCCCATTTCTCTGCAGAAGAAGAATCATATACTGCGCAGGTAAGAAAACCGCCCTGCAATGCACCACGCAGGGCATGCAGCGTATCTTCAAAGACAAGGCAATGTGCAGGCAGCATACCGAGATGTTCTGCTACATGCAGATACAGTGCGGGGCCATCTTTCTTGCCACCTACAACGGAAGCATCCGTGAGAAAGTCAAACAGGTCAATCACTTGTCCCGCAGTCAAGGCAGGACGATAAAATTGAGGGGGAGAAACTGTTGCTAATGCAATGGAAATCCCCTTCTTTTTTAATGCTGTCAGATAGGCCTTCGCACCCGGTTTTAGCCTGAGATGATGTTGATAGGCATCCTCAGCCATGGCATTCCATTCTTGAATAATGGATTCCGGAGTATCTGATAAATGAAATCGTTCGATACTGTAGAGGGCTCCTTCCCGAAATCCTATTGTCTTCATGACTTCTCCATAATCAGGGGTGTAGGATATACCGCGTTTTTCCAGAAAACGAATGTCGATTTCCTCCCACAGTCCCATGGAGTCTAGAATGGTTCCATCCATATCGAATATAGCACAGAGTGCTTCTGTTGGCCAGTACATGTGTACTCCCCTTTCCGTATGTATAGTGAAACTGCCGCTTGGCGGAAATCCGCCGCGCGGCAGTTTAATTCGTTATTCGTAACGATTCTGTTCGTTGTTCTCATATTGATCCCGGTTCTGGTTGCGAACATTGTTTTTCGCCTTATTCTGGGACTTATTCTGAGAACGGTTCTGGGAACGATTCTGATTCATATTGTCATAATTCTGGCTCGGGCAATGATTCTGAGAACGATTCTGATTCGACATGTGTGTGAACCTCCTAAAAGTGATTGATGAATGCCTGCAGAAGTAGTATGTCCGATCCATGTTCCTTTATACCATTCATTCAATTTTCAATAAATCAGAAACCTTATTCTTTTTCAGAAGGTGGAACGATGCCTGCATTTTTGAATGCCACCGCCAGCATCAGCTTAATGCGATTGAGCTGATTGACCTCAGATGCACCCGGATCATAGTCAACCGCGGCAATATTAGCCTTCGGATACATTTTTCGAATGGGCTTTATCATAGATTTTGCTACGATATGATTGGGCAAACAGGCAAATGGCTGTACGCAGACGATATTATTGATGCCATGATCCATCAGCTCTACCATTTCTGCAGTTAAAAACCACCCTTCACCGGTCTGATTACCAAGAGAGATCAGCGTTTCAGCATACCGTGCCTTATCCTGAATATGAATCGGCGCCCGGAAACGCTTGGAATTGCGCAGCGCCGTCACGATAGGCTTGCGATACATTTCGATTGCCGCAATAGCTAGATCGGAAAGACGTTTCGTTTTCGCAGAGGTCCCTAAATGCTCCGCCTTAAAGGTGCTGTTATAGGCACAGTACAGGAAGAAATCCAGTAGATCCGGCACACAGACTTCGGCGCCTTCTCGTTCCAGAACTTCCACCAGGTTATTATTTCCCGTCGGATGATATTTCACGAGGATTTCGCCCACAATTCCTACACGCGGCTTTTGGATATCCAGAAGCGGCATGGTATCGAACTCCTCTACCATCTTTTTGATATTGCTGCGGAATGTGATCCAATTGCCATTTTCTACGTTTTTGGAGGCGATCGCGTTCCATTTCTCATAAAGCGCATTGGCAGCTCCCTTTTTGGTCTCATAGGGCCGTACTCGATAGAGCAGGTGCATGAAGAGATCTCCATAGACCATGGCCATCATCGCTCGATTGAGAAGCGCCGGGGTGATTGTGAATCCCGGATTGTTCTCCAATCCGGCCGCACTGACAGAAATCACAGGAACCTGCGGCATGCCGGCATCCTTCAGTGCCTTACGAATGAAACCAATATAATTAGAAGCACGACACCCGCCGCCCGTCTGGGAGATCAGAAGCGCCACCCGATCCAGATCATATTTTCCGCTCTTTAAGGCATTCATCAACTGCCCGACTACCAGAATCGAAGGATAGCAGGCATCGTTATTAACGTACTTCAGGCCTTCATTAACGGCTTCCTGATCCACGGAGGGCAGGATTTCGATATTGTATCCGCCCTTCTTAAACGCAGGCTGCAGCAGCCGGAAATGAATCGGAGACATCTGCGGTGCCAGCAACGTGTAATTCTTCTTCATTTCCTTGGTGAAGATCACCTTGTGGAACTCGTACTGTACATCCGGCACAGCGCAAACTTCTGGGGCCTGTTCCTGCATCTCATCCCGCTCGTCCATGGAAGCCTTCAGAGAACGCAAGCGAATCCGGATTGCTCCCAGATTGCTGCCCTCATCGATCTTAATCATCATATAGGTTTTTCCATGGGTACGCAGAATCTCCTGAACCTGCTCCGAGGTAACAGCATCCACACCGCATCCAAAAGAGACAAGATGTACCAGCTCCAACTCCGGGCGGGTGCCTACGAAATCGGCCGCGTCATACAGGCGAGAATGATAGCTCCACTGATCCAGCACTCGCAGTGGGCGTCCCAATTGTCCATGTTGCGCGATACAGTCTTCAGAAAGCACGGCCATACCCAGTCCGGTGATGATTTTCTCAAGACCGTGGTTGATCTCCGGGTCAATATGATAGGGACGGCCTGCCAGTACGATGCCCTTTCGATGGTTCTTCTGCAGCCAATCCAGAATCTCATCTCCATGATGGCGTACATCCTCTCGGTAATGGCTGCGTTCCGCATAAGCAGCATCCAGCGCTTCCTTTACTTCTTTCTGCGTCAAATCCGGATAATGCTCGGAAAGGGTCTTAAACAGTTCCTTGCTGACGCTCTCCTCGTGATCCAGATTGAGAAAGGGATTCAGGAATGTGACATGCTCCTCTTCCAGCGCTTCCACGTTGTGCTTGATTGTCTCCGGATAGGAGGTCACAATGGGACAGTTATAATGATTATCCGCATGTTTCTGTTCCTGCACTTCATAGAAGACACAGGGATAGAAAATGGTCTTGATCCCTTTATGAATCAGATTCATGATATGACCATGAACCAATTTAGCGGGATAGCAGACAGATTCGGAAGGAATGGTCTCCATCCCCTCTTCAAAGGTTTTCTTGGAGGAACGCGCAGAGATCTGCACGCGAAAGCCCAGTTTTGTAAAGAATGTAAACCAGAAGGGATAGTTTTCGTACATATTCAGAGCTCTTGGCAGGCCAATCACGCCCCGCTTCGCCTCTTCTTCCGAGAGCGGCTTATAATACGCGAAAAGACGACGATACTTATAGTCGTACATATTCGGGATTTTCTCTACGGCCTTCTCATCGCCTCCGGCGCCGCGTTCACAGCGATTGCCGGATACAAAACGACGGCTGCCGAAATCATTGATGGTCAGCAGGCAGTTATTCGAACACTGACCGCAACGGGTCAGTTCCGTTTCATAGTGAAACTCCTTGAGTTCTTCCGGAGAAATCAAGGTACTGGCAGAATGCCCATCCCACTTGCTTTGTGCGATGAGCGCCGCGCCGAAGGCTCCCATAATACCGGCGATATCCGGACGAATGACCTCATGGCCTGTAATTTTCTCAAAGGCCCGCAATACAGCGTTGTTATAGAAGGTGCCGCCTTGCACGATGATCTTGTCTCCCATTTCGGAGTAATCCCGGATCTTGATGACCTTCTGCAGGGCATTCTTGACGACAGAATACGACAAACCTGCCGAAATATCGCCGACACTGGCCCCCTCTTTCTGTGCCTGCTTGACACGAGAATTCATGAATACAGTGCAGCGGGAACCCAGGTCAATAGGATACGGAGCCATCAATGCTTCGGCCGCAAAATCCTGGATCTTCATATTCAGAGACTGCGCGAAATTTTCTAGGAAGGAACCGCAACCGGAAGAACAGGCCTCATTCAGCAGAATATCCTGAATCACCTGATCCTGAATCCGAATACATTTCATGTCCTGACCGCCAATATCCAGGATAAAGGTGACGCCAGGCAGGAAATGTTCGGCCGCTTTATAGTGAGCCATGGTTTCAATCTCGCCCATGTCTGCGTTGTAGGCAGCCTGAATCAGTTTTTCTCCATATCCGGTGACACAAGTCTTCGCGATATAGGCATCCGCAGGAAGCACTTCATAGATTTCGGTCAGAATCTCCTTTACCTTGTCCAGAGGACTTCCTTCGTTAGAGCCGTAAAATGTATACAAGACTTCCTTGTCCATTCCCATGACCACAGCCTTAGTCGTTGTGGACCCTGCGTCAATCCCTAAGAAAACAGGACCAACGGTCTCCAATAGATTCCCTCTGGCGACTTTGGCCTTCTCATGACGCTGAACGAACTGAAAATACTCGGTTTCATCTTTAAACAGGGGCTCCAGACGATAGACTTCATGATCCGTCTCGTTTTCCATATGCTGCGCGCCTTCATAAATATCATTAAAGGCATGGACTTTTCCATTCTCAGAACAGAATGCAGCGCCCATAGCGACGAAAAGCTGAGAATTTTCGGGCACAATGATATGTTCGGGAGTCAGATGCAGCGTTTCAATAAAACGCTTACGCAGCTGCGGCAGAAAATAAAGAGGACCTCCCAGAAACGCGATGTTTCCGCGTATCGGTTTTCCGCAGGCCAATCCGGCAATGGTCTGATTGACGACGGCCTGGAAAATAGAGGCTGCCACATCTTCCCGATGTGCGCCTTCATTCAAAAGAGGCTGAATATCCGTTTTAGCGAACACGCCGCAGCGTGCGGCAATGGGATAAATCGTGGTGGCTTTCTCCGCTAAACGGTCGAGTCCGGATGCATCCGTCATCAAAAGCATGGCCATCTGATCAATAAAAGCCCCCGTACCGCCGGCACAGGTACCATTCATACGCTGTTCAATGGAACCGCCGAAGTAGGTAATTTTAGCATCCTCGCCGCCCAGCTCAATGGCCACATCCGTCTGTGGAATCAGTGTTTCGACGGTTTTGGTACAAGCAATGACCTCCTGCACAAAAGGAATATTCAACCACTTGGATACCAAAAGTCCTCCGGAACCTGTCACATGAATCGTACACTGCTGATCCTTCAGCACTCTCTCATACGCGCGGCCAATGACAGCACTGATCGTTTCTTTTATATTGGCAAAATGTCGCTGGTATTCCTGGTATACCAGATTGTGGTTATCATCCAGAACCGCGATTTTTACGGTAGTGGATCCCACATCAAATCCTACATGATAGATCAAACTCATCGAACTCCTTTATCAAACACGTTTCGTAATTCCTACATAATAAATTGGTTATAGATAGCTGACACTGTCCCATAACCATATCTATTGTACGTGGAATCGGAGGATTTGTCAATAGGCGCAGCTTACCATATTTTTGAACAGAGGAACCATCTGTTTGGATAGCACAAAAAATCGGCCATTATTTCCCAGGAAATAATGGCCGATTTTTGAATCATCCAGCGGTTGGATGCAGTCTCTGTGTGCTGCCAGGCTGAATGGAGAAATGCTCCTTGTTCACCTCTACCCAGAGCTCTGTGGCTGTTGGGTTATGGCAAAAGCTTCCATCTGCAGAGAACTGCAGCTGATCCCATGCCTTCAAGTAATCAACAATCTCGATATTGGTAGCGTACCAGATCTCTTCGTGTCCACCCATCATACGGCAGAACTCTTCGATCAGTTCCCAGTTGTTATGATTGGTGAACTCATAGCTATGGCCCCATACATACATCATATAGAGATACTGGGTCTTATTGAGAGCCAGAAAACGCTTTCCATCCTCCAGCAGATTCTGATTGTGATGACAGGTCGCTTTCCATTCCATAAAATTATCCGGCATGGCAAAATCATGCGTAGAAATTACAGTACGCGCGTATTCGATACCGCACATCCGCATGGCCTCTTCGATCTCTTTCGTGTATGAGCCATTGGGATAGGACATGCCCCGCACGGTATATCCAGCGATCGCCTCTAATGCTTTCCGATCTTCCAATGTCTGCGCAATCACTTGGCTTAATGGACAGCGCTCGATGGTCGGATGCGTATACGTGTGGCAGGCAATCTCCATGCCTTCATATAATTCCCGAACTCGTGCAAGCGGCAGACGGCCATGCTGATCGTCGTATAATCCGGCATTGAGATGAAAAGTTCCTTTGATTCCATTCTGACGGAAAATAGAAACCAGTCGCTCATCTTCCGGTTTTCCGTCATCATAGCTCATGGTCAGCACCTTATGCCGACCGCTGGGAAAACACTTATAAATTGTATTCATCGTATCATTTCCTCCGTTTATGTCTCCAAATTCGATCGAATCCGACATACAGCAAGGCGCCGCAGAAGGCGCCGAGCGAATCGATTCCCACGTCCATCAGTTTGGGCGTACGGCCGCCCACGAAACTCTGATGCCATTCGTCCAGACCGGCATATAAGGCAGATGCGCATACGGCAATCCATACCATCTTCCGGCCTTTCATGCCCCATTGGGCACAGACATTGGCGATCAGTACCGCTAAGATCAGATATTCACTGAAATGCGCCAGCTTCCGTAATACAGTATGAAGGATGGAGCCCAGCTCCGTATGTATAGAAATATGAAACCAAGAAAGAATCCAGGAAAGCAGCCCTTCACTGAGGTTTCCGGACTGCTCTCCGTTCTGCGCGGAAAACCAGTAGATCACGGACATCCAAACCAGCAATGCGGCGCAGGAAAGGCCTCGTTTACTGTTCTTGCTCATGCAGTTTCAAAACAATACGATCTGCAGCCTGCTCAAAATAAGGAACAAATACTTCTTCTATCTTTCCTTCATCTGCGGCGGCAGCTAAAGAAGCATCCATGGGGACTTGCTCCAGGACTTCCAATCCATGCTTTTCGGCCACTTCCTGCACATGGCTTTCTCCAAAGACGCGGATCACCTTACCGCAATCCGGACAGAGTACATAGCTCATATTCTCGATGATGCCCAAGACCGGTATATTCATGGCAGCCGCCATATTCACGGCCTTCTCAACAATCATGGAAACCAATTCCTGCGGAGAAGTCACAATGACAACACCGTCCAGGGGAATGGATTGAAATACTGTCAGGGGAACATCACCCGTTCCTGGCGGCATATCGATCAAAAGATAATCGATATCCTCCCAGATCACATCGGTCCAGAATTGCTTGACCGTTCCTGCGATGATAGGCCCTCGCCAGATCACAGGCGCGGTCTCATCTTCCATCAGAAGATTCAGGCTCATCACCTGGATGCCGCTTTTCGAAACGCCGGGGAGCAGGCCCTGTTCACAGGCCAGTGCATCCTTGACGCCAAAGGACTTGGGAATCGATGGCCCGGTAATATCCGCATCCATGATGCCCACTTTATAACCCTTGCGCCGAAGCGTAACCGCAAGCTCGGATGTAACCATGGACTTGCCGACACCGCCCTTACCGCTGACCACCGCGATGGTCTTCTTGATGTGACTCAGCGCATGCGGTTTTTCTAAAAGACTTTTGGGATCCCTGAAAGCGCAGGATTCTCCGCAAGAGGAACACTCATGCGTGCACCCGTCTGGGACCTGCTGATTTGTTTGATTTTCCATTCCAATCTCCTCCTAAATGATTCTTATAATACATATAGAATTGGCATTCCAACATGCCATTATACAGCTTTCGGCGTTTATCGGCCCGGCGACCATAAAAAGTTTCGAATTCTTCATGGGATGTAATGAAGTAATACGAATGTCCTGGTGCGGGCGGGGTCCTTTGCCCGAGGATCTCGTAGATTTCCTCGGCAGCCTCTCGATCCAGCAGACGTTCGCCATAGGGCGGATTGCAGAGCAGGATGCAATCATTCTTCGGCAGTACCAGGCGCCTGACATCCTGACGGCGAAACTCAATCAGATCATCCACATGAGCCTTTTTGGCATTCTCTCGGCTCAGTTCTACGGCTGCCTTATCAATATCAAATCCGCGGGCACGAAATCCGATATCCTTTCGAATGAGGCTACGGGCAGCCTGGCGTTCTTTCTTAAAAACCTCTTCGGGAAAACAGCTCCACTTCTCACATGCAAAACGCCGCATGAGTCCCGGGCTGATACCGCGAGCTTTCATCGCGGCTTCCACCAGCAGCGTACCGGATCCGCACATGGGATCCAGAACCAGACTGCCTTGACGCACATGCGCCAGATCAATCATACCGGCCGCTAATGTTTCACGGAGAGGCGCCGCTCCCGCATTCGCCCGATATCCTCTCTTATGAAGGCCTGCCCCGCTGGTATCCAGCATGATCATCACTTCGTTTTTCATGATCGAAAACTGAACCTGCACCGTGGGACCACTCTCTTCAAACCAAGAGAGTTTGTATCGCTGTGAGAGGCGCTCTACAATGGCTTTTTTAATGATCTTCTGGCAGTCTGGAACACTGTGCAATGTAGAATTCAGAGACCACCCTTTTACAGGAAAAGCATCCTTCTTATCCAGCCACTGATCCCAGTCGATGGCTCGAACTCCCTGAAAGAGGTCTTCAAACGACTCGGCCGTAAACTGTCCCAGAAGGAGCAAAACCCGTTCTCCCATACGACATCGAATATTAGCCCGGGCCATTTCCTCAAAATCTCCGTCAAAAAACACACGGCCATTCTCTGTGGTCACATTGTCAAAGCCAATATAACGAAGCTCATCTGCCGTAAGACCCTCTAGGCCAAATAAAGTAGGAATCACAAATCTCATGAAAGACCTCTTCTCGTATAAACACCATATCGATAGGATGGTGTATCCGCCTGTCCCGGATGAAACGATTCTTCTACACATTCCCATTCTTCCGGGGAAAGCGCAGGGAAATACGCATCTGCCGGATAACTGCCCTCTACCTGTGTCAGATAGATTTTCTGAGCATAGGGTAAGGCCGCCTGATAAATCTCTCCGCCTCCGATGACGAAGATTTCTTCGGAAGAGGCGGCCGCCTCTTCCAGACAAGCCTCCAGATCATGCCGGATCCTGACGCGAGGATGCTCCTTGTGAAAAGAAGGATCTCGAGTCAGAATCACATGAATTCTTCCTGGCAGTACCCCTGGAAGAGATTGAAACGTCAATCGGCCCATGATCATGGTATGCCCTTTTGTGAGTTTTTTGAAGTTTTCCTGATCCTCCGGGAGCTGCCAGGGAATCTGCCCCTTATATCCGAGTTCTCGATTCGCCCCCTGCGCCGCGATCATACTAATCATTATACCGCAACCTCCATCTTGATCTTATCCAGATGCTGATACCCAATCAGCTTGATATCCCGATCCGTAAACTGATAAAAATCCGTAATTTCCGGATTGATCCAGAGCTTGGGGGCGTCAAAGGCTTGATCCCGCCGACCTAACTGGGTTCGGATTCCCTCGACCTGGTTCTCATAGATATGCGCGTTATTTATGACATGCGTAAATAAACCGGGTTGGAATCCTGTCACCTGTGCCAGCAAGTGAACCAGCACCGCATACTGTGTCGTATTAAAGGGTACGCCAAGGCCCCAGTCTCCGCTGCGCTGCACCAGCATACAGTTGAGACGGCCGTCTGTCACATCCCACATGGTGAGGAAGCAGCAAGGATACAGTGCCCCTGTATCCAGATAAGGAATCTGCCAAAGGTTGAGCATCATCCGGCGATCCTGCGGATTGGTTTTCAATTGCTCAATCAGATGGTCTACCTGATGATATTTCTTGACGACCCAGCCATAGGATGTGCCGATCGTACCGTCCTCCATCATCCATTCATCCCAAATATGAACGTTCTGTTCCTGAAGACGCCGAACATCGTTGGATTGTTCTTTGAAGATCCAGAGCAGTTCCCGAACCGCCGTTTTGAAGGCTACCTTCTTGGTTGTAAGGATGGGAAATTCTTGGCTCAGATCAAACTGCATGATCTGATGAGGCAGTTTATAGGTGGGAATGCCTGTTCGATTCTGATCGAAGTATCCCTGCTCTAAAATGCGCGCGGCAATATCCAGATATTGCTGATCGTATAGACTCATGGGTCATGGCTCCTTCCGTGATTAGAAATGCTTTTTGGCAAAGGGCAATGTCTTTGCTCCGTTATACTGATGGCCTCCAGGCCAGAAATTAGTCTCCAGGCAGTCCTCCTTACCATAGACTGCGTACATGCTTCGAATCCGCTCCGCGGCTCTTTCTACATTGATAATTCCGCCATGGCCGTTGAGACCATCTTCTGTACCGTTTTCATACAGCATGGGACGCGGAACGATCAGCCCGGCTACATCGCTCAACTCCATGGTTTTGAAGAGATCCGGAACAAAATTGCAGGCACACATATGATTATACAGCATGCCGCCCTGGAACTGATGCAGGTATCCTCCGGCATATCCCCAGACAATTCGCTCATCCAATGCCGTGGTATAGATCGTCTGCTCTCCGCCGCCGGAAAAGCCCATCATGGCAACCTCGTTACAATAGGGCTGTGCTAACATATAATCTACAATCCGCATATGATCCCAGACAAACAGGCCCAAGAGCGTCAAACCACAGGCTTCCGCCGCATCAGACAAAGCCGGACAGTCTCTTTCTCCATACTTGGCATCATCATGGATTCTGCGTTCTCCAAATCCCCACATATCCGGAGCGAAAACCATATAACCCTGCTGTGCCATGATTTCGCCATAACAACCGCCCCGCTCCTTCATACGCGCAAGCACTTCCGGAACCGGAGAGGTTCCGCAGACGCTGTCTTTACCAGGTCCATGCCCATGGGCGGCCAGAATACAGGGGTGCGGTACGGTCCTATCCATTTCGTCCGGAATCAGGACATACATGGGCATGTGGATTCCAGGCAACGTCTCCATGAGCCAGTGTTCCCGCGTATATCCTTCGCAGGAAACACGGTCTAAAACCTGGACATCCGGCACCGGCAGTGAAATCACATGCATTTCTTCATCCAGGCGCTGCATCCCGAAACGCGCTCCCACTTCGCGCAGACGCAGGAGTTCGACGACTTTACGGCGAATCTTGGCCTGCTTCTTCTCGAAGGCAGAAGGAGAGACAAGATCAGACTCGGTGACTCGAAATTCGTCACTCCGCTCTTCTAAAATCGACTCGAAAAACTGTACCATTTCTTTGTTTAACATGTCTGTGACCTCCCTTATAAAGATTGTCGAATCTTTCGCTCCTAAGTATACCACGTTCAGAAGGTTTATTCAATTTTATTTTCAAAAGATCTGGCAAAATCCAGGAAAATCCGGTATAATAGGAGTAACAATCATAAAAGGAGGAACGAGAGAATGAAGCGAAGAATTGGAATTCTGACAAGTGGTGGAGACTGTCCAGGGCTCAATGCTGCAATTCGCGGCGTGGCCAGAGCCTCTTATGAGCTCTTTGACGCGGAATTTGTAGGAATTGCGGATGGTTATAAGGGATTGATCGAAGGGGACTATCGGGAGATGAGCCGCAGTGAATTCAGCGGTATTCTGACATTAGGAGGGACAATCCTTGGAACGTCCCGTCAACCCTATCGAAATATGCGCGTGATCGAGGACGACAATGTCGATAAAGTGGAAGCTATGAAGGCCAACTATAAGAAGATGGGACTCGATTGTCTTGTGACTTTGGGAGGAAATGGCACGCATAAGACGGCCAATCTGCTGTCGGAAGAAGGACTGAATGTGATCGGACTGCCGAAGACGATTGATAATGATATCTGGGGAACAGACGTTACTTTTGGGTTTCATACGGCCGTCGATATTGCTACGGATGTGGTAGATAGGATTCATACTACGGCGAATAGCCATGGGCGGATCATGGTCATCGAACTCATGGGAAATAAAGCCGGTTGGCTGACGCTGTATGCGGGGATTGCCGGGGGAGCCGATATTGTGCTGCTGCCGGAGATTCCTTACCGGCTGGAAACGGTCATTGCTTCCATTGAACGCCGTATCGAGCATCATCGCAGCTTTACGATTATCGCGATTGCGGAAGGCGCTTACGATAAGAGCTGGGCGGATAAAAAGCGCAAAGAACGCGCGCAGCTCCTGAAGGAAGGGAACTTCCCCTCGGTTTCTTACTATCTGGCGGATCAGATCCAAAAAGAGACCGGGCTGGAGACTCGGGTTGTTGTTCCGGGCCATTATCAGAGAGGCGGCTCGCCGTCTCCCTATGACCGTGTGCTTTCCACGCAATTTGGCGTGTATGCCGCGCATTTGATCGCGGAAGAAAACTATGGACAGACGGTAGCGATGAAAGGCGGACAAGTTTCCCATAATTCATTGAAAGCCGTGGCCGGTAAGACCAAGTTCGTTCCTGTAGATCATCAGATGGTGCAGTGTGGACGGGATATCGGCATTTCCTTTGGAGAATAAAGGAGAAATCTCTCATCGCGAGTGATGTTTAAAAATCCGGCGCCGTCTCTGATTTCAGAGCAGGACACCGGATTTTTGTTTTTGACAAAGCAACGCCGATTTATTCAGGATATTCTTATCTATGTATTTACCCCAGGATTCCCAAGTGTTCCAGCAGGATCTTGCCGCCGATCAGAATCAGTACGATGCCGCCGAAAATCTCAGCCTTGGACTTGAAACGTGCGCCGAACACATTTCCGATCTTAACGCCGATCATGGACAGCACAAACGTGATGATGCCGATGAAGCTGACCGCCGGTACGATATCCACGTTCAAGAAGGCAAAGGTGACACCTACAGCCAATGCATCGATACTGGTGGCTACAGCCAGTAGCACCATGGTTTTCACATCGAAAGAGGCATTGACCTCTTCTTCGTCTTTACTCACTGCCTCTCGGATCATACTGAGTCCGATGATGGCCAGGAGAACAAAAGCGATCCAATGGTCTACGCTGACGATGTAGGACTGGAATTGGCTGCCCAGGAAATAACCGATGAGTGGCATGACTGCCTGGAAGACACCAAAGTAGGCGCCGACCAATACCATGTGTTTTACCTGCAGCTTCTGTACCGAAAGACCTTTACAGATTGCGACGGCAAAAGCGTCCATTGACAACCCGAGTGCAATGAGAAATAGTTCAAATAGTTTCATTTTACCTCTCCTAATCATGGCGGCAGGCATAAAAAAGAGACTTTCTGCCGCGATTTGCTTGCAGATAAGTCTCATCATTTCAAACCAAGCCAGGAAATCACTTTCCAGTATGTTGACTTCGTTACGCCTCATACTAGATAAGGCGCTGACTACTCCCTTAACCGAATGCTATTATAGCAGGTTTACGGATGGAAGTCAAGCTGATTTCCAATTTTTCCGCCATGTATTGCATACTTGGAATTATTCGTATAAAGGATATTTAGCAAGAAGCGCCTGAACGATCTGACAGCATTCCTCATGCGTCTCCTCCGGCATCGTCAAGGTCTTGTTGATGACATCCGCAATCTGACGCATATCCTCTTCTTTCATGCCTCTGGATGTGGCAGCCGGTGTTCCCAGGCGAATACCGCTGGTAACAAACGGCTTCTCGGGATCAAACGGAATCGCATTCTTATTGCAGGTGATGCCGACTTCTTCCAGGAGCTTTTCGGCCTTCTTTCCTGTGATTCCCTTCTTACGCAGATCCACCAACATCAGATGGTTATCCGTACCGCCGGAAACAATATCAAAGCCCTTTTCCATCAGAGCATCCGCCAATGCCGCTGCGTTGTTCAAGATTTGCTGCTGATATTCCTTAAAGGAAGGCTGCAGTGCCTCATAGAAACAAACTGCCTTAGCCGCGATCACATGACAAAGAGGGCCGCCCTGGATTCCCGGAAAAATGGCTTTATCAATGGCTTTGGCATGTTCTTTCTTACACAGAATCATACCACCTCTGGGACCGCGCAGTGTCTTATGTGTCGTAGTCGTGACGACATCCGCATACGGAACCGGACTGGGATGAAGACCCGCCGCCACCAAACCTGCGATATGCGCCATATCGACCATGAGAATCGCGCCCACCTCATCCGCGATCTGACGGAAACGAGGAAAATCAATGATACGGGAATATGCGCTGGCCCCGGCAACAATCATCTTCGGATGGCATTCTTTAGCCAGTCTCTCAACTTCGTCATAATCTATACGTCCAGTCTCCTGATCGACGCCATAGCTTACGATATGGTACTGTACGCCGGAAACATTAACCGGGCTTCCATGAGTCAGATGTCCGCCATGAGCCAGGTTCATGCCTAAAATGGTATCTCCGGGCTTCAGAAACGCAAAATATACCGCGAAATTCGCCTGAGATCCGGAATGGGGCTGAACATTCGCATGCTCTGCGCCGAAAAGTTCCTTAGCGCGTTCAATCGCCAGATTCTCCGCCACATCTACATAGCTGCATCCACCATAATATCTCTTGCCCGGATATCCTTCCGCGTATTTATTCGTCAACGGAGACCCCATCGCCGCCATAACAGCCTTTGATACAAAATTCTCAGATGCAATCAATTCAATCGTATTCTTCTGACGATGAATTTCCTGCTGCATGGCTTCCGCCAAAATGGGATCCACGGTTTCAATTTCCTTAAAATCGTACATTCCTTAGCCTCCTTGTGTTTTTCTTTATTATACCAAAGTATACAGCAGATTACAATGCATATTTTCTCAAAAAAGATTGATTTTTCTCCCTGTTTCGCTATAATAAATATATACATGAGTTTAATCAGAGAAAGAGGTCGCAGCGATTATGGCCAATCATTACGCAGATCATTATTTAGAAGTGTTTCGGATTGCGCAGCTTACGGGCGAAATCATGCTCAAAAACGGCGCAGAAACCTATCGTGTAGAAGACACCATCACTCGCATCCTGAGAACCACAGGATTCGCGCAGATTGAAGCCTTTACGACTCTCACGGGCATCACGATTTCTTTGGGAGATCCTTCCATTATGCCAATCACCAGCGTAAAACGTGTGCAGAATCGTTCGAATCACCTGCGAAAAGTCGAGATGGCCAACGATATTTCCAGAAAGTTTGTGGGAGGACAATTATCCACAGAAGAGGCACTTCGTATGCTGGAAAATATCAATACCCATCCTTTTGTCTATCCGCGGTCCGTTGTGGTACCCGTGTGTGCCATGGCTTGCGGCTGTTTTTGTATCCTATTTGGCGGAAACATACGTGATTTTCTCGCAACGATTCTCGTAGGGACGCTATACGGCTGCTTCACCATTTTGACGGATCGGTTGGCCGCCATTTCTTTCATCAAAGATCTCCTCTGCTCTGCTCTGATTGGTTTTTTTAGCCTGCTTCTGACCCATGTGATTCCATTGGCGGAGCATATGGATCTCGTCATTGCCGGCAGTATTATGCCGTTGGTTCCCGGTCTGGCCATTACAAACGCCATACGGGATACATTATATGGCGATTATCTATCAGGACTAGCCAGAGCGTTAGAAGCCTGTATTACTGCCATTGTCATTGCCGGCGGCGCCAGTATTGTGATTCGTGGATATGAAGCCATCTATCATTTGAGTCTGGCGCAGACGACAACGGAGCCCTGGCTGCAGGATCCAGCGGGCTCTTTCTTTCAATGGTCATTGGGAATCCAGCTGGTTGCCAGTTTTTTCAGTGCATTGTCCTTTTGTCTGTTCCTCAACGTGTCCAGAAAACATCTGTTATACTGCGGACTTTGCGGTGTCGTCTGCTGGTTTTTCTATCAACTGGGGCTATATTGGAATCTGGGGTCTCTATTGGCTACCTTTTTTGCCACGTTTCTCACAAGTTTCTTAGCTGGCCGCCTGGCCTATCTGCGGCGTGCGCCGGCTACTGTGTTTTTCGCGGCTGCGATTATCAATCCGGTTCCCGGTTACGGTATGTATCGTTTCATGTTTCATCTGATTGGTCAAGAATACGCTACCGCAGGTATCGTCGGAATCGAAACGCTAGAATGCGCAGCGTTGATTGCCATCGCGATTGCTCTGCAGTATTCGATTCGTTCCGTATGGACGCAATGGAGAACAAAACGGATCTCAGGATAGAGATCCGTTTGTCATCGTACCCAGTTTTCGATATTGGCCGGGAGGTAGTCCCTCAAATTTTTTGAAGACTCGTATGAACGTAGTCCGGCTGGGGATGCCCACCTGCTCCTGGATTTCTTCGACAGATAACTGCGTCTGTACCAGAAGTTCCTTTGCCTTTTCAATTCGTACATACTGGATATAGTCGGAAAGATTCCAGCTCATATTTTCCTTGAAGAGACGGGACAGATACTTAGCGGAATATCCCATGGCTTCCGAAAGAGATGTTAAAGATAGGTTCTCTTGGTAATGTGCTTTCACATAGTCGCAAACGGAAGAAATCTGCTGACTGTCCACATTTTGCGGACCGCCTGCTGCGACCAAAAGCATGCGGAAACGTTCCATCAGAATCTCTACCATCTGCTGAATATTGCAGTTTTGCAAATCTAAAGGAACCTCTGTTTCGACACAGGACGATACATGTAAGGAGACCGTTCGATAGATACGTTCGAATAGTTGCCGCAGGCTTCGCCAGCTGTGTTCAGGACTGAGATATACATTCAGCAATTCTTCCAGGCTCGTCTTGACCTGAGTCAGATCCCCCTTCTGCAGGTTCAAAAGTAGCTGCGCTTCTTCTGCTGCGTGATACGAAATACGCGTTACAAGCGGGTGGCCTCCTTGCTGAATGTGATAGGCATTCTGATGAAAGATACTATATTCCAGGCCAGTTCGTGCTTCATCGTAGGCCTGTACCATCTGGGAAATCATCAGCATGCTGCTGGCGCCGATGTAGGGAACAAACCACCGGGTGTCATTCTGCAGAATATGCAGAAACGAATCCAGACAGGACATATCTATACTCTCCACGAAAAGCAGGAAACCGCCCTCTCCATGTTCCGTCACACAGAAAGCGCCTTGTGCGGAAAGCATGCTTTCCAAGAGTTTGCGAATCGTCTGTGTTAATTTCTTCTTCTCGATCTCCTTCTGCGACTCAAACTCTTCTGTAAATATCAACTGAATCAGAAAACATTGCAAGTTTTCATCCTGAAAACGATAAAAGCGTTCGAAATGTCGCTCGAAGTCCTGTGGCTTCTGTTCAGACCTGCCATAGAGCACATAGAGTATCACCGCCGATTCCATGTCGGCGGTATATTCTTCCATAAGGCGGGAATACCCTTCTGTCAGACTTCGCAAATCCTTTTGACTTCTTGCCGGAGGAAACTTTCTCTTCTTTTTATGCCTGTCTTCAATCTGGATTCCCTGCAGCGTGTTTTGCAGAAAATGCAGGGGATGATATAGCAGATACGAAAAGTGAAGCGAGAGAAGGAAACCAATGAGAACGATAGTTCCGCATAGGAGTCCCGTAAATAGGAGCAGGCTGTGCTCATGCGCCAGATATTCTCCATAATCCATGCTGAGCGTCAGTTGCCATCCATTTCCCAGCGTCATGATCGGAGTATACGCCCTCTTCTCCTCCTGATTCCAATCGTAGGATCCTAGAATGTTTCCATCGGCATCCTGCAAAAGATACCCCATATCCTGCAATACGCAGTCGTTCTCCAGTTCCCTCGTCAGATAAAATAGATCCACATTGACAACTAAAATGGCACATTGTCCATGAACATAGTCACGGGTGACAATCGGCAGCACCCACTGCCGCTGTCCGGTAGAATATGTACAGGTAACCAGACTGGGAGATAATGCCTTGACCGAAAAGATTTCCGAGAGCAGGTCCTGCCATGTGGAATACGGATATTGTTCGTAGATATATAGGCGGTCATAATACATCTGCCTTGTTTCCATTCCATCCTGCGTATACCCTTTTGCGGAATCCATATATAAAAAGATTTCATCAACCCCCTCCCATTGATCTTTGCTGGAGGCTAAGATAGAAGGAATGTTGATCATTCGAATCCTCTCTTCCGGTGTGGCTTCTTCATAAAGAACAAGATTTCGTTGAATGTAGAAGTGATTCAGCAGGTTCTGACCGAGACTATACAAAGCCTGATATTGTTCTTGCAGACGTTCCGCATGCTTCTCTTGTTCTGCCAGGAGTTCTCCCATCAACTCCTGACGAGCGCCAGCCGCTTCTTTCTGGTAAATGAAGAGGCCCATACCGAACACCAGAAGATCCAGAAGTAGAAAATAAGATAATATCACAAAATATAAGCGGTGATTTTGATAAAATGATTTTAGAAACCGGGATAATGTCTTCATGTGCCGCCTTCTCTCATATAATATAGTAAAATTATATCCTATTTTCACAAAATCTGCAAGTGATTTTTATCTTTTTCAAGAAAAATGCCGAAGGCGATTCGCCTTCGGCATAGACCCCTATATTTTTTAAACAACTTTTCTTATTCCTGTGCGGCTTTATAGGCATTATTATAGATCTGTTCCATCTCTTCTGCCCCTGTGGCACGAGCCTGGTCAATCACTGCACGATAGTTTTCGATAGGCTCCAGACCCATAATGTACTTATCCCATTCCTGAGAAACGATATTCTCTACCGTAGACTTCAGCTCATTATAGCGCTCGGTATCTTCCTCGGACAAAGAAGGCTCATATACGGGTTCACGCATACCTGGATCGTTAGCGATCATTTCATCGGTCGCTTCCTTCTCCGCACGTTCCTCGTCAGACAAAGAATAATTACGGCACTGTACGCCCGGATGATCCTCCACATACGGTGTGAAATCCAACAGTCCAACACCCAGATACGACTGAATCTCATAGTATGGAGCGTTGTATTCTGGAGAATTGAATTTCTGCAGAAGTTCGTCACGAATGACAGGTTCTCCGTCTACATAATCAAATGTCTCTCCCGGCTTTCCGTAGGCGAAGATATCGCAGCCCTCCTCAGAATAGGCCCAGTTCATCAGTTCCAGTGCCGGCGTCTGGTTAGAGCTGGATGTTGCGATGACGTATAAAGATCCATTATGCTGATCGAAATACCGGTTTCTCGTCTGTCCCAGTTCATTGGTCAGTGTCGGGATGGCTTCCAGATGATAGTTGGGATCAATCGTCTCCAACGCCACATTGAAGTCGCTGGCGAATCCCGCATTATCAAAATACATCAGTGCCTGGCCGGAACTCATCTTTTCTTTCCACTGATCCACGGTCATTGTCGCATAGTCCGGATCCATCAGGCCAGCTTCATACAGTTCATTCAGATACGAGAGTACATACAGAAAATGTTCATCGGCCGGACCATACACCCAACGACCGCCATCAATGTCTTCGTCGAAGTACATGCCCGAACCAGATCCCAGAGGATAGGCCATACAGTCTAATACCTTCTGTGTCGAGGTCGTGCTTCCGCCTTTACGATTGGTCAGCGGCACCAGATCCGGATTATTTTCTTTGAAAACAGTCAGAACTTCCTTCAGTTCCTCAAAAGAAGTCGGGACTTCCAGATTATAGGCCTCCAGTAAATCCGTCCGAATCACGGGTAGCTGACCACCACGTTCCGACCACCTAGATAGGATTGGAAATCCGTACAGACTGCCATCGATCTCATAGGAAGCCGCCATGGATTCCACGCTCTCATAAATAGGCCAGAAATCGCTCAGCATGTCCTTATGTTCTGTCAGATTGACGAACATATCCTGTCTTGCATATGAGCGAAGATCGGTAGGACTGATCTTCATGATATCCGGCATCTGGTCGGTACTGATCAATACCTTTTTCTTGTCCTCATAGCTGGCAGCAGGTACTGCCTGCATGTCGATGTGGATATTGAGAAGCTCTTCCAGGTACTGGAGTTTAACACTGTCGGTCTTGATGACCTGAGAAGCATTTTCCTCTTTCATCACGATCAATGTGACAGGTTCATCCTGTACGGGTGCGCCCGCAACTTCTTCGGACGCCTGGGAGTTTTCTTCTTCCGGCGTAGATTCTTCCACGGACTGGGCGATTGAAGAATCTGCCGAAGAAGAGTTGTCGGCACTTTGAGAACACCCGCTGAGCGTTCCGACGAGCAGCACGCATGCCAATACAAAGCACCAAAACTTCTTTTTCATACTATTCCTCCTTTATAATAAAGAATGATATGGGAAAGTCAAATGACTCTCAGCCCTTAAGAGAACCGATCATGACACCTTTCACAAAATACTTTTGCACAAAGGGATACACGATCAAAATCGGTAAAGTCGTAAACATGATGATGGCTGAACGAAGCGTGGAATCCGATACATTGAAATTTGTGGATCCTCCCGTCTGACTAGCCTCCTCCGAAAAGAGACCAGAGATTAGTTTATTCTTCAGTATAATCTGTAACGGGTACTTTTCCTTGGAATCTAAATACAGCATCGCATTGAAGTAGCTGTTCCAATGCGATACGGCATAGAAGAGAACCATGGTCGCCAAAACTGCCTTGGATAAGGGAATCGCGATGCGAAACAGAATGGTAAAGTCATTGGCGCCATCCAGCTGAGCTGATTCGAACAGCGATTCCGGCAAGGACTGAAAGGATGTACGAATAATAACCATATTATAAGTGTTGATCGCAACCGGGAGAACAACAGCCCAGATCGTGTCCATCATTTTCAGGTCTTTAATTACCAAATATAAGGGAATCATGCCGCCACCAAAAAACATGGTAAAAACGATCATGCCGGTAAAGAATCTTTTTCCAGAAAAAGTTCTTCGTGACAAGGGAAAGGCACAAAGACAGGACATGACCAAGTTAATGGTGGTTCCGACGACGGTATAGACCACAGAGTTCCAGAGAGACTGAAATAGCTGTGGATCGCTCATGATAGAACGATAGGAATCCAATGTCAGACCAATGGGATACAGATTGACCTTTCCTTGCATCACAAGCATTCCATTGCTGATGGATGTGATCGCTACATAATATAATGGATAAAATGTAATCAGCATAATGAGAATCAGGAAGAATGCGTTGACGCCCGAGAAAACACGACTCCCCCAGGAGCGTCCGATCATCTTTTTCTTTGCCATAGGGATCCTCCTTTCTACCACAGAGATGTTTCACCCACACGCCGTGAAATGAAATTCGCGGTGGTGACAAAAATCAGTGCCACCAGAGACTGGAATAGCCCGATACCCGTGGCATAACTGAAGTTTGCATCCTGAATACCGATACGGTACACGTATGTTGAGATAACATCAGAAATTACCTGATTGCTGCTTGTCATCAGAAGCAAAATCTTCTGGAAGGATACATTCATGATATTTCCCGTTTCCAGTATGAACATAATCGTAATCGTCGGCGCAATTCCCGGCAATGTCACATGCAGCATCTGCTGCCATCTGTTCGCGCCATCAATCTGTGCAGCCTCATATAATTCCTGTTCCACCGCAGAAAGAGCCGATAGGTAAATGATAGATCCCCATCCGGCGGATTGCCAGATTCCAGACGCGATATATACAGTTCGAAAATACTTGGGTTCCGCTAAGAATCTGTATGGACCTAGGCCAAATATTCCCAGGAACTCGTTGATCACGCCGTTGGAAGATAGGAAGGTATTGAGCATACCGACCACCACAACGACGGATAAAAAGTGCGGAAGGTAACTGATAGTCTGCACCATCTTCTTAAACTTTGTATGCGTGACCTCATTCAGCATCAAGGCCAGGATGATGGGAACCGGAAAGCTCCAAAGAAGATTATATACATTCAGAACAATCGTGTTCTTAAACACTTGCCAGAAGTAGGGATCGCCGATAAACCTTTCAATATATTTGAGCCCTACCCAGTCGCTGCCCCAGATCCCCTGTTTGATACTGTAATCCTTGAATGCCAGCGTAATGCCATACATCGGCAGATAATGAAAGATGAGATAAAATAGAAATGGGAGTAAAAACATCAGGTACAGATACTTATCCCTGGCAAATGCTTTTCGAAACGCTTGCCATGTACTCACTTTTGCCTTTACCATCCTTAGCCCTCCTTCTTGCGTGATGTTTTCTTTGGCACCATTGTACGAATAGCAGAGGGAGATCTCAAGATCCATTCCGCTCTTTCTTGTTCCATTTCTCCGCTTTTCGAATATTCTTGTTCTAAAATAGAAAAATGGCCTTGGAAAACATAAATGGTACTTGCATGTTTTCTAGGGTCATTCTATAATAAACGCATTGAGATTTATCTTCACATAGGACAGAGAAAAAGGAGGGTCATCGATGTATTCACAAATCACCAATCACTATGAGCCGGGGATGAAACGGCCCAAGATTTGTACCGAACAGAAAGTGCTCTGGGAACCGAGGGAAGGTTGGTCCTACGCGCACCATGCGCAGATCACATGGTTTCGCGGAAAATACTATGTAATGTTTAGCAGCGGCCGTTTCAATGAAGATGATACTGGACAGAAAGTCATGTATACGACGTCAGAAGATTTTGAAAATTGGTCCAAGCCACAGGTTCTGATTGATTCCATGCCAGGAACCTTTGCGGATGCGGTCGTGATTCCCAGATGCTGGCATACAGACGGGAAGACACTAATTGCATATTTCCTGCACTTTGAATATACTGAGGATTGGATCGTCGATGGTAACCGTAAGCCTGGCAGCAAGGGACGTATGAACTGGGGACATTCCATGATCACCTCTCAAGATGGAATCCACTGGTCCGATCCTGTTCCCAGCGATAATGAAGCAGGCAATCAGAAACCCCGTCAGCTCCTGTCCGGACGCTGGCTTTGCCCTGGCGGTACGAAGTGTGCCATTTCCGATGATCCTTCAGGCATGGCGGGATGGCGGACGGTGGCCTGCTGTGATCCCAGGTATCCGAACACAGAGGCTGCGGAGGATGGCGAAGGAACCACTTCTTCCGGCGTTGTAAATAACCATACGGTGGGGCTCTGTGAGGCTGATTTTGTTCAGCAGAAAGATGGAACCATCTGGATGTGGATGCGCAGTGGTACGAATTATCTCTGGGCCAGCAAGAGTACCGACGATGGAGAAACCTGGACGCTGCCTGAACCCACTCGCTTTACCGATAATCGTACCAAGTTTGCCTTAGGAAAGCTTCCTAGCGGAAAATACTTTTATATTGGAACGCCGGATCCGTTCCCGCCGAGAACCAGACACGTATTAGCTCTTTCTCTTTCTGAGGATGGGCTGGACTATAACCAGCACTTTTTGCTGGATGATACCCAATACAAAGGAAAATACATCGGCTTGGATAAAAACGGGATCTACGGATATCCCTCCGTCCTTATTCGAGACGGTTATATGCATGTCGTGTTCTCGATCTGCAAAGAAACTATCGTTGCCATGCGGTTCCCATGCGAAACGCTGTAACTGCAAAAAGTCCGAGGCTGCAAATGCCTCGGACTTTTTGATTTATGATTATTGAAAGGAGATTCCCCAGATTAACTGTCCTCTTGTACCCACGACCAGTCGATTCTCGTATACCGCCGGTGAAGATTCTATATTGCTGCCCAGATTGATCACATCCAGCGCCTCTCCGGTCAATCCATCCACCAGAGGCAAATCTCCGTTGAAATCCGCATTGATGACGTAGCCGCGCCCCTGCTGATCATAGACGCAGACCGGAGAACTCCAACTGTATGCGGTAGGATATTCCCATACAACCTCACCATCGGTCTTCCGAAGACAGACGAGACGTCCGCTCATGACATCCGGCGTCCTGGATACCGGGACATAGATATACTCTGACAAACTGCCCTCTCCGCTGGCAATACTGCCCTGCACACCGCCGGATAAAT
Organism: Clostridiales bacterium UBA1390; assembly: GCA_002305315.1. GTDB lineage: Bacteria > Bacillota > Clostridia > Lachnospirales > Bianqueaceae > Faecimorpha > Faecimorpha stercoravium. The sequence goes on from DBQQ01000006.1 coordinate 167,562, forward strand.
CTTCGATAGTCCAGCAGTCATAGTCGACAGACCATACGACCTCCCCTGTTTCCGCATCAATCTTCCAGATGGGGATCACGGCCGTCTCTTCCTCCGTCGCACGCCATCCTGCATGGAAGGAAGTAGAAATATATAAGTAGGCCTTGCCATCGTCCTCAACTTCCAATACGGGAGTACAATTGGTATCATCTAAGACATCCTGTACCCACTTCAGTTCCAGATTTTCCAGATCTAAGCACAGAAGATTTCCTCCATTATCGGCAATATAAAGATACTGCTGATAGATGATAGCGCTGTCTTCCATGCCCGGCCACATCCAACGATTGCTGTGATACGTCCATTTGATGACAGGATCCGGCGCAATCTGAAGAGTACCCTCCTCGGGATCAAATTGGGTATTTAAGGTCATGATATATAAAACTCCGTTTTCACCGGGATAGATTAACTGATCAGTTTCCGCGCACACCAGCGCTGAGCTGTCAAAGTAAGAAAAATAGCGGGGAGCCACCGGATCTCCATTTCCAAAGGTATACATCACGGAACAGTCCAGGAGATTGATAATGAAGGCACGAGACTGCCCCTCAAATCCATCGTACCCCGAACCTACGTAAAGAATCGGATAGCCTCTGGGATCTAAGGATCCGGACCCCTTAAAGGTATATCCCATATAAAGTGGCGGACGCGTTTCCTCTCCCGTATCCAGATCCAGGAAATAAATGTAACCGTCTAATGTCGCGTAAATCACTTCCACCAGATCATCCTTTTCGATAGCCCAGTCGTACATATTCATATGTTCTTTGATGTCTCTGCTCCAACAGCGCATCAAAGGCTGTCCAGTCCATCCGGTACCAGGCCAGAAGCTTCCATCTGGCGTCTCAATGGTACCAATCCCATAACTCCAACTGTTCTCTTCGTCAAATTTCTGCTGCACGGTCTGAATGGTACCATACGCCGCCGTATTGCGGAAATTATTACCGCGGAACGTGAAAATACCATTTAATTCTGAATACAGATCATTATTCATCGTGATCGGTTTCGAAGTATGGTACGTGCTCTGCAGTTCATCATTCACGTAGATTGCCGTATCAGCGATCCAGTCGCTGGGATGTGTACCTTCTACCGCATGAGGAGAAAGAGGTACAAGAACTTCCTCTTCCACAGAAGATTCCTCGGGAATACTCTCCTCTTGGCGACTCTCTTCTTGCTGACTAATTTCTTGCTGTGAATTCAGACGTGAATCTTCCTCTTCGGGGACTAAGCCCTGCACCTGATCCGCAGAAGGCACCATTGTAGCGGCCCAGCGACGAATTCCATATGAGCCGCCCAGTACAATGACGACGGCCAAACCGAGCATCAGAAGATCCAGCCAAAGATATTTTCTACAACTTTTCTTTTTTTCTTTTTTCATAGGATTGATTTCAGATATATGGCGGAACCGAAGGCTCCGCCAAAATAGTACCTTTATTTTTTACGCGCCAAAATGATGTTGTTGATACCATTTAATAGTGCAATCGCACTAGCTTTGATGGTATCCGTATCCGTGGAATGGGCGTAATAGAACTCTCCATCATATTCCAGTCGAATGATGACACGGCCTAATGCCTCCTTGCCGCTGGTTACGCTGGTAATTCGATATTCCAGCAAACGAAAATCCATTTGCACCGCATTCTTAATGGCTGTGTACAGCGCATCAATCGGTCCATCTCCATAGGAATGTTCTTCAATGACATCCGCTCCTCGGACAAGTTTCACAGTCGCATCCGGAAATTCATCACTGGAAGTGACGCGGAAGCTCTTTAAAACATAGACAATGGATTTTTCCTTCTCCACATAGTGTCCGCGCTGCAATAAGAAGTACAAATCGTGAAGAAAGACCTGTTTCTTTTTTTGAATGAGAGAGCGAAACTTCTCATAGATCTGATGAAACTCTTCTTCGGATGCGCTCTCGTATCCAATTTTGCGCAGCGCATCTTTCAGATGTTCCGGCGTTCCGCTTTCTGCATTCAATTCCAGATCCTGCAGGTGTGCTCCCACCTCCTCCGGTGATAATGCCGCGTAGACATTTTCTGCATTCTGATGCATACCGGGAGAATGAACAAACGCGTTCTGTCCTACGATGGGTTTGTTGACCTGCACAGTCAGCCCTGTCACATAACTAACCATTCGTGAAGTCTGATTCAGGCGTTCTGTGACGATCTCTGTATCTGCCTGGAAATAATCCCTATGAAAACGAAGCGCAACCGCCACTTCTTCCAGAGCCGCTAATCCGGCCCGTTCCCCTATGGCATTCACTGTGCATTCTACCTTATCGGCTCCGTTTTTCACAGCACTTAAAGTATTGGCAACAGCCATTCCCAAGTCGTTATGACAATGGACGCTCAATAATATCGCAGGATTGATCTGATCCAGCTCTTCACGAATCCGATGGATCTTCACGCCAAACTCTTCCGGAATAGCAGTGCCCACAGTATCAGAAATATTGATGATCGAGGCCCCACCCTCGGCTGCTAGGCGAACCAGCTGCAATAGATATTCGTTCTCCGCGCGAGAGGCATCTTCTATCGTAAACTGTACTTTCGGCGTTAAGCTCCGGGCATATTCTAAAAGATCTTTGGCCAGGCACAGCACTTCTTTCGGCGTCTTGTGCAGCCGATTCTCTATCTGCTGGCGAGAGGCACCGATGACTAAATGCAGCATCGGATATCTTGCCTCGCGGATACTCTCATATGCTATTTCCAGCTCTTCCCGATTGGCCTGTGCATAGGCAGCAATCCATGGAGAATCAGGATCTTTGCCAATAGCCGCGGTAATAGCAGCCGTTTCTTTATATGCCTGTGAAGAAACTGCCGGATATCCAACCTCCATATAATCCACGCCCAAGTCACGAATGTTCATAGCCATCTCGATTTTATCATCCAAGGTGACGGCGACTCCAGGAACTTGCAGGCCATCCCGCAGTGTGGTATCCCATATTCTGACCTTTCTCATGATTACTCACCCTTTTACGACTACGTTCACGATTCTTCCGGGGACGTAAATCTCTTTGATAATCGTTTTACCTTCCACCTGCGCCATCAGACGTTCATCTGCCCGAAATGCGGTCATGGCCGCAGCCTGATCCGCATCCTTAGGAATTACAAGCGTTCCCTTGGATTTTCCATTGATCTGAACGGCGATTGTAATCATATCCTCGATGGTTTTTGCATCATCCCATGCGGGCCATGGCTGCTGATACAACCGTCCACTGAAGCCGCAAAGTTCCCACATTTCTTCTGTGATATGCGGAGCATCGGGTCCTAAGAGGAGCAGCAAGATCTTCATCTCGCCTCGCGTGATGCTGCCCTTCGCATAGAATTCGTTGACAAGAGCCATCATAGCCGCAATTGCCGTGTTAAACTTCAGACTCTCATCATCCAGGCTGACCTTTTTGATCGTCTTATGGATCCAGGTTTCCATATCTTTAGAGATTTCCTCTTCGGATGTCATCATATCCTGCAGTTTCCAAACACGCTCTAGGAAGCGGCGACAGCCTTTGACTCCATTTTCGGACCACGGAACAGCCTTTTCAAAATCACCGATAAACATCTCATACAGGCGCATCGTATCTGCACCATATTGATCCACGACCTCATCCGGATTGACAACATTGCCTCTGGACTTCGACATCTTTTCTCCGTTAGCGCCCAGAATCATACCATGGGAAGTACGCTTCTGATAGGGTTCTTTCGTAGGAACAACGCCAATATCATACAAGAACTTATGCCAGAAACGAGAATACAGAAGATGCAGCGTCGTATGCTCCATTCCACCATTATACCAATCCACAGGAGACCAATACTCCAGATTCTCACGGCTCGCCAGCGCCTGGTCATTATGCGGATCCATATACCGAAGAAAATACCAGGAAGAACCGGCCCACTGCGGCATCGTATCTGTCTCCCGTTCGGCAGGGCCACCACATTGCGGACATGTGGTCTGTACCCATTCTTTCATACTGGCCAGCGGGGACTCTCCGTTCGGTCCCGGTTCATAGCTCTCCACTTCCGGCAGCAGCAAGGGAAGCTCCTCTTCTGGCAGCGGCACATACCCGCACTTGGGGCAGTGTACAATCGGAATCGGTTCTCCCCAATATCTCTGGCGAGAAAATACCCAGTCCCGAAGTTTGAAGTTCACCTTTTTTTCTCCGATATGATGCTCCTCCAGCCAATCGATCATCGCCTTCTTAGCATCTTCTACTTGCATTCCATTCAGAAAACCAGAATTCACCAAGGTGCCTTTTTCAATGTCTGTGAAGGCTTCTTTGGTGACATCGCCTCCAGCAACCACTTCAACAATGGGAAGATGGAATTTCTGCGCGAACTCCCAGTCTCTCGTATCATGGCCCGGTACAGCCATAATAGCGCCCGTACCGTAGCTCATCAGAACATAGTCGGAGATGAAGACCGGAATCTTGGCACCATTTACAGGATTGATGGCTTCAATCCCTTTCAATTCAACGCCCGTCTTTTCTTTCGCCAATTCAGTTCTTTCAAAATCTGACTTGGACATAGCCATCTGTTGATAGGCCTGGACTTCTTCATAGTTCTCAATCTGGTCTTTCCATTCCACCAGATATGGATGTTCTGGAGACATGACCATATACGTAACGCCAAACATCGTATCAGGACGTGTGGTATAGATCCGCAGTGACTTCCCGGCGACCTGAAAATCCACTTCTGCACCCTCAGACCGTCCAATCCAGTTCTTCTGCTGTGTCTTTACGCGCTCGATGTAATCCACATCATCCAGATCGTCGATGAGACGCTGCGCATACTTTGTGATAGCCAGCATCCACTGTGTCTTCATACGGCGCTCTACCTTACCGCCGCAGCGCTCACAACCTCCACCTACGACTTCTTCGTTGGCCAGACCGACTTTACAGGAAGTACACCAGTTGATGGCCATCTCCTTTTTATAGGCCAGCCCATGCTTAAAAAGCTGTAAGAAAATCCACTGCGTCCATTTATAATAAGACGGATCCGTGGTATTGATTTCACGAGTCCAGTCAAAGGAGAGTCCTAGGGATTGCAGCTGCTTCTTAAACCGGGCGATATTTCGCTCGGTTACGATTTTGGGATGAATCTTATTCTTGATCGCATAGTTCTCGGTAGGCAAGCCAAAGGCATCCCAACCGATCGGAAACAGGACATTATATCCCTGCATCCTTCTTTTACGGGCAACGATATCCAATGCGGTATACGGACGAGGATGGCCTACGTGCAATCCCTGTCCGGAAGGATACGGAAACTCGATCAGTGCATAATACTTTGGCTTTTCTTTGTTATCAGACGCATGGAAGGCTCCTTCTTCCTCCCAAATAGTCTGCCATTTCTTCTCAATGGATTTCGGATCATAAACTTTCAAATCATATACCTCCCAGGATTCTCTCGGTTCTCTTTTTCAGGGAACAAAGGGATCATAAAATCAAAGCAATCTGCATTGCAGGTTATTTTTTATTGTATCAAAAAAAGAGAAAAAATGCAAGATACATCATGATATTTCTGAGCAATCTATTCTGATATTAGATATTGAATAAGCGCGTTGCAGGAATATCTCCTACAACGCGCTTATGATACTTCATCATGATCCAACGATCATCCCATCTGCCTTCTGGCATAATCGGCTAAGAGTTGAACGATTCCATCTGGAGTAAAATAAGAAGTATCCAGGGAAATATGGAAATTCTTCGCAGCTCCCCATTCCTGTGCAGTATAAAAATCATAATATTTTGCACGCTGACGATCCGTCCGCTTAATGACACCATCCACATCCTTCGCAGGAACATGATACAGGCGCATAATCCTCTCCCGGCGGTACTCCATACTGGCATGAATGAAAACCTTCAGGAGACCAGGGGTACCATCCAATAAATAATCGGCACAGCGTCCTACAATGACGCAGGATCCTTCGGCTGCTACTTTGCGGATAACGTCCGCTTGTATCGCAAAAAGAGAATCATTCGTCAACATATCATTATTGTAGAACATATAATTACCAGGATATAACGAAGCGCTCCATCCCATGGAAAACATAGTACCACGACTGGTTTTCTCATCTGCCCGTTCAAAAATATGGGATTGAATACCGCTTTCTTCGGAGGCCCTTGTGATAAGTTCTTTATCATAAAAAGGAATTCCTAAAGTCTGCGCCAGTTTTTTACCCACCTCTCGGCCACCGCTCCCATATTCCCGACCTAATGTAATAATCATCGTTTTTGCCATATTCAATTCCTCCTTTTAGATTGCTATACAGCAATTCGATTTCTTATACTGATTATATCATATGAATTCCATAATGTCCAGCTTTTTTGTGCATTTTATACCAGTTGTTTGATTTTTCCCATACGATATGCCAAAAGCAGCCGTTTTAAATCCTCGCTTTGTCTTTTCAAATCATATCCGACATCCGTATCCCGTACCAGTTTTCGATTCATGTACCGTTTGATTTCAATTGTCCTTGAATGAATGTCCTTTTCCTCTCGAATCGCTGATGCCGTTGACTCGAACGGCTCGTGTGCGGCCAAATTCATTCCATGCGAATTGGAAATCAGTGTATATCCGGCAATCCCGGTCTGATTATGGTAAGCTTTGGACAGTCCACCATCAATAATCAGAAGTTTGCCGCCCCCCTTTACAGGGCTTTCTCCTTTTTTCACTTTGACAGGAACATGTCCGTTGATGATATGAGACTCCTCCGGACTCAACCCGAACTCCACAAGAATCTGATCGCACATAGGTTCTGTCTCTACATATTTATAGTAAGGATTTTTACCTTCATCCATCAGTGCCTTTTCATCCAAAAAGTAGCGTTCAAAGGTTGTCATCCTCGTTTTCCCAAACAGCGGAGAATATGGACCGCACCAAAGATACCAGAAGATATCCTCTCCTTCCTGCTGCTCCTTACTGCCTTCTGGAGCAAAATATCCCTTTCGTACGGTTTGTTCTAACTCATCTAAAAGAGCCTTTCCCGTCAAATAATTTCCATGAAGAGTAATACCGGCAAATCCGCCGTCTTCATGCAATGGAATACAGCCATGATATAAAAGGTTAGCATTCACGATCTTATACATGCTGCCTCGTGAAAATAAAAAGCGAACATGCTCCTGCAGCTTGGTATTGTTTTTGAATGCACGGATCAGCTGATGCATGGTTTCCTCTTCTTCCGGATGCATTTTCAGGGGATCCTGCGGATCAATGGTCGGGAAATACGTATCCTTTAATGCATAGTCTTTCCCCTGCATGGAAATCATTCCATTGTGATAATCTATCAGCGAAAGCAAAATGCGATCCTGCCTTCCATATTCCGGATGTCTGGCAAGCAGCTGTCCCTCTGCCTTCAACTGAAGAATTGTAATCGCCTTATGAATCTTGCTGATAGAAGCCGGATCATTTGCGATGGCGCTTCCACCAGAATCGGCAGGCCAAAAGACCGTACAGGGATCTTGTCCATACATTTCTTGTGCAAACATTGCCAAAGGACGCAGAGAAATTCCATATCCATCTTCCAAGGTATCCAGATTATTATATCGGCAGCAGATTCGGATGACTCCGGCAATACATGCTGGATTACCGGCGGCGGCGCCCATCCAAAGAATATCATGATTTCCCCACTGAATATCCACATCATGATATCGCATCAGTTCATCCAGAATCATATGTGCGCCGGGACCGCGGTCATAAATATCACCAATAATATGGAGTTTATCAATAGACAACCGCGTGATCAATTCACACAATGCGATGATGAATGCATCGGCACGCTGTATCTCGATGATCGTCTCGATCATTCGATCATAATAAGCGTTCTGATCCGGCATATGCTGAAATCCGTGAATTAACTCGTCAATGATATATGCAAAATCTTTTGGCAAGGCCTTTCGCACCTTAGAACGAGTATATTTTGAAGAGACCTGACGACAAACCTCAACGAGACGATACAATGTTACCCGATACCAGTCTTTCAGATCTTTCTGCTCTCTTTTCAGGAGTTCCAGCTTCTGCTGGGGATAGTAAATCAATGTGGCCAGCGTCTTTCGTTCTGTTTCTCCCAGGGTCGTGCCAAAACTTTCATCCACTTTGGTTTTGATTACACCGGAAGCATTTCGCAGCATATGAGAAAACGCCTCATATTCTCCATGTAAATCACTCAAGAAATGTTCTGTACCCTTGGGCAAGTCTAAAATAGCTTGTAAATTGATAATTTCTGTAGAAGCCGCCTGAATACTCGGAAAGCTTCTTGATAGAAGTGTCAGATATTTAAGTTCTTCTTCCGTGAATTCCACATCATTACGAATCATATCTTCGATTCGATAATCTCCGCTTTCCTGCAACATATCGATCCCTCCTTTTCGCCACCTGTTTCTACAGTGAAAAATTGACGCCCGTTGGCGGCAATCTCAAGGCGCAGTTCTAGTGCTGAGTCTACCATATCCATTATATCATCCTCTCAGATTTTTTGTCAAATATTCTTCCTCTGCGCATATATATAATACAAAAGAATAGATGGAGGTTTTTTTATGCCCTCTTCTTATGACAGGAATACACCATCTGAACCTATACGCATTCTGAGAAGCGCACTCCCCTATCTGGAACACGGGGTACAACATCAAGTCAATCTGGCGCTGAAATGTATGGAACTTCAAGATATTTTGCAGAGTCCACTTTCTTCTGATGAGAATCGTTCGTTAATGCGCGGCGGAGAAGAAGCCGAAGAGAACTCGTCGAGTATATTCGATAGAAGACTGCGAATGCTGCAGAGTATTCGCGGTGCCTGCGATCCTGAACATATCGGATATGTGGATACTGTCATTCAGACTTTCCGTATGCAGTCCATGATTCAACAAGTTCCGCAGCGTCAGACCGATTCCGCTGACACTCCAGTGATTCCTTTCTTACGTAAATCGAAAGCAGAAGACAATTCCCCGGTTCCGAATCACGAAACTGCCTTGGAAAATCAACTGAAATCCATGCTGAGCCCACAGCAGCAAGCACTCTTCCAATCTTTTAGCCAGATCTTGAAACAGCCCGAAAAAATAGAAACCGATCTAAAAAAAGAGGCTGCCCATGGATAACTTCGGAGCATCTCTTCGCAAAAAGGCGGCCTTTCGCCGTCTCTCTCCTCGTAAGCGCCGGATCATTGAGGAAATGAGTACACTCATGAGTGGAAAAGAACCATTGCAATGTATTCAGATTTTCTTGGCATATCAAATGCGCATGGAAAACGAAGGGATTCGATTTACAACGGATGAATCCGCATTGTTAAAAGATTGTTTGCTGGAAATGCTGCCACCACAGGATCGTGCTCGTATAGAATGGATGATTAGAAGATAGAAAAACAAAAACTGGAAAAGGGTGTTGCCAAGCGCAACACCCTTTTCCCTATCAAAGGAGTCTCTCATTCAGTCCCCGAGTCCATATCGGTTTCTCCTAATATGCTTATGCGTTCTTACTTGCCGCAATAATCTTTTCCTGTACGTCTCTGGGAACTTCTTCATACCGCAGGAAAGACATCGTAAAGCTTCCCCTTGCTTGTGTCATAGAACGCAGATCCGTAGCGTACGTAAACATCTCCGCAGCGGGAACTTCTGCCTCGATAATCTGTTTCTTATTTTGATGTGTCATTCCTAGTACGCGGCCTCGACGCTTATTCAAGTCACCAATTACATCTCCCATGTAGCTTTCATCCACGGTAATCTTTACCGAATTGATGGGCTCTAGCAAAACAGGTTTTGCCTGTGGAATACCATTCTTGAAAGCAATGGAAGTGGCCAGTTTGAACGCCATTTCAGAAGAATCCACCGGATGATAGGAGCCATCCACAAGTGTTGCTTTGACACCCACCATGGGATACCCTGCAAGAACTCCCTCCTGAACACACTCCTGGAGTCCTTTTTCTACAGCCGGGAAATAATTTTTGGGTACGGATCCACCAAAGATCTTCTCTTCAAAAATCACCGGCGTATCCAAGTCGCCCGAAGGCTCAAAGATGATATGCACATCTCCGTACTGTCCATGACCACCGGACTGTTTCTTGTGTTTTCCCTGTACCCGAGCCGTCCCCTTGATCGTCTCGCGATAGGCTACCTTGGGGCTGCTGAGTTCTACATCCAGTTTGAATTTATTTTTCAGCTTATTCACGATGACATCCAGATGCTGATCTCCGATTCCGAGAATCTCCTGCTGTTTAGTGTCCTTATCCAAATGGGTCTTCAGTGTGGGATCCTCTTCCATCAGTTTTGCAAGACTAGCTGTAATCTTTTCTTCGTCTCCCTTACTCTTAGGCATAACAGCCATGCATAACAGAGATTCCGGGAACTGGATCGGAGGATATTGAATCTGAATACCCTTTCCACACAGAGTATCACATGTTGTCGTCACAGAAAGTTTTGTAACAATCCCGATATCACCAGCATGCAGTTCAGATACTTCGATCTGTTCCTTACCCCTAGGAATATATAAATGATTCAAACGTTCCTGGACGCCCTTATTTATGTTCGTAATCATATCACCAGCTTTAAGCACACCGGACACTACCTTGAAATATGTGATCTTTCCGAAAAACGGATCCACAACTGTTTTAAATACAAAAGCACTCATCGGGCCTTCTTCGGAACAGGGAACCTCAATCGTTTCCCCTTTCTCGTTCTGCGCTTCCAACGTAGGATGTACTTTCTTAGCACTGGGGAGATAGCGGCCAATTGATGTCATTAAAACACCGATTCCTGTTCCATTTGCTGCTACCCCACACAATACAGGAACGATTTCTCCATTCTCAATACCAGCCTGTAATGCGTCTTGAATTTCTTCCAGTGTAAAATCTTCGCCTTCTGTTTCAAAATAGCGTTCCATCAGTTCCTCAGAGGATTCCGCTACCGTCTCCAGAATCATTTGACGAACCGGCTGCACTTCTCCCATGATGGATTCTGGCACTTCACAGGCTTCTACACGATCATTCACGTACTTACGGCCTTCCATTTTTACAACATTAACAAATCCAGCGAATTTACCATTTTCCTTAAAAGGAACCTGGAATGGAGCAATGCGCTTTCCAAAGGTCTCCTGCAGCTGATCTAATACTTTCACCAGATCCGCTCCCTCTTCGTCCATACCATTCACAAAGATAAACCGAGGAGTCTTCCGGTCCTCCAGCATGTCCCATGCGATTTCCGTGCCGACCTGTACCCCGGACTTAGCAGATACGACAATGATACCGGCCTCCGCCACATGCAATGCTTCTTTGGCCTCTCCCACGAAATCAAAATATCCGGGAGTATCCAAGACATTGATCTTGTATCCATCCCATTCTACGGGAATTACAGACGAGTTAATGGAAAATTTTCGTTTGATTTCTTCCGGGTCATAATCACTGATTGTATTGCCTTCCTGTACTTTTCCACGGCGCTTTGTCACACCCGAGGCATAAGCCATCGCTTCTGCCACCGTGGTCTTACCGACCCCTCCATGGCCAAGCAGCACGACGCTGCGAATCTCTTCAGAACCATAGACCTTCATAACAATTCCTCCAATTCCTTTGATAGTTCATGCGTATGCATCCGCCAGAATCACGAAAGCAATCCACACACGTATATAAGGATTATTCGACTCTCCCAAAAAAAATCCTTTTTTTTCTAGAAAATTATTTCAAATTTCCCGATTTTTTTGTCGTGGTCCAGGAGGTCTATGTATTCAAAAAAAGAGTTCCTTGTCATCACAAGAAACTCTTGGGTCAAGTTATCAGCCGATACGCCGTCAAAATGCGAACGATATCCGTTTCTTCCAAAGAGGAATGACCTCCCGCTGTAACGATCAGATTTCTGCCTTGCCAGATTCCATACCGAAGATAGTCTTCATACTTTTTCTGCTGGGGCATCAACGTTCGGGAAGGATGTTCCCAATAAAAAACTTCTTTTTCGTGGATAATTGTATAGGATGGCCAATATACTCTATTTTTTAAAATGAGGGGCGCTCTATACTCATAATCAATCCCATACCGATATAGCACATTCGCGATCCTTTGTTCAGATAAGCAGGTCGTTACTTCTCCACGATCTGTTTTGAAAAGCATTTTCTGCCTTTCATACTGGTTTCGACACTCCTGTTCCAGCACTTCTGGAGATATCCCGTAGATGAGCAATGTTTTACGCACGCGAATCAACCACTGCTCAGCTTCCTTTCTTGCCTTAAGAAGCTGCATTTTGGCTTGGTAGCGAGCCTTCATCTCTTCAGCATCCTTGAGTTTGACGTAGGAACGAACTGCCCTGCCATTCTCATTTCGTGTCCAATAGTAATAAGAGCGATCATGTTGAATCAATGTAGCAAGCGTTCCCGGCGGATACTCAGGAAGCCGTTCTTCCATCCGATATACCGAAAACAAGACGGAACGAAACTTGTTGATCAATCGTTTAAGATCATTCATACGTATCCCCCTCTATGACTGCTATCTATACATATCGTACATCATCAAGCCTTTTTTGTCAATTGACAAGTGGTATATATCGCCCGCGCATATTTGACTTTCACACATAAAATCTTCCTTAATCGATCGCTGCTTCTAGCATGACACGCGCCTTTTTCAACAACTCCACATCCTGAAAGTCCTTATCGTACAGCTGTATCAAGGTATCGTATAATTCATCGGAGTATGCCAATGTGTATATTGCGTCCGTTCCTGTAGCCTCATCGAGAAGCAGGCTAATCGTGCAGAAATCCTCCTGCTTCGCATAAGAGGTAGAAAACTGCAGGGTTCTGAGGTTAAAACCATACGCCGTATCTCGAGCGGATAACATTTGTTTTTCTTCCACGCTGAACGCAGGATCTTCCATCTGACGCATGCTGTCTAAAATCCGAAGAAAACTTTCTTTATACGTATTATCAATCGTTTGACGCATTTCATATTGTTCTTGTTTTGTCATGACCAATATGATCATAACCAAAATCAATAGACTGCTCAGGATCGAAATGGCATACATGGCTTTTTTCATAATATAGCCCCTCCGCTTTCTCGTTTCGCCGTCTGTTCTGCTGCAATCAATGGATCAATAATTTCATCCAGGTCTCCATCCAAAATATCCGAAAGCCGGTATAAGGTCAATTTAATTCGATGATCGGTCATACGAGTCTGCGGGAAATTATAAGTACGGATTTTTTCGCTGCGATCTCCTGTACCCACTTGACTGCGTCTGTCTGCGGATATTTCAGCTCTTTGTTTTTCCAGTTCTCGATCATACAGACGCGCTCGCAATACCTTCAGAGCCTTATCTTTATTTTTCAGCTGGGATTTCTCGTCCTGACAACTGACAACAAGTCCCGTAGGAATATGCGTGATTCTGACTGCGGAGTCCGTCGTATTTACGCACTGTCCGCCATTTCCAGATGCACGGAATACATCGACACGGATCTCATCCATATTCAGTTCCACATCTACATCTTCAACCTCAGGCAGAACAGCGACCGTTACGGTTGACGTATGAATTCTTCCGCCAGATTCTGTGATCGGAACTCTCTGCACGCGATGAACTCCGCTTTCAAATTTAAGCCTTGAGTACGCGCCCTGTCCCGCAATTGAAAAAATGATTTCCTTGAACCCTCCCAGTCCGTTCTCATTGATGCTGACCAGGGAGGTTTTCCAGCCTTTACGTTCCGCATATCGACTATACATACGATATAGATCAGCCGCGAAAAGAGCTGCTTCATCACCGCCTGCTCCTGCCCGAATTTCTATAAAAACGTTTTTATCATCATTCGGATCCTTTGGGGTCAGCAATATCTTCATTTTTTCTTCCAATTTTTCGATTTGATCACGGCTTTCTGCAAGTTCTTCTTTCGCCAGCTGGCGCAGCTGCGGATCGGATTCTTCCTGCAGGAAAAGCAAACTGTCGGCCTCATTTTTTTTAGTTTGTTGATAGATCATATAGGTCTCAACAAGTGGTGTCAGTTCCGCATGTTCCTTCATGATTTTTTGCCATAGCGGCTGATCGGCGATCGTTTGCGGATCATTCAGTTCGCGGCCCAATTCCTGGTATCGGCCCACCAGGGTTCCGATTTGTTCAAACAAAATATATCCTCCTCTCTATACGTTTTTTTTCGCTGAAATGACGCGATCTCTTCCTGCAAGATCCGGGAATATTTGTATTTCAGAAAAGCCTGCATGTTTTAAAATACGAGAAACTGCCATGCCCTGTTCACAGCCGATTTCTAAATATAAGTGTCCTCCTGGCCGCAGGAATCGCTGTGCGCCGACTCCAATACGACGGTAAAAACTTAGTCCATCTCGGCCGCCATCCAATGCCTGACTCGGTTCGTAATCTTTTACATTTGTATCTAATAAAGGAATCTCCTCCGTGGGAATGTAAGGTGGATTGGAAACCACAAAATCAATTAACCCTCGATACTGTTTCGGCAGTGCCTGGAATAAATCGCCTTGATAGAATTGAGGCAAACAATCTGGCGCCAATTTCCTGGCATTTTCTCGTGCGACTTTCAGTGCGCCACTGGAAATATCTGTGGCAAGCATCATGAGATTGGAAGGCCCAAGATGGGCTAGACTCAAGGCAATACATCCACTGCCTGTACATAAATCTACTCCTAAAACCAGATCTGGCTCCCGCGGAAGTTCCTGCAAAACATGTTCAACTAATACCTCCGTATCCATCCTTGGAATCAATACAGAGGGGCCTACCAGAAAGTCAAGCCCCATGAAACATTGTGTACCCGTTATGTATTGTACGGGACATCCCTGTGCTCTTCGAGCAATCCACTGAAAAAACTGTTGATATTGTTCTTTCTGGGGACGATCCTGACGATGCAGAAGAAGTCCAGCCTGGTCTGTCCCAAAGCACTCCAGAAAGAGCGCCTTCGCATCTTCTCGACAGTCTTCAATCCCCGCATCTAACAAAATCTTGGCGCCCTGTTCCAATAGATCGCCCCATGTCCATTCTTCATGCATGTTCATCACCGATCTCAATCGTATTTCCTGCAGGATCTGTCAATTCGATCTCCTGACGAATTCGTTGCCAGTCTTCTTCTAAATATTTTGGAAGTCTACCCTCCGCCTTCAGAACCACAAGCGTGGAGGCGATCGCTGTTTCTATTTCTTGCGTATCAGGTTCTCTCGTTGTAAGTTTTTGCAGCATCAGTCCGGGCCAAGTCAAAATACGCACCCATCTCGCCTCCGAGCGATTGGAAAACATCAGGACCTCATAGGAGACGCCGGCAACAACTGGAATGAGCAGAATCCTGAGTACCAGACGCAGCAAGGGATTTGAAACATAGATCACTGCAAAAAATAAGATACTAACGATCATGACCAAAAACAAAAAGCTGGTGCCACATCTTCGATTCAGTCGAGTGTAAGTTATAATGCGTTCCGACACCAGATTTTCTCCAGCTTCCATACAATTGATGGTCTTATGTTCGGCACCATGATATTCAAAAACACGCTGAATATCTTTCATTTGTGAGATCGCCACGATATAACCGATAAAAATCATCACACGAAGAACGCCCTCTATCAGGCTAACCAAGAGTCGACTATGAAGAACAGATTCTAGCCACCCTGTCAATAATGCAGGCAGCAGAATAAAAAGTCCCAATGCCAAGACCACACCGATCAGGATAGAAGCACCTGTCATAAACCCATCCTGATGCTCTTTCCAGAAGCGTCGAAATGCCGTATCCTTCACCGGCTTAGCCGGTGAAGTGGTTTTTTCCTCTTCCAGGAAGAAACCGGAAGAAAAGGTAAGCGTACGCATTCCTATCATCAGCGATTCCGCAAATCGTACGATCCCGCGGATCACTGGCCACGCCAGCACCTTATGTCTCTCCGTCATGGATTGACTGTCAAACAATGCCGTAACGATCTTGCCGTCTGTCTTGCGTACGGATACCGCATACTTATTCTTGCCTTTCATCATCACGCCTTCCATGACTGCCTGTCCGCCAATCCGCAAAGCGCTGCATATCTGTTTACGATCCTCCATAAATCCTCCTGTTATTTTTATAATAAAAAAACCGGTCCATGAAACGATTTTCATAGCCGGCTCTGCGAATGCCAACATCCTTAATTCCCCAGAACACGGCAAAAAGGAGACCTTATGAAAAAGGCCTCCTTTTGCACGCAAACTACTTCTGGTTAATACCATACTTACGATTGAACTTATCAATACGGCCTCGAGCTGCCATAGCCTTCTGAGTCCCGGTATAGAACGGATGGCACTTTGAACAAACCTCTACACGGATTTCTGGTGTGGTAGATCCACAGGTAAAGGTATTGCCGCAGTTGCAGCGTACGGTTGCCTGATAATACTTTGGTTGAATATCCTTCTGCATCGTATAACGCCTCTTTCTTATGGATTCATGGACATTGATTTCCGACCAATGGCCACGTGACAACGTACGTATTATATCATACGGATGTGTCGAATGCAAGCATTATTTTTCTTTTTTACAATAATGGCAGCAACACGCTCATTCCCAGAATCCAGCATACCAATGCCAACGGAATACAGATCCGAAAAACCGTGTGTTTGGTTTTATGATGAAAGATCCCCATGCCCAAAAGTGCTCCCAAAGCTCCGCCTAGCCATGCAATACTCAACAGCCGTCTCTCCGGAATACGCCAATGATGTGTTCGTGCTCGACGTTTATCTATCCCATATAATGCAAAAGCAAGTACATTGATGATGCACAAGTAGCCCTCCAATAAAATAATCATGCTATACCTCCGGGAGATTCTGCTGCCGATATGCCCCCACGAGAAGTTGTACGACTTGACTATAGCTGACCGTTCCTTCTCCGCCAGAAACCTTTAAATATGTATTATTGACCTGCTGTGTAATGGAGGTCACCTGGTTTTCATGGGCAAGAATCCATTCATTATAGTATCGTAGTTCTTGCAAGAGCTGTGTAGGCGTCTCTTGCAGAAGCTGGGTATACAACTGCCGATCCACGCGGTATAATGCATTATAAAGATAACGAAAAGCGTATAAGGCGCCACTGTACCGCATGTAGACATGCTTGTCCGACAGGCATGTCTGTATGGACAGAAAGTTGGCCTCATCTTCTCGGGAATATCCTTTCTGATGCATCTGTTCATGGGCGGCCGAGACCGCTACGACAAAAGAAGGGGCAGCCACATTGAGATTGGCCTCACCCGTAAATGGAATATAGATTCCCAGAATACCCGTATAGGAAAAGGGTTCCGAGGCAAAAATCGCTTTCGGCCGCACAGAATTTGTAGACAGACTCAATCCCAGTGTACGGTTGACATCCTCAAAATTCCTTTGGGCGGAATAAGCAAGAATCGCCATATTACTGTCTTGCAGAGTCTGCTCTTCTTCCCACACAGAATACCCCTCTTCCGTATATGTAATCTGCGGCGAGAGCTGCACTGCAAGATTTCTCATCTGTACCGCACTTTCATAGAGTTCTTCCGCGGTAATATGGCCTGTCTCATATTCCAGCTGATCCTCCAGACGGATTCTGCCGAACTGTATCACAAATAAAACTTCAAACAGACAGATTCCCCAAAGAAGAATGGCAAGTACTCCGCAGATCCAATGAAAAAGATGGCGGAAACCACCATGCATAACACAATAAATCAGACTGAAAAGCAACCCTGCGGGAATGAGATAGAGAGCCCACTCCGCAACGGAAAACGGAGCCAGATTGGTCAACCATGTCAAGAGATTTGTGAGCCACCGTGTAATGCCTCTGGCAAATACATACTCCGCCACCCAGGGAATCATACGGAGTCCATACAGCAAAAGCCCCAGGATCGCCGGCAGCAGCAGCCCCCAAAAAATCGATTTTTTATGTATCCCTCGCACTTCCTTCTTCATCCTTGCTTCTCCAACGCTTCCGCAAAACGAGAAAAGAGGACATCCTTTCTCAAGAACGTCCCCTCTTGTCTTGCTATATGCACTCGATTAACGCTGTACACGTCCAGAACCGTCACCCTTCATCAGGTTCTCTACCTCTGCAACGCTTACCAGGTTGAAGTCACCCTCAATCGTATGCTTCAAGCAGGAAGCCGCCGTAGCGAACTCAATAACGGACTGATTATCATAGCCGGAAAGCAGCGCATAGATCAGGCCGCCGCCGAAGCTGTCACCGCCGCCTACACGATCGACGATATTCATGGTGTACTTCTTGGACTTATAGAATTCCTTCTTCTCTGCATCGTACATCATAGCAGCCCAGTTGTTGACAGAAGCAGAAATGCTCTCACGCAGAGTAATCGCAATCTTCTTGCAGCCAAAACGATCTACCAGCTGACGAGCAACGTCCTTATAACCCTCGTCGCTCAGCTCGCCGCCTGTGATATTGGAATCAGCAGCCTTGATACCGAAAACCTTCTCAGCATCCTCTTCGTTCGCAATCAGAACGTCTACATACTTCACCAGCTCACCCATCACCTGGCTTGCCTTCTCGCTTGTCCACAACTTCTTACGGAAGTTCAGGTCACAGCTGATCTGAACGCCAGCAGCCTTAGCAGCCTTGCAGGCAGCCAGAGAAAGCTCAGCACAAGCATCGGACAGAGCCGGAGTAATACCGGTGAAATGGAACCACTCTGCTCCATCGAAGATCTTCTCCCAATCAAAATCAGCAGCCTCTGCTGTAGCGATAGAAGCATGCGCACGGTCATATACTACGTTGGAAGCACGCTGAGAAGCGCCCTTCTCCACAAAGTAGATACCCATTCTTTCGCCGCCTCTGGCTATGTAGGAAGTATTCACACCGTATTTACGAAGGGAAGCGATACAAGCATCTCCCATCGGGTTCTTCGGTAACTTGGTTACAAAATAGGGCTCCATTCCATAGTTTGCCAAGGAAACGGCAACGTTGGCTTCTCCACCGCCAAAAACCATCTCCAGGCTGTCTGCCTGGATGAAGCGCTGGAAGCCCGGGGTCTGCAGACGAATCATAATTTCGCCAAAGGTAATGACTTTCTTAGACATGGGACTCATCCTTTCACATCAAAAAATTTTCCGGTACGAACACCGGGACGCACAGATTGTGCGCTTTTGTTCTTAGTATACTATTCTTTTTAGATTTATGCAAGTGCTTTTCTAAATTTTTAGGACAAATCCCCGCTGAGCGCTTCTAATTTACGGTTCTCATCCGCTTCCAAAGTTTTTCCAACCTCGAAAACCTCTTCCGCCTTGCGATCTCCAAAATCATACAGGCATTTGTCAAATAAGGAATGGCAGTAATAACCAAATTCATGGGCTCTCTCTAAATACAGTTCGCCATCAAGAAGCGAAGAAGTAGGAATCCCATATTGCGCGGCGAAATTTTCTAATTTCTGCGGTTCTTCCTTCTGAAGCTGTTCCAGTGTCTGCTGCAATGTACGCAAAATCACCTGATAGATTAGATCTTCGAACTCGTCTCCGTATACGACCCAATACGCCTCGCCCCCCTCTTCTGCGGAATAGATTCTACGGCCCGTATACTGGTCATAGAGTTCACAGACATACTCAAATGATTGTTCTCGCATATCACCGGCTTCTGTCAGTATCTCTGGCATTCTTTGCACAAAGAACGACTCTGTGGACTCGTCATCCTCTTCCGGATCCGTCTCCTCCACCTCTTCATACTCTTCCACCTCATAATGGCGTCCGAACTGAATCACCTGATAATATTTCAGACATAGAAGATCTTCGAGTTCTTTCTGGTTCCAAAATTTCTGAAAAGCCTCTACCATCTCATTGTCATCCATCAAAATATTCTGCTCTTTTCGAATCTTTTGCCAAATGACTTCTCCACGGTAATAGGCTTTTAATGGAGATAGCGCCAAAATTCTTTCTTCCAGCCCCTCCTTCAGGCGATCATACTGACGAAAAGCTGTGACATACATCTGCTCAATCTGATCTGCCTGAAGTTTTTGCTGGACCATAAGGACATTTCGTTTCCTAAAATTATCCAATACGGCACTCGCCATGGGTTCCTGCATCAGTTGTTCTTTCACACGATCCTCACCTTCATCAAAGGTGTCATCCAGTTCCTGTTCGATCATATCCAGGACATCTCCGAAAATAAGGATCTCCTCATCCGTCCCTTCCCTATCGAAGGCGTCAATCAACTGCTGAAAACTATTATAATGAGCCAATCTGTTCATTAATTTCGGATATAGATGTCGCTCTGCGGTGATCGCAGAATAAAACATTTCTGCGATATCGTCCAGAATCTGATCCGGGTGAATCTGCGCTTTTAACATAGCATATATTTCTTTTTCCATGATTTTTCCTCAACCCATTGTTATAAAGCTGTATCCCTCTGCCTTGGCTTCCCGTATCCATTCTCCCAAAATATCATGATTTGTTTTGCTTACTGCATGCAGCAGATACACCGCACCGGGATGCAGCGCATTTGTCAATCTCTGCAGCGCATCTTCCGCACTAGGCTGTTGATCTGTATTCCAATCATTATAAGCAAAACTCCAAAGCACAGAACGGTACCCCATGTTTTGCGCCAACGCAAGTGTTTGCTCGCTAAAAGCGCCTTCGGGATTACGAAGAAGCCGTATCTCATATTGAAACTTCTGATAAACATAGTCATGTAATACCTGTATATTCTCTGCTGCTTTTTCCAGAGAGATCTGTGTCATATTCGGATGATATGCGGTATGATTTCCTATCGTATGTCCTTCATCAATCATACGCTGAATCAATGCCGGTTCTTTCTTTGCATAATCCAGCGTCACAAAAAAGACGGCGGAGACGCCTTCTTCCTGTAGCGTATCCAGAATGCCCGCCGTATATCCCGCCTCATATCCTTCATCGAATGTGAGACAGATCCCCTGTTCTTGTGTGAGAAAGACCGCATCATACTTTCCATATTCTTCCTGGAGCTTGACGCAGGCGGTAGGACGATTTTGGTCGTCCACCTCCCGTCCAGGTCCCCAGATAACCTGGGTATCATCCAAAGATTGCAGTTCTGCCATCGCCAGGACATTCACAGAAGATACAGAATTACCTTCGATCAACGTCTCTTCCTGGCTATACTCCGGTTCTAGCTTTTCGTGAGTACAACCTGAGAAAAAAAGACATACAATCAGCATACATAACAAAATGGATGACTTCATGCTTAAACGCCTCCCATTCTTTCTATACGGAATAGATGTAGTTTAAGCCGAAGTCACCATTTTCATGCATCGGATCAGAGAAGCCTCTTTAGATGCCAAATTTTCTCATTATAATCCTCAATAGAACGGTCTGCCGCGAACATAGCGGAATTCGCCACATTGATCATCGCTTTTCGATTCCACTCATCCTTATTGCGGAACAGTTGATCTGCTTCTTGATGAGCACGGCAATAGTCTTCGAAATCAGCCAGAACCATATACGGATCCGGTACCGTGTGATCATTCCCCAAAATCAAACCGTTTACGATATCCGGATACGATACACACGCTCCGCCGCTACGGCCAATGCCCACCTGCATCGCGTTAAGAATCCGACTGATCCAGGGATCGTTCTGGTAGTAGGACAGCGGATTATATCCTTTGTCTTGCAGTTCTTTGACTTCTTGTGCCCGCAAGCCAAAGAGGAACATATTCTCTTCTCCCACCGCTTCACAGATCTCCACATTCGCACCATCCATCGTGCCAATCGTCAACGCGCCATTCATCATGAACTTCATATTGCCTGTACCGGAAGCTTCCCTTCCAGCAATGGAAATCTGTTCTGACAAGTCGGCAGCCGGCATCAGGATTTCTGCTACCGTGACCTTATAATCCTCTAAGAACACCACCTTGATCTTCTTAGAGCCCTCTGGATCATGATTGACCATATCTGCTACCGAATGAATCAATCGAATAATCTGCTTTGCGGCATAATAGCCCGGCGCAGCCTTTGCACCAAAGATGAAAGTGCGGGGTATCACATCGAGGCCGGGATTATCCTTGATTTCAAAATACAGACGTAAGATATGCATAACATTGAGCATCTGCCGCTTGTACTCATGCAGCCGTTTCGCCTGCACATCGAACAGGGAATCGCAATCTACTTCAATTCCGTTATGCTCCTTGATATACGCAGCCAAACGCTCCTTATTGGCTCGTTTTACCCGATCAAATTCCTTACGAACTTCTGGATCTTCCGCGAATGGCCGGAACTGAGAGAGCTGCGAAGCATCCTTCAGGAACCCGTCTCCGATATATTTGGTCAAAAGTGCAGTCAGTCCTTCATTGCCCTGGCCGACCCAACGCCGGTATGCAATACCATTGGTCACATTCTGGAACTTCTCCGGCGACACCAGATAAAAATCATGAAACACATCGTCACGCAGAATCTGAGAATGCAGAGCCGAAACGCCATTGACAGAAAAAGAACCTGCAATCGAAAGATTCGCCATACGAATCTCTCCATAGGCAACAATAGCCATCGCCGCAATGCGATCCCAGTCGCCTGGGAAGTAGTTCCATAGATCATCGCAGAAACGGCGATTGATCTCTAAAACAATCTGATGCAGTCTGGGCAGAATCTGCTTAAACAAAGACTCTGGCCAGCGTTCCAGTGCTTCAGACATCACTGTATGATTCGTATAGGCAACGGTACGGCAAGTGATATTCCAGGCCGCATCCCAAGTCAGCCCGTTTTCATCCAGCATGATACGCATCAATTCCGGAATAACCATGGCCGGATGCGTATCGTTAATCTGAATTACCACATGATCCGGCAGGTTATCCAATCGGCCATATCGAGCCATATGCTTGCGAACAATCTCCTGCACCGAGGCAGACACAAAGAAGTACTGCTGTTTCAGACGCAGGGACTTTCCTTCCCAGTGCTTGTCCTCCGGGTACAGAATCTTGGAAATGACTTCCGCCATGGCTTGATTCTCTGTAGCCCGCAGATAGTCTCCCTCATTAAACAATGTCATATTGATCTGCTGGGGACTCTTTGCCTGCCACAGTCTCAACGTATTGACAGTCTCTCCCTGATATCCGCTGATCAGCATATCATAGGGAATCGCCAGGACTCGATCATAGTCTTTATGAATGATCTGCATCTGCTCGTTCTTCCAGACTTCCTCGATCGTGCCTCCAAAATGCACCTCAATGGTCTCACTGGGCTTCGGAACCAACCAGCTGGATCCAGAATCCATCCATCGATCCGGCAGTTCAATCTGCTGACCATCCACAATCTTCTGTTTGAATAAACCATACTCATAAAGAATACTGTAACCGGTAGCCGGATAATCCAGGCTGGCCAAAGCATCCATATAGCAGGCGGCCAGACGGCCAAGCCCACCATTTCCTAAGGCCGCATCCTGTTCTTCCTCATAATACAGTTCATCCAAACTAGTTCCCATGTCTCCCAGCGCTTTGTTAAAATCATCCATCATGCCCAGATTAAAAACATTATTACGCAGAGATCGTCCCAACAAAAACTCAATAGATAGATAACAAACCTGTTTACTATCTTGTTTTTCAATTTTTTCTTGGGTCTTAACCCAATTATCCATCATAAAATCCCGCACTACCAAAGCGGTAGCATGGTAAATCTGACTTCGGGTCGCATTTGAAAATTCCTTGCCAAAATGCCGAATCAGTTTCCCATTGATCAAAATCTTTAACTGTTCTTTATCCATGCATTCTCCTTCTAAATTCATCACCGATTTACGGCTTATTCTTTTCCGGAAATTTTTTCATATAGGGCGATGTATTCTTTCGCCGGAAGGTTCCAGCTGAAGTCCTTATTCATCGCATTCTTCATTAGCTTTTTCCAAGAAACCTTATCTTGATACAAAGATTCCGCTTCACGCAGCACATATAGCATATCATCTGCATTGTAGTTCGTAAAGGTAAATCCAGTACCCGTACCTTCCCAATACGGCTGTACCGTATCCTTCAAACCGCCGGTTTCACGCACTACTGGAATTGTACCGTAACGCATTGCGATCATCTGAGATAACCCACAGGGTTCGCTCTTGGAAGGCATCAGGAAAATATCCGCACCCGCATAAATCTTCTGCGCCAGGTCCAGATTAAAGGTAATATTGGCCGAAACCTTGGAAGGATACTTTCTCTGTGCCTCCTTAAACATCTCTTCATACTGATAATCTCCTGTACCCAGTATGACAAGCTGCACGTCATCTTCCAGGATCTGTTCCAAGTCATACTTTACCAAATCCAACCCCTTATGCTCCACCAAACGGCTGATCATGGCGATCATCGGAACTTCTGGACGCACCGGTAGGCTCAACATCTCCTGCAGTTTTGCTTTGTTGATTTCTTTCTTCTTGGGTCCACGAGCCGAGTAGTTCGCAAATAAATGCGAATCTGTCTTAGGATCATAAACTGTGTAGTCAATACCGTTCAGAATACCGCTGAGTTTCTCCCGCTCGTTTCGCAGCATCCACTGCATACCATGCCCATAATATTCATACTGAATTTCCTGTGCATAAGTAGGACTCACGGTAGTAATCCACGAAGAAGATACAATAGCCGCTTTCATCAGATTGACCATACCATCGAATTGAAGCCAGCCATTATCATAATTCTCCTTAGACATGCCCATCACATATTCGGTAATATCCGGCGGGAAGATTCCCTGATACTGAATATTATGAATAGTAAATAAAACACGAAGGTTCTGACAACACGGTACATCCTTACGATAGAATTCCTCCAGAAAGACAGGAATCAACGCGGTCTGCCAGTCATTGCAATGAATGACGTCCGGTTCAAAATCCAGATGTTGTAGAATCTCCAGAACCGCTTTACAGAAAAAGGCGTATCGTTCTGCGTCATCAAAATAACCATACAGCCCCCGGCGGCCAAAATAGTACTTATTATCCAGGAAGTAGTAGGTAACCCCCTCATATTCCAGAGAAAACACACCACAATACTGCGTTCTCCAAGCCAATGGTACCCAGACTACCTTAAGAAAATTCATCTGACTCTTCCATTTTTCTGGAATATCCTGATACAGGGGAAGGATCACGCGAGCATCTACCCCTTTCTCGCAAAGCGCCTTAGGAAGAGCGCCGGCCACATCTCCCAATCCTCCTGTTTTGATAAAGGGAACCGCTTCCGATGCCGCAAATAAAACTTTCATTGAAACCTCTCCTTTCCATTTCCATTATAGCATGGTAATATCTGTTTGTAAATATAAGGAGAGGGAGATTTCAAGGCCGAAATCTCCCTCCAGCTGGTCCAGTTTATACAACGCTCCCCTTAGAGAGAACAGTCGGATATTTCTGATAACCAAATAACTTGCGATTTTCTCGAATCACCACGTCCTTATCCGCGATGACATAGTTAAGCTGGCTGGATGATTGAATCTCGCAATCCTGCATAATGATAGAATTTGAGACCACCGCACCCTTTCGAATCCGTACTCCGCGGAATATAATGCTGTTCTCCACCGTACCTTCGATCACACAGCCATCCGAGATCAGGGAATTGCTGACCTTGCTGCCATTCCGATACACAGAAGGCACCTCATCTCGGATCTTGGTAAAAATCTGATTTTCAGAATCAAAGAGCCCCTTGCGAATATCCTCTCTCAAAAGATCCATATTCGCATCGAAGTAAGACGAAACCGATGTAATCAAATCCATATAGGCCTTACACTCGTAACCATAAATCTTCAGATCCTTAACATTGGCCTGCAACACGTCTCTGCGAAAGCTATACAAGTTATGGCTTTGGCACTCCTGAATCAAAGATTCCAGTAAAGACTTACGAATAATCGCGGTTCCAATACATAGATTCTTACGATCCTTTGCTGGATTGATCGCTACATCTGTAACACGGCTATCTTTATCTAGGGCCAGGAAACAGAACTGATTATAGGATTCATCGGTAAACTTACCGCTCTTATACATCAACGTGATATCCGCACCCTTTTCTTTATGAAACTCCAACATTTTGTCGAAGGTCACATTGCAGATAATATCCGCATCGGAAAGCAGCACATATTCGCTGGTAGACCGGCGGATAAAACTCATGGTATTCGCCAGGGCTTCCATTCTGCCTCTGTAATTCGCGCCATAGTTGAAGCTGTCCCCGTGAGAGAACGGAGGCAAAATATATAGACCGTCCCGCTTTCTGGACAAATCCCATTCCTTACCGGAACCCACATGATCCATCAGAGACTGATAATTGTTCTTGGTAATCATTCCGATCTTTGTAATGCCGGAATTCACCATACTGGACAACAGGAAATCAATAATCCGATATCGTCCTCCAAATGGAATGGAGGAAATAGAGCGTACCTGCGTCAGTGTCTTCAAGTCTTCTTCGTATTTGTATGTAAAAATCAAGCCCATTGTGTCTAACATAGCTGTTTCCCCCTTATTCCCGATTCTCTCCGATCATCTCGCCGGCAGCAATCTGCACACCTTTGCCAATGGTAATACCGTCACCTACCACAGCAATCGCACCATTCTCGCATGTCTCCTTGGGTGCGCCTATTGATGCTTCCTGACCAATCACAGCTTCTTGACCAACAATCGCATATTGTACGACCGCATTATCTTCAATCACCGCATCCGGCATAATCACACTATCACGTACGATTGCACCTTTGCCGATCCGACAGCCATGAAACAGCACAGAATGCTCCACCGTACCATATATGCTGGCTCCTTCTGTTACAATGGAATCACGGATTTCCGCTCCTTCTGCCACATAATGAGGCTGTTCATTAGGATTACGCGCATAAATTCTCCATGAAGGATCCGCCAGTTTAATGGGGCTGTCTTCACCGATAAGTTCCATATTGGCTTCCCACAGGGATTCAATGGTTCCTACATCTTTCCAGTAATCACTAAACTCATACGCCATCATGACCTCTCCATGCGCAAGCATTTCAGGAATGATGTTCTTACCAAAATCGTTAGAGGATTTTGGATCCGCCTCATCTTGAATCAGATATTCTCTCAACTTACTCCAAGTGAAGATATAAATACCCATGGAAGCCTTAGTAGATTTAGGAACCTTGGGTTTTTCTTCAAACTCGTAGATTCGATTCTCTTCGTCTGTATTCATGATGCCAAAACGGCTGGCCTCTTCCAAAGACACATTTAATACCGCAATCGTGCAGGCAGCCTGATGTGCCTTGTGATACTGCAGCATCTTGTTATAATCCATCTTATAAATATGGTCTCCTGACAAAATCACCACATATTCAGGATCATACTGCTCGATGAAGTGAATGTTCTGGTAGATCGCATTGGCTGTTCCCTTATACCATTCTCCGTTCTTTCCGTGGACGTACGGAGGCAGAATCGACACTCCGCCATAATTCCGATCCAGATCCCATGGCTGACCATTGCCAATATACGCATTCAGATCCAACGGCATATACTGTGTCAAAACACCCACGGTATCGATTCCAGAATTAACGCAATTACTCAACGGAAAATCAATGATACGGTATTTCCCGCCAAAAGGCACCGCCGGCTTTGCCACATTTTTGGTTAATACGCCCAGCCGACTTCCCTGACCGCCAGCCAAAAGCATTGCAATACACTCTTTTTTAATCTTCATACCCAACCCTCCATACTCGAATTTTCAGCATTATCCTGAAAACCCTCAGATTTCCTTGTAAATAGCATATCACAATTCTACGATTTTTTCAAGATATTTTCTTATCATTTGTGGATTTTATCCGTTCTTTACGTTTTGTTTACGCTTTCAAAACATGGAAAGGAGCTCTTCTTCGGATAGAATGGGAATTCCCAGCTGTCTTGCTTTCTTATTTTTACTGCTGGTGCTGTTCAGGTCGTTATTGACCAGATAAGCGGTCTTACTGCTGACAGAAGAAGAAACCTTACCTCCTCGTTTTTCGATTTCTTGAATTAACGCCTCCCTGTTCTCAAAATGATGCAGTGTACCTGTAATTACTACGGTCTTACCAGCCAGCACACTCTCCAGTGCTTCCTGTACACTGAGACGGAGTTCCGTAAGGAGTTTTTCTGTAATTTGACGATTCTGTTCGTTATCAAAAAAGACGCGTATATTATGCGCCAGAACATCCCCAAATCCTTCGATCGAAGCAATCTCCTCTGGTGATGCATTCATAACTTGCTGAATATCTCCCTGAAAATGATCTGCCAGCAATTTTGCATTCGCGCTTCCGATCCCTGGAATGCCCAGTGCCGCAAGCAGTCGATATGGTTCCGTATTCCGCGACGATTCGATCGCCGATAACAACTTGTCCACTGATTTTTCACCGAACCCTTCCATCTGGCAGATCTTTTCCCGATGATCTTTTAAGTGATATATATCTGCATAATCATTCAAAAGGCCGGCCTCCAGAAAGCGATCCAGGAACGCCTCCGACAATCCATCAATATTCATCGCTCCTCGAGATACGAAATGCACGAATGCACGATGCAGTTTTGCCGGACACGAAGGATTGGTACAGACAAGCACCTTAGCCTCATGGTTTTGTGTTTCCTCCGTAGGCGCACCACACCGGGGACATTCTGCCGGAATGGACAGCGTATGACTTCGCGTCAGGTTTTCACTGATCTGCGGAATAATCATGTTGGCTTTATATACGAGAATTCGGTCTCCCAAGCCCAGTTCCAAGTCCTCAATGATACTCAGATTATGCAGAGAAGCCCTTTGCACCGTTGTACCTTCTAATTCCACGGGATCGAAGATTGCCACCGGATTAATCAAGCCCGTTCTGGATGTTTGCCATTCTACTTGCCTGAGCGTTGTCTCTGCCGTTTCATCCTGCCATTTGAAAGCCATGGAATCTCTGGGAAACTTGGCGGTTCGCCCTAGAGACGCGGAATAGACGATATCGTCATAGGTCAAAACCAGACCGTCCGACGGATACTTCTCGGCGGAAACACGCTCTGCGTAAGAGTCAATCGCAGAAAGCAGCTGTTCCTGACAGACTCGCGTCCATTCCACCATCTCAAAGCCCATAGCCGCGAGCTGCTCCAACTGCCTGCTTTTTCTCTCTTTTGAGAACGGAATGTCTCCCGGAGCATCCTCAGAAGAAACCAGCGTATAGACAATATAATGAACTCGTCGTGTTGCCGTAATCTGACTATTCAACTGTCTCACGCTTCCACTGCATAGATTCCTTGGGTTTTTATACTGTTCTTCGGGAGACAATCCACTGTTGATCGCCTCAAAATCTTTATAAGAGATGACCGCCTCTCCTCGCACGACCAACCTTCCCTTATAAGGTATATGCAGAGGAAGTCCTAAAAATGTCCGTGCATTCTCCGTAATTTGCTCGCCCTCTTCTCCATTGCCGCGCGTCAATGCCTGCCGGAGTTCTCCACCGTCATATGTCATTACCACAGTCAATCCATCCAGTTTCCAAGAAAGAACACCCGCTTGATCTCCCAACCATTCCCGCAATGCTTCCCGGCTCTTTGTCTTATCTAAAGACAGCATCGGGGTTTCATGTGCAACTTTGGGCAGCTCGGAAAGAACTGGATACCCAACCTTTTGCGTGGGACTACCAGACAAAACAACACCGGTCTCCTGCTCTAATTTCAACAATGTATCATAGAGTGTGTCATATTCATGATCGGACATGATCTCCCGCGCATCCTGATAATAAGCGCGGGAGGCCTGGTCCAGCAAGTTGATTAGCTCCTTCATCTGATTCAGCTGATCCTGCATTTCCATACCTCCCGTGATGAGTTTATTCTACTTTTTTGAGTCCCGCCAGCCCTGCCAGCAATTTCTTGGTGCCCGCCTTGGCGAACTGAACGGTCACTTGCGAATCTGCATTCAAAGGTTCTACCGCCTCCACAATACCGAGTCCAAATTTTCGGTGCTGAACACGATCTCCCACATTCCACGTCGAAACAACCGCTTTTCCTTGTTCTGCGGCCGATTTTTCATTCACCGAGTGCCCCATCATCCGTTGCTTTTGCTGCTCCAGCCGCTCGTTCTTGAACTGCTTCACAAACATTCTCTGAGGTTGCCCACTCTCACTCACCATGTTTTTTTCCCTCCTTTCTGTCCCCCAGGCAGAGGCATCGTTTTCTTTTACATCCAGAAGTTCCTTCGGAATTTCTTTAATAAATCGAGATATCTTCGTCAGTTCTTGCATTCCATGAATTCGTCGGCTCTTGGCATAAGTCATATACAGTTTTTCTTGTGCTCGTGTAATGCCTACATAGCACAATCTTCTCTCTTCCTCGATATCATCTTCCTCCCCTGAGGTGATACTCATATAACTGGGGAACAGGCCATCCTCCATACCCGCCAAAAATACAATGGGAAACTCCAATCCCTTCGCACTATGTAGTGTCATCAACGATACCGCATCCACAGTTTCATCTAATGCATCAATCGCTGACACTAAAGATAATTCTTCAATGAGTCCAGCCAGAGAAGCATCCGGAGATTCTTCTTCATAAGTCTCTATACGATTCTTCAACTCTTCTATGTTATCCAAGCGGTCCTCTGTCCGTTCCGGATCCTCTTCACGCAGGTATTCTATATAACGAATACGTGTTATCAAACTCTCCAGCAGCTCAGACAAATCACAATCCGGTTCCTGAGCACGCTCACGATATTCCTCAATCAGAGCTGCAAAATCCTTCAGTTTTGCCGCGGCACGGCTTAATTCAGTATACTGCTCTACCCGACCGATCAATTCTGTAATGCCCAGATCCTTTTCCTCCGCCAACAACCGCAGACGCTCTTCTGTCGTGGCGCCAATGCCTCGCTTCGGAACGT
This sequence comes from Clostridiales bacterium UBA1390, assembly GCA_002305315.1. Classification (GTDB taxonomy): domain Bacteria; phylum Bacillota; class Clostridia; order Lachnospirales; family Bianqueaceae; genus Faecimorpha; species Faecimorpha stercoravium. The sequence goes on from DBQQ01000006.1 coordinate 198,273, forward strand.
TAATGATTCGCTGTGCCGCCACATAGTCCCGGTCATTGACAATCAAACGCAGATAACAAAGCAGATCTTTAATTTCTTTGCGCTGATAGAATGGAATCCCTGCAAACAACCTATAAGGGATGTTATCCCGAATCAGATGTTCTTCCAATGCACGTGACTGTGCATTCGTTCGGAATAAGATAGCCATTTCTTTATAGGCTTTCCCTTCCCCATGAAGCTTTTGCATCTGTCCTGCGATATATCCAGCCTCTCCCCCCTCTGTATCAGCCTGATATAGCGTGATCTTTTCTCCTGTTTCATTCTGTGTCCATAGTGTCTTTCTCTTTCGCCCCAGATTATGAAGAATTACCTCATTGGCCGCGTTCAGAATGGTTTTGGTGGAGCGATAATTTTCCTCCAGACGAATCACCACAGCATCCGGAAAATCCTTCTCAAAATCCAAGATATTCCGAATGTTGGCGCCGCGGAACTTATAAATGGACTGATCGTCATCTCCGACTACACATATATTGCCAAACATGCCGGATAGCTGATGAATCAGCTGATATTGCGCTGTATTCGTATCCTGGTACTCATCTACCATAATATACCGGAACTGATCCTGATACTTTTCCAGAATATCCGGGTTCACGGCGAATAGATGCACACATTTTCTCAGGATATCATCAAAATCCATCGCCTGATTCCGCAGAAGTTCCTGCTCATATTCTGCGTAAAGCCGGGCAATCATCTCCTTCGCATAATCTCCCCTGGCTGCCCGCTGATAATCATCAGGCCCTATCAGATCATTCTTAGCCGCACTGATCGCTGCCAGGACAGTTCTAGGCGTCCACATCTTCTCATTCAGATTCATGTTTTTCAGAATCCGTCGGATCACGGCTTTCTGATCCTCTGGGTCATAGATCGTAAAGCCGGATTCATACCCGATTCGGTTTCCGTGCCGTCTGAGAATTCGCAGGCAACAGGAATGAAATGTGGAAATCCAAGCATTCGATGCAGCTTCTCCAATCAGCCGATCGACACGTTCCCGCATCTCATTCGCCGCTTTATTCGTAAAAGTAATCGCTAATATATAATAAGAAGGTACCTGCATCTCTTCGATGAGGTACGCGATTCGGTGTGTCAACACCCTGGTTTTTCCGCTGCCTGCACCTGCTAAAATGAGCACCGGCCCTTCTGTTTGAAATACAGCTCGCTTCTGCATCTCATTTAAAGATTGATACTTATCATCCATGGATATCTGTACTCCCATCCTCCGATTCATTTTTCAGCCGCTCCAATACTAACGCATATCCATCTTCTCCATAGTGCAAGGCACGATTGACTCGGCTGATTGTGGCGCTCGAAGCTCCGGTCCTATCACATATATCCTGATAGCGTGCCTCTTCACTCAACATCCTTGCTACCTGAAGTCTCTGCGCGATAGCCAGCAGTTCGCTGACAGTACAAATATCTTCAAAAAACGCATAGCATTCCTTCTCGGTGCGCAAAGACAGCACCGCACGAAAGAACTGATCCATCTCCGGCGTTTTCAGTTTATTATTCATCTGGATCCCCCTATCTTTCGTAATAAACTTATTGTATCACCGATTGGATAAAAAGTAAAGATTTAATGCTCTCCCATCCACCAATTTTCCGGGGCATCTTCTTCCAGTAGACTGGAGAAGACATATCCGTTTTCTTGAAAATAAGATAGGATCGAAGGCAGCGCCGCTACAGTCTGCGGCGCATAGCTGGCGGAATGAAGGAGTATAATGACAGGATTCTTTCCCTTGGCAGTCCGAATCGTGCTGTCATAGATTTCCTCCGCAGTGACGCCTTGACGAATGGCGTCATCTCCCGAACAGTTCCAATCCATGACACGGTATCCCCATGCTTCTATCGTTTTCCGTACGGTATTCCCCAAATACTTTTCAGCTCTGGTGGAACCGCCGGGAAACCTAAAAATCTTCTCTGGAGCATATCCGCTGACATATTCCACGTAGTCCTCTAACTCTTCTATTTCTTCTCTCAGGTTTTCAAAACTTGCGTACACATGCTCATACACATGTGTCGCCGTATGATTGGCCAGTACATGTCCTTCTTCCACGATCCGGCGGTAAAGAGGAATCAGCTCTTCCTCTTCTCTCACAATCACAAAAAACGCGGCCGGAACCTGATATTCCTGCAAAATATCGAGGATCTGTGCCGTACTCTCGCAAGGTCCATCATCAAAGGTTAAATACACCTTTTTTGTTGCCTCTGCATTGACATGATAAGCTGGTTCCGGCTCTATACAGGAAGAATCCAGACTCATCTCTTTGGCGCATCCTCCCAGAAAGGTCACTGCGATCCACATCCCCAAAAGCCATTTCGATGTTTTTCTCATCTTCTCACCCCATTTTTGTATATCCTTGGGGTAGATTATGGACTTTTTTAAATTTCATACATCCTTTTGAATCTTTTTCTGAATCAGAACCATACCGAAAAGCAGCAATGTCAGAAGGTATAACACCCAAAAGACCAGCGCCTCTCCGCCTTCTGCCTGCCAACAATGGATGATCACCACAATGATTCCTAGCAGGATCCCACATAGCCTATCCATAAAGTCGCCGCGCAGTAACATATAAGCCCCAGCCACTCTTCTTTTGGCAGAAACTTACGGATCTGTTCTTTTGTCATTTTGACCTTCTCGCCCTCCCTTTTCTTTCTTAAGAATCTTCTTAAAGAAATTAAGACGTTTTTCGTTCTTTTGTCATTTTTTCGTTAGAAATCAGCTTGCATATTATGATATTATCATGCTATACTTCATTTAGAAAGCAGGTGTTAGGATTGAAAGCTTCTGTTGAGACTCATATTTTGCGAATTCTTCTCGTGTGCATTCTTCTTCTGGTGGGATTGATCCTCTGGGTCAACTTGAGTCCTCATCTGCCGGATACCACTTCCGTGGACGTGCAGAGTGAGAGCTATGTCATCATGCGCTTTGAAGACGGAGAAGTCCTGTCTTCTAAAGAAAAAGACGCGCAGATTTACCCCGCGTCAATGACAAAGATGATGACCGCCATCCTGGCAATTGAAAATTACGAGGATCTCGAAGAAGTCATCGAGGTACCGTATTCCATTTTTCCGGCTCTGTACGCCCAGGACGCATCTCGCGCTGGATTCGAACCGGGAGAGCGAGTCCCATATCGAGATATCCTCTACGGCATACTTCTGCCGTCAGGATGCGAATGCTGTGAAACCGCGGCCTATCTGACAGCCGGGTCAGACGAGACTTTCGTAGAATGGATGAATGAGAAGGCTGCGTCTCTGGGTATGGATCATACGCATTTTGCAAATGCGACAGGACTGCATGATTCCAATCATTATACGACGACCTATGATCTGGCGCTCCTGCTGCGGTACTGTCTGCAAAACGAGACATTTTATGAGGTTTTCACCACATCTTCCTATCTCACTACCCCATCGAATATTCATCCAGAAGGTATGATACTACGCAGCACCATGCGAGAAGAACTCTCTGATATCTCTACCGGAGATGTCGAAATCCTAGGCGGCAAAACCGGATTTACCAGTTTTGCCGGGCTTTGTCTCGCCAGCCTAGGAGAAGTCAATGGGGAACGATATATCGTCGTAAATGCAGGGGCACCTGGCGATCATGGCACAGAACCCTATCACATTCTGGACGCGATCACACTGTATCAGAGTCTTTCCTAATCCTTACAGCGTGCCCACAATGCTTTCAATCGCGATGGCTCCGTCTGCGGCAGCGGTAATGATCTGCCGCAGAAATTTTTTGCGTACATCTCCCGCGGCATATACTCCTCGAATTGATGTTTCCATATGCTCATTTGTAAGAATATAACCCGCGCTATCTGTATCCACTTTCCCCTTCAGCAAGCTTGAGTTGGGCTGAATACCCCCCGCGACAAAGACTCCATTCACATCCATCCTGGTTTCCTGTCCCTCGGTATCTACAAGCACAGCCGATACACGTTCTTCTCCCTGTATCTCTCGCACCTGACTATTCCACAGGATATGAATATTGTTCTTCTCGGCAACTTTTTTCTGCAGGTAGTCGGCAGCACGCAGCTGATCTCTCCGATGAATCAAATACACATCCTGACATAACGCTGATAAATACAACGCATCTGACACCGCCGTATCTCCACCGCCAATCACGGCGGTTTTTTGATTTCGGAAAAAAGCACCATCACAGGTAGCGCAGTACGATACACCCTTGCCGCGCAGCCGTTCCTCCCCCGGGACTCCCAGCATCCTAGGAGCGGCTCCCGTGCAAAAGAGAATATTCTTCGTCACGTATTCTCCTCCGAAGGTTCGTACCGTCTTCAACTCTTCTCCAACCTCCAGGTCCGTGACCTCTTCCATAATCTGCTGCATCCCCAGCTTCTGCGCATGTTCCATCCATTTCATGCCTAAATCCATGCCGGAGATTTCCGGGAATCCGGGATAATTATCTACCTCGGCTGTATTCAGAACCTGCCCTCCTGGAAATCCCTGTTCTATCAATGCATACGAAAGACCAGCCCGGGACGCATATATGGCAGCAGCAAGCCCCGCAGGGCCTCCGCCAATAATCAACACATCATACGGTTTCATTCTGTTTCTCCTCCTGTTCCTCTAATGCCCGCAATGCTTCATTGAGCAGTTCTGTACCGCGCAGCACAAAGCGTCCGTTTCGAATAATTTCAATCATCTGCCCACTGGATGTGATGACGCGAATCACACCAATGCCGTGATATGGCAACGTAATATCCTTATGCACATGTGTATATGCATTCTCTCGATCTGCATGCCGCAATGCGGTCTTCTCGTTTTCGCGCGCACAGATCTCCTTGCCATTTTGCGGATTATAAACAGGCAGTTCCTCTGTTCCCACATAACACGTATCTCCCACTGCAAAATGGGGCCCCATCTTTTCCACAATCAGAATCGGCAGCTGCTCTACAATATCGTACTGTCTCGCCATCTTATAGGCCAGTGTATTCGTACCGATCGCAAATTCTCCCATGGGCAGTGTTTCATGCGGGAAAAGCAGATTCTCCCGCACAAATGCTCGGTTTTCCTCCTCCGTTGGAAAATTCTCACAGCTATAATCTGTCACATATCCATCGGTAAATGTCAGCTTCAGATTCTTAAACGATAACCCGTCGGCATAGAAGGATTCCACATGCAAAACACCATTGGTGCCTTCCAGCTGTGGGGAAGTGAAAATCTCTCCTAAGGGGATATTGACATCTGCCACACAATTATAAAAATTCGTCTGATGTTTTGGATCTTCAATTGGCGCCAGGGCAATTTCCAGTTTCGTCTCGTTTCCGCGCGCGCCTTGTATTTCCACCTTCACTCCCTGATCCAACGCATCAATAATATGCTGCTGAACCTGCAGATACTTCTCGTTATCTAACGTATTGATCTGGATCATCTCTTCAAAAAGAGGAACAAAATCTTTTCCAATCTGCGGCACTGGGTATGCTACCATCGTGTAGCTCGTTTCTCTTTGAGGCGTATACCGATACAGCAATTCTGAACGACGATTCATGTACTCTGTATACGCCGGCATCTGTTCTTCGGAAAAAGTAATGCTGCCCTTTCCTTTTTTAGGAATAAACGGTGCTTCCCCAAAAGAGTCGATCACAGCAGGCCCTCCGTATAATCTCAGCATTGATGCATTCTGCTCCACCTCTTCTTCCAACGCATCATTCATTTTCTCTCCAAATTCCGCATTGAAAATAAGCGCCATGTCGAACCGATGATCATCCTGACACTGTTGATTTTTCTGCGTCATCTTCACTCTCGAAATAAAAGGCCGATAATGGATTTCTGATGCAAAGAGCTCCATCACCTTACGAGTCATCCGCTCCATGCCAAGCCGATGATAAATTCCCACTGTTTTTTTGATGACGATATCCTTGGCATCTACGAAAAATCCCTTTCGAAAGCCTTCTACAAAAGAAGATGCCATCTTTTCGATGGACTCTTCCGGCAAAGAATTCATGAACAGAAAAAGTTCCTGATCCTCTTTGGTAACACGACGTCCCAGGGTATACAGGAATCCGGGATCCTGTAAGTCGCCATATGCAATCCGATCTTCTCCCTGGCACCCATCTGGAATAAATCGCTCATGCAGCATCAGTCCCGCCCGATCCCGTGCCTGAGACAGCGCATGGCTTTCGATACATTCTTTCAAGGTTATTAAGGGTGCATGATTGACAAGCAGCTCCGCTATATCCAGGAACAAACGCTGATTCCAAGACATGGCAAACCGCATATGCCGAGGAGCATAGATGAGATTTTCCCGCATTTGATACGCAATATAAGAAATCACAGGGCCCAACTCTCCACCGTACTGTTTGACAGCCACCGCCGGACAAAGAATGGATCGGGTATATTCTTCCCCCTCTTCTTCACGAAAGAACACATCCTGTTCTTTCGCCAACTGTTCTAATGAGGCAGAGCGAATATACTCCTCCGTCAACTCGTCTTCCCAACGCATGACATGCTGCAGAAACTCCGCCTGTTTCTTCACAAATCGAAGCAACAAGTCGCGGTTGCCTTTTCCCACTTTCACATCCGCCCATTCTGCCACTTTCGCTTTCTGCTGTTCATACTCCTTCAGTGCCGCGCTATTATACAATCTATAATATTCTTCCGAATTAAACATCGTATCCTCCTATCTTAAGAGCTATCCTGAATTCTATCCATATTTTTGCTTCCACATGCAGTATACCATATTAAAGAAAAAAAAACAATCTCCTGCCGCATCGACTTCATTGTTGCTTTTTATCCATCTTTTTGCAAAATAATACATTGCTGTCTCGGCAGGCTGACATTATAATATCCTTATTTTGTGTTAGGAGGTATCTTCGATGATCAAAGATATGACCGTAGGAAAGCCCTACCGACTCATCTTTTCCTTCTGTATCCCACTCATGTATGGGAATCTGTTTCAACAAATGTATAACATGGTCGATACCATCATTGTGGGACGTTTTTTGGGAAAGGAAGCGTTGGCCGCTGTGGGTTCCACAGGTGCCGTCAATTTCCTGATTCTAGGATTCGTGAATGGCCTGTGCTGTGGGTTTAGTATTCCGGTGGCGCAGAGTTTTGGTGCGAAAGACTATTCTGCCATGCGCCGTTGCGTTGCCAACATGGTTTGGGCCTCCCTGATCTTAGGTGGAATCATCACATTGGTAACCGGTATCTGGACTCGGGAAATTTTGCTTTTAATGCAAACCCCTTCTAATATTCTGGAAGATGCTTACGCGTACATATTCACCATATTCCTAGGAACCTATGTGACGATTCTCTACAACTGCCTGGCTGGTATCATGCGGGCATTGGGAGATAGTAGGACTCCGCTTATTTTTCTTGCCTGTGCTTCTCTGCTCAATGTGGTACTGGATCTGTTTTTTATTATTGTAATGAATACGGGCGTCTTTGGTGCTGCATTAGCCACAGTAATCTCCCAGGGGATCTCAGGCCTGCTCTGTCTCGTCTTCTTGATCAAGAAGTTTCCCATCCTGCATATCCAAAAGGAAGAGTGGAAATGGGATGGTTTTTCCGTGAAACGCCTCTTCAACATGGGCCTTCCCATGGGACTGCAATATTCTATTACCGCCATTGGGAGCACTGTTCTGCAAACTGCAGTCAATTCTTTGGGATCCGATATCGTAGCCTCTATCACAGCAGCCAACAAAGTGCAGATGTTGGTAACGCAGCCCATGGAAACACTGGGAGTTACCATGGCTACATACTGTGGACAAAACCTAGGAGCCAGACGATTCGATCGAATCCGGCAGGGTGTTTGGCATGGCAGCCTTCTTGGCATTTTCTTCAGCATAGTTGCACTTATCATCGTCATCTGCTTTGGTTCCTACATTTCCCTCCTTTTTGTAGAAAGTACAGAAACACAACTCATTACAAATATTCAACAATTCCTGCTGTATAATGGTCTTTGTTATATCCTGCTCACTCTTCTTCTCGTCTTCCGCAATACCCTTCAGGGCATGGGTCATGCCGCTCTCGCTATGAGTGCTGGTGTCATGGAAATGATCGCTCGTTCCATCGTTGCGTTCTGCCTTGTCGGCCCCTTCGGATATACGGCTGTCTGCTGTTCAAATCCGATTGCATGGACCTTTGCTCTTTTCTTTTTAATCCCTGCCTATTTCGTTCTGCGCAGACGGATGCCTGCCTAATATCAGGGGCCGTTGCAAAATGCCTGCGATGTCTCACCATTGATACAGAATGAAAGAGTATGATCTCCTAAGGAGTTCCGTGAATGCACGGACTCCTTTTTCGTTTCCAGGTCATTCCATAAAGCTGAGAAATCCGGGGTTTTCTCATTAGTCCAGAAGGAGAGATGATTTCTCATCTATTTTGCAACAGCCCCGATTTCACATAAAAAAAAGACGCACCGCAGAACTTACTTCTGTGATACATCCTTCACTGGGCACGAAGGATTCGAACCTACGAATGCTGGAGTCAGAGTCCAGTGCCTTACCGCTTGGCGAGTGCCCATCATGTTCTCTCAAAAGAACGAATACGATTATAGCATATGTTGTATTTCTTGTCAAGCGTTTTTTTACATTTTTCTTGTTTTATTTTCCAAAGGAAGCCTGCGAAAACAATTTTCTGTTGTTTCGCAGGCTTCCTCTACCTTATAGTTTTTAGGCGTAAAGCGCTTGCCAGGTTGCTCTGCCTACTATACCATCCACTACCAGCCCATGATCCTTCTGGAAGCGAATCACTGCGTTTCTCGTATTATATCCAAAATCGCCATCCGCCGTGCCACAGTCGTAGCCCAGTTCATTCAGGCGATTCTGCAGTTTAGTCACATAGCTATTCACCGATCCGTAGGACACGGAAGGCCATGTGCTGGTATCCACCTCGCCTGGGTTTTCTGGCTCTTCCGGCTCCTCAGGTTCTTCCGGTGTCTGTGCCCCCTGGTACAGGATGGGCCAGGTCTGCTGTCCCACCACGCCGTCGGCAATGAGTCCATGATCCCGTTGGAAGCGAATCACCGCGTTCCTCGTGTTATATCCAAAGTCGCCATCCGCAGTGCCACAGTCGTAGCCCAGTTCATTCAGGCGATTCTGCAGCCGGGTCACGTAGCTGTTCACCGATCCGTAGGATACGGAAGGCCATGTACTCGTATCCACCTCGCCTGGGTTTTCTGGCTCTTCCGACTCCTCTGGTTCTTCCGGCGTCTGTGCCCCCTGGTACAGGATGGGCCAGGTCTGCTGTCCCACCACGCCGTCGGCAACGAGTCCGTGATCCTGCTGGAAGCGAATCACCGCGTTCCTCGTGTTATATCCAAAGTCTCCATCCGCCGTGCCGCAGTCATAGCCCAGCTCATTCAAACGGGTCTGCAGTTTGGTCACATAGCTATTCACCGATCCGTAGGACACGGAAGGCCATGTGCTGGTATCCACCTCGTCCGGGTTTTCTGGCTCTTCCGGCTCCTCAGGTTCTTCCGGTGTCTGTGCCCCCTGGTACAGGATAGGCCAGGTCTGTTGTCCCACCACGCCGTCAGCAACGAGTCCGTGATCCTGCTGGAAGCGAATCACCGCATTCCTCGTGTTATATCCAAAGTCTCCATCCGCCGTACCGCAGTCATAGCCCAACTCATTCAGGCGATTCTGCAGCCGGGTCACGTAGCTGTTCACCGATCCGTAGGATACGGAAGGCCACGTACTCGTATCCACCTCGTCCGGATTTTCTGGCTCTATCGGTTCTTCTGGTTCCTCTGGTTCTTCGGGCTCCTGTACTTCTTCATACAGCGCCTGCCATGTGAGAGAACCTACCACACCATCTGCTTCCAAGCCGCGTTCCTTCTGAAATGCCAGAACTTGTTGTTGCGTCACTTCTCCAAAAATACCATCCGGGGTGCCGCAATCATAACCCAGCTCCCGCAGTCGTTCCTGAAGAAGCTTCACAAAATCGTTTCTGGTATGGATCCGCAAGTCGGGAAAATCCTTAGGATCTCCCAGCGAAGAGGGATCGTGAATCTGATCCGGATTGATCGGCTGAATCGGTGAATCCGGCGTTTGTACTACTAATTCGTAGATTTCCGCCCAAGTTACAGGCCCTACCACGCCATCCAATTCAATCCAATGATCCTGCTGGAACCAGCGCACCGCAGACTCCGTTCTCGCACCATAATATCCATCCGGAGTGCCGCAATCATATCCCAACTTATTCAGCCAGGACTGCAACTGCGTTACATATGTACCCTCGTCCCCATACTTTAAAGATGGATATGCTGAGAAATCCTTCTGCGGAATCTCCGGCACCACGGGATCACTCGTCACTACTTCTCCCGGCAAAGGATCTTTAGACCCCCGTTCTGCCAGATTCTGATAGCGTCCCGCATAATCTACCCGCGTCACATCACGATCCACGGTCCCTATAATCCCGTCCACATACCCTGTATCCGTATACTGCCACATGGTAAACGTACCGTCATAGGCATCCGGAATATCATGATAATCCGCATACCAGGTCTCGATATGATGCGAGGCAAACTCTTCTGCATATACACGATCTTCCAGGATCGACTTGTAGGAATAGACCATGGCCCGATGTCCGCTCTGCTGGATCCTTTGTCCGAAGGCCAGCACAATATCCGTATACTCCCTCTGCGTCAGTTCGGCGTGCGTGACCCTTCCGCTTTCCGGCGTGTTTTCAATATCGATGATGACCGGATATTCGATCGAAGGGTATCGAGACAGTACTTCCAGGACAAATTCTGCCTCTTCTACAGCCTCTTGCGTATTGATAGCCTGGCTGTAGAAATAAACGCCCACAGGAATGCCCGCTGCTCTGGCCTCCCGGATATTGGTATCAAAACGGGCATCTTCATATATCGCTCCTGTCGAGCCATAGGAACGAAAACCTAACCGGAGAATCGCAAATTGGCAACCCGTGTTTCTGACCCGAGTCCATTGGATACTCCCATCCAATTCTGATACATCCACGCCCCAGATACTGGCTAATGCACCATTTTCATTGAAATAGTAGGGATTTCCATCAATCCGCCGCCATCCAATGGCACGATGTCCGTTCTCATCCAGATAGTAGGTAATGCCATCTCGTTCTACCCAACCGGTTCCTGCCGCATGTACCGCAAGCTGCGTTGGAAAACAGGATATAAAAAGCACAAATGCAGCGGCCCACGCGATACACCTTACTACTTTCCTTCTCATTGTCGTACCCCCTTTATGATATTCTATACTTGCCTAATATCAGTATATCACAAAGAATCCAGCTTGTCTAGTATCTATTGTAAATGAGTTAGAATATTCGTATTCGAATTATTCGAAGCGATACACTCCTGCCGTCTTTTCATCCAGCCGGAATCCATTTTTCCGATAAAAATCCAGTGTACTCTTCTTCTTGGACCCCGTCGCCACTGTTACCTTATAGCAGTGTGCCGCTTTCGCAATTTCCAATGCTCTTTGAATCAATGCCGATGCGTAACCCTGTTTTTGATAATCCGGATGCGTGACAACATTTTCTATGATACCATAGGGACGTAATTGGTATGTCAAATTCTCGACAATCACAAATGTCACAGTAGCCACCACGCAGCCGGCCTCTTCTGCGACCAGGATATGATACTGCGGATCTTGATAAAAACGATCCAGCCTTTTCTCCCAACTTCCCTGATCCCATGCCTGTTCACTATGGGAGGGATGTAAAACTTCTTCATATAAATATTTCAGGGCCTTCGCGTCTTTAGCCCATGCTTTTCGAATCATGATCTGCAACTCCTTTTACAAAAAAAACTCCGATATAAATCGGAGGTTTCGCTGGGCACGAAGGATTCGAACCTACGAATGCTGGAGTCAGAGTCCAGTGCCTTACCGCTTGGCGAGTGCCCATCATGTCTCACAAAGACCTGCTTATTATATCCAATTCAACGATAAATGTCAAGTACTTCTTGGATTTTTTTTAAAATTCTTTTCTTGTTTTCCCAAAATGGCAAAAAAAAACGATATCCAGAAGATATCGTATACAAGGAGAAAGTATTTTTCGTGTAGCAACCAAAAATACATATAATATGGGGGTCACGGTTATATAGTACCATAGCCCCCCATTTTTGTCCAGATGTTTTTCCTCTAAAGATTGGATTTAGGTAACCGCAATTTATGGTCACATTCAACAAAAATCGCAATTTAAGTTCTAAACAGGATCGTTTTATACCCCTTCCGCCAGGATTTTCTTAAACTCATCTCCTGTGATTGTCTCCTTTTCCAGCAAATACTGCGCTACTTCGTTGACCTTCTCTCGGTTCTCTAAGAGGATCTTCAAAGCACGTTCATGCTGCTTTTTGATGATCATCAGGATCTCATCATCAATGGCCTTTTCTGTAGCTTCACTACACTTACGTACAGGACGTCCATCCAGATAAGTTCCAGAGGGAGATTCCAATCCCACCATATCAAAACGGTCTGTCATACCATACATCGTAACCATGCGTCGTGCCGTCTCTGTCGCCCTCTCGATATCATTCGAAGCGCCAGAAGATACCTGCCCCAGCATCACTTCTTCGGCTGCCCGGCCACCCAGTGCTACCGCGATTTCATCTTCCATCTCCTCGCGGGTTACCAGATACTTCTCCTCTCCAGGCAATTGCATTGTATAACCCAAAGCTCCCTTAGTTCGCGGAATAATGGTAATCTTATGCACCTCGTTAGCGTAGGGCAGTACATGCGCCAGAAATGCATGTCCCACCTCATGGTAGGAAACAGCCTGTTTCTCTTTCGGAGAAAGCACACGGTCTTTCTTGACTTTACCGGCAATGACAACTTCCAGTGCTTCTTCCAGATCCCACTGCTCCACAGCATTTCTGCCTTTACGAACCGCCAACAGCGCACCTTCGTTGATGATATTGGCCAAATCGGCTCCAGAGGCTCCTGGCGTCGTCTTGGCAATTGCGGCCAGATTGACATTGCTGGACATTCTGACCTTCTTCGCATGCACTTCCAGAATCGCCAGACGTCCCAGATAATCCGGGATTTCCACATTGACACGACGGTCAAAACGTCCTGGACGCAGTAATGCTGGATCCAGAATCTCCGGTCGATTGGTCGCTCCTAATATCACAACCCCCTTGGAAGCATCGAAACCATCCATTTCCGTCAACAGCTGGTTCAATGTCTGTTCTCTCTCATCATTGGTAGATAAAGAGTTTTCTCGACTCTTACCAATAGCATCGATCTCGTCAATAAAGATAATACAAGGCGCCTTTTCCTGCGCCTGCTTAAACAGGTCACGGACACGTGCCGCTCCCATACCTACGAACATCTGCACAAATTCGGAACCAGACATAGAGAAGAAAGGAACCTGCGCTTCTCCTGCCACCGCCTTTGCCAGCATTGTCTTACCTGTTCCCGGAGGTCCTACCAAAAGCGCTCCTTTAGGAAGTTTGGCTCCAATCGCCGCATACTTCTGCGGATTATGCAAGAGATCTACAATCTCCTCTAGAGATTCTTTCGCTTCATCTTCCCCGGCTACATCGGCAAACTTGATGCCGGTCTCATTCTCGGCATAGATCTTCGCATTATTTTTGCCGAAACTCATAGCGTCTCCCATGCCTCGGCTCATGCTCTTCGATATGAAATGCCATAAGATGATTCCCAGAAGAACTGGCACACCCAACTGCAACAGGAGCGTCAGCCAGATATTAGTCTGTGCAATATACCCGTTGTAAACAGGCACATTATATTCTTCCAAATAGGCAGTAATCGTGGTCAGGTTCTCCGTCGCCACCGTATTATACGTTGTAAAATTATCGTTCTCTACGAGGAAGGCAATGGATCCATCAGCGCTCATCTGTACCTGCTCTACTCTGCCATCCCGAACCAATTCCTTGAACTGGCTATACGCAACGCTTTGATTTCTGGCACTATTCATTCCATAATTGACCAACAGAAGAACGATTACAATAATAGAAAAATAAATGATTCCTACTTTGATCTTCTTATTGCGCATTTTGTTTTCGTCATCCATGCTTCTTACCTCCTTCGTGCAAGCGCCTGTATACGCGCTCCAAATTTATTCTCCAAACGAAGATAGAGAGAATCAAATACAACCATAATAATATTTCCAATCAGAACCAGTCCCACCATCATCCAGGATGGAAGGTCTCCGCTATATATCAACTGCGGAGCAAATATCAGGATCGGAATATATATGACATTAAAGAATCCCAGCTTCACCAACCATACGCTCCACACCGGATATTTCATCAGCATCCGAGGCTGTAATCCCTCCAAGATCAGAATATAAATACTTAACCCTGCATATGTCAACAAATATAGACGATTGGGAATCAGAAAGAATCCCAGGATCAGCGATGCCAGAAAGAAAACCCCGCCCTTGCCGGCAGATGTCAAAATACAGGCTATCCCGACACAGCATGATGCCAAAAATAATAGCGCTAACGTATTGATAGATAGGACTGCGGACATGTATAAAAATACTTCACAGATCGCAAGGAGCAATCCTAAATACGCCATCTGTCTCGTGCTTAACAGCATGTACACATGTCTCCTCCCATACACTCGCACAGAGAATCCGCACACCACAACTTCAGACAGCAATCGCAGGGGTCTCCTCCCGTCCCTCCATACATAGGCGCTTGATTCTGGTAGTTCTGCCCCGCATAGGATAAGGAATTCAGAAACTGACGGTATTGCAGGTTATTGGGTTCCATGGCTACTGCCTGTCTGGCATAATTCAAAGCTTCCATATTATTGCCCATTCCCTTATGCGCTACCGCGCAATAGTAATTCCACTGCGCATTCTGATTCTGAATACGGGACAAGAGATTTAAAGCTTCCTGATACCGTCCCATCTGCAGATAATTCCGAACAATGTTCAGTTCAGAAGATTGATTCGCGTTCTGGTAAGAACCGCCTCCATAGTTCTGATTCTGATACCCGCTATTATATCCATTATAATAGCTGCCCCCATTCTGCCTTTCATTCATGATCGTTTCATAGGCAGTCTGTACCTCTCGAAACTTCTCTTCCGCCAAGGTCGCTAACGGATTATCCGTATAACGATCCGGATGATACTTTTTAGCCAGTTCTCGATAGGCTTTCTTTACCTCCTCATCCGTTGCGTTGCGAGAAATCCCCAGCACCTCATAGGGATCTTTTTCCATCTTTGCGTTCCCCTTCCTTTTGTTTATATAAAATCTGGTTCCAACGTGTCCACACGCCGGAATACACAATATTTTTCAGGATGCCCTCGTCACGAAGCAAGGGTAAAAACTCGATGATCTGCGCACATTCCGCAATCATCATCATCATGGCCTCCCTCACCCGTTCCTGACGCACCTGCTCATCTTCAAATTGACGCAATACATTATAATTGCCTGTCTTCTCATCCTTCGCATAATCATCAAATGCATCCAATAAGTAGATGTATTTACCTAAAAAGAAGCCAAGCTTTCGCAAATAAGGTTCCCATGAATCCCTTTTATATGCGAACAACTCTGCCATGAGCCGTCCAAAACAACCAGAAGCCGCATCCAGACTCGTGGAATTCTGTTGTTCATAGGTATGAAGCTCCGCCAATTCTTTTCGAAACACCTCTGTTTTGTGTGCATATCGATGTTGAATCCGTCGGACACGCCCTCTCAGCCATAGGCTGCCTGCCTTTCCGGTAACACTATGCTCATCCATCCAGTCATCCAGAAGATGCTCGTATGTCAGCAGCAAATTCATATCAGCAGCATATCGTGTTGCCCGCGTTCGAATCTGCCTATGCTTCTTAAGCGGATGTACAAGGCACCGCTTGTTCTCTTCCTTTTCTTTTAGTTCATATAAGGAAGATAATAAAAGAACCAGGAATGTCATGTCATATGTCAGCGTCAATTGTCCACTCAAGCCATATTTTTTGCGCAATGTCTCACAAAGGCCGCAGTAAAATGCCCGATACCTTTCCAATTCTCGCACTTTAAGCTCTCCACGATTGACGCCTATATACCCAAACATTCCTGTCTCCTTTGATTTTAGTTTGCCATGAGCAGATCGATAAGCCGAGTTCTGTCATTGAACGGTCATCTATCTGATCTACATGTTACCACATAGCTTTAGCGACCTACCCGAAAGCACGGCGGGCCACCGTATTGCTCTCTATTCGGTCTTGCTCCGGATGGGGTTTACAGAGCCTTCCCTGTCACCAGAGAAGCGGTGAGCTCTTACCTCGCCTTTCCACCCTTACCGATTGCTCGGCGGTATATTTCTGTTGCACTTTCCTTAGGGTCACCCCCACTGGACGTTATCCAGCATCCTGCCCTGCGGAGCTCGGACTTTCCTCACGCCCGGCCTTTCGGCACTTGGACGCGCGACCGTCTGATCTACTCATGGACCGACTCATCGTACCATATTTTCTGGCTTCTGTCAAAAGAATCCTAAAAATATAAAGAAAACTTCATGAAATATTTAAAACTATAGCAAAAACATCATGTCCAACCATTCTTTACAAGGTTGAATTGTCCCATCCGGCATCGTCTTCGTTTCGATCAGATCCGCCATATGGGCCTCCCACTTCTGGCCAACCTCACTGGCCGCCTGGAACTTAGTGGCATAATCATCATCATCCGTCTCGTAATATCCAAACAGAAGGTCGTCTCCCACCATCCAGATAGAGTAATTCCGCAACCCCGCATCTTTCAGCATCTGACGCATCTCTGGCCAAATCTCATCGTGACGGCGCTTGTACTCTTCTTTGACCCCGGGTTTAATTCGTAATGAAAATGCTCTGCGCTGCATGGTACTCCTCCTTACTTTCTGCCAATATCATGGCGATAAAAACAATCCTGGAATGAAATCTGATCGATATGAGCATAGGCTTTCTGGATCGCCTCCTCCAGAGTCGGCGCGAGGGCCGTAAGCCCTAATACACGTCCGCCGCTGGTCACAATCCTTCCTTCTGCATCAAAGGCGGTTCCTGCATGATAGATCGTCAAATCCTCCCGTCCGCAGAACGCATCCAATCCCTGGATGGGGTACCCCTTCTGATACTGAATGGGATATCCGCCGGATGCAAGCACCACACAGACTGCCGCGTTATCTTCCCATTCGATAGACTGCTCCGCCAGGGTTCCATCAATACAAGCCTCAAAAATATCCACCAGATCGCTCTTGAGCCGTGGCAATACCACCTGCGTCTCCGGATCACCAAATCTGGCATTATATTCCAGCACCTTGGGACCATCCGGCGTCAGCATCATCCCAAAATAGATAATCCCGTGGAAAGAACGGCCTTCCTTTGCCATTGCATCCACTGTCGGCTGGAATATATGCTTCATCGCATATTCCGCATGTTCTGCTGTATAATACTGACTCGGCGAGAACGTCCCCATGCCGCCTGTATTCAGGCCCTGATCTCCATCCAACGCTCTTTTATGATCCTGCGCACTCACCATGGGAACCACCGTCTTTCCATCACAGAAAGAAAGCACAGACACCTCAGGGCCGGTCAGAAACTCCTCGATGACAAGCGTGTTTCCTGCCGAGCCAAATTTCTTGTCTACCATGATCTCATCCACACCGGCCAATGCTTCCGCTTCGCTTTCACAGATCAGGACGCCCTTGCCCAGCGCCAGTCCATCGGCTTTCAACACAATGGGATATTTCTTATGTGCCCGCAAAAACGCCTTTGCTGCTTCACTCGATGTGAACTCCCAGAAATCAGCTGTCGGAATGCCATATTTCTTCATCAGATTTTTGGAAAAAGCCTTGCTTCCTTCCAGAATCGCGGCATTCTTTCTGGGGCCAAAAACACGCAACCCCGCTTCTTCAAAAGCATCCACAACACCCAACATCAACGGATCATCCATACCGATCACAGTCAGGTCAATCTCTTCTCTTTTTGCGAAGTCCACTAATGCCGGCACATCCGTCGCCGCAATCGGAACACACTCCGCCAAAGCAGAAATTCCCGCATTTCCAGGCGCACAGTAAATTCGATCCGCCTTCGGACTCTTAGAAAGCTTATGCACAATCGCATGCTCCCGTCCGCCGCCGCCTACAACCAGTATCTTCATATTGATCATCCTTTCTCGTTTTCTTCGAGAACATATACTCGACCATCTTCTACACGGAGCCTGCCGCGCGTAAAATAATCCACTGCTTTAGGAAGCAGCTGCCACTCCGCCTGCTCCATCACGCGTTTTTGCAAAATTTCGGGGGTGTCCTGCGGTAAAATATCCACCGCCTTCTGGAAGATGATCGGTCCGGTATCCGTCCCGCCATCCACAAAATGTACCGTAGCTCCCGTCACTTTTACGCCTCGCGCTAGAGCCATTTCATGTACCTTAAGACCATAGCACCCTGCTCCACAGAAAGAAGGAATCAGCGATGGATGTACATTGATGATTCGATTGGGAAACGCCTGAATGACCTCTTCTCCCAGTACAACCAGGAATCCTGCCAAAACAATCAGATCAATCTGCCTTTCCACAAGAAGATCCCGCAATGCCCTGTGAAACTCCTTCCGCTCTGCAAACCGAGTCGTCGGAAGATATAAAGCTTCAATCCCATTTGCACGGGCCCTTTCCAATGCATACGCACCCTTTCGATTCGAGATCACCGTGCAAATGTCCGCTTCTGGAAGCTGTCCCGCCTTCTTGGCGTCTAAAAGGGCTTGCAGGTTGGTGCCGCCGCCGGATACCAGTACCGCCACTCTCATTCTAAGATGACCTCCGGCGTCTCATGCTCAGCCTTGATGACTTCTCCAATGATATACGCCTTTTCTCCTGCAGCCTCTAACGCTTCTACGGCCGCATCGGCCTGAGAAGCTGCTACAGCTACCACCATGCCGATTCCCATGTTAAAGGTATTAAACATACCATGCTCGCTGATCTGACCCTTTTCCTGCATCAGTTGGAAGATCGGAGGAATCTCCCAGCTTCCCCGCGCAATCCCCGCGTCAAATCCATCTGGCAGCATTCTGGGAATGTTCTCAAAGAATCCTCCTCCGGTGATATGGCTGATTGCCTTCGGCTGCACTGCTTTTTTCAGAGCATCCAATGCGGAAACATAGATGCGGGTCGGGCGAAGAAGTGCCTCTCCCAGCTTGCAGCCCAGTTCTTCATAATATGTATCGATCTTCTCCTTCGCATCCGGATCGTTCAGTCCGAAAATCTGGCGAACCAGAGAAAAACCATTGCTATGGATTCCGGAAGAAGCAATGCCAATCAATGCGTCGCCCTCTTTGATCCGTTTTCCATCAATGACCTGCTTTTTATCTACGATGCCGACGGCAAACCCTGCGATATCGTACTCGTCCTCCGGCATCATACCCGGATGCTCCGCTGTCTCTCCGCCAATCAGAGCGCAATGTCCCTGTACACACCCTTCGGCAACCCCCTTAACGATCTCCGCGATTTGCTCCGGATGATTCTTTCCGCAAGCAATATAATCCAGGAAGAACAGCGGGGTGGCACCACAACAGATGATATCATTCACACACATTGCGACCGCATCAATTCCAATCGTATCATGCCGGTTCATCAAAAACGCAGCCTTCAACTTGGTACCCACACCATCCGTACCAGAAACCAAGATTGGCTCCTCCATCTGCATGCCCGCAATGGAAAAGAGACCACCGAATCCTCCCAGATCCGTGACTACATTCTCGTTAAACGTGCGTTTCACATGTTCCTTCATCAGTGCGACCGCCTGATACCCAGCCTCCACATCGACTCCAGCGTTCTTGTACTCAATTGCCATGTTCCTTCTCCTTTACATCCAGTCGTATTGGAACAGCGAGCGTCCCATCACTTCTATTTTACTGCATATTCAGCAAATATTCAATAAAGATCTTAACAGATTCCGGATTTGGTGCATTTCCTTCAATTCCGATATAAAGTTCCTGATTGGTTCCGAACTGAGACTGTAAAATCTCCGGATTTCCAACCGATATCAAAAGCGGATATGGACCACTGGCCGAAGTGACTCTGCCAAATTCGTCCGTTTCCTCTGCAATCTCACAGGAAACCGTTTCCATCGTCGACAACTCCTCTTCTGTAAAGAACTCATCTAAATGATAGAAATAATCTGCTCCTGCATAACTCTCCATCAGCTCCAGCGGACCGATCAAGAGATCTACGCTTTGGGATGCCACCAGTGCCACCAGTTTCTGGGAGTTATAGTACCCTGTCTGATAATCATCATTGATCATCGACATTGCCTGTACCTGCACTTCCTGACGTTCCGTACAGAGTTCTGGGAGCTGCTCATTCAATAATTGCTGAAACTCTGTTGTATCTAAATTCAGTCCAGCGTCAGACATCGTAATAATACTTAATGATGCAGTCTTCGGAGGATTGATGACGTAATAATTGAGTGCCCAAGCCGCAATCGCAATGACAATTATGATCGCCACAATATGCAACATATAATAGTTGCGAATATGCGTCATTTTCTCTCGAAAAGTCATCGCCTTGAAGGCTTTCTTTTCTTTCTCTTTTTCGTACTTTAACACTCTGCATCCTCCCATCTTTACCCAACCACTTATACTTATCCCATAACAATTAGAATAAATATAGACATTATTCTACTAGAAAGCATTTAAAAAATCAATTGGATTTGTAAAAACATCCTGTAAATAAATCGTAAACGCCAGGATTAAAGCGCATTCCAGCCTCCTAAAACCTCTCTTAAAAGACTGTGCAGATACTCTCTTTCTTCGATCTGCAAAGACTTAAAATGTACGCGTTGTTCTTCTCGAACGGAATCCTTAGGAATATATGCCTTCTGGAACCCCATTCTTTGCGCCTCCCGTAAGCGGCTTTCCATGGAAGGGATTCGTTTCAGCTCTCCCGTCAATCCCACATCCCCTATGAAAATCGACTGCGGCGGCAGAGGACGATCCAATGCCGAAGAAGCGATGGACACGATGACTGCCAGATTGGCCGAAGGTTGTGATAGCTTCAGTCCTCCCGTCGATTTCAACACCACATTTTTGTCATATAATGGAAGTCTTCCTCTCTGCTCCAGGATCGAAACCAATGTGTTAAGTTGGTCTTTACGCATACATTCTGCGATCCGAGACGGATAGGGAGTATAGCTTTGAGAGACCAATGATTCCACCTCGGCTATAACCGGACGCGTTCCTTCTTTGATAACAGTCAGCGCACTGCCCGTGACAGGCTGCTCTCGATGCGTCATGAAATATTCAGAAGGATTCTCAATCGGTACCAGTCCCTGTTCTTCCATCAGGAAAAAGCCCATTTCCCCTGTACTGCCGAATCGATTCTTCGTAGCAGACAGAATCCGCAGTTCTTCTTCTCCTTCCGCCTCCATATATAAAACCGTATCCACCATGTGTTCTAAAGAACGAACACCGGCCAGCTCGTCCTCCTTGGTCAGCTGGCCGGTCAGAAACACGGCCCTCGGCCTCTTCGGATTCTTCGCCACATTTAGCAGAGCGCTGGTACATTCCATCGTCTGTGTGGGAGATCCGGGCCGGGATGTCAGCTCCGCCATAGAGAATGTCTGAATACTGTCGATAATCACAAGTCTGGCGTCGATCGCTTCGATGGCCCCCAGCACTTCATTCATGGAAGACGTAGACAATACATAAATCCGCTCATGAATCTGATGTAAGATTCGTTCAGCCCGGCGTCTGAGCTGACTTTCACTTTCCTCTCCCGATGCATACAAAACAGAATACCCCTGTTCTGCGATTCGTTGCGCCGCCTGCAAGAGCAATGTGGATTTTCCCGCTCCCGGCCTCGCAGCCAGGATCGTCATCGAATCCGCGATCAGCCCGCCGCCCAGGACTCTATCAAGCTCTCCGATCCCGGTAGACATTCTCTGTCCGATATCATACGTTACATCCGTTAATCTGCTGATATGCTCCGGTTTGCGTATTCTGGGTTCTTTTTCCGAAGAAGCGCCCAGTCCTCCGACCGCGACTTCCTCGACCAACTTCATCTGGTTCCAGGCTCGACATTCCGGACACTGTCCCGCCCATTTCGATGTTTCGTAGCCGCAAACGGCACATCGATAGATTTCCTTTCGTTTTGCCATATTTACTCCGTTTTCAATATAATTGCATTCTCCTGCTGATCTACAACGATCTTCGACGCACCGCCGAGCTGTCCAGCCAATAACATGTCCGCCGCCTGATCCTCTATCTGATTCTGCAGCAGTCTTCGAAGAGGTCTGGCCCCATATGCGGCGTCAAATCCTTGGTCAACAATCCAGTTTTTGGCCTTCTCCGTCATACATATAGGAACTCCTACCGCCTTCTCCATACGTTCTGCCATCTGCGCAAACAGAATCTCTACGATCTGTTCAATATGCGTACGATTTAACGCATGGAACACCAGGATCTCATCGACACGATTCAGGAACTCCGGTCGAAAAAGCCGCTTTACTTCCTCCATCACCTGTTTACGCATATCTTCGTATCGCGCCTTTTCCGTTGTCTCCAGCGAGAATCCCAGTCTCGAAGGTGCCACAATGCTCCTTGCGCCTATATTGGACGTCATGATAATCACAGTATTCTTGAAGTCAATCGTACGTCCCTGGGCATCTGTGACCTGCCCGTCATCCAGGATCTGCAGAAACACGTTAAAAATATCCGGATGTGCCTTCTCGATTTCATCGAACAGAATCACAGAGTAGGGATGTTGGCGTACTCTCTCGGACAATTGACCGCCCTCGTCATACCCCACATCCCCTGGCGGCGATCCGATCAACCTGGATACCGTATGCTTTTCCATATATTCTGACATATCAAAACGAATCAACGATCGCTCATCGCCAAACAATGCGACCGCCAATGCCTTTGATAATTCCGTCTTTCCTACGCCGGTCGGACCTAGAAACAGAAAGGATCCGATAGGACGTTTAGGATCCTTGAGTCCCACCCGTCCTCTTCGTATGGCTTTCGAAACAGCGTGTACTGCCTCTTCCTGTCCTACCACACGCTGATGCAGAATCTGTTCTAAGTTCTGCAGACGCTGCATCTCCTTTTCTTCTAATTTATCGACCGGAATTCCTGTCCATTCTGACACGACCTGCGCGATCTGCCTTTCCTGAACCATCTTTCTTTCCTTCCGCTTTTTCTCGGTCCGGCTCTTTGTATCTTTCGGCATCGGCATTTGGACTGCGCGCTTCCTGTCTCCCTTCTGCAATGCCTCTTCTTTCAAGCGCAGAATCTGCTGGATCGGATCCTGTGTCTGATTCGCTGCCTTCTGTGACATCTCAAGACGCAGCTTGGCCGCTGCCTCATCCAATATATCAATCGCCTTATCCGGCCACAAACGATCCGAAATGTATCGTCCGGAAAGACGAACCGCCGCCGCAATCGCATCCTCAGTGATGATCACATCATGATAGGTTTCATATTGCTCCTTCACGCCCCGCAGAATCTGAAATGTCTCTTCTTCACTGGGCTCCTCAATACGAACCGGCTGAAAGCGCCGCTCTAATGCCGGGTCCTTCTCGATGTATTTCCGATACTCGCTCAGCGTCGTCGCGCCAATCATCTGTAATTCACCCCGGGACAACGCTGGTTTGAGCATATTAGAGATATCCATGGCACCTTCTGCAGCACCGGCCCCCATCATCGTATGCATCTCGTCCACAAACAAAATCACATCGGGATTCCTCTTGATCTCTGCCATGAGCAGTTTGACTCTCTCCTCGAAATCGCCACGATACCTGGATCCCGCGATCAATCCGGCCAGGTCTAAACGCAAAATCCGTTTCCCTGATAGGGTCTCAGGAACTTGGCCCATAACGATTTTCTGAGCCAATCCTTCTACCACCGCGGTCTTTCCTACGCCGGCCTCCCCCAAAAGGCAGGGATTGTTTTTCGTCCGCCGCGCTAATATCTGAATCACACGCTGCATCTGCCGTTCTCTTCCGATGACAGGATCCAGTTTCCCCTCTCTGGCCGCTTCCGTCACATCCTGACTATATTGGCGAAGTACCGGCGTATCGTCTCCTTTATCCTCTCCCGGATTGCTTTTCGTTTTGCTCTGCCGTAATTTTTGAATCCGCTCGATAAGCCCTGCCGCATTCACATTCAGTAGCATCAGATAATGCATAGCGGGCAGACGTTCATCTTTGAGAATCGCCAATAGAATATGCTCCGTCCCTATTTCATTGACGCCCATTTCCGCCGCCTCCTGCTGCGCACGCGCTAACAGTGCCAGACTTCTCGGAGAATATTCCGGCGGCTCCGCCATCTGAAACGATGCATAATCTCTCTTCTGAACCAGCTCCAAAACGCTGTCAAACGTGACATTTTCCTTGGACAGATAAGTGGCTGCCAGGCTATCTGCCTGTTTCAGTATTCCTAATAAAATATGCTCTGTTCCAATATAATTATACCCTAGGTCTTCTGCGGCTTTCTCTGCAAACTTCAATGCCGCCGCCGCACGCTTTGTATATCTTTTCAAACCGATTGCCTCCCCTGCAATATGGGTTTCAGAAATAGTCCCGTATAGGAACCGGGCACCGCCGCCACCTCCTCCGGCGTTCCTGTTGCGATCACCTGTCCGCCCTGATCTCCGCCTTCCGGCCCCAGGTCGATCAGGTAATCCGCGGTCTTGATAACATCTAAATTGTGTTCAATCACAAGCACCGTATTCCCGCCATCTGTCAGCTTCTGCAGGATATCGACCAATTTGTGTACATCCGCAAAATGAAGGCCGGTAGTTGGCTCATCCAAAATATAAATGGTTCTTCCCGTACTCCGCCTGGAGAGTTCAGTCGCTAATTTGACACGCTGCGCCTCTCCGCCGGAAATGGTTGTAGAAGGCTGCCCCAGCTTCACATACGTTAATCCCACATCATATAATGTCTGCAGCTTCGCCTTGATTTTGGGCACATGTTCAAAGAACTGAAGGGCTTCCTCTACCGTCATATCCAATACATCCGCAATAGACTTTCCATTATATTTTACTTCCAAAGTCTCCCGATTATATCGTTGTCCATGACATACTTCACAGGGAACGTATACATCGGGAAGGAAATGCATCTCGATTCGAATGATACCATCGCCCGAGCACGCCTCACACCGGCCTCCGCGAATATTAAAACTAAATATTCCCTTCTGGTATCCCCGCACCCTCGCCTCCTGCGTAGAGGCAAACAAATCCCGGATCAGATCAAACAGCCCGGTATAGGTTGCCGGATTGGATCTGGGCGTACGTCCGATCGGCGACTGGTCTATATTTATGACCTTGTCCAGATATTCCAGCCCCTCCATCGACTGATAACTCCCAGCTCGAATTCTGGCATGATTCAGTTCCTTCGCCAGCACTTTATATAGGATCTCATTCACAAACGTACTCTTTCCTGATCCCGAAACACCTGTCACACAGGTAAACAGGCCTATCGGAATCGCAAAATCCGTCCCTTTCAGGTTATTCTGTGTGGCCCCATACAGCCGCAGCCACCGTCCATCCGGCATCCGTCTGTTCTCTGGAATCGCAATCTTCTTCCGACCGCTCAAATAATCTCCCGTCAAAGACTCCTTGCAATTCATAATGTCTTCAAGGCTTCCCTGACAAACCAACTTCCCGCCATTGACACCGGCTCCCGGACCAATATCCACAATATGGTCTGCCTCACGCATCGTATCCTCGTCATGTTCTACCACCAGCAATGTGTTTCCCAGGTCTTTCAGATGACGCAGAGTCTTTAATAGCAGCGCATTGTCCCGTTGGTGGAGTCCGATGCTGGGCTCGTCCAAGATATATAAAACCCCCATGAGTCCGGAACCAATCTGAGTGGCCAGACGAATCCGCTGTGCTTCTCCACCGGAAAGCGTCCCCGCAGAACGGGAAAGCGTCAGATAGTCTAATCCCACATCCTTCAGGAACCCAATGCGAGCTCGAATTTCCTTCAAAATCTGAGAGGCAATCAGCTGTTCCCTTCTCGTAAGATGAATCGATGAGAAAAACTCCGTCAGAGCCCGGATTGACATCTCCGTGATCTCTGCAATATTCTTTTCATCGACCGTCACTGCCAGCGCTTCGGGCCGGAGCCTTTGACCATGGCATTCCGGACACTCCAGATTCGTCATATACTCCTCATATTCCGCCTTCATCGACTCGCTGGCCTCCTGATACCGCCGATGTAGATTTTTCAGTACGCCCTCAAATTCCACTTTATAGGTCTTGGATCCAAAGCGGCCTTCATAGTATACTTCCAGCTCTTCTCCGTTCGTTCCATACAAAATCGCGTCCAGCGCTTCTTTGGATAGGTCTTTCACAGGGGTATCCAATGAAAAATGATATTTCTTAGAGAGCTGATCCAGAATACGGTACGTGAAGCTGTCTGGCTGATTCGACGACATCCATCCCGGCGCCGTGATCGCCCCCTGCCGTAAAGACAGATTGCGATCTGGAATCACCAGCTCCGGGTCGAACTTCATCAGATATCCGATTCCTGTACAAGCCGGACAAGCCCCCACTGGATTATTAAAAGAGAACATGCGCGGCTGCAGTTCTTCGATACTGATTCCACAGTCCGGGCAGGCAAAGTTCTGACTGAACAGACGCGGCTCTTCCTCTCCTACCACCGAAACCATGAGCAGCCCTTCCGAAAGCTTGAGCGCTGTCTCGATAGAGTCCGTCATACGCTGCCTCAGCCTGTCCCGAACGATCAGACGATCTACCACAATCTCAATATTGTGTTTTTTATTTTTATCGAGTTCAATGGTTTCTTCCAATTGATACAGGCTACCGTCAATATAGACACGAACAAAGCCTGAACGGCGTGCGCTCTCCAGCACCTTTTGGTGCTGTCCTTTTCGTCCGCGCACCACAGGCGCCATAAGGATCAACCGTGTACCTTCCGGCAGATCCAGCAACTGGTCCGCCATCTGATCCACTGTCTGTTTCTCAATACGTCGGCCGCATTTTGGACAATGGGGCACCCCAATACGAGCGAATAGCAAGCGCATGTAATCATAGATCTCTGTCACGGTTCCCACTGTAGAGCGGGGGTTCCGAGAGGTCGTTTTCTGGTCGATCGATATCGCCGGAGAAAGTCCCTCAATACTATCAACATCCGGTTTCTCCATTTGCCCCAGGAACTGTCTGGCATAGGAAGACAGCGACTCCATATACCGCCTCTGTCCTTCCGCAAAAATCGTATCGAAAGCCAACGAGGATTTACCAGAACCCGATAAACCTGTTAAGACAACCAATTGGTCTCTGGGAATCTTGACTTCCAGGTTCTGTAGATTATGCTCCCTCGCGCCTTTTACGTGTATATAATCCTGCATTCGTTTCTCTGCATCCTTTCCTTGAATCTAACGACGGCCGAACAAACGTTCTTGTGCCTTTTATATTATAGAGGATTTCCGCATGGCCGTCAAGGCCTTTTTGAGCCTTTCTCCCACTGATTTCATAGCGGAAGGGACTGTCTATCGCAGGACAGTCCCTTCCGTTTGTATTCGCAAGAACGCTTCTAAGATGTACCGCCCTCCCGAGGCGCAGCTTCTTTTCTGCGGTATGGAATCACCGCGGACACACCAGTCATGATTTTCTGGCCGATTGATATATCGCAAACATAAGCTGCATGGTACGTTCTACTTCTTGGAGCCGAACTTCAAATTCTTCAGATCCGTCTAAAGAGGAATAGAAATTACGTATACAGCTCAGATGCCCGGTTCCCCAGTAGCTCTTACCCATGGCCTTTTTAGATGCAAAACTGATCTTTTGAAAATCGCCCTTCTCTTCCCGAATATAGAGCTCGTCCCCTTCCATGCGATAGATTCTTTTCTCACAAGCAATCTCGATCATCACCGGCGCGTTTGTACAATATGCGTTTGTCGCGTAAAAGCTGGCCGTGACGCCATTTTTATACTGAATCCATGCTTCTAACGTATCTTCCGTTTCAATAATCCCTTTCAGATGATGGTTTACCGACATGGCTTCCGCTCCCACAGGATCCCCCAGAAGCATCGTGAGCAGATCCAGCGTATGAATGGCCTGATTGATCAGAACTCCACCGCCTTCCAGCGCCATCGTACCTCTCCAACCGCTTTCTGTGTAATAGGGCTCGTCCCTGTGCCATGTCACAAAAGCGCGTCCGCCCAGTATTTTTCCTCCCTCGCCATTCTGCAGCGCTCTTTGCTCATAACAAAAATTGTCATTATACCGATTCTGAAAACAGACTCCAATTCGCACCTTTTCGCTGGCTGCCATGAGTTGCCCCATCTGTTCCTCGTTAATAGCGGCCGGTTTTTCCGTAAAAACATGAATTCCCTTCTCCGCTGCCGCCAGTGCCATCGGAACGTGCAGTGCATGTGGTGTACAAATATGCAATACATCCAGCGTCTCTTCGGACAGCATATCCTCCAGACTGCTATAGGCATGGCCGCCATAGTCTTCTGCAAAAGACGCTGCTCGTTCCTGCCGAATATCTGCAAAACATACAAGTTCTGTATTCTCCATCTGCATCAGGCACTGGGCATGAACACGAGCAATGCCTCCGCAGCCGACAATTCCGACTCGATATTTCTTCACGATCTGTCCCTCCTTCTCGGTCCACTGTTTGATTGCATTATACCGCCAATGCCTGGAAAAGGCAACCCCCGAATTCTCCATTGACTTTCTGATGTGACCGTTGTATACTAAAATCCCATCAAAACATACAGGAGGCAGCTATGGAACAGATACAACAACCCTTCGAACTGGTATCTCCGTTTCAACCTACGGGAGATCAGCCCCAGGCCATCGCGGAACTGGTAAAAGGTTTTCAAGCAGGCAATCGTTTTGAAACGCTTCTGGGCGTTACCGGTTCTGGTAAGACCTTTACCATGGCCAATGTGATTCAGGCTCTGCAAAAACCCACGTTAGTGCTGGCGCACAACAAAACGCTGGCCGCCCAGCTTTACAGTGAGTTCAAAGAATTTTTCCCCCATAACGCTGTCGAATATTTCGTCTCTTATTATGATTATTATCAGCCTGAAGCGTATGTTCCACAGACTGACCTCTATATTGAAAAAGACAGTGCCGTGAATGACGAGATCGATAAGCTGCGTCACTCTGCAACAGCGGCCCTGTTTGAACGCACGGACGTGATCATCGTTGCCAGCGTTTCCTGCATCTATGGATTGGGAGATCCCATTGATTACAATAGCATGACGCTCTCTCTGCGGCCAGGTATGATCCGAGATCGTGATGAAGTGCTGCGCCGCCTGGTGGATCTGCAGTACACCCGCAACGATATGAATCTGGTCCGCGGAACCTTCCGTGTGCGGGGCGATGTGCTGGAGATCGTCCCGATTTCAGAAGAAAGCAAAGCCTATCGCGTAGAGTTTTTTGGAGACGAAGTGGAGCGTATCGTACAGTTGGATACGCTGACCGGTGAAATTTTGGCGGTCTGCCAGCATATGCTGATCTTCCCTGCCTCTCACTACGTCATCGCACCTGAAAAAATGGCGGGTGCCATACGGCGTATCGAAGATGAGCTAGAGGAACAAGTTGCCTTTTTCCGGAGTCAGGACAAACTTCTGGAGGCACAGCGAATCGCACAGCGAACGAACTTTGATATTGAGATGCTCCGTGAAACCGGCTACTGCAGTGGAATCGAGAACTATTCCCGGCATTTGTCCGGTCGTGCGGCGGGCAGCACCCCGCATACGCTGTTAGACTATTTTCCGGAAGACTTTCTGATGATTGTGGACGAGTCCCATATGACGATTCCGCAGGTGCGCGGCATGTATAATGGCGATCAGGCTCGAAAGACGACCCTTGTAGATTATGGTTTCCGTCTCCCTTCCGCGAAGGACAACCGTCCCCTTCGTTTTGATGAGTTTGAACAGAAGATTCATCAGATGCTCTTTGTCTCTGCCACGCCCGGTCCCTATGAAGCCGAACATGAAGAATTGAAGGCGGAACAAGTCATCCGGCCTACCGGGCTATTGGATCCGCAGGTCGAAATTCGTCCCTCCCGCGGACAGATTGATGACCTTCTGTATGAGATTCAGCAAGTCACGCAGAAAGGACAGAAAACATTAGTCACCACCTTGACCAAAAAAATGGCCGAAGATCTGACGAAGTACCTGCAGGAGGCAGGGGTCAAGGTACAGTATCTTCATTCGGAAGTGGATACGCTGGAACGCCTGGAAATCGTAAGAGATCTTCGAACCGGCGTATACGATGTGCTTGTAGGTATCAATCTGCTGCGAGAGGGTCTGGATATCCCGGAGGTGTCTTTGATCGCCATATTGGATGCAGATAAAGAAGGATTTCTTCGTTCTGAGACGGCTCTCATACAGACTATAGGACGGGCGGCCAGAAATGTGGACGGCCATGTCATTCTCTATGCGGATATGATGACCGACTCCATGCAGAGAGCCATAGACGAGACCGAGAGACGCCGTACTATCCAGCAACAGTATAATGAAGCGCATGGCATCACGCCCAGGAGTATTCAGAAAGATGTGCGCGACGTCATTCGTGCTACCCTGGAAACAACTGAGAAAACAGAACGCAAGGGACAGAAGGATCCTGAATCCATGAGTCGCAAAGAACTACAGCAAACCATCGCAAAACTGGAAAAAGAAATGAAAAAGGCCGCGGCCGATCTTCGATTCGAAGATGCCGCGGAAATTCGCGATGAACTCATTACATTACGCGGATATCTGACAGAGCTGTCATAAAAGGGCTTGGGAAAACGTGAATTCGTTTTTCCAAGCCCTATTTATTATACGTTTTCCGCGCTGCGAATGCCACTGACAATAGAATAATAGGCATGAGAGGTCACACGATAAATCACCACATAGAACAGCGAGAAAATCAGATAGCATATGACTGTCACCAGGATCAGCAAAGAAAGATTCGTCAGGCTGAACAGCGCAAGCAGCTTATAGATCAATGGAAATGCAAAACATAGATGCACACCGGCCGTCAGCAGCGGCAGAAAGAAGACAGTCAGAATCTGGGAATTGATACTCTTTTTGATCTCCCTGCGGTTCATCCCCACCTTCTGCATGATCTCAAAACGAGACTGATCCTCGTATCCTTCCGAAATCTGTTTATAATAAATAATCAGAACAGCTGCGAACAGGAATACGATTCCTAAAAGAACTCCTAAGAAGAATAATCCGCCATACAATCCATAAAAACTGGTTCGCTCCTTAGCGACCGCCTCATAGGAAGTGATCGGCGCCCCCTCTCCACTCTCTATCTCCAACAGATCGATACGCCTTCCCAGCTCATCCATGATCTCTATCTGCTTTTCGTCTTCACAGTTCAAATCGAAGCCATAAAACCAATGAAGAGAGACTATGCCAGATGTAAGGTTTTCCATCCCCAACAGGGGCTCCACTACCTTCTGGAAATCCGAAACAAAGATATAGAGAGAAGGGATTACCTGCATGGCGTCTACGCCGTTATCCGCAAAATCATCGACCACCTTCTTGACGCGCATCGGATTTCCGTCCTCAAATGTAATCGTATCCGCGGTATATTCCCCCATCTTGGTCGTATAGATCAGGACCTCGTCCGCTTCTAAAGTCTCGCTCTGTCCCATCAGTCGATTATAATCTTCCAGAGGCACTACGTAGATCTGCCAAACATCCGAATATCCATCCCAATGAAATTCCGTCAGTCTGGATTCATCCAGGATAATCTGATCCTCGTTCAAGTAGCCGACGAGACCCGCGACTCGATAATCCAGCACCTGTGACATTTCCTGCCCATATTCAGATACCACCTCTGCGGAAATCTGCCGAATCTTATCCATCTGTACTTCATCCGCCTCGTTAAACGCCTGAATCGTCGTATCCAGGTTGATATGTCTGGGGTAACGCGTCCGCAGACTATCCTCTGTTCCGATATAAAGACAAATTGTTGAGGACACCATGACCAGCACCATTGTGCATAGAATACAGATGGAAGCCAATCCTGCGCCGTTTCGTTTCATTCGGTAGACCATGGATGAAACAGAGATAAAGTGATGCGTTTTATAATAATAGCGTTTATTCTTCTGCAGCAGCTTGCAAAAAGAAACGGAACCCGCAATAAAGAGAAAATACGTTCCTATGATGACCATGATGACGGCCACAAAAAACCAGATGAATGCGGACAGCGGATCCTGAATGGAGACGGCAAGCCAATAGGCTCCTCCTAGAAGAAACAGTCCCAAAACCGCCAGAACCCAATTGGCCTTCGGTGGCTTTTCTCCCACCGTCTCACTATGCAAAAGCTCTATCGGATTCGTCAAATGGATCTGTCGCAGACTATTCAGCAGGATCAGGGCGAAAATCACCAAAAACAACACGATCGTCTGATACACCGCCTGTCTTTCAATCTGAAACGCAAAGGAGACTTCCAAGGACAGTATATTCAGCATACCCAATTCCGCCACTTTCGATAAAATAATACCGCAAAGAAGACCAATCCCTAAGGAAAGCACTGTGACGATCAACGTCTCCCACAGAAGAATCCGTGCCAGATTCCCTTTTCCCATGCCCAGGATGTTATATAGGCCAAATTCCTTCTTCCTCCTGCGCATCAGAAAAGAATTGGTATAAAATAGAAATAGAATCGAAAATACGCTAATGACGCCGCACCCCAAACTCAGCATGACTTGAATGGTATCGCCTCCGCTCATGGTCGTTACTTGCGGACTGACGCTGAGAAAGGACACAATATAGTACATCGTGACCATCCCGATACAAGTCAAAATATAGGGCGTATAGAACTTCTTATTTTTACGAATTCCATTCCATGCTAACTTTGAATAAAACCCTTTACTCATATATGAATCCCTCCTTCATGGACTGAACCCATTATAACAAACGGGAGAAATGGAGTGCCATCGAAGCATCTTACATTTCTCCCACAGTATCTTACACTTTCGTAAGGAATATCAATAGTTTCTGCAAATCTGAAGAATATAGAATTTCAGATAATAGGACTCGTCCGCCGCCCAGAGAATCGGATGGTCTGGCGCCTGTGTGCGAAATTCCACCTGCCGAACCCTGCGGTGTGCAGAGGATGCCGCCTGCGCAATCGTCTTCGTGAAGAGTTCATACGTCATGAAATGGGAACAGGAACAACTCGCCAGATACCCACCGTCTTTCAGCAGTTTCATGGCTCGCAGGTTGATCTCGCGATATCCTTTTGTCGCATTCTTAACGGAATTCTGAGATTTGGTGAAAGCCGGAGGATCCAGGATGATCACATCATACTGCTCTCCCCTTCTCTCTAATTCCGGCAGCAGCTCGAAAACATCGGCACATTGAAAGCTTACAATCTGTTCCAGCCCATTCAACTGCGCATTGCGCCGTGCCTGTTCTACACCCAGTTCCGAAGCGTCCACTCCCAGCACCTCTCTAGCGCCCCCCTTGGCTGCATTCAGTGCAAACGATCCTGTATGCGTGAACAGATCCAGTACCCGAGCATCCTGACAAAGCCGCTGGATCGCCAGCCGATTATACTTCTGATCCAGGAAATACCCCGTCTTCTGACCGTTTTCCACATCCACCAGATAACGGATCCCATTTTCCACGATCTCGACCTGGGTATCAAAGGATGGGCCAATGAAGCCCTTGACACGCTCCATTCCCTCCTGCAGCCTGACCTTACCATCGCTGCGTTCATACACACCTCGAATCGAAATCCCGTCCCTCGCCAGAATCTCCTTGAGAAGCTCCACGATCACGACTTTCCAGCGATCCATCCCCAATGCCATAGATTGTACCACCAAAATATCTGAGAACTTGTCTACCACCAGTCCCGGCAGATAATCCGCCTCCGCAAAGACGATGCGGCAGCTTGCCGTATCCACTGTACGCTTACGATATTCCCAGGCATTCTGCAGGCGCTGCCTGAGCAATTCTTCTGTAATGGTTTGCCCG
Source organism: Clostridiales bacterium UBA1390 (assembly GCA_002305315.1). Lineage (GTDB taxonomy): Bacteria > Bacillota > Clostridia > Lachnospirales > Bianqueaceae > Faecimorpha > Faecimorpha stercoravium. The sequence continues at coordinate 232,143 of DBQQ01000006.1, forward strand.
GGCCGGCTGCTCACCATGCGAATGCGAATCTTTGAATGCAGATTGATAAAGCCACATCCCAGATCATATCCCCGATCGCTCTGGACGCCGATCACATCCCCATTCTCAAAATCTCCTTCGATTCTATCGATCTCATTATCAAAAATCCAGAGTCCTCCTGCGCGCAGGAACCGCCCTTCCCCCTTCTTGAGTATTGCCGTTGCCATCCGTGATTACTCTCCCTTCTCCTCCGCGTGGTCCTTCTCCAGACGGTATTCCAGATATTTCTGCACCCTCACCTTTTGTGCAAAGGAAAGTACCGCACTGCGCAGCAGTTCAGCTTCCTGTCCTTTATCTTGCATCTCATCCATAGGGTCTCCCACGAAAGCCGTGCGCAACGCCTGTTCCATCTCCTGACAAAACAAATCATACGTCGTTTCTAATGGATGACTTTCCATTTGCATGGTAATCATACGACAGATCTCTGAGATACTGAACACCTTTTTCAAAATACAAACCACCATCAAATATGCCAAGTGTTTTCTCGAATACTTCTTGTTGACGGGCGGAGAAACGATTTTCTGCTTGACGTAGTTGTTTACCATTGAGGATGTCAGCATTTTCTCCCCTAAAGAAAACACTCTTAGCGCATCTTCGATGACGCTCAGCACCTGATCCATGTATAAATCAATCCCCGGAAGTTCATCATAACGGGGACAATGGAATTCCATAATCTCCTGTGCATATGAGGATTGAAGAAAATGATCCTCCATCTTCCCACTCTCCTTTATAATGTATAATTAGATTCATCTTAGCATCTGTTTTGCAAAAAGTCAATATTTTATTTTGAAATCTGCTTGACATATCCTGGAGTCGTGTTATACTGTTATTGAAAACCAGATGCTGTGGGATGGAGGTTTTAGTTGTGGCAGATCAAATAGCTATCTTAGTGGACTCCGGCACGGATGTTCCCGATTCTTATCTAGAAAAATACGAAAATATCTTTATCGTTCCTCTGCGTGTCATTTACCCGGAAGGGGAATATGAAGATCGGATTCAGATCTCCTCAGAGGAAATTTTTGCCAGGATGCCCTGGGAAGTTCCCAAGACCTCACTTCCAGATGGCGGTCAGATCACGGATGCTTTTCAGAAAATCCTGAATGCAGGATATCGTCAGCTTATCATTATCACAATCTCATCTGGATTGTCGGGCACCTTCAACATGCTTCGTCTGGCCAGTCTGGATTATCCGCAATTGGAGACCGCTTTGATTGATACCAAGAATATCGGTATCGGCGCCGGATGTCAGGCTATGTATGCCGCAGATCTGATCGCGCAGGGACTTCCTTTTGATCAGATTGTATCTCGTTTAGAGTATAGCGTAGAGCGTTCTCATGTGTATTTCTGTGTCAATACATTGGAATACCTGGTAAAAGGCGGCCGTATCGGTAAAGTGACCGGCATCGTAGGAACCGCTCTCAATCTGAAGCCCGTCATTTCCTGCAATGAAGACGGCGTATATTATACCGTAGCGAAGTCCCGAGGCCGCGAGAAATCTCTGCATAAAGCAGTGGATCTGGTTCTTAATCAGATTTCCGGATGTACATCCCGCTATCATGTAGGGGTTGCCCAAGCAGGGGCTCCCGAAGAGGCCAAACAAGTTGTCGCGCTGCTGCGTGACCGTCTGCCCAAGGATCAGACCATCTTCGAAGGGCCGATCAGTCCTGCCCTTACCGTGCATACCGGTCCTGGCCTTCTGGGTATTTTTATTCAGCCGCTCTATGAAACGTAATGCAGACAGAGACGTCGAAATATGATTTGAGCCGGACCTGGTAAGGTCCGGCTCAAATTATTACAAAATGAATCCTCTGAAAAATAGTGGCATCTTTTTGAAAATGGCTTGACAAGCAATGGAGTTCGTACTATAATAGAATGCGTTCCAGCGCGCGTGGCTCAGTGGTGGAGCACTGGCTTCCCAAGCCGGGGGTCGCGGGTTCGAATCCCGTCGCGCGCTCTTTTTTATTATCATTCATTACAGCAATATTCATCCCTATTATCGTTACATTGTATCCTCAAAGAGCTGCTTGGCAGCTCCTTTTTTACATTTATTTCCACATTCTGAATACTACTCATCCTGTTGTAATAATTCATCCGTCAGTCGCAGGATCTCTGGCGCCAGTTTTTCTCTCGATTGCTTCACCATTTTCTTATACAACGGATAGGCCAAAAAGATCCCCACCATGCCGATGCATCCTATGATAATACCCGGAATAAACCATCCATCCGCCCAGATCATCGTACAGCACATGCCCACACCCAGAATCAACGTGCTGATCACACCCAATGTAACGGAGGCAATCGTCCCCGATCTCGTGGCGTGCGCATCCAATTTTTTCAGCTGTTCCAACTTGGATTCTTCTTTCGGCACATATTTCTCGCGAATGCGCCTGACTTCCTCCTGCTGCTTTGCAGAGTAATTGTATTCAAATACCTGTTTTTTTTCTTCCATACTTCTCTCCCCCATCTCATTCCCGATTGGATATTTCTTTGATCTGCCGCGTTGACTGGACTATCATTCCAATCGCCATTCCCAGCACTATCACGCAGACGCCGCCGCCTGATATGGACAGCATCATCCTGCGAAACTCTTCTTGGTGCCGTCCAAACTGAGATAACATCGCCGTCTCCAACGAAAGCATGGATACCAGCGCGGAAGTCAAACTGACAACCTTGGCCGCCGATAAGATAGGGCTGCCATATTTTCGATATCGAACCACATTGATGATCGCCACGATAGTAATATAAAATGTATAGGCTGCCATCGCGTAAATCAGGGTTCCCGCATAAGTAAAGCCCTGATTCTGATACACCATGTACATCACAATCCCCATCAATGCTTGATTCATCAGAACCAGAATGATCCCGCATGCCCGATATCGTGTCAACTCCGCCCGCAGATCTTCCCCCAGCCCATTTTATCCAATATCCAGCTACGTCTCCTATACTATCATTGGAGTGTTAAGGAAATGTTAAAGTCCCATTTGTATTTTATGTTTCCAAAACAAAAAGCGGTCCTTCCTCAGAAATACCGCTTTTCGGGTGCCACAATACGATAATATGTCTTGGCCGTCTGATTATAGATTAATGCATAAAATATCGCAAATACCAGAAAACATCCTCCTGTGCAAAGAGCAAAGAGTCCCGTGTTTGGCATAGATAACGCCTGCAAAATTCTAGCGATAAACGGAAACGCAAATACGATGTGAACTCCCGCCACAAGGAGGGGCAGATAAAAGACGCCAAATACCTGGGAGCGAATCGTTCCTCGAATTTCTTTTCGCGTCATTCCCACCTTCTGCAGGATCTCAAAACGCTGCCGATCCTCATATCCCTCCGACATCTGTTTATAGTAGATGATCAAGATGGTCGCTATCACAAATAAAATACTGAGGAACACACCAATAAAAAATAATCCTCCATACAATCCCATTACGGTATCTTCCTCCTCAAATTGGAGAGAAACCGAAGATTGATAGTCTGCCGGAAGAGTCGCCTGCACCTCGGCTCTCAACTGGATTTGTTCTTCCTCACTCAGCACAACATCGACTCCATAATATGTTTCTAATTGCGAAGAATACTCTGTACCATATTCCAGACGCTGTGCCCCATCCAGTCGAAACAGTGTCGCCATATCGGGAACAACCAAAATATACCCTCCTACGATGGTTTGTGAACGCATCACAAAACGGGCGGACTTTGCCTCTTCCACCTGCTTAATCTTATATTCTTCTCCAGCAAGCCACAATGTATCCCCTGGATACTCCGCATAATCTGTCATCAGGATAACCTCATGCTGATCCAAAGTATACTGCGTATTCTGACACCGGTTATAATCCTCGAGTGCTATCGCGATGATACCGCATATAATGCTGCCCGAAGCATCCTGTGATGGATCTGTAATCAACACATTGCCTTTACGGTATGCTGTGTAATCCAAATAACGATACCAGACTGCCGATTCCCTCTCTATCTGATCCTCCTGCAGAATGGCCTCCATTTTCTGTGGAAGTTCTTCCTGAATGCCTTCTGCCTGTACCACAATCGTATGTGGACAATTCCTCCGTATCGCATCCTGACTCCCCAGGTACATGCACATTGTTGAGGAAATCATCACCAGCACCATCGTAGAAAGAATACAGATATTCGCGAGTCCCACCGCATTTTGCTTCATCCTGTGGATCATGCCCGATACCGCGATGAAATGCCTGGGATGGTAATAAAATCGACGATTCATGCGCAGCATCTTAAGAATCGTAATACTGCCAGCGACGAAAAGGCAATACGTTCCAATAATCACCAGAATCACCGCAAAGAAAAACAGCATGATGGCGTCCATCGGATTGATTGTTGTGAGGGCGATGGTGTACCCACTTCCTAAACAAATGATTCCAGCAAGGGACATAAACCATTTGATTTTAGGCTCTCGCTCTCCCATATCCGCACTATGCAATAACTCAATCGGTTTTGTCAGATGAATCTGCCGAAGACTATTGAGGAAGATCGCTGCAAAAATACAAACGAACAGCATGATAACGGATCCGAGGACTTCCCGATGAATCTGAAAGCCCAGTGTCACCGTCCCATCAAACATTTTCAGCAGAATCAAGAACAACAGCTTGTCCATGAGCAAACCGATCCCCAGTCCTGCCGCCAGACTGATTCCCAGGATGTATAAGGTCTCACAGGCCAAGATATATCCCAAATGCCGCTTCTCCATTCCCAGAATATTATAGAGAACCATTTCTTTCTTACGCTGTTTGATCAGAAAGCTATGGGTATAAAACAGGAAAATGACCGCAAACACCGCGGTCACAAAACATCCCATGTTTAGCGTAGAAGCGATAATACTGCCTCCCACAAGGTCATAAATCCCCGGATTTCCCGCGAGAGACAGAATCAGATAATACATCGCCACAGTCAAAATACAGGTCAGAATATACGGAAAATAGGTCTTTCCATTCTTTTGCAGGCTGATAGCCGCGAGCTTCCAATAGAAGCTTCTATTCATGACGCATACCGCCGGTTGCGATCATCGTCAGCGTATCCGAAATTTTCTGATACATCTGTTCTTCTGTATTATCTGCTCGATACAACTGATGAAATACCTCGCCATCTTTGATAAACAGCACTCGTCTGGCGCTGCTAGCTGCTTTGGTACTATGAGTCACCATCAGAATCGTCTGACCTTTCTGATTGATCTCCCCAAACAAATGCAACAGGCTGTCCGAAGATCGGGAGTCCAAGGCTCCTGTGGGTTCATCCGCAAGAATGAGTTCCGGCTTTGTGATCAGGGCTCTGGCCACCGCCGCACGCTGTTTCTGCCCGCCGGACACTTCATAGGGAAACTTATTCAGGATCTCTTCGATCCCCAGCTGCTTGGCAATCGGAGTCAGCCGACTCTTCATCTCTTTATAATTCTTGCCGGACAGAACCAATGGCAGAAAAATATTATCCTGTATAGAAAAAGTATCCAACAAATTGAAATCCTGGAAGACAAACCCCAGATGCTCACGGCGAAATGCAGAAATCTCTTTCTCCCGGATCCCAGTCAAACTTTTCCCATTTAAAAGCACCTCACCGCCTGTCGGCTTATCGAGCGCCGCCAAAATATTGAGCAGCGTCGTCTTACCGGATCCTGATTCTCCCATAATCGCAACGTATTCTCCCTGTTCTACAGAAAAATTCACGTCGGATAGGGCCTGTACCCGGTTCCCTCCGAAACGGGTGGTATATATTTTCTTAAGATGATGCACTTCCAACATCGACATCATGAATTCCTCCTTCATTATGAATTACAGATTTCATTATAAGCAAAGAACAAAAAGTCATCCATCGTTTCGGCTTACATTCCCTTTCTGAACCTTACCCTTTTGTAAGATTCTCTACTCCCTTGTCTGAATCTGTGCCATATCCAGGTCTATCTTGACTTGTGTTCCTTTTCCCTCCTGTGAATCCAGAGAAATCATATGTCCCAGCCTCTGCAATATTCTGCGGCTCAGATAGAGCCCCAGTCCCGTTGCCCGCTTATCCTCCCGTCCATTATATCCCGTAAACCCTTTCTCGAAAAGCCGAGGCAGATCTTCCGCAGCAATTCCCATTCCCGTATCCTCAATGACAAGCGTAAGGGGCTGTTCCATATAGATATGGATGCTGCCGGAAGACGTATATTTCAACGCATTGGACAGGATCTGCTCAATCACAAACGCCAGCCATTTTTCATCGGTAAGAACCATACAATCTTCATCCACGTCCAATGCCAGCGCCAGCTTCTTGCGAATGAATAACGGCGCGTACTTTCGTACCGCCTGCTTTACAATAGGAAGCAGCGGCTGCCGGCGAATCACCAGATCCGAAGACGGACTCTCCAGGCGCAGATACGATAATACCATTTCCACATACTGTTCGATCTTAAAAAGTTCTGCCGTGAGTTCCGTCTTTTCCTGCGCATCTGACTCCTGAAGAATCAGGCGCATGGCCGCGATCGGTGTCTTGATCTGATGCACCCACAATGTGTAATATTCCATCATCTCAGCACGCTGCGCATCCTGTTTCAGCGTTTGACTTCGCTGTACTTCTAATCCCTGCAGCAGGAGTCTTTGATAATCTTCTTCAATAATGTTTTCCGGGGATGGCAGATCTTCCAACCCTACTAAAAACTTCTCTGCCATCCTTGTCAGTTGGCGATGTCGGCGCAAATAGGCTGTATAATCCTTCCATAAGAAACCGGCCCCGATGCAAGCGCATAGGAGCGCCGCATACAGAACCGCTTCCACTTCCAAATGATATAGATAAAAAATAATACCGCACAAAATGCAGAAGATAAAGAAACAAAAGATTCCATAGCGATGCTGCCGAAAATACGATATGATCCAGTTTCGTTTCATGCTATTCCACCATATATCCTATACCTTTTTTCGTTATGATATAGTTCTCTAATCCGGCTTCTGCCAGTTTCTTTCTCAGCCTGGTCACATTGACCGTCAGTGTATTCTCATCCACAAAACTGTCTGTTTCCCATAGCTTGGTCATCAACAAATCCCTGTTGACAATCTTTCCTTTATTTTCCATGAGAGTCAGCAGAATCCGATACTCATTTTTGGTGAGATTCACTCGTTCTCCCTGATATGTCAGCACCGCATCGGACATGGATAAAATAGCGCCGCGATGTTCCAAGAGGCCGGTTTGTCCATTAAAATCATAGGTTCTCCGCAGTACCGCCTGGATCTTAGCAATCAGCACATCCAGATCAAAGGGTTTCGACACAAAGTCGTCTCCCCCCATATTCATAGCCATCACAATATTCATATTATCCGCCGCGGAAGAAAGGAAAATGAACGGAACCTTGGAGATTTTTCGGATCTCGTTGCACCAATGATACCCGTTATAGAAAGGCAGCATCACATCTAATAACACAAGCTGCGGATCAAACGCAGCAAATTCGCTGATCACATTTCGAAAGTCCAAAACCCGCCTGGCTTCGTATCCCCAGGCTGTGATTCGTTTCTCCACCGTCGATGCGATGGTCTCATCATCCTCCACAATGAGTATCTTATACATCGCTCTTCCCTAATGCCTCCAGCGTGGGCCCTGTAAGTCTGTAGACCGTCCAATCGCTCATAGGAACGGCTCCCATGGCTCGATAAAAGGCAATGCTCGGTTCATTCCAGTCCAGGCAGCTCCACTCCATACGTCCACAGCCGCGCTCCACGGCAATCTGCGCCAGTTTCCGAAAAAACTGCGTTCCCAGTCCCTGTCCCCGAAATTCGGGACGCACGTAAATATCCTCCAGATATAGACCAGCTCTGCCCATAAATGTAGAAAAGTTATGAAAATACAGCGCAAATCCGGCATCGACGCCATCTTGGGAACCGATCAGAACCTCTCCAATCTTCTTCTCAAACAGCCACTCACGCAGTAGCTCTTCCGTCGCAACCACCTGATCTGACATCTTCTCATATTCTGCAATCTCCCGTATAAACTGCAGCACCAACGGAAGCTCATTCTCCGTCGCTTTCCGAATCACAAACTCCATCTTCTACCTCCTGTTTCTTTTCCCACGTAGCTTCTCCATAGATTCGCTTACGGATATTCTGCATTCGTTCATCCGTTCTCGCAATGACATCCGCACATTGTCGTAATTCTTCCTCCACATCCTGTAATTCAGAGCCTTCTTCATGCTTATAATGCAGCTCATGATCCAGACTGGCCCAGAAATCCATAGCCAGTGTGCGAATCTGCACTTCTACGGTCATCTTCTGTTTGCGGTCCGCGAAAAAAACCGGAATCTGCAGAATCAAATGTAAACTCCGATATCCATTGGGTTTTGGATGCCGAATATAATCTTTTGTTTCTAGCAGTGTCACATCATCCTGGCCCACCAGAAGCCTGGCCACTTCATAAATATCATCAATAAATGAACAAATCACACGCACGCCGGCAATATCATGAATCTCATTCAAAAGAGTATGTTCGCTGACTTCCAGCCCTCTCTTCATAATTTTCTGAAACAGACTCCCGGGCGTCTTGATCCTTGTTTTTATAATCTCTATCGGATTTCTACGATAGCGCACAGAAAAATCATCATTCAGGACTTCTAGTTTTGTCCGCATCTCTCGTGCCGCGCAACTATACATCATCATAATCTCCTGAAACTGACTGATTCGATCAAATAGATGCTCAGTATCCTGCGTCATATTCGGCAGTGTCAAGAAAAAGCTCTGTAATTGATTTCGTTCCATTTCGTCCCTCCACTCCTGCGTAGAAATATACCCTTTGACCAGATCCCATTCTACTCAAAAATAAACCGCTTGTCAAGGCAGATGGTCACACCTTAAGGAATCCTTAGAAATTTTCCGAATCTGGACTTGATTCCTTTTTCCATTCCTTGTATAATAGAACTAACAATTTTTTTATCCAGGAGGTATTCTCTATTATGAAAAATGACGCATTTACCTTTTTTGATCAGATTCCATTCCAGGACCTGGGCGGCGGTGTACGCCGCAAGATTCTTGCCTACTGTGACGAGATCATGCAGGCCTATCTGGAGTTCGATACAGGTGCAGTCGGTGCCATGCACTCTCATCCGCATATTCAATTGACACATATCCTCGAGGGTGAGTTTGAATTCACCATAGGAGATGAGGTCAAACGCGTCCACGCAGGCGATACACTGCTCAAGCAGCCGAATGTTCCCCATGGATGTGTCTGTATCCAAAAGGGAAAACTCATTGATACCTTCACACCGATGCGTAAGGATTTTGTCGGAGAAGAATAAAACATACACTGGGGGTTACCAAAAATGGAAAAAATAACATTAGCCATGGTAGGGGCCGGGGGCTTTGCCCGTACCTATTTGAACGCTCTATGGGGCAATATGAATCCGGAAGGATATGATCTTGTCGGTATCATCGATCCCTACGCGTCCAATTCTACTCTCTATGCCGAGATCGTGGCTCGCGGCATTCCCATCTATAATACACTGGAAGAGTTTTATCAGGAGCATACGGCGCAGCTTGTCTGTATCGTCTCTCCCGTCTACGTACATATGGAGCAAATCCGTACCGCACTGGCCCATGGTTCCCATGTCCTCTGCGAAAAACCTCTTACCGTTTTTGCAGAAGATGTGGCAAAGCTGGAAGAAGAAGCCAGGAACGCAGGGCTTTTTCTGGGCGTCGGTTTTCAGTGGTCCTTTAGTCGCCGTGTCAGGGCACTGAAACAGGATATTCTGGACGGCCGTCTGGGAAAACCTGTCGCATTTAAGACATTCATCTCCTGGATGCGTTCCGACGCCTACTACAGTAAATGGCATGGACATATGTATGCGCCGGATGGCTCTCTGCTGCTGGATAGTATCATTTCCAATGCGACCGCACATTATTTGCATTTTGGCCTATTTCTATTGGGGGATCGTATGGATACGGCTCGTATGCCCAGCAGGATCAAGGCATCCCTATATCGCGCCAAGGATATTTCTACATTTGACACCTGCAGTGTGAAGTGTGTCTTTGAGGATGATGTGACGCATTCTCTCTACCTGACGCACAGCGCAGATCGGGATCGCTATCTGACGATCGAGATGACCTTTGAAAAGGCAGTGGCCACCATCCTGATGGATTATGGAGAGACAGACGGACATCTGCGCGTCACCTTTGAAGACGGCAGTATGATCGATTACGATTCTGTCGGAGAACGGGATGTCACCGTGGAGAAGCTGAGCGATATGATGGAAGCTTGCCGGCATCCTGAAAATGGTATTCCCTGTCATGCAGCTACCACACTGCCTTTCTCCAATGTCTGCAACTCTCTCTTTGCCGAAGTCCCCATTCAGCCGTTTCCTGCGGAGATGGTCTATCATAGTGAGGGATATAATCCAGGACAATATGTTCACGGACTCTATACACAGTTGATGGACTGTTTCTTGCAGGATAAATCTCCCTACGAACTGGGATATTCCTGGGCCGTACCGGATACGGAATACGAACTGAAATTACCAGAAGAGAATGCCAAGCGTTTACGGGAGGTGCTGCTATGAAAGTCTGTTTTTCTGGTGGCAGCGGCCATTCCGGCAGTGTAATCGCGGCCCTTTCCCGTCTGCCCCAGGTGGAGTTGTCCGGATTTTGTAAAACCTATGATGCGGAGAAGATGAACGCGATCCGCCATTTGAATCTGCCGGAATATCCCTCCCTGGAGGTCATGCTCGATACGGTACATCCCGATATTCTGGTGTCTGATGGCATGTTTTGCCGGCACACGCCGGATGCCATCGCCGCTTTGGAACGAGGCATACCGGTCTTCTGCGAAAAGCCGGTGTCGATTTCCGAGGAACAGTACAATGCACTGGCAAATGTGCTGCGTGCGCCGAATGCTCCGCTCTTTTGGGCTATGCAGACCTCCAGATACATGGATTGTTTCTATACGGCGCGCTGCCTCGTGCAGGAAGGCGCCATCGGTCAAATCCGAATGATGAACAGTCAGAAGTCTTACCAACTAGGAACTCGTCCCGCATTCTTTTCTCATCGAGATCAGTATGGCGGAACGATTCCCTGGGTGTCGATTCACGCCATTGACTGGATGTTGTGGATCTGTGGCAAACGGTGCCGCCGCGTCTTCTCCTCGCAAAGCAGTCTGGAGAATCGAGGCAACGGAAGTCTGGAGATGACTGCCATCACGCTGATGGAACTGGAAGGGGATATCCTGGCACATGTGAATACGGATTATTACCGTCCCCAAGGGGCTCCCAGCCACGGAGATGATCGTTTGCGCATCGTAGGTACAACAGGAATCCTGGAGGTCAGGGAAGATCAAGTCTACCTGATGAACGATCAGGAAGATGGTCGTTCTCCCCTTCCGCTGCGGCATTTTCCTCGCCTTCTCTTTGAAGACTTCATGCATGCACTGAACGGTGGTACGGATTGCCTCATCACGCCAGAAGATAGTCTGTACAGCACCTATGTGGCACTGAAGGCCCAGGAGGCCGCCGATTTAGGGCATCCTATTCTCCTATAAACTGGACGAGCTGCCATCCGCCGGCACGATACGCGCCGGCAGCGGCAGCTCTTTTATTTTATGCTGTATGGATCATGTCAGCTTACGAACAAGCTTCCACGCTGATTTTCATCTGCTTGTAACAATAATTTAAGATATCCCCTCTTTTTATGATTCCGATGAAGATGCCGCTGTCATCCACTACGGGAACGAAGCTCTGCATGCCTGCCACCGTCACCAGGCTATCCATAGTCGCGCTGATCGGAACCGGTTTATACTGCCAGTACCGAGGAATACTCTCGATATACAGCTTCTCCGTCTCCTGAAATGTCAGCTGCGGATTCCGCTTCATCTCCCACAGAATATCGCCCTCCGTCAAAACACCATAGTAGCCGCCATCCTCATCTAAGATCGGTATAGCCTTGTACCGATGATATTCCATCTTTTCCATCGCCTGACGCAGTGTCATTTTCTTCGATAGATACACTACCTCACTTTTTGGGGTCAGAAAAAACGCTATGTTCATTCACTCACCTCCTGCTCGTTTTCTGTGCCCCTCGTTCGCGCGATTCAGAGAATCGCCGAACCCCGGCAGTATTATTGTACTGTAAATTTGTAACCAATTCATGAACCCCCTATTAAGTTCCAGTGACTTTTATAAAACTTTTCTAAAGGTGCCTTTTTAGGAATGCTCCCTTTATACAGAATATCCAATTTCTCAATCTGGCGCTTTCTCTCGGGGTGTGGTATAATAGGCGTGGATTGAAAGTTTTCCATACCGCAGGGGCTGCGCCACGCCTCGTGCGGTATGCTTTCAATCCGCTGATTGAGAAAGTGAGGATTCTTATATGAACACAGATTATGCCCAATCACTGGCAACTCAGTTTGATTTGGAAAAATGGCAAGTGACTGCCGTCATCGACCTCTTAGATGAGGGCAATACCATTCCCTTTATTGCACGCTACCGTAAGGAAACCCATGGTTCTTTGGACGATCAAAAAATACGTGAGCTCTCTGACCGACTAACTTATTTACGAAGCCTCGATGAAAAACGAGACAGTGTATACTCTCTCATCGAAGGAGCCGGCGCCATGACCGATGAGATCGCCTCCGCCTTATCGAAGGCACAGACGCTCTCCGAAATCGACGATATCTATCGTCCTTTTCGTCCCAAACGGAAAACCCGTGCCTCAGTTGCAAAAGAAAAGGGCCTTGCGCCTCTGGCCGAAGAGATCCTGGCTCAGCATAGAAAAAGTCCAGATCCTCTGACGCTGGCCTCCGCATATATAAATGAAGAGAAGGGTGTTCCTACAGACGAAGAAGCATTGCAAGGCGCCATGGATATCATTGCCGAACAGGTTTCCGACGATGCGAATCTGCGTAAACGTCTGCGTGAAGAAATGATGGAAGATGGTCAACTGGTTTCTAAAGGCACCACAGAAGAGCCTTCCGTCTACAGCATGTATTATGATTTTCATCAAAGTGTAAAAAACATTGCATCGCATCGCGTTCTGGCCGTCAACCGTGGAGAACGAGAAGGATTCTTACGTGTTTCCATTGAGACGGACGAAGTCAAGGCACAGCGTATCATCACCAAGGCGTATGTGCGCAACAATACTTCTTTATGCTGTGAAACCGTAAAAAATGCCGCGTTGGACGGATATATCCGTTTAATTTTTCCGGCGCTGGAACGCGAGATTCGCAGTACCCTAACCGAACAGGCTTCGGAGAGTGCTATTCGCGTCTTTGGTATGAATCTGCGTCAGCTGTTGCTCCAACCTCCTGTAAAAGGAAAAGTCACGATCGGATTGGACCCCGGTTATCGTACCGGATGCAAGACAGCCGTCGTCGATGCCACCGGCCGCGTACTGGAGACTACCGTGATTTACCCTACCCACAGCGAGGCTAAGATTCGAGAGTCTAAGCATACGCTGCGCCGCCTCATTGACAAATATCATGCAGAATTGATTGCCATAGGAAACGGAACCGCTTCCAAGGAAACCGAAATCTTCACGGCGGAGTTTCTTCAGGAAGAAGGTCTGAATGAAAAGGTACGCTATATGGTGGTCAGCGAGGCGGGCGCGTCGGTCTACTCTGCCTCCAAACTGGCGGCGGAAGAATATCCTGATCTGGCCCTAACCCTTCGGAGCGCCGTATCCATTGCACATCGGCTTCAGGATCCCTTGGCAGAACTCGTGAAAATCGATCCAAAATCGGTGGGTGTCGGGCAGTATCAGCACGATATGCCCCAAAAGCGCCTGAGCGAAACGTTGGATGGTGTTGTCGAGGACTGTGTCAATACGGTCGGCGTAGATTTGAATACGGCTTCTCCTTCGCTTCTGAAAAATGTGGCTGGCATCACGCCAACTATTGCTAAAAATATCGTGGCCTATCGCGAAGAAAATGGAGCCTTCCATTCCCGCGCAGAGCTGAAAAAGGTTTCCAAGCTTGGACCGAAAGCATTTGAACAGTGTGCCGGTTTCCTCCGCGTTCCGGAAAGCGATAACATCCTTGACCATACTGCGGTACACCCGGAATCCTATAAGGCGGCTTCCGCATTGCTCAAACAATGCGGCTATCAAAAGACAGCTTCCGCCATTGCCGGATATGTCGACTTGCCGGAGAAGATTCAGGAACAAGGCGGAGAAGAAGTCGTGGCCCAGGAACTGGGTATCGGTCTGCCTACTCTCAGAGACATTGTGACGGAGCTAAGAAAACCGGGACGTGATCCGCGGGAAGAGATTCCCGTTGCGGATCTCAGAAGCGATATCAAAGACATCAAGGATCTCAAGGTCGGAATGGAGCTGCAGGGTACGGTACGAAATGTAGTCGATTTTGGCGCCTTCGTCGATATTGGTGTGCATCAGGATGGACTGGTTCATATCACACAGATCCGAAAAGAATATGTCAAACACCCTGCCGATGTCCTAAAAGTCGGAGACATCGTGACTGTATGGGTGCTCAGTGTGGATCTGGATCGCAATCGAATCGGGCTCACCATGAAGAAGCCGCGCGAAACAACGTAACACAGGAGGTATAAAACATGATTTTTGGAAACAAGATTCTGGATTATTGGGATGATATCCTGCGAGATCTCGGCACACTGGTTGCCATCTCCTCCGTTTGCGGACCAGCAGATGGAAAATATCCCTATGGCAAAGAACCGGCTCGTGCTTTAGATACTGCATTGGCACTGGCTCGTTCGTATGGGCTCGAAACACAAAATGTGGATTACTATGCAGGACACGCCCAGTATGGCGAAGGAGACGAAAATGCCATCGTCATGGCACATCTGGATGTGGTTCCAGCTGGCGAAGGCTGGGATACGGATCCTTTCCAGATGGTTGAAAAAGACGGGCTGCTCTTTGGCCGCGGTGTCTCGGATAACAAAGGGCCGGCTATCATCGCCCTGCATTGCCTGCGCGCCTTGAAAGAAGCCGGTATAAAAGGAAACCGCAAACTGCGCGTCGTCTTCGGTTCCGGCGAAGAAATCGGCATGGACGACATGACTCATTATTTTGCTAAGGAGCAGCATCCTACCATGGGATTCACCCCAGACGGACGCTATGGCATCTGTCACTGCGAAAAAGGCTTGCTTCGTTTTCAGGTCTCCGGTGAAGCCTCCCCCATCATATCTCATTTTGAGGCTGGTACTGTCGTCAACGCCGTTCCTTACAAGGCAAGCGCTCTTCTGCAGTGTACCTCTCAGGATACGGATCTCCTCCGTCAGAAAATATCTTCTATCCCGGCGTTCTCCCTGGAAGAACGTCCAGAAGGTCTATTCATCCTGTCTCAGGGAAAAGCAGCACATGCCTCTTCTCCCGAAAATGGTGTGAATGCAGCTGCCAACCTGATCGAACTCCTGTACTCTGTTTTCGATACTCGACTGGGATCCTTCTTCACTTGGATCCATGATGCCATCGGTCTGACATACGATGGATCCCTATATGGTGTCTCTTGTGCTGATGAAGTCAGCGGACCGCTAACCTTTAACCTAGGTCTGGTTCATGCCGATGCCGAAGGCGCCAATTTTACAGTAGATATCCGATATCCTGCTACGCAGAAGGGATCCGACATCATCGCCATTCTTAGGGAACGTACTGAAAAAGCCGGACTCCTGTTTCATCTGCTTTATAACGATGAACCACTGTATCTCCCCAAAGAGAGTTCCTTGATTTGTCTGCTTTCTGGCGCCTATGAAGACATCACCGGTACGCCTTGCACCTTATACTCTATGGGCGGAGGTACCTACGCGAGACAAATGTTTGGCAAAGGAGTCGCCTTTGGCGCTTCCTTCCCCGGCTTTTCCTCTCATGCACATGACTGCAATGAGCGTGCATCGATCGAAAACCTGAAACTTCATGCTCAAATTTGTCTAGAAGCCATGTATCGAATGTTCATATCCGAATAAAATGTCACAGGGAGACTGCCAATTGGCAGCCTCTTCTTTTTGTCGCAATTTCCACATCACACTCTGTAGCGTATACAATTCCAGAGGCTATATACGCTCCTAGATATGAAACCGGGCCTGCATACTCAATCTGGCATAAAACTAGTCTATCTGGAGTCTGCCTGGGCCCGGGATTTTTTGAGCTTTCTGTATACGCCCTGGACTGGGAACCTGCTCGAGCCCTGAATTTTTGAGTATACAGATTTCGCCCGGGGCTCGGGCTCTTTGAGCATGTTGTATTCGCCAGCGACCAGAAGCTTGCCCGAGCTCTGAAAATTTGAGTATACAGATCCTGCCTGAATCCAGGCTTTTCGAACTTTCTGTATACGCTATCGACCAGGAGCTTGCCTGGGCCCTGAAAATTTGAGTATACAGGTTCTGCCTGAATCCAGGCTTTTCGAACTTTCTGTATACGCTATCGACCAGGAGCTTGCCTGGGCTCTGAAAATTTGAGTATACTGATTCTGCCCAGACCCGGGCTTTTCGAGCTTTTTGTATACGCTCCAGACCCGGAACCCGTCCGGGCCCTGAATTTTTGAGTATACTGATTCTGCCCGGGACCCGAGATTTTCGAACATGCTGTATACGCCATTAATTAGGAGCCTGCCCGGGACCTGAATTTTTGAGTATACAGATTCTGCCCGGGACCCGAGATTTTCGAGCTTTCTGTATACGCTA
>DBQQ01000006.1:248801-253396 GCA_002305315.1 Clostridiales bacterium UBA1390
AATTTGTGTATACAGGTTCTGCCCGAGGCCCAGTTTTTTCGAGTATCTTGTATACGCTCCAGACCAGGAACCTGCTTGGACCCTGAAAAATTGAGTATACTGTATACGCTATCGACCACGAACCTGCCCAGATTCTGAAAATTCGAGTATACAGGCCCAGCAATCAGATACAATTTCCCAGTTTCTTCCAGCATCAGGACATAAAAAAATCCCCTTCCTGGGGTCTGAGGCTTCATTTTCGCATAGGGACAGATTTCGAACCCGGAAGAAGCCAATTTTTCATTATTTACATATTTTTCCAGTCCGCTTTGGATTGGGCGTCATATCTCATTCTAATCGGCTTCCGATTCTGGGCTCTTGTTTTTCGGAACAGGCTCCTGGCCAGACGCGTAGAAATCAGCTGGAACTCTACAAATTTCTTCACGATCTCCTGCAAATTGAGCACAGAGGTCTTCTTTTCAGGATTGTAGATCTCTGTCGTGAACATCAGCTTGTCGATGCCAAGGGCCCTGTATTCTTTCAGCTTCTGACGCTGAACAACAGCATAAGAAGCATCGTCCATTTTCCCCAGGTGTTCCCAGAGAATCTGATTCTTCAAGATGAAATCCGGCTTGCGATAGCTTCCGTCGCGTGTCTGTAGCTCGGTGTTGTAGTAATAGGTGATCTTCAAGAGCTCCAGAAGCAGCGAAATGATGAGCTCACTCTTGGAGTCACGCGTCGTGCCATCCAGGTAGACGTTGGGTTCATTGCGAGGCTTCATCTGCTCGGGGTCGAAGGGATCCCGNNTTCGCATGGCACGCTGGCCTGCAGTGCCTTGAGCTGTCGTTTCAATTCCTGCTTGCGTGCGAAGTCTGCCAGGACCTGTTTCACGTCTTTCGAAGGAATGAGCTTTTGCTTGCGCTTGTGATCTTCTGTGTACTGATAATAGTACTGGGTCTTCTGCGTCCCTTTGGAGCGCTTGGCTGAGATGCTGTAGGTCACGCACTGCTTGATTTCCTGCATCAGCTTCACGATGCGAATGGCAATATCTTCCATAAAAATCCCCCTTTCGTAAAGGGGGATTATAGCACAAAAGTGGCTTAATTGCAAGGTTCCAAGGGGACGGAGAAGGTAAGAAACTATTGGCCTTCCAAGATCCAGGTGTCTCCTGCGGCTAGCTGCCGTTCTCCCTGCCAAGTCTCTCCTGTGAAAGCATTTGAAAATGCCCTCGGCAGCTGGATCGTGACAGCATCGGACCGATGGTTAATCAGAAAATAAAAGCTTCTTTCGCCGTTATCTCGTTTTGTACATTCCACGCCATCAGGGACTTCCAGCGGAGCCTGAAGTCCCAGGTCTTGACAAATCTGTCCAGATAATTCATCAATAAATGCCTGTTCCGGATCCGTTCCCACATAGTATGCCTTTCCTTTTCCATAGGTATGGACCGTGGCGCAGGGCATATCCGCATAGAATTCCTTCTCGTACACAGCTAGTGCTTCGGCTCCTTCCAGATGAATCAGATCATACAACATGGAACAGGCATACGAATCCTGCGAGAATTTCGTCGATGGCAAGATATGCATTCGATTATTCATGTGCGGCGGCAGGGCATCCGTCTCTTCGATCCAGATTCCCAGCACTTCTCTCAGGCCACCGGGATATCCACCCAAAATGACTTGATCGTTTTCCTTGGCAATCCCGCTAAATACAGATGTCAGCAGGGTTCCGCCCTTTTGAACATAGGCTCGGATCCTTTCGCTCAGATCCCCTCGCATCTGATACAGACAGGGCGTGATGATCAGATCATACGAGGAAAGATCTTGATCATATCGCAAGACATCGATAGGAATGTTTCTCTCATAAAATGCCTTATAGTATTTCTGCACCTGTGGCAAATACTGTAAGTCCTTAGAGGGACCGCTGCAGAGCTCCACAGCCCACCAGTTATGCCAGTCAAAAATAAGACCCACTCTGGCCTTGGTACGGGCGCCGACCAAACGATCTCCCAGTTTCTCCAGTTCTTCCCCGATCTGGGTCATCTCTCTGAACGTGCGTGTTTTTTCATGACCCGCATGAGAAATCAATGCACCATGAAACTTTTCCTGGCCTGCTATAGACTGCCGCATCTGAAAAAAGAGGGCCGTGTCCGCACCATGCGCCAGGCCCTGATAGGCTAAGCGGCGAATCTCTCCTGGACGTTTCAAGACATTATAGGGCTGCCAGTTCTGCTGGTTGGGAGACTGCTCCGTCACCCAATAAGACTGTCCCTGTTTCAGTCCCCGCATGATATCGTGCTTCAAGGCGGCTAAAGAACGATCTTCAAAAGGCCATGGATAGTTGTCCCATCCCACCACGTCCAGATGTTTGCATAGTTCAAACTGATCCAGCTTCTTAATGTAGCCGGACATATTTGTCATCACGGGCAGATTGGGTGTATACTTCTTGAGAATCTGATATTCATTCTCAAAACACTCGATCACGCTGTCCGTTGTAAACTTCAGGTAATCCTGCTGAATCGGTGGATAGAAACGATAATCATCATTTAATTCTGTTGGCAGCTCCATTTCTTCGAAACTGTAGATCTGCCGGCCCCAGAAAGCCAGATTCCATGCCTGATTCAATGCCTGCGGCGTCTTATACTTTTCTTTCAGCCACTGTCTGAACTTTGCCTGACAGGTGGGACAATAACAGTATGTACCATATTCATTCGCCACATGCCAGCCTACCAGAGCCGGATGACTGGCAAAATGAGAAGCCATCTGTTCTGCTAAGGCTGCCGCACGTTCTCGATATTTCGCGCTGTTATGGCAGAAGAATACGCGCATGCCATGGGTACGCTTTCGTCCCTGAATATCCACCGGGAGTACCTCAGGATATTTCTTGGACATCCAGGCCGGCTGCGCCGTCGTCGGCGTCGCCATGCAGACGTGAATACCGTTCTCCCATAGAAGATCCACAATGCGATGAAGCCATTCGAAATCATAGACGCCCTCTTCCGGCTCCAGTTTCGCCCACCCAAATACGGGGAGCACCACCAGGTTTACGTGCGCCTTTTTGAACAGCTCCATATCCTTTTGAATCGTTTCCTCATCCCACTGTTCGGGATTATAATCTCCGCCAAAATAGATCATCTTTTGCTTGTCCACGGCTCTCTCCTTTTACCTTTCAAAAAAACTTTTTGGATGTCCCGTCTCAAAAGGTTCTCCACGCAGGATGTGCGCCGGATTGTCCTGCATCAGTCTCTGGGCCACATGAGGGGCGTATTCCGCCGAAAGCATGTCCCACACTTCCCGCATATCCGGCGTTCTCATCCGCGAGGAATGCGCGTCACTCGCGACCATCGTCACCAGACTCCTGGCCACAAGCGCATGGGAGGTTTCCTCCGGTCCTCGACCGAACCGCCCCATAAGGCTGCCCTTATTGACCTGTGCCCCATATCCTCTCATGCGCCACTCATATACCATCTCCGGATCTCGCTGTACAAAACGATATCTTTCCGGATGGGCTACAATCGGCACATATCCTAAGTCGTGAATCTCATCCAGTATATAAAATACGGTATCTGGATTTTCATCAAAGTCAAACTCGATCAGAATATACTGTGTTCCTTCATAGCCCCACAGTTCCTGATCCATCAGGCGCTGCGGTGCATCCTCCGTTCCGAAGATCTCCATCCCCAGCCGGAGCTGCAAGGGGATCTCTTGTCTAGACAGCTCCATGGTGAGTTCCTGGTAAGCCGCTCGAATCCTCTCCGGATCCTCCCATTCTCCCGGTATATTAAAATGCGGCGTGGCCACAATACAACTTGTCCCGCTGCGGGCCGCAATCCGAGCCATCCGAATCGACTCTTCCAGATTCGGAGACCCATCGTCCACGCCCGGTAAAATATGGGAATGAATATCTATCATTCTCTATCACCCTTTCAGGTCTAGTATATCATTTCCCCTAAGGATTCGTCAATATTCTTCTCTTCTTCTGTGTAAAGTTTCGGCAGTTTCGTATGAAAAATCAATACCTCTGCTTCTCCTGTCGCCTGTTTTAAAATCTCCATCATCCG
This sequence comes from Clostridiales bacterium UBA1390, assembly GCA_002305315.1. Lineage (GTDB taxonomy): Bacteria > Bacillota > Clostridia > Lachnospirales > Bianqueaceae > Faecimorpha > Faecimorpha stercoravium. The sequence goes on from DBQQ01000006.1 coordinate 252,838, forward strand.
AACATGATCGTGCCCATCTGTTTCCTGCACATGATACCCCAATGCTTTCCATTTCTCAGCAAATGGGGCTGCATGAGGTTCTTTTGTGCGCAGCCCCGCAAAGGCCTGACTTCTGTGATAATCAATGAAAATCTTTCCCTTCGGCTGTTCATACTGATTCCACATGGCCTCGTCCATCCACTCCTGATCTTCCGTCAGAATCCATTCTTCTGGCGAATCTACCAGATGAGGCCCAACCCGTTGGATCCAGTCTACGGCCCGATGATGCGGACTGACTCTGACCGGTATTTTTTCCTCCGATAAAACTGCCAACAAATCTGACGCGGCTAAAAACGATGGCGCCGATTGTCTGCTCTGCGCGTCCAGGTTGTCCATACACTGTACTCGCAGATCCCAGGCCATTTTTTCACTTTCCATATAGAAGACACCTCCTCTCCTTATTTATATTGTGCTTTTTTAAAAATATGCATGTATTTTCCGGTCTTTGTATGGTATAATAGGCGTGGCATGGCATATTTTGAATCGTCGATTTCTTGCCACGCCTCGAGATGGCCGCCTG
>DBQQ01000006.1:253491-307661 GCA_002305315.1 Clostridiales bacterium UBA1390
CCGCCTGAAGGCGCCCATCTCCGATCTATCATTCAGGAGGGTCATTATGAAAAAAACAATCGCTGCAATCTATACCGGAAAGGGACTGGCAGATCCCCTGCAAGCTGTCATCAATCGTACGCTGCCGGATTGGCGGCTGATCAGCATCATCGACGATCAGATCATCGGAGAGGTCAAAGAAGCAGGATCTCCTACCCCTGAGATTTATCAACGTCTGATTTCTTATTATAAGGCGGCAGAAGCCATGGGTGCCGATGTGATTCTCAATACCTGTTCTTCTGTAGGAGACGTGGTCTATGAGGGACGCAAGCAGGTACAGGTTCCCATCGTACGTATTGATGAAGCCATGGCTCGTAAAGCCGTGTCCGAGAGTTCGGTCATCGGTGTCGTCGCTACGCTGCGATCCACGCTGGATCCTACCATGCGGCTGTTACAGATTGAGGCGGAAAAGCTGGGAAAGACTGTGACACCGGTAGATGGCCTGGCCGATGGCGCCTATCAGGCACTGGTCGATGGTAAGCCGGAGCTCCATGATGAATGTATTGCTAAAACTGTCATGGCATTGGCAGAAAAGGTGGATTGTATTCTATTGGCACAGGGCTCTATGGCGCGCATGGAACAGAAACTGGGGCAGATGGTTTCTATCCCGGTGTATGCCAGCCCCCAGCTTTGTCTGAATGCCATTCGAGACGAATATGATAAAGAGTAAGGAGCTTCCTATGCAGACTGTTACATTACAGGATCTGACAAAGACCCTTCCCCATCTGGATCCGGTTCCCGTGGAGGCTCTGCTGCATCGGGAAATTGAAAAACATCCTGGAAAGATCGTGGTATTGGATGATGATCCTACCGGTGTGCAGACGGTACATGATATTTATGTCTATACGGATTGTACGCTGGCAAGTATTCGAGAAGGCTTCTCTCGTCCAGAACGTCTTTTCTACTTACTGACCAATTCCCGGGGACTTACCGAAGAAGAGACCACGGCGCTGCATCGTCAGATTGCGCTGGATCTGGCAACTGTCTCCCAGGAGACCCATATCCCTTTCCAGGTCATTTTACGCGGAGACTCTACCCTGCGCGGACATTATCCGCTAGAACCGCTTTTGATGAAACATACGTTGGAGGACGCTCTCCAGCTACATTTCGATGGAGAAATTCTATGTCCCTTCTTTTTAGAGGGTGGACGTTATACCGCCTCCGACATTCATTATGTGGCGGATCATGATCAGCTGATCCCGGCTGGACAGACAGAATTCGCCAAGGACAAAACCTTTGGCTATCAGGCCTCCGACCTGAAAGAATATATCGAGGAGAAGACACAGGGCAAAGTAAAAGCCGATTCCGTCGCCAGCATCTCGTTGGAAATGCTGCTCAATGAGGATTACTATCTGATCTACAACATTTTGATGGGGCTCCATGACTATGGACACGTCATTGTCAATGCCCTGGATTATGCCGATCTGGAAGTATTTGCGGTTGCCTACTATCGTGCGATCGCGGCTGGCAAGCGTTTTCTGATTCGTTCCTCAGCTTCCCTGGTTCGTGTCCTGGGAGATGTTTCTCCCCGGCCGCTCCTGACCGCACAGGATCTACATGTCAACGGGCAGGGAGGCCTCATAGTGGCCGGATCCCATACGAAAAAAACAACGGCGCAGCTCGAAGCGCTCCTGCAGCTGCCTGATGTTCAGTGTGTCACCTTCAATCAGCATCTGGTTCTTGAGGCTGAAGCCTTTGCGCAGGAAATCGAGCGTGTCGTTCGTGAGGCTGACAGTCTGATCGCAAAAGGACGCACGGTAGTCATCATGACCCGGCGAGAACGAATCGATGCGGGTACTGGGAATCCGGAAGATGACCTTATCATCGCTGTAAAAATCAGCACGGCGATCACGGATATTGTGGCGCGCCTGACTCATCAGCCAGCCTATATCATCGCGAAAGGCGGCATCACATCCAGCGATATTGGGACCAAAGCCCTGAAGGTTCACCGCGCGCTTGTCATGGGGCAGATTCTTCCCGGAATCCCCGTATGGCAGACAGGACCGGAAAGCCGTTTTCCAGGCCTTCCTTATATCATTTTCCCGGGCAATGTGGGAGAAGCGGACTCCTTGCGCCGGATCGTCGAGACACTATCCTATTCTTCGAAGGGGGAATCATCATGCCACAACAAGTCCTGATCTCCGTCGCGCCCGTCAATGCGGGAGATCAACATATAGATCCTCGTGCCATTGCGCGCGATGTGATTGAGAGTGCAAAACTAGGCGCCGCTCAAGTGCATCTTCATATCCGGGATGCGCATGGGGCATTGACCCCGGACCTTTCCGTGTTTCAGGAAACCGTCCGTTATATTCGGCAGGAATCTGACATCATCATTCAAGCCTCTACGGGCGGTGTATCGGATTTGACCATACAGGAACGCTGCGCACCTCTGTATGATCCCATGGTAGAGACCTGCTCCCTTAATGTCGGTTCCGTCAACCTGGGAGAAGCCGTCTATCTCAATCCCATTCAGGATGTTCGCTACTGTGTATCCGAAGTCATCCGGCAACATGTGTTCCCGGAAATCGAAGTCTTTGAAATCGGCATGATCGATACCGTATTGGATCTGCTGAAAGATTATGATTTTCCGAAGCCCGTCCTGTTTAATATCGTTCTGGGACACAAGGGCGCTGCGCCTGCCACAGTACAGGCCCTCCAGGCCCTGCGTTCCTTCATTCCGGAAGGAATGCTTTGGGGAATCACACATTTCGGGCGCAAAGACGATACGATCTTTGCCGAAGCCATACGTCTGGGCGCATGTACGGTCCGAGTCGGCTTTGAGGATTCCAATTATCTGAATCCGGATACGCAGGTCGCGACCAATGCGGAGCTGGTCGCGCATACGGCACAACTGATTCGTTCTTTGGGCTGTGAGGTGGCTACGCCCGCACAGGCACGTGCCATGTTGGGATTGCATTCATAAGCCAGTATATACTTAAAAAACACGGGTGCTGCATTTTCTGCAAACACCCGCGTTTTTTATTCTTTCGTATTGCGATGATAAGTTTCCACACACTTGCGAAGTTTCGTTATCAACGTATCGTTCAGGACATCGGCTCGCATCCGCCACTGCCAGTTTCCCATGGAAGTCGCCGGAGTATTCATTCTGGCATAATTGCCAAGTCCCAGCACATCCTGCATCTGGAAAATCACTCGCTGCGATACCGAAGCCATCAGTGTACGAATGGCTCCCCAATGATACCCCTCGCTTTCCCGCAGGCGCATATACTCCATGGCATTCTGCCGAGATACGGCCGGAGTCTTGGGATTAAAAATCCATCCATTCAGCGGCTCATTATCATGCGTACCGATATAGGCCACGCTATTATACGTATAGTTATGGCACAGATATTCCGAATCGTCCCCATCAAAGCCAAACAGCAGCACCTTCATGCCTGGCAGCCCGGTTCCTTCCAGGAGGTTGCGGACGGATTCATCCAGAACCCCCAGGTCTTCCGCAATCAATGCTTCTGTCGAAATATGTTCTTTGAGCGTTCGGAACAGATCCATGCCAGGCCCCTTCTTCCATTCCCCGCCGATCGCGTTGACGCTGCCGCCAGGGACAGAATAATAGCCGGCAAAACCGCGAAAATGATCGATTCGAACCAGATCATGGCGCTCTACGGCCTTCTCCAGACGTCGTACCCACCAGGCATATCGCGTTTCCTTATGTTTTGCCCAGTTGTAAATCGGATTGCCCCAGAGCTGTCCTTCCGCACTAAAGGCATCCGGCGGAACACCCGCCACCTCGGTCGGTCTTCGATTCTCGTCCAGCATGAAGAGTTCTGGATGACTCCACGTATCCGCGCTGTCTTCCGCCACATAAATCGGCAGGTCTCCGATGATCTCCACCTCGTGCCGAGATGCATACTCTTTTAGGTCTCTCCATTGTCTATCAAAGAGAAACTGATTGAACTCCGCGGAACGGATATCTTCCGCCAGCAGTTCACGGTAATGTTCCATTGCGCTCTCTTCCCGATCTCGAATCTCCTTCGGCCATTCCCAATACGGCTTCTGAGAAAAATGTTTTTTAAGCGCCATGAATAAAGAATAATCCGGCAACCAGTCCTCATTTTCCCGATAAAAATCCTGTTCCTCCGCACCATAGCGCCCATAGCCGCGCAGGGCCGCTTTTTTCAGCAATGGCAGGCGTGTCTCGAACAGCATCCCATATTCTACATGATCTACGCTGCCGTTTTGTGAAGCAGCCTGTACTTCCGCCGGCTCCAGGAGATCCTGCTCTAACAGTTCTTCCAAATCGATAAAGTATGGGTTCCCTGCAAAAGTAGAAAATGACTGATAGGGAGAATCTCCAAATCCCGTCACCCCGATCGGCAGCACCTGCCAGAGTGTCTGGCCGGAAGCCTCCAGAAAATCTACGAATTGATATGCTGCCTGCCCCAAAGATCCAATCCCATACCGAGAAGGAAGCGAGGAAATATGCAGCAATATACCACTTTGTCGTCTCATTTTAGTATTCCTTTCTCCGTTTATACCGCCTACTCCGTCTCATCCACCAGGATCAGCGCACTTCTAGGCTGTATAAAAATGCAGTTTCCCTCTACCCGCCACAGGGTATCTGTCCCTGCTTTTTCTGCATCCGCCTTGACACTCCATCCGCTGGGCAGCGGCGTGTCTTCCCAGGCAGAAAGTTCCACCGATGTTGTCTGATCCGATGCATTCAGCACGACGGCCACCATTCTCCAGGAATCTCCCCGGATGCCCGGAAGCGTAAAAGCCACCACCTGTGGTCCGCCTTTTGAGAAGACCATCCTTCGGATGCTGTCTCCACCCGCACAGCGAAACGGCGCAAACCGTTTGCGAATCTGAATCAGCCCCTGATAGTAAGCCAGCAGCTCCCGAAACTCCATGGTTCTTCTCCAATCCAGACAATTGATCTGGCTGGAAGAACGATAGCTGTTTCCATCGCCTTTTTTCGTCCTCCCAAATTCTTCACCAGCCTGCATGAACGGAATGCCCTGCGCCATCAGAACAATCACGGCTGCCAGTTTATTCGCCGCCAGGCAGGATAGCTTCGGCACGTCAAATCCTTTCGGTGCCAGTCCTTTCGCATAGACCAGTTTATCCCAGAGCGTGAAGTTATCATGCGCAGATACATAGGAAACCGTCTGTGTGGGCAGCTTCACGGTAGCATAGGGACCGGCCCAGCCCTGGAGACTGCTCCGGACTGCGTTTTCCTGATACCAGGCACCGCTGATGAACCCGGTACTGTGCATATCAAAAACACTGCCCTTGATGCAGTCTCTGGTTTCATCATTAAAGATCGCGATACGGCTGTTTAACAGTCGAACATGCGTCTTATCGGCCGGAACCGCGCTGCGGCGCATCTGCGGCGTCTCTGCTGCCCAGGGTTCTCCATACATCAGGATTTTCTTACCCTGGGGCAATTGGTCCAGATCTTCGCGAATCCGATTCATCGTCTCCACATCGATCAGCCCCATGATATCAAATCGAAAACCATCGATGTGATATTCCTCGGCCCAATACCTGACAGATTGCCGAATGAAATGACTGACCATAGGACGCTCCGTTGCGATCTCGTTACCGCAGCCAGAACCATTGGCCCAGGAACCATCGGACCAGGTACGGTAATAATAGTACGGAACCGCCTTCTGAAAGGCGGATTCATCACTTTGATAGGTGTGGTTATACACCACATCCATAATCACGCCGATGCCTGCCTGATGAAGTGCCTGAATCATCTTCTTCATCTCACGAATCCGTACTTCGCCATGATAAGGATCTGTCGAATAGGAGCCCTCCGGCACATTATAATTTTGGGGATCATAGCCCCAGTTATAAAGATCTTCCTTCCCCCTGGTCTCGTCTACTGTGTAGAAGTCGAAGCAGGGCATCAGCTGCACGTGGGTGATTCCTAACTGCTTCAGATATTCTACGCCCGTCGGAAGTTTGGGATGTCCCGGAATATGCGTTCCTTTTTCTGTAAAAGCCAGGTACTGCCCTTTATTTTTCATGCCCGAATAAGAATCCCAGGAAAAATCTCGAACATGCACTTCCCAAATCACCGCGTCCGTCGGATGCTCCGGCACAACATGTGTATCCTGCTCCCATCCTGCCGGATTGGTCTCTGTAAGATCCACTACCATAGCCCGATCTCCATTGACTCCCGCAGCCTTCGCATAGGGATCCATCACTTCTCTTTCTTCACCCTCCCAGGTGATCGAAAACGTATAATAGGTTCCCTTCCAGTCTCCTCCCAGAGAAATACTCCAGACTCCGCATGCTTCGCGAATCATCGGCACCTGGCGCAAACGCGCAGCGCCCGCTTCCTGGTCGCTGCCTGTCGTGTATAGATTCAGACTGACTTTCTGGGCAACCGGCGTCCATATTTTCCATAAGGTACGATCCGGCATATAACTTGCCCCTAAATCATCTCCTCCGTACACGTATTCCATATCAAACTGTGCAGAATCAAACCAGTCGCACCATTCCTGCACACTCCAACCTATACGATCATATTCCATTGCGTTTCCTCGCTTTTTTCACTCGAACCTATTATTGCCACGGTTATAGAAAACTGTTAAACCACGCCTATACCCCAACGAGACTTCCTTCGGAGTTTGACGCCCCTTGGCGGCAAACTCGAGGCGTGGTTCAATTGCCACGGTATAGATATTTGCTAAACCACGCCTATTATACCATGTGGGGTCTTCCCATTTCAACCTTTATTCCAAGAGTTTCGAAAGTTTTCCTATATAGAAAATATGCAGTTCATGCAGCGCTCGTGTGATCGCGACATAGAGCAATCGTGCTGCCGCATCTTCTAATGGGTATGCCTGATCATTCGGGTTCCAAAGAATCGCCGCATCAAATTCCAGTCCCTTGGTCTTATGGATGGGCAGTACCATCACACCGTTAGTAAAGTCCTCTGGATCCTTCTGGATCTGACACACCTTCGCAAGTGCTTCCTCCGCATTCCAGACTTCTTCCTCTGTGCGGCAGATCACGGCGATCGTCTTGTATCCTCTTGCTTCGATTTGTCGTATACAGTCTGCCGTATACGCCGTCATCTCCTCCCGATCGGCTGCCTCCTTGATCTCTACAGGAATGCCGTGACGGAGAATCGGGTCAATCTTGTAGGTCTCAAACGAACATTTTTCAAGGACTCTGCCCGCATATTGTGAAATTTCCACCGTGTTTCGATAGCTTTTCGCCAGCGTATAAAAGCGATCACGTCCTGGTGCGAAAATTTCTTCTCTTAACTCTCGCCATTCATTCATGCCAGAATCATAGAAGATATTCTGGCTGGTATCTCCCACGATGGTGTACGTACACTCCGGGAAAATCCGCCGCAGTACGGCAAACAGGGAGACGCCGAAATCCTGTGCCTCATCCACTACAATATGCCGGACCCCATTGAAATCATCCGTATCGAGCAATCTTTTTTTCAAAAGTGCCAAAATCGCCAGATCATAAAGATCTACGATACCGGTCTGAATCGTTTCTAAAATAACCGGATACTGCGGAGAAAGCTCCTGAAGAAAGCGCAAATAGTAAGCCCATAAGTCAATTTTCCCCTTAGGCTTTCCATAATATCCGCGAAAAGCCATGCTCTCTTTTCGGATTTTATCGGCGCTCCATTCTCTCTCTCGACATTCATTCTTGAACTGGTTCATCAGCCGCTTATTGAGCACATCGATCTTTCGCTGCATCGGCATCCGTGGGAAAGCCTGGCAAAAAGTTTCCACTTCTTCCTGACGAAAGATCACTTTTCCCTCTAGGATGGCATCTTCTCTGGTTAATAATCGTCTTTCTAACTGGTCGATCCACTGCTCGGCTTCTTGTACAAATGCCAAGGAACCCTTGAAGTGCCTTGTTCTCCGTACTTCTTCTCTAAGCTCTTCTTGCGTACGGAAATCGGATCCATAGCGCATCTTCTTTTTCTGTTTCTTCCAGTCCTGATCCAGGATACTCTCCAGGAATTCTGTCATCGTCATGGCCTGTACATGATCCACTTCCAACGTAGGCAGTACACCTGTGATATAGTGCAACAGCATGGAGTTGCTGCCAATGACAAAGAATTGCTCCGGCCTGAACTTTTCCGGATAATTATATAGGATGTACGATATGCGATGCATGGCCACCGTTGTTTTACCGCTGCCGGCGACTCCTTGTACAATCACGGAATGCCATGGCGTATCCCGTATGATCTCATTCTGTTCCTTTTGAATGGTTGCAATGATTTCGCCCAGGACGATTTCTTTATTCTTAGCCAGATACTTGGTCAGGAAATCATCGTTTGCAATCACATCGGTATCATAGAAATCCACCAGTTTTCGCTTTTCGATCTCAAAAGTTCTCTTCAGGTCAATCCGTACAGAAATTCTCTCGCCATCCGGCGCCAAATAGGAACTCTCTCCCACGTCGCTATCGTAATATATACTGGAAATCGGCGCTCGCCAGTCGACGACTAAAGGTTGGTCGCGGCCATTGGGCACACCATGCTTTCCAATATAAAGGGAAAAGCTTTCTCCATTCGCTTCCTGCGTCTCTTTGTAATCGATTCGACCGAAATAGGGTTTATCCGCCGCAAATCGATTCTGCCGCAGCAAGAATCGTACCTGGTCTTCCCAACTGAGTCCCACCACGAGATCGTTGTGCATGTCCGAATCGGAAGATCGATAGGTATCATATCGTTCCTGATTCTCCTCTCGCAGCATAGCTGCCTCCTTGGAATACCGCTCGATATTTCGATCGATTTCTCGCAAGGTTTCTTCTAAATGCTGCTCTTCTTCTTTCCAAACTGTAGGCTGCATCCTTTCGCCTCCTTCTTCCTCCTGCCTGTCGGTATCCTCACGGACCAGTCACAGACGTTATTTGCATATCAGCCTATACCGTAAGCCTCTTTGGCGGTCAGCTCGAGGCGTGATTCCCTCTCCCATGATATAGACTGCTACCATGCAACGCCTATTGTATCATAATCTAAAAAAAATACTAGACTTTTCTTTTTTCATGTGGTAAACTAGATAATGAAATGTACCCAAAAACGGGTTTTTACATAGTACGTATGGACAACAGAAGTGGATATAGAATTTCCTGGCCGAGGAGGAATTCTATACCCGCTCCCTAAATACACATACAAGGAGTGCAACATATATGCAGGCAGATGTTCTATCGTTTTTTGAAAAATCTATGGATGCTCTTCCTCTGTATGAAGAATTGATGGGCTGGATACAAGAAGCCGCCCTCTTTGCTGCCAGCAAGTCCTAATCACGCGTTGCTGCCTCTCAGGATGGAAAATGATTCATATATTAATTTTTTGTAAAAGGTGTTGAATAATCCGTATCGACGTTATATAATATAAGCATCGAGATGATGCTTATTTATTTTTGCATCATCTAGTATTCAAGATTAGATGAAAGGGTGATTATGATGTCGCAAGTTACCGAGTGCATGCCCACAGCTGTTCCCGTAAAAAGGCATCGGATTTCTATTCCCAAATATTCCTTAGGAGAGGAACTGATCAGTTCGATTTCTCACGGCGTGGGAGCGCTGCTTTCTTTGGCAGGTCTAATACTATGTATTGTACGCAGTGTGATGCATGGTACGCCTTTCGGTGTCACTTCCAGTATTGTGTATGGTCTGTCTCTCATTATACTCTATACGATGTCTTGCATTTATCATGCCTTAAAACCCAATCAGGCCAAACGTGTCTTTCGTGTAATCGATCACTGCAGTGTTTTCCTGCTGATTGCAGGTACCTATACGCCGTTCACCTTGGTGACTCTACATGGTTCCACCGGATGGCTTCTGTTTTCCGTGATCTGGGGCGCCGCCATCATCGGGATGATTCTGAATGCCATCGACCTGGAAAAGTTCAGTAAGATCTCCGTAGTATGCTATCTGGCCATGGGCTGGGCCGTTGTGTTTGCCATTCGTCCTCTGGTTGCCGCACTGGCCACACCTGGCCTGATTCTTCTGGTTTGCGGTGGTGTTGCCTACTCTTTGGGCGTGATCGTCTATGCACTGGGCAGTAAAATTCGCTACATGCATTCGATTTGGCATTTCTTTGTACTCGCGGGAAGCATTCTTCATTTCTTCGCGGTATACCTGTATGTACTGTGATGCGGTATCCATCTATGTATCCCGCTCTCTTCCTGGAGCGGCTCAATCGATTCACGGCACGGATCCAAATCGAAGACCAGATACACCTGGCACATGTTAAAAACACGGGGCGCCTCCGAGAGCTTCTGTTCCCTCATGCCCCTATATACGTGCAGCACTGCGATTCTCCGATGCGCAAAACGGCCTACGATCTGATCAGCGTATGCCGTCAAGACGGCTCCTGGGTCAATATAGATAGTCAGGCACCCAATGCGGTACTGGCTGAATTTCTGCCTCAGCTTTTCCCGGACCAGGAGATTCGTCCCGAATATACATGGAAGGATTCTCGTTTTGATTTTAAAGTGGGAGCGCGTGTCCTCATCGAAGCCAAGGGAGTCACACTGCTGTGTGAAGATGGAATCGCACGATTTCCGGACGCGCCCACTGATCGCGGGATCAAACATCTGCAAGGATTGATACAGGCTAAAGAAGAAGGCTGGGAACCCTACCTTATTTTTGTTCTTGCTATGAAAAGCGCTCGCGGACTTTCTCCGAATGATATGACGCATCCTCAGTTCGGAAAAACACTCCGTCGAGCCGCCGAATCGGGTGTTCATATCTTGGCTTTCGATAGTCTGGTCTCACCGGATTCTCTGGTCATTGACCAGGCTGTTCCTGTCCTGCTTTGAAACGACATGGGAGTCACTCCCATGTTTTTTTATTCTCCTTTTCTCATATAACGGCGAATTCGTTTCCACTCCGGAACATATCGTTCCACATGGGACCAGAAATCCCGGTCATGCCCAGGATATAACAAGTGGCTGAGTTCATGTACCAGTACATAACTTAAGCATTCTTCTGGAAGCGCTGCCAGCTCCAGGTTCAATGTGATATGCCCTGTCTTGGGGTTACAGCTCCCCCAACGGCTGCGCATGCTCCGCAGCGTATATCGGGAGGCTCTGAGCCCCATTGTCTGCTCCCAGTAAGGAATCAAGCTCTTCAATCTCTCTCGCATGGCCTCTTTTTGAACCTCTGTTGCCGATGGCCGTTTCTTTCGCGATGCAATCCATGTCCGATGATCATGAACAACCTGAGCAATTTGTTCCTGAGTCGTCCCATTCGGCACATGGAGACGAACCGTCCCATCCTCCGGATCTACTCGGAGATAGATGCCTTTGATTTTTTTATAGATCACTTCGACTTCGAATCCTTCGATTTGATATCGCATATCTTTCCTCCTGTTGTATTTTCTTCCTGTTTGTGTTATAGTAAGTATTGAACCCATTTTGTTATCAAAGGAGCGTTTCCATGAAAAAGATATTAATAATCTCAGGGATCGTCCTGGGGGCCTGCTGTCTCCTTGTATTACTTCTTGTTGGCGGATATGCCCTCTACCTGCAACTTAGCTATAACCGGATTCCGGACTATGTCCATCTCTCTACTGAAAATAATCCAGGAAATGTTCTTGAACCTGAAACCACCTACACCGCCGTTACCTATAATATCGGGTTTGGTGCGTATGAGCCCACTTATACTTTCTTCATGGATACAGGGCGCATGAAAGATGGCACTCCCACACAGGGACAGTATTCCAGGGCATTCAGTGAGGAGCGTGTCATCGCGAATACACAAACCAGCCGTTCTATTCTGCAATCTTTGGATAGCGATTTCTATCTATTGCAGGAAGTAGATACTGATTCTACCCGCAGCTATCATGTGAATCAGGTGAACATGATGATAGAGGAATTTACCGGGTATGGTTCCGTCTATACGAATGCGTTTCATTCTCCCTATCTGTTCTATCCGATCCTCTCTCCTCACGGGCTTGTAAACAGCGGTCTTCTGACGCTCTCCCGCTATCATATCGAGGAGAATCTGCGTCGCAGTCTACCGATAGACAATGGTTTTATCACCCGGCTGACAGATCTGGATCGCTGCTTTACCATCAGCTATGTTCCGGTACAGAACGACAAGATGCTTTCTCTCATCACTCTGCATCTGACTGCCTATGATGAAGGCGGAACCATCCGCAAACAGCAGCTCGATATGCTGCTGGATGTGATGGAAGAAGAATATGCAAAAGGAAATTATGTCATTGCTGGTGGAGATTTTAATCACGATATCGCTTCTACCATAGAACTCTTTCCTTCTCAGCAGGAAATTCCTGATTGGGTCTATGCGCTGTCTCCAGAGGATCTGCGGTCTCATTTTTCTTTTGTAATTCCGGACAACTACGATGAGGTGCCCAGCTGCCGCGGCGCCGATATCCCTTACGAAGAGGGCGTCACCTATACGGTAACTGTAGACGGCTTCATCGTGTCCGACAACGTGGAGGCCACCAGTCAGGTCATCTCCACGGATTTCATCTCCTCGGATCATCAGCCTGTGAAACTCTCCTTCCGATTGCTCGACTGATTACGTTTCTTTCCAGACGCTTCGTGCTGTTTTGCGAAGCGTCTGTTTCATATCATCGGAAAGTTCCCAAAACATAAGACCGCCAAGGCCTTCCTCCCGCGCGTATCTGCTTTTGGCCTTCACCGATCGCACATCCTCATAGGAGATCCAATTCTCCTCTTGTATTAAATACGGCGTATGCGTGATTGGATTATACGTATAGGTAAAGTCCTTGTAGTCGCGAAGAATATCATCATAAGAAGCCTGTATCCAACCCTTCTTTGCGTCCCACCCTCTTCCATACAAAGGGATGCCCAGGTTCAGGGCTTCTTTTGTGATCCCTGTTTTTTCATAAGTCTCTACCGTGCGTGCCACACACTCACTCCGCGGCGCATAGAGAGGCGCGTTTGCTCCTTCCTGCCCTATATGATAGTCGTAAGTCATCAGGTTCCAATAATCGACTTTTATAAAGTCCTCCTGGTGTCCTTCCAGAATGTCCTGCGGAAAGGCTGAAAACGCGGGGGCCGCTACGCTGAGCAGATATCTTTTCTCTGTACTTTCCTCCTCACGATCCAGACAACTGCGCAATTCCAGGATCAGATTCCAAAATGCCTCTTTCTGCGTAGGATCTGGATATTCCCAATCCAGATCTATGCCGTCCAGATCGTAGTTCCTCAGCCATTCTCGCACTGCGTCCAGAAAATTCTCCAGCGCTTCTTCATTTCGTACTATATCTGTAAAGCCGTCAGAATTTCCCCAACCGCCAATGCTGATTAAAATCTTCAAATTCTCATGGTCTTCTTTGATTTGCGCGGCTTGCCGACAATGAAGCTCGAACAGTTCCGTGCTCTGCAGACTGCCGTCCTGCTTCGGAACCAGAAATGCCAAGTGCAGATGTGTCAATCCTGCCACGGCCACTTCGGTCAATGGAAGCCGACTTCCTGAAACATAATACCCTGCAAAACGTCCTTCTGCCTCTGATATATCCGGTGTGCAGCCACTTCCAGATCCCAGCAGCAGGATGCTCAGTAAAAACAGACAACACATCCGTTTCATACAGCATGCCTCTCGTTTTGTTTTTCCATTATATGCCGCAGGATACGGATCATGCATAGAATCTCAAGAGCCCCAGACAACGCAAACCGTTGCGGGGCTCTTAGACGTTTACCATGTATGATTTTAGAGAAGGCTCTTGCGCAATTCCTCTCCGCTCTTAGCACTTAAGTAGGCCGGCGCGATATCCAGAACCGTCTTACAGCCGGATACACCCTCCTGCTGCAGACGATATGCCGCCCGTGCATAGGCCACCAGAATACTGGATGTGAATTCCGGATTGGAATCCAGTTTCAAGCTGTACTCGATGACATGATGATTTTCTGCGTTCCAACCCGTTCTTCCACTCCGAATCACAAACCCACCATGCGGCAATGCGCTGTGGTCGCGCTTCAGCGCCTCCTCCGTGATGAAATGAACGGTGGTGTCATATTCATCAAAATAATTGGGCATCGTCTTAATCTCTTCCTCAATGCGGGAAAGATCTGCTCCCGGCTTCGCTACCACAAAGCACTCTCTGGTATGCTTCTGCCGTGTGGTCAGTTCTGGATCCTTTCCACTGCGCACTGCTTCTAACGCAGCCTCTACAGGAATCGTATACTGGCGCGCATCCAACACGCCTTCAATACGCCGGATCGCATCCGAATGTCCCTGACTTACACCCTTTCCCCAGAAGGTATATACGCTGCCTTGCGGAAGCACCGCCTCCGCATAGGCTCGATTCAAAGAAAACATACCCGGATCCCAGCCTACAGACATGATCGCAACTTTGCCGCCCTTCTTCGCCGCCTGATCCACTGCCTCAAAATGCTCCGGAACCTTGGCATGTGTATCAAAACTGTCGATCACATTAAAATACTCCGCATAGAAGGGTGTCTGTACTGGCAGATCCGTGGCACTTCCGCCACACAAAATCATGACGTCGATCTGATCCTGCATCTTCACCGCATCCTCTGCTGCATATACAGGAACATCCGGTGTCAGAATCGTAAGATTTTTCGGGTCTCTGCGGGTGAATACCGCCGCAAGTTCCATATCTGGATTCTGACGAATCGCGCATTCTACACCTCTTCCCAGGTTTCCATATCCCATAATACCAATTCGAATACTCATATCCTGTCTCCTCTCTATAGTTCTTGTTTAATTAGCCACGCCTATTATACCATACCCAGACTTCCTTCGGAGTTTGACGCCCTTTGGCGGCAAACTCAAGGCGTGGCTCTGCACCTACTGCATTAGAAAACTGTTAGGCCACGCCTATTATACCACAGACCTCTTTCTCTTTCAACAAATTCTCGGCAGTCCCTCTCCATAGAGTGCCGAAAGCAGCCGTTCTCCTCCAATAGAAGTCTTCACATAGGCACGACCCGCATGATGTTCTGTCACCGTTCCAATGATCGCGGCCTGCTGTCCATAGGCGCTTTTTCTCATGATTTCCAATGCACCTACTGCATCCTCCGGTTTAACGACCAACAGCATTTTCCCTTCGTTTCCCATATACAGAGGATCTAATCCCAGGATGTCGCAGAATCCTCTCGTCGCTGCCGATACGGGAATGGCTTCTTCGGCAATCTCCATACCATATCCACACGCATGCGCATACTCTCCCAGGATTGTCGCGAGACCTCCTCTCGTGATATCCCGCATAGCCCGGATCGAGATCCCTGCTGCAAACAGCTGCTCCACCATTTGACTTAGTGGCGCACAATCGCTGCGTATCTCGTTTTCGATTCCCATCCGCGCACTCATAATGGCCGCATGATGATCCCCCAAATATCCGGATACAAGAATCCGGTCTCCTGGCTGGCAGAGGGAAGCCCTGACCTCGCGTTGATCCGGTATATGGCCAATCCCCGAGGTATTGATATACAGTTCTCCGTTTCCCTCTACGACTTTCGTATCGCCGGCCACGATCAGCACATCGGCCTCCTTGGCTGTCTCACTCATGGACCGCACAATTCTTTCCAGACTTTCGATCTCCAGCCCCTCCTGCAGAATCATACCGACGCTGAGGTACCGAGGCTGACTGCCGCTCATGAGAAGGTCATTGACGGTTCCGCAGACTGCCAGGCGTCCGATATCCCCCCCTGGGAAGAATACAGGATTCACGACAAAACTATCCGTCGTAAAAGCCAATCGCTCTCCGCCCGGAACCACGGCGCTGTCTTCCATCTGATCCAGAATCGGATTCGAAAAATACTTTGCAAAGATCCCTTCTATGAGTTGACTGGTCTCCCATCCCCCGCTGCCATGCGCCATCGTGATCTTCATCTCATCGTCCCCTTTCTGACGTATAATAGTGAAAACAACTGCCTTCTGCGGAAACCATGCAGGCCCCCTGCGGCGTTGCCGGTGTGCATGCGGTACCAAATAAGGGACACTCCGTCGGCAGGATCTCTCCTAGAAGCACCCTCGCACACTGACAATGCTGATTCTTTCCCACATCCTCATCCAATCCATCACTGAGAGCATCAAATTCCCGGTATTCCTCTCGAAGCCGTAAACCGGATCCCTCGATTCGCCCTATACCGCGCCAGGCCGCCCCACATGGCTCGAATATTTCCTGAACGGCCGACTGCGCCATCGGATTTCCTTCAGGACGCACGACGGATGGATAGAAATTACGTAGTTCTCCTTTGCCCTGCAGACAGACCAATGCGTAAATGGCCGCCAGAAGCTCCTGCGCGGAAAATCCGGATACGACAAAAGGAATCCCATATTCCTTCGCGATCTGTTTGTAATCCTGGATGCCAGTCACAGCACACACGTGTCCCGGCGCCAGAAACCCATGTATATCCGGCTCGTGATCACAGATCCATCGGAGCGCAGCCGGCATCGTTTTCAAGGAAGTCAGGAATTTCAAGTTCTGAAGGCCTTCCTCTTTGGCCCTGCGAATCATGCCTGCATAAATGGGCGCTGTCGTCTCAAATCCTACCGCCGCAAAAACAAACTGATGATCGGGCTGCTGCCGCGCCATGGTAAGCATCTGAGAAGGCGCATATACCATGACTGCATGCCCACCCGAGGCCTTCGCCTCGCTCAGGCTCTCCCGGCTGCCTGGTACTCGGAAGAGATCTCCAAACGAAACCACTGTAGTATTCTCCTGTCTACTGAGCCAGACTAAACGATCCACATAGGCAGTGACTGTCACACAGACCGGACATCCCGGCCCTGAAATCATCTGGATCCCGGGAGGCAGCAGATGTCGGATGCCATGCCTCGAAATTTCGGCCGTCTGCGTCCCGCAAACCTCCATCAATCGAATCGGCGCGCCATCATACTGGGACAGGCGAGAGAGCACATGATCAATGGGCCGGGTCATAGTTCTGCTCCAATTCTTGAAGCTCTGTCCATAGCGCTTCCATTTCCTCATTCTCGCTTTCCGATATGACCTGCAGAATATAACCGGCATGTACCAGCACGTGATCCCCCACTTTCACCTGCACCAAACCAGCCTCTGCCTGGAGACGGTTCCCGCGGATTTCTACCTCAGCCTTCGTTCCATCCACCGAACGAACGATTCCTGTTATCGCAACACACATACTCTCTTTTCCTTTCTTTACTTTCCCTCTCGCTGTGCCGCAAGCCATGCCTGTCCCAGACAGATCCCACCGTCATTGCAGGGAACCTGCTGATTCCAATACACCGCAAATCCTTGTTTTTGCAGACTTCTCACACAGCCCTCCAGCAAAATCCGATTGACAAAAACGCCACCGCTTACGGCCACGTTATTTTCTCCCGTTACTTTTCGAATCTGCTCGCAAGCCCTGACCGTCATCCAAACGAGATCCTGATGAAACTGCCAGGCCAGACGCGCCGGTTCCACTCCCTTCCACGTCGCCTCCGCCAGACGCCTGAAATAAGGTACGATTTCGAGGCTGCCATCCGTCCGCATGGTAATCTCTCCCAGATCATACCCGTCGCCATGATACCCGCGAGCCGCCGCCTCTAACGCCGTGGGACACTGTCCTTCGTATTGATTATACGTGCAGATTCCCAGCAGTGCGCTGACCGCATCAAACAATCGGCCCATGCTGCTCGTGGGAACCGTTCCCTGTTCTTTCATAAGAGCCGTCCGAATCAAAGGTTCTTCTACTGGCAGCTCCGCTGCATACAGATAAGACTGCAGCCCCAGACGGGCTTTCTTGACAGCCGCATTGCCGCCGCAAAATGAAACCGGTTCCAGATATGCCAGCCGTTCCATCTTATCTTCCTGACACCACAGAAATTCCCCGCCCCAAATGCTGTGATCGGTTCCATATCCCGTACCATCAAAGGCAATCCCGATGCTATGGCTGAGTCCATGCTCCGCCATGACAGACGCCACATGCGCATGATGGTGTTGAAAGGATAGATGTTTCGCATCGGGAAAGAGCCTATGTGCCAGTCTGCCGGTTTCATACCCTGGATGCAGATCTGTGACCACCTTCTGCGGGTGAATCCCCAGGATCGCCTCCATACGGCGCAGGGTTTCTACGAACAGTTCCTGTACGGATGGATTTTCCATATCCCCCAGATACTGACTAGGATACACATGATCTTCCAGCGCCAGGGCAAAACATGCCTTCAGATCTCCCCCCATCGCCAGAACCCCCTCTGGCAGGAATTTCTGACTCAGTATCACTGGCAGAGGGACATATCCTCGGCTGCGCCGGATCAGAAGCGGTTTCCCGGCACTGATCCGAACCACCGAATCATCCAGCGGCGTCTCGATCGGTCTGTCATGGTCCAGGATCGGAAGACCCAGAGGCTTTACCATGCTGGTATCCCAGGCAATCGGGTTGGAAGAACGATTCGCACTGGTCACAATCAACGGACCCAACTCCTCTACGAGCCGATGATGCAACGGAGAATAGGGCAGAAATGCCCCCACATCCGGGCTGCATCCATCCACCTCCTCCGAGAATACTTTTCCCTCAATCAGCACGATCGGTCGTGCCGCGGACGTCAAAAGCTCCTCTTCTTCCGAGGACACCGGGACATATTGGCGAATCTGATCCACACCTGCAAACATGACGGCAAAGGGCTTCTTCTCCCGTCCCTTACATTCTCTCAGTTGCCTGACCACATCCTGTAAATCCGGCTTCACGACAATCTGATATCCCCCGATTCCTTTGATAGCGACCAGCTTTCCCTCTCGAATGCAGCGAACCGCGTCCTGATAGGCCTCCTCCCCGGTATGCTCTCCCATACAGAGTACGGGGCCACAGTGGGGACATGCGATGGTCTGCGCATGCTTCCGCCTGGGATCCCGAGCATATTCGGCCTGACACTGCGGACACATCGGAAATGTATCCATAGCCGTGTTTTCCCGATCATAGGGAAGCCTCTTTAGGATGCTATATCGGGGACCACATGCAGTGCAGCTGATAAAGGCGTGGCGAAACCGACGGTTTCTGGGATCCTTCATCTCTGCAAGACAGACCGGACAAGTGGGAAGATCCGGTGAGATCCAGGGGAGCTTCCCATCCCCTGCAGAGGGACTGGGAAGAATACAAAAGTCCTTCCTTCCCTCTGCTATCCCTGGCAGCTCTCGAATGCCAAGGATCCGGGAACCCTTTGGCGCTTTCATCATAAGATCTTTTCGAAAGGCGGCAATAGCGGATTCTTCTCCCGCCAGGTCTATACAAACAGAACTGCCTGTATTACAGACAGTTCCGCACAAATTCCATTCTTGAGCAAGCGCCATGACAAACGGACGGAACCCGACTCCCTGTACAATCCCATAGACGAGCAGACGCACGGTCATGCGGTTTCCTCCGCAGCTTGCGTATATACATCTGTTTTCTTCTGCGGACCAGGCTCCGTATAGGCAGTCTCCATGCGCAGGCACTTTTTCGGACAACCATCGACGCAGGCACGGCACTGTACGCAGCCAAACCGCTCAATACTCCAACTTTTGGCCGTCCGATTCACATGGATCGCCCCTGTCGGACAGTTTCTCGCACACATAGAACAGAAGACACAGTTTTCGATCTGGATCTCCACATGTCCCCGTGTGCGCTCCGTCACATGCGCCGGCGCATCCGGATACTGTACCGTAACCGGTCGGTGGAACAAATTCTTAAAGATCGTTTTCACAAGCTTCATCGCTCTCACCTCTCTGTACAACTGATACACGGATCAATCGTGAGAATCAAAATGGGTACATCGGCCAGCTGACATCCCTTGAGGGTCTGCAGCAATCCCGGCAGATTGGCAAAGGTTGGGGTCCGTACTCGAAATCTCTCCAGGAATTTTTTCCCGCCTCCACATACATAGTAGAGCGCCTCTCCCCGAGGCTGTTCCACACGCACAAAGGCTTCTCCATTGGGAAATCCCTTAACGGGCACGGCAATATCTCCTTCCGGGATCTTATCCACTGCCTGCCGGATCAGATCGATCGCCTGGAAAATCTCACCGATTCTCACCTTACAACGCGCATACGAATCGCATTCTGTACTCGTCACCGGACGAAAATCCAGATCTTTATAGGCATCATATCCACGCATCCGCATATCAAATTCTATGCCGCTGGCACGCATGAAGGGCCCCACCGCTCCCAGACCATAAGCCTGTTCCTTAGTGAGGATTCCCACACCGCGCAGTCTCGTATTCACCGCATGATCGTTCAGAAACGCTTCGGTAATGCTTTTTACCTGTTCCTCCACCTGATCGAGTTTTGTCAGAAATCCGCGAAGCATACTGTTTTCCATATCTCGGCGCTGTCCGCCGATTTTATTCACGGAAAAGATGATACGCCCTCCTGTGGATTCCTCGAACATATCCAGGATCGTCTCGCGGATTCTCCAGCTTTGCATGAACAAACTCTCGAATCCAAAGGCATCCGCCAACAATCCCAGCCACAACAGATGGCTGTGAATTCGCGACATCTCACACCAGATGGTCCGCAGATATTTCGCTCTTGCCGGCAGCTCAATATCCATGATCTTTTCTACGGCTTCACAATAGGACATGCCGTGCATAAAACTGCAGATACCGCAGATTCTCTCTGCCACATACACATAGGTCTGAAAATCTCTCTTTTCTACCAGCTGCTCCAGTCCGCGATGCACAAATCCAATCGATGGAACGGCCTCCACCACCTTCTCATCCTCTAAGACCAGGTCCAAATGAATCGGCTCTGGCAGCACTGGATGCTGAGGCCCAAAGGGAACAATACTTCTCGTCGACATCTTATGACTCCTTCTCCTCCGACGGCCGATAGGGCGTCTTCTTATCCAAACGATACAGGTTTCCATGATAATCCAGTGAGATCATAGAAATATGGATTCCGAACAGATCCTGCATCTCATTTTCATATAGGAATGCAGGCTCATAGATCGAACTGATACTCATGACCTCATCCTCCGGATGTACCAGCATTCGCAGATGGACACAGTCCAGCCCGATGCCAAAAGAATAGGTCAGCTGAAAGTCTTGCCCAATCCTGCGATTGACACACATCTGAATGAGACGATATCCGCTGTTTTTAAGCTTCAGAGCTTCCGCAGGAAGTGCCTCAAGCTCGATCTCACGAATCTCCCCATCTGTCATTGTCCTTCCTCCTTTTTATCCTCACGCATGGTTTTGCGCTTTTCATCCAATAAAGCGACCGCCTTCACCACGCCGTCGATGATGGCCTCCGGTCTGGCTGCGCACCCCGGCACATAGATGTCCACCGGCAATACCGTATCCACTCCGCCCAGAATATTATAGCAATCCTTGAAAACACCGCCATTACAGGCACAGATTCCTACCGCGACAACCACTTTAGGTGATGGCATCTGCGAATAAATTTGCTCGACTACGGGACGATTCTGCGCATTGATTCCTCCTGTAATCATTAAAATATCCGCATGCTTTGGATTTCCTGTATTGATGACGCCAAAGCGCTCCACATCAAATCGGGGCATTGTACAAGCCAGCACCTCAATATCACACCCGTTACAGCTGGAACCATCATAGTGCAGCATCCACGGGGATTTTGACACTTTCATTCTGATTCCTCCTTTATCTGGTCAGTAACTCCATGATCATCAGATTGATGCCCCCTGCCACCAGAGTCACAACCCATGTGCTTTTCATCATGACATCCCATTTGACCCGCGGGAACACATTATCTACCAGCACGATGACAAAATACGCGATGGCACAGCCTAAAATCGCAAGCAGAATACTCCACCAGGTTCCATTGATGAAAAACAGACCGATAACAGATACTAATAATACATTTTCATACCACTCTGCTAAAGAAACAATTGCCAGGACATTTCCTGAAAGCTCTGTCGTCAACCCACGCACCATTTCTTGATGCGCATGATGGGAGGTACTCAGATCAAAGGGCGATTTCCGAAGTTTGATGACCAGGATAAACACATATCCCACGAAAATTCCGGGTAAATAGACAATGGAAGGCACCGAAGACGTCGCAATCTCTTTTACATTAAAACTGTTGGTCGCCAGATAAAAACCGATCGCCGCCAAGAGTATCATCGGTTCATAGGCCATATTTTGCAGAAGCTCCCGTTGGGCACCCATGGAACTGTAAGGAGAATTGGCCGAACAAGACGACATGATAAAGAAGATCTCCGCCAAAGTCAACGCGAAAAAGACTAAGAGAATATCTCCTCCCCAATAGAACAGGAGTCCTGCAAAGACCACAAAAATGAGGAATCCACAAACTAATACATCCTGTACGTTATTCACTACCACAGATTGTTTGTTGATCAGCTTAAACATGTCATAAAAGGGCTGTAGAAGCGGCGGCCCCTGTCTGCCCTGCATTCTTGCACACAACACACGATCTGCGCCTTCTAGGAGTCCCCCTATCAGGGGCGCCAGAATAAAGAAACCAATGGCTAGTATCCAACTCATAATGTGCCACCCCCAATCACAATCACGAGCAATACGATAATTGTTGCCGCTGATAAGATGATGGACGGTTTCCAGAGTTTCTTCTCTCCAAACCAGTCTTCCATATACCAGTTTGCCAGATACATCCGTTTTGCCTCTCCCATGGAGTTGACAAAGGAGCGATCATCTCCCGTATTGGCTCCACCCATATAGGACATCACAATCTTATTCTTCTTGCCCAGAGTTAGGAATCGAACCAGAATCGGCAACAGAATAATCATGAAAATCATCATCAGCATGATCAGTACATTGCCGCTGCTGATGACGGACACTGCTGTTGTATGGAACAACTCCTGCAAGAAAGGCTCGATCAGATACGAGGATACCACCGGAAAGCTTAAACACAGTGCTACCATCATTACACTCAGACAAATCAGCGCAAACCACTCGCTGCCTTTTGTGATATTCTGAATCCGTTCGGAATGATGATGCACCGCAACCAGCGATCCCAGCCATTTCGTCCAATAAAATAGTGTTGTCGCACTTCCGAAAATCAGAAAAATAACAAGCAGAATGCTCTGTGTATCCACATAGGCTTTCAAAGCGGCCCATTTAGAAATCAGCATGCCGAAGGGAGCCAGGAACATGCCGGCGATACCGATGACCAGAATCGCTGTCAAGGACGGCAGCTTTACAATCAATCCGTGCATATCCTCTATATTTCGGCTTCCCAAACTATTTTCCACAGCACCTACCGTCAGGAACATCAGCGATTTGGAAACGGCATGGAACATCATCAGCAGAATGCCTGCCCAGACCGCCTCATACCTTCCCACACCTGCACAGGCTGTAATCAACCCCAGATTCGAGACCGTAGAATATGCCAGCACTTTTTTTCCATCACTCTGTGAAATCGCAAGCATTGAGGCAACAAAAAATGTGAAACCACCGATCGTTGTTGTCATCAGTCCCGCCCATGTACTATACATCGCAGGCGCCAGTCGAATCAACAAATACACACCGGCTTTCACCATCGTAGCCGAATGGAGCAGCGCACTCGTAGGTGTGGGCGCCACCATGGCGCCCAGAAGCCATCCGGAGAATGGCAGCTGCGCACTTTTCGTCAGTCCTGCGAATGCTAGGAAGATCACCGGAAATACGACGGCACTTCCCATGTCGATGAGCTGCTGCAGGTTGACCATACCCAGCTGCGTGACACAGTAATAGATCGCAATCGCGAATCCAAGCCCCCCTAGCAGGTTCATCCACAGCGCTCGGAACGAATTATTGACCGCTTCCTTCGACTGATTATACCCGATCAGCAGGAAGGAACAAACGCTGGTGATCTCCCAGAAGAAGTACATCCAGATCATGTTATTGGAAAAAATCAAGCCGAACATCGCACCCATGAAGACAAACAACATGGAGAAAAAGAACGACCGACGATCTTTAAACTCTGCGTGATGCGCCTTAAAGTCTTTCATGTACCCCATAGCATACACGCAGATGAGGCATCCGATCAGACCGACGATCAGACACATTACCAGGGTAAGCTTGTCCACATATAGATGCGCAATATGTGACTCCGTCTGTCCTGTCACTTCCAAATATGTAATCAATCCCGTCTGCAAAATCGAGAGGATCATGCAATAATACTTCCGATGCTTGATACTGAAATATGAAATCAAAATCAACAGCGCCCATTCAGCCAATAGCATCAAATTATCCAGGAGATGCGTTTCTACCAGATATTCCTGTGTCTGGTCCATGACCAAACTACTGATGATAAAATAAATGTCCACTGCCGCGATGATGGCGCAAAAGGTAAACAGCGTGTACTTTCTATATGGTCCGCTCTTGCGCATCAACGCCAGAACTCCTGCACAGATAAATGGAAATACAATCAGAAAAAGAACCATTCCCAACATGTTATGACTCCTTACGCCACTGATTTACATTCTTACGAAACCACTCTGCCACCCGGTCAAATCCCTCTCCCGTTCTGGCGGATACCTCCAATATCACAGCCTGCGGATTCAGTGTATGGATTCGTTCTTTGACCGCCTGCATGTCGAACTCAAAATAATCCAAACAATCGATTTTATTGATAAGCACCAAATCTACCACCGAGAACATCAGCGGATACTTCAGCGGCTTGTCATCTCCCTCTGGAATACTCAGAATCATGGCATTTTTCGAGGCTCCCGTATCAAACTCAGCAGGGCAAACCAGATTCCCCACATTCTCCAGGATGACCAGATCCAGACGTTCTGTATCCAGTTGATGGATTCCCTGTTCCGTCATGGCCGCATCTAAATGGCACATACCGCCAGTATGAAGCTGTATCGCTTCGACACCGCTCTGCGCGACTTTTTCCGCATCCACAGAGGAATCGATATCTGCCTCCATCACCCCAATTTGCATTTCTGCTTTCAGATGCTCCAGAATACGCAGGATACAACTGGTCTTTCCTGCGCCGGGGGAAGACATTAAATTGAGTAAAAATGTCTTCTCCTTCCGCAGCTTCTGCCGCAGTTTTTCTGCTTCCTGATCGTTGTTTTCCAGGACGCTTTTCTGAATCTCAATGACTTTCACCTGATCCATCATTTTCATCCTCTTTTCTAATCTCAATCGATTGAATTTTGAACTCCCGGCCACTGACAATCTGAGCCGCTTCACTTCCGCATGCGGGACAGCGAAATCCTTCTTTTCTCCACTCATATACAGTATCGCAATCCCGACAGCGTACACAGACAGGCTGCCTCCGAATCGACAGCTCTGCTCCCTCCAGCATAGTACCTTCGGTCACATCCGGAAACAGGAATTCCACATATTCCGGCACCACAGCGCTCATCTCGCCGATTTCCAGAGAAATTCCCGTGATCCGCTCCGCATGCTGCTGTTTCGCATACTGTTCTGCCATCTCGACCATGCTCATCAGAATCGACATCTCATGCATAGGAATTTCTCCTTTTCACCCCTTGGCGGCAAACTCGCGGCGTGGCTCAATACCTACACCACTAGGTAGCTGTCATGCCACGCCTATTATACCACAAATTTTCTCAATGGACGGAATTTTTTTCTTTTTTCCAAATGTTTCTTTATTTCGCAACAACACGATATTTTTTCAGATCGCATCGTTTATAATAAATATAGATAATGACGCTGCACAGAATCCATCCAAAGGGATAGCCCAACGCGACCCAGATGACCGATTCCGTCAGTCTGGAAATGATGAAGAGGTAGATCTGACGAAATACAATGAAACAGCTCATCATAATAATCATCGGCGCCTTCGTATTTCCTACTCCTCGAAGGGATCCCGCATAGACCTGATTCGCGCATTGGCACAGGAAGAACGGCATCATCATACGCAGAAACAGCGTGCCATAATCCAGCACTTCCGGTTCCTGATTAAACAGGGCTACCAGAGGTGTCGCAAAAATCATGATCGGAATCATGATAATAACCGTCATAATCAGAGACATGATAAATGCCACGGTAGATCCTTTCTTGGCACGCTCTACCTGATTGGCTCCCAGGTTCTGTCCCACAAACGTCGTGATAGACAAGGAGACGCTCTGAATCGGCAGCATGCAGAACTTATCAATCTTACCGTAAGAAGACCATCCGGCCATGCAAGAAGACCCAAATTCGTTGATATAAGATTGTACAAAAACATTGGAAAAGGCCGTGATCGCCATCTGCAACGCGGAGGGAAGACCAATTTTCACAATTTTGCCCAGCATCCAACTGGTCAATCGTACACGGCGCCAGATGATTTTATAAGAAGCGGTCTCCCTCGTCAACGTCCACATGGTCAGAATCGCGGACGCAAACTGTGAAATAATCGTCGCATAAGCGACTCCTGCCACTCCCCAGTGGAATACAACGACGAAAACCAGATCCAGTACGATGTTCATGATGGCAGATACGATCAAAAAATATAGCGGTCTCCTGGAGTCTCCGACTGCCCGAAGGATACCCGCGCCCATGTTATAGAACATCAGCCCGGATACGCCTGCGAAATAGATCGTCAGATAGGTCGTTGCCTCCGGCATGACATCATCCGGCGTTCCCATCAGATGCAGCATCGGCTGTACCAGCACGACGCCCAGAATGGTAAAGACCACACTCAGAACAAAGGTTAGCGCGATCGTAGTATGTACGGCGGTTTGCACATTTTCATCGTCTCTGGCTCCGAAATACTGGGAAATCACCACGCCCGCACCTGTGGCCATACCGGAAAAGAATCCGATGAGCGTATTGATAATACTGTCAGAAGACCCCACGGCTGCCAGTGCTTCTTTACCGACAAAATTTCCCACAACGATGCTGTCCACTGTATTATATAACTGCTGAAACAGGTTACCGACCAAAAGCGGCAACGCAAACCACAACAGTTGTTTCCAGATGACACCCTCTGTCATGTTCACATCTTTATGAAGACTTAACTTTCTCATGATTTCACTTCTCTCTTTTTATTTTCCCCTCTTTTGAATCCCTGCTTATTCCATATATCCTCCCTTCATGGGAGAAACCGCATGCTCCGAATATAACTTCAGCACGCCGGACGTATACTTCGCCTTGTGCGGCTTCCACAACGCTTTTCTCTCTTCTAAAATCTGTTGTATCTCCCCTGGCTCCCTGCGTTGATTCTTCACTCCCACAATTTGAAGCGTCCGGTTCGGAATATCCAGTTCAATTAAATCATCCTCTTCCAAAAGAGCAATCGGTCCTCCGGAAAATGCCTCTGGAGAAACATGGCCGATCGCCGGTCCCCGGGAAGCTCCGGAGAAACGGCCGTCGGTAATCAGCGCGATACTCTTGCTGAGTTCCGGATCCGAGGAAATCGCTTCCGTCGTATAAAACATCTCTGGCATTCCACTGCCCTTAGGCCCTTCATATCGAATGATGACCGCATCTCCGGGATGAATCTTATGGTGCAGCACCGCGTCAATCGCTTCTTCTTCACAATCAAAGGGCTTGGCTCGAAGCACCTGATAGAACATCTCCTGGGGCAAAGCCGCATGCTTAACTACGGCTCCTTCCGGCGCCAGGTTCCCGGTCAACACCGCGATTGCTCCCTCTTCTCGAATGGGCTGGTCAAAGGGACGAATCACGTCCTGCCTCTGAAGACCTTGTGCACGCAGACGCTGTTCTCCCCTTTCATAAAAATCGGTTTCTCGTAAAGCCGCCAGATTTTCCCCTATGGTTTTTCCGGTGACTGTCATTGCGTCCAGATGCAGCAAGGGCTTAATCTCTTCCATAATTGCCGGTACGCCGCCAGCATCATGAAAGAAAGAGGCAGGCCACCGTCCCGTAGGACGGATATCTAATAAATACCTGGCCTTTCTGTGCAGACGGTCAAAAGTCTCTCCGGAGAGTTCAATCCCCAGCTCGTGTGCAATCGCCGGAATATGCAGCAATGAATTCGTAGATCCAGAAATTGCCGCGTGAACCATAATAGCGTTTTCAAAGGAGTCCATCGTCACAAAATCCCGTGGATGACGGCCCTCACGCGCCAGCTGTACCGAGAGGCGCCCTGCCTCATAAGCGGATTGCCGCAGATCCGGATCCAACGCTCGCATCAGCGCAGTCCCCGGCAGCATGAGCCCTAATGCCTCTGCCGTGATCTGCATAGTGGAAGCTGTCCCCATAAAAGAACAGGCGCCACAGGAAGGACAGGCCGATAATTTATACTTTTCAAACTCTTCCTGGGAAATCTCTCCTCGCTCGTACATCGCAGAATACGTCCCGATCTGTTCCAGCGTTAAAAGATTGGGGCCGGGATCCATGACGCCGCCCGTAATCACGACCGCTGGCAGATTCAGCCTTCCCAGGGCCATCAGACAGGCTGGTACGGATTTATCACAACTGGCAATATAGACAGCTCCGTCAAACCCCGTGGCCGATCCATGGATCTCCATCATATTCGCGATCATATCCCGCTGCGCTAATGAAAAATTGATGCCATCGTGTCCCTGCGCAAGTCCATCACAGATATCTGTCACAAAGTACCGGGCCCCTTTACCGCCCGCATCCTGGATCCCACGAAGGGCTTCCTGCACCAAAACATCCAAATGAGCACTTCCCGGGTGACTGTCCCCGAAAGTGCTTTCTACAAGAATTTGTGGTTTCTCAAGGTCTTCTCGGCTCCACCCCATACCAATCCGCAACGGATCATTCTCTGGCGCCAGAGCCCGAACCTGTTGACTATGCAGCATGTATATCCATCCTTTCTACATGAACAATAGCATACACCAATCGCCATGTAAAATCCATGTAATATTGCGGAAGAAACCTAGATTATTCATGACGATCTATAGAAATCAAAAAGGAGCGTCGCTCCATCATCTATGTATCGATGAATGCGCTGCACTCCTTTGGACTTGATTTTACAGATCTTTGGCTTTCAGCAAAAATGCGGAATTCACGATGACAAAGACGGAACCTGCATTATGTACCAGCGCGCCTACTACCGGGTTGAGAATTCCTGTCATGGCTAACAAAATCGCCGCAAAATTGAGCAGCATGGAGAACGCCAAATTATATCGGATTTTTGTCATCATCTTTCTGGCCAGCCGCACAAGATGCGGTAATTGCCGTATCTCATCATTGACAAGGACAATGTCGGCTGCATCCACCGCGATATCGCTGCCGATTCCTCCCATGGCGATCCCGACATGGGCTTTTTTCAATGCGGGGGCGTCATTCACACCATCTCCCACCATACATACCTGATCACCCGAACGCTGGACCTGATCGATATATGCCAGTTTATCTTCCGGAAGGCACTGCGCCTTCCATTCTTCCACAGCAAGTTCCTCTGCAATGTGTCTCGCGGCGCTCTCGTGATCTCCCGTCAAGAGTACTGGCTTGACTCCCACTTCCCGCAAGCGAGAAATCGTAGTCTTCGCATCGGAACGCAACGTATCCGCTAACGCAAGGAAGCCAATCATTTTCTGATTCCGTGCAATGTATGTCACTGTACAGCCTTCCTGTTGATATTTTTGAGCCTGCAGATCCGTAGGAATCTCGATTCCCTGTTCCCGCATACATTCCAGATTGCCCGCCAGCACAGAATCTCCCTGTACTTCCGCCACAATTCCCCGGCCTGGCATCATTTGAAATCCGTCAGGAATCTGCGGAGATCTTCCTGTCCGATTCTGATATCCCTGTACAATCGCTTTGCCCAGGGGATGCTCCGAGCGGGATTCTGCCGAAGCCGCCAGGGCAAATACGTCTTCTTGGCTTATTTCAGGACTTATCGCTACCACGTCCACGACCTCCGGTACTCCTGCTGTCAATGTGCCGGTTTTATCCAATGTGATGCGATGGACCTGAGCCAGACGTTCCAGCGCATCTCCTTCTCTGACCAGGAATCCGTGCTTCGTGGCATTGCCGATCGCAGCCATAATCGCCGTCGGCGTTGCCAATACCAATGCACAGGGACAAAACACCACCAGAATCGTCACGGCTCGAATGACTTCTCCCGTAATCAGCCACGTCAAAACCGCCGCAGAAAGTGCAATCACCACGATCCATGTGGCCCAACGGTCGGCCAGACGAACGATCTTGGCTTTCCCAGCATCCGCGGATTGCACCAGGCGGATCATCCGCTGAATCGAACTATCTTCTCCCACCTTCGTGGCCTTCATATCAAAGGATCCAAATTGATTGACGGTTCCGCTGAAGACTTCATCTCCCGCCTCTTTGTCCACAGGGAGTGACTCACCTGTCATGACCGATTGATTGATCGATGTATGACCTGACAGAATCGTTCCATCCACCGGAATCGTCTCACCAGGTAAAACACGCAGATGATCGCCTACTGCAACCTCCTCCGCGGGAATCACACACTCCGTATCCTTTCGAATCACACGCGCCGTTCTTGGCGTCAGGTGTACCAGCCGTTCGATGCCTGCCCGGGCTCGGGATACCGTCAGTTCCTCCAGGAACCCGCCCAGCTGCATAATGAACGCTACTTCCCCCGCCGCGAAAATCTCTCCAATCAAAACGGATGCGATGAGCGCTATAGACACGAGGACATCCGCCTTGATATCCCCTTCTGTCACCAGTCCGATGATGGCTTCCAGAATGATGGGCACTCCGCATAGTACCACGGGGATCCACGCCCAGGAGAAAAAGAACGGCACCTGCAAAAGACTCAAGATCAGCGCTGCCGCCGACAGGAGGAGAAACGCAATGTCCCGTTTTGTTCCACCCCACTCCAACAGTTTTTTCAATGTATCCATGAAAACGCCTCCTGATACTCATAGAAATACATGTTCATTATACCTATAGGGGTATAGGTTGTCAAGAGGATATTTCTTTTCTCCAGAACAGGGAAGAAGAACTCCTCATCCAATACACAAAAGAACCCGCAGAATCATTCTTATACAAAAAGAGTGTGTGAAAACCGAAACCTCGCATTTTCACACACTCTTCTTTTATCCCATATTGGAGAATCTTTCTACTGCTTTCGTGAAATTCGCAATGGTCTGATCCGGGTCTCCATGTTCCAGTCCATCCCGCACACAATGCTTGATATGTCCCTCCAGAACGATCTGTCCGCATTTATGCAACGCAGATTTTGCCGCATTCAGCTGGGACAGCACATCCTCACACGGGATATCTTCGTCGATCATGCGGTCAATGGCCTGTACCTGTCCAATGATCTTCTTGAGTCTTCGATGCAGATTCTCCGCATCCATACACTGCCGCATCTTCCTCACCTCCTATACCACTGGGGGTATATGTATATTATCCCTCTTCTTCAGGATTTGTCAAGAGGAAATCGGTCGAAGCGGCTGCTGACGATACGGCCGGATCCATACATCTCCTATGATGCCATATGCCTGCACCGTAGGAAACGTATCTGTCCAGGCAGAATTCTGTGCTTGGTAGCCTCTTGCCAACATTCGATTGGTCAGCGTCGTCGTCACTTCCAGTTCGATCTCATTCGCACCGGCGTGCAGATACGCGCTGATATCCGCCCGGAGGGTTCGGGTATCCAGGAACGCAGCCTCTTCTCCATTGACTCGCACCTTCACCGTACCACCCCCCGCAAATGAGAGCTGCAAATAGGCGCCCAGCGACTCCTCCGCGTCCCACGTATACGTTGTCCTGTATCGGCCGATGCCAGATACCTGGCTCATGTCCGGATGCTCTCCGGATAGCTGCTCCAATTGTTCCGCAGAGGCAGGCAGATCCTTCCAGGGGACTAATGGCGCATCCGAGAATGTAAGCGCGGTCTTCCTGGTCGTATAATATACTTCTCGCGTCACATGGCCAAATTTCTCCTCGGTCAGAACCTGTTTCTCGCCCTCATCCCAGTCCTCGATTTCGACATCCCAATGCCGCAGCACGGTCGGTTCCGGCACGGCTAGGGCCGTCTTCGTCTCCTGGCCATCACTCCAGGCGGCCGTATACTCTCCGGATTGGAAGGCCATGCCATAGGCATATCCATCTTGCAGCCGAATCGCGTCCCATGTCGAGGCTACCGCGTGCAGCGCCTCTTTCTCTGTAAGATCCAGTGCGATCAGGCAGGCTTCTCCGCTGGAAAGCGTCAACGGGACGCAGGTATATCCCTCCTGGACCTGGTAGGTGCCGATGGGCTCTACCTGTCCGTTCCAGACATTGATCCGATAGGGCACGCCTTCCCCCTCCAGCCGCAGCGTGAAAGAGAGTGCCGGAGCATCCTTCTCTACAGCAAACTTATACGAATAGACGAAGGTGTAAAACATCCCTTTCTCCCGATCCCACCGGGAAGAAGTCAGAATCCTGTTATTCGCCTCTTCGAATCCCGCTCGGGGATGAACGCCCATCTGCCGCAGCGCATCCAATACGTCCTTCGGCGTGTCAAGCTCCCGCACGTTCGGCAGCGCTTTGATATCCGTCACGATCTGCGCCAACTCTGTATCCGTCCGCATCAGATACGGACTTTTAGAGGCGGCTTTCTCATACACATTCTCCGGGCCCTCATAGGTCACCGTTTCGCGCGTGTGGTTGACAAACAGAACCGGCAAGCCCGCGCGCGCCAGTTCCAGAATCTGTCTGGCGCTATCCGGCTCCAGCGTATCCTGATACAGCAGCACCGCCTTATACGCCGGTCCATCGGGCTGCAGCGCTTCCCCGGTCCATCGGACATGGTCCGTATCCTCTAAAAGCATCGGCGAGAAATAATCATAGGTATAGCCCGCTTGCTGTAAGGACAGATCCTTCCAGAAATAGGCCATGTCATGCATCATATAATTCGTCTCAAAGGTCTTATAAGCCTCCGGATTCCCATAATTGATAAAGGCATAATCGGTCCGCAGAATCGCCAGATCCCGCACAGCCGTCCCCTGGCGCATGGCCTTCTGCACACGCCCCAGCATCCGCGTCCACTGCGGATAGTGCAGGGAAGCCGGCTGACGGCTGCTGAACCGCTCCGAAAACTTGGGGTACATGCCCTCGTGTCCGGGCCAACGCGTCGAGCTCTCGGACCCTTCGATGGCAGAGTATCCGTGGAACACCGTCCGATTGATGCCCTCCGCAAACTGCAGATTGCAAAGCTGCGTCCAGGTGTCCATGTTATAATAATAGTTGTGTCCGTGTACGGCGCCGGTCTCGCTGGAAAAGAGCCGACCATACATGTTCGCGGAACCGGATTCACCCCGATACAGATCCACTTCCGCTGTCTGCGCGAAGGATTCTGTCTCGATCCCATCCACCACAGCGGCAGGCAGGGAGATCTCAAAATTGACTCCATAGGAAGGCTCGGCCCGCAGCGTCATGTGCAGCGAATGGAGCCAATCGGCCAGCGGCCCCAGCAGATTTTCCACGTAGAGACAACTGATCACATGCGCATAGTCTGTCCGCACACGCCGAACGAGATCCTCCGCGCCCGGCGCCGTATAATCGTATACCTTGGGCCGTCTGGATGTCACTCGCGCGTTATCCATCGTTACGAGCGGCAGGTACTTGGTGATATCATAGCCCTTACGGCGCTGGAACTCTTCTTTCAGATGATATCCCCAGAAAATTCCGCCGGCGCCATACGTTAAGAGCTCCAGAGAATCCATGTAGATCTCGCCTCTGCCGTTTTTCCGAATCATCGCCTTCAGATCCTCTGTCAGCACGACTTCTTCCCAATAATCGATGAGTGCCTCTACGCCGTACCGATCCATGTAATTGATCGTATAGTTGGTACTGACGGAAGGGGACGCGGTCTGTCCCGTTCCATGCATAAAGTAGCAGAACAGGGCATACTGACCATCCTCCGGCGCCTGGTACCGCAGCACATACGCACCGTCTTCCTGGCGCACCTGATCCGTCAGATCCACCAGTGTGGACGCATCCAACGCACCGGTGCCGCTTCCCTCCCGGTACGCGTAGTCCTGGCCGGCCCCTTCCCTCGCCTTGATCAGCTTGGCCGCTACGATGCCCTGGAATACATGCTCGGTATAGGTGGCCGCGGATCCATGGATATCGCCGGCTACCGCCTCGATATGCACCGGATAGGGAATCTTCCCCTCGAAACACTCGCCCGGCTGCAGGAGAATCGTAGCGTAATCCAGTTCCTTGGAAGCAGCCTTATGATCCGGGTTATAGGGACGTCCCTGCCATACATAGGTATCCGGCAGATTCGCTGTGGCCCAGTGTGATCCGCTGGTCAGACTGAAACCCAGACCTCGTTCCGTCGCCTCCTGAATAATCAGCCGGCTGTCACTGGTCCATTCCTCGGATCCCCAGCCATAGATCGAAGAATCCGCACCTGGCTCCGGCATGGCCAGAAACTCCGCCGCGCCAAAGCCCGAATCATAGATCTCCTTTACATTCCGGCGCAATGTCGGATCCGTATGAAGACCTTCTGCCAACCACCAGCGCACATCCGGGCGATAGGGCCGTTCGATTTCTCCAAACATCTGTTCCAGATTTTCTTTTCGTTCCTTCTGTGTCATTCTGTAACCCCCTTGTTGGTTGTTCTGGGTACCACCTGACAAATCGTCAGCGTGTCCCCCTCTACGCGAAAGCGGATATCCCACTGGGCATAGGCCATCCCATAGACCCGGTCTGGGTCCTTTTGATAGGCCGGACGCGGATCCTGCGACAACAGGCCCGTCAGTTCCTTCCAGCGTTCCTCGGGTATCGCCTGCTGCCACTCCTTGGGACATACCACCTGCAGCCGATCGGTGAGATGCCTCTCGGCGAAACTGCCGGATGCTGCCGGATGGCTGTCCGTATAGGCCAGGTACGGCTTGATATCATAGATAGGCGTACCATCCAGCAAATCTGCTCCCTTGATATGCAGAACAGGCCCTTCCTGCGGATGCATCTCGATTCTGTCCAAGGCTACACAGGAGAGACCGATGGGATTCGGTCGAAACGGAGATCGGCTGGCAAAAACGCCCACCCGCGTATTACCTCCCAGTCTGGGCGGACGTACCGTGGGAGACCAGTCCTCTCTTTGCACCGCGGAAAATTCCCAAACAAGCCAGATATGAGAATATTCCTCCAGACCCCGAAACGCCTCTGCTACACGATATTCCGGTTCCATGACGATACGCGCTGTCAGTTCCGGCACCAGCCCGCTTTGTCTGGGAATTCCAAACTTGGATGGAAAATCGCTCCGTACCCTCGCAATGACCTTCATCTCCACCGTCTTTCTCCCTCCCCGCTTTCCTACGCCTATTCTATCATAGGAAACATAGAGTTCGCAACCCTTTTATCGGAGCTTCTTACGAACACAACACCTGCAGCTCTTCCTCCTGGTCCAGGGGAACCAGAATCATGGATTCAGTACCGCCTGTATTCACATGCGGCTTTACATCGAAGAGGACAAACTGATCAGTTGCTACCATCGGGACGACACTGACCCTTTCCTGCCCTTCCATAAGCGGAAGATCACCGGATCTGACTATACTTCCCTCAAAATCTGTGATCGTATATCGTGGTGTTTCCATCCCCCAAGCGGCCGCCATGATATTTTGATGTAACAAAAATGGTTCTCCTGTATGATAATCTGGTATTTCCGCTATCGTTACCCATGTTGCTGTTTCTGCATCAAACTTTAAAATGCGTTTATCATAAAATGTCTGTTGTTCAAAGTTGAACATCGATATGTATATGCCATTGGAGGTAACAAGAAAATCCCATGGCGTCTCATGCAGAAAAATCTCTTCCGATACACGTACCAACTCTGATTCATGTATATCATATTGATAGAGAATACCGGTAGTTCCCTTTTCTATATTCCCCGAATCAAAATCTCGTTCCAGAAAATACATTTCATTTCCCCAGAAGTTCAACCAAAAATCGACTCCTGTCCCGAATACGACCTTTTTTTCCAATATCATATCCACTTCACTTTTTTTATCTTCTAATTCCATTCTTCCTAAATATAAGTTATGATATTCTCTTCCCTCCTCAATAGTATCTATCACTTCTGCCATATAAACATACCCTCGATGAATACGCAGGCTGGATTCCGAAGAATTCAACTGAAACGGTTGTGGTATCTCTTGTATTATAGTATGTTCAGATCCATCTAGATTCATAGAAAACAAAAAGATCTTATTTGTTTTATAATCTTTTTCTGCCCAATAAAGTTTTTCATTATAATAGCAAAATTCATACGAATCCCCAATATACGCATTGCAAGTCCCATTATCATGCATACATTCCGCTCTTCCACACAATGGTCCCATACTTCTGCTATTCTCATCGTAAAAATACAGCATAGATCCATATTTAAAAAATACCGTATTTTTTATAATCGCTGCATTTTTGTACCATGAAAATTGATTCTGTGCGTCGTAGTCCGGCAGGTATCCATCTGTCAGGAAGATATCTATTTCCTCTTCTACTACGGAATTCTCTAGATCAATCATACTCTCATTGCCTGTTATGGAGGTGTTACATCCACTTGAAAGCATAATCCAAATAATACAAATAATACAAGCAATGTAAATAAGATATACATTCATTTCCAGTCTCCTTTTAAAAAAGAGATGAGTCTTTTTTACTCATCTCTTTTTCACATAGATTTTATTCAGAGATAGACCCTAAATAATTAGAAAAATTACTCGCCATATAATATTCAGCTGCTGCATGATCCATAGAAATTATATCACCGCATTTTACCGTACATGACGAACCAGTTGATGAATTACTTTTTGATGAAGAGATAATGCCACTTCTTCCATATACGTATATCGTAGTTGCAACGCCCCAAGGAGATGCTGGCGATGTAGTAATCGTAGATATAGCCGGATACTGGGCAGAAGAAACATTACAGCTTGCCGTGTACCCCAGATGCGTAAACCGCGCCATTTTCGCGTTGACCACCAGGGTAGAGCCCAGAACAAGAACCATCACCAGAAACAGAGACATCAACCGCTTAGATCTTTTACTCATTTTACAGGCTTCCTTTAAAATATTGCAAGCACTCCATCGTTCCAATGCTCTCTGGATATCTTCATCATACTACGATATAGGCAAATTGCAAGTCTTTTTTCTGAAATTATTAAAAAAATATTCACACGCTCGTCATCTTTTCCAAATGCCGCTTCCGTTTTCCAGAATACATTCTCTCTTTTTATCACGCATTGTATGTCAGATCGCAAAATACTATAGTGATTTTTCTTTTCTCAGCCTTTTATCTATTTTCGGACTGTAAGCCCTCTCCTCTTTGCATCTTCTCCGAAATATGATATACTGAATACAAATCCAATCCGAAGGGAGTTTCTACGTATGAAAAAGCAATTGGCCGGACAGATTTACCCGGCGTCTATCACGCCGTTTGATTCTCAAAACCGCATCCATGCATCGGCGCTGCGCTCTTTGTTCGATCTGAACCTTCGGCAGGGCGCTCCGGGGTTCTTCATCGGCGGCAGCTCTGGCGAATGTTTCCTGATGAGCGAGTCCGAACGACTTACGCTCTTTGAGATCGCCGCGGAATATAAGGATCGCGCCATTTTATTCGCTCATGTCGGCGCTATCTCCACCGATCAGGCGATCCTTTATGCCCGCCGCGCCCGGGATCTGCGATATGATGCTATCGCGGCGACGCCGCCCTATTATTATGGTTTTGATGCCCGGGCCATCTGCCAATATTATTATGACATCTCGCAGGCCGCCGGCATGCCTGTACTCATCTATAACTTCCCAGGCAATACCGGCAAGGAATTCGATCTGGGGAATCCGCACTACCAGGAGCTCTTCCGGAGTGGCGCCATCCTGGGTGTGAAACATACCAATCAGGTGGTGTATCAGCTGGAGCGCATCAAGCATCTGAATCCGAACCTGCTCGTTTTCGATGGATATGACGAGACCATGTCCGCGGGACTCATTCTCGGCGCGGACGGCGCCATCGGGAGCACCTTTAATTTTATGTATCCCCACTATCGCAAACTCTATGATGCTTTTCTCGCCCGCGACTGGGAAGAGACCAAACGACTCCAGATCAAAGCCAATAACATCATGGAGGCCCTGGTTCGGGTAGGCCTTTTCCCTGCGATCAAATATATCCTGACGAGGATGGGCATTGACGTGGGCCTGCCCAGACGCCCCTTCCTGCCATTATCCGATGAGGACAAACTGTACGTGGACCGCATCCTGCGGGAGAATCTGGAGAACGAACCCGCTCAGAATATCTCCTTGTAAAAACAGATGCTGTCATGGGAGAGCCGTTCTCCACAGCCACAAAGAAGCCGCCAGACGAAAACTGGCCTATGAACAAATATTTAGAGGGAAATGCCCATCCGCAATCATGTATGGATGAGCATTTCCCTCTTTTATCAAGAAGCGATGCACGAATGGACAATGAAAATCCATCTAATTCCGCACCCAACTACGCTTCATGCGAAGATACGCGAGGATCCCAGCAGCCGCACAAAGTCCTACCGGCCAAAAGTCTATTATATTTTCCAAGGATCGCAGGAACTCATTCCCTGAAAGCAGCGGCAAAACCGTTATAGACTGCACTGCTTCGACTTCCATTGCATATAAAAGCGCCGGAAGCCCCAGGACGAAAAGATTCATCAGGGCCGCGCCCTGCAGCGTGGACATTCTGGATCCGATCCAGGATGCGAGGATGGCAACACACAGCAGAACGAGAAGACGCAGCCCATATAAAAGAAGCATGTAACTGCCTATATGGATCCGAAAGGGAAAATGCTGCAAAAAGTCCATGTTCTGCACCGCAGCCCCCAGGACATTCGGTTGAAAGGCTTCCGAGGAACAGATCGTCCTGCAGATTATCCTAGTTTTTCTTCCGCTTCTTTCAGCAGCTTGGGAATGTTGAGCTTATACTCGCACCATTCCAGACACGCGCCGCATTCCAGGCAATCGGCCCCCTTCATGGGCAGCGCCTGATACTGCTTTTTGTATTGCTCCACATCCTTTCCCAGGCTGGTGCAGATCTTCATCCGGGAGTATACGGACAGGATCTCCGGGAAGTTCAGGCCATTGGGACAGGAGAATTTCTCGAGGCAGTGCAGACATTCCCGGCAGGTATCGTTCATAAGGCCGCTCACCTTGTCCGCTTCTGCGGCCCAGGCTGCTCTCTCCTCCTCACTGGGACGATTCCCCAGCGCGACGGCGATATCGGCGTCTATCTCCTCCGGACTCCTGGCGCCCGCATCCACCGAGGTAATATAGGGGTTGGACAGACAGAAATTCAGCATCTTGGCATAGTCAATCGTGATAAACTCTCTCAGCACCTGGTAGATCGGCAGCATGCTGTTGCCGTTGAACGCCTTCATATTGACAATCCCCAGATCCTTCTCATGGATGTATTTCAGGATGTCCAGTTCTCCATCTTCGCCCAGGCTGCGGTTAAACACGTTATAGGGCAGCTCTACCACATCAAAGGCTCCCGTATCCACGGCCTCCTTGATCTCCTTCGGGAAGGGATAGTGGCTGGAAAAGCCGGGGAAGCTGATCATTCCCTCTTTCTGAAGTTCCCGCAGCCGCGGCAATACACCGGATTTCTGAATCACTTCCCAGCGCTCATCGCTGATACCATGCAGGAAATAGACCAGCCGAACCGGCGTCTGCCCGATATGCATCTCATCTCCCAGGCCTTCAATTCGCAAGGCCTTTCTCGTGGCCGCCAGATCCTCCGCCAGAGGCGCAAGTTCATACCCATGTCCCTTGGTGACAATCACGATGGGTTCTGTCAGATCGGTACGGCTCGACAGCACCTCGCCCACCATCTCTTCGCTCTCCACATAGGTGCCGTCACCGCAGGTTCCCGTATAGCTTCTCGCGGTATCAATGAAGTTGATGCCCTGATCCAGCACATGGTGAAGAAGGTCTATACCCTGCTGCCGGTTGGGCAGCATCCGCAGGTTCATGGCGCCGAATCCCAGCTCGGTAATCCACAGGTTCGTGCGTCCAAATCTTCTTTTCTTAATATCTTGTTTCATGTTTTAATGCCTCCTCATATATGATATTTTGGTTCCTTTATACGTGATTATCTCCTGATCCACACAGAGCGTCATCGGCAGCCACGCTGCGGCGCCGGCTCCTATCGCCTCTCGGATCGTCAGTTCCTTCGTCTCTTCCTTCCATTCCAGGGGAATCTGCAGATAGGCGCCCCCTTCATAGGCATACCCGTCTCCGCCGTCCTGATACAGCAGGAAGGATCCATCCCCGCCTTCAAAGATCTCCAGGTGCACCATTCCCTCATCGTCTGCCATCGGCACGATGCTGCCACAGCGCACGAAGAGCGGCAGGATCTCCAAAGGCGCATCCGCTGTGATCCATTGTCCACCGGTATACCGTACTCCGCTCCAGAAATCCAGCCAATCCGTCCCCTGGGGCAAGTAGACCTTCCGCTGCCAATGTCCCTCCGGCTTCCGGCCCTTCGGCGCATGTCCCGACGGCTCTGTCACGGGACAGACCAGGAAGGCGGGTCCAAACATGTACTCGTCCATGATCTCTTTGACCGTCGGATCCTGTGGAAAGGCACTGATCAGACTTTCGATCATATTTTCATCCCGCAGGCTGACGCCGGCGGCAATGGAATAGATATAGGGCAGCAGACGATACCGCAGCCGGATGAAGCGGGCAATCGCGTCATAATAGGGTGTGCCTTCCTCTCCGAACTGCCAGATCTCCCGCGCGAAATCCGTCCCGTGAGATCGCATGATCGGCAGGAATGTCCCCCACTCCAGCCATCTGACATAGAGTTCCCGATAGGCTGGATCCTCCGTCCCCTCGTCGAAATCTCCTTTCCAGAACCAGATGGGCTTCGGATTCGTATGTCCACCGCAGCCTCTATGCTGCCATCCCTCGTCTCCTACCACAAAGAAAGCGCCGATATCCGTCGTCCAATAAGGATATCCGCTCATGGACATGTGGAGCCCTTCCACAATCTGACGCCGCAGGGTTTCCCAGGATGCCGCAATATCCCCGGACCACAGGATCGCGCCATATTGCTGCTGCGACGCGTATCCGGAACGGGTCAGATTGACGACGCGCTTCTCTTCCGTGGTCTTGCGCTGGTTCTCATAGATTCCCCTTGCATGCGCCAGCGCGAAGAGACTCGCTCGCTCGGCCCCCAGATACCG
This sequence comes from Clostridiales bacterium UBA1390, assembly GCA_002305315.1. Taxonomy (GTDB): domain Bacteria; phylum Bacillota; class Clostridia; order Lachnospirales; family Bianqueaceae; genus Faecimorpha; species Faecimorpha stercoravium. The sequence continues at coordinate 294,462 of DBQQ01000006.1, forward strand.
TTTCTGCTCGCCTCCCACGCGGCTGTAGCGTTCCCACGGTTCCCGCAACGTGGGGCCATTCCAATCCTGTCCTGTGAAAGGTTCCGTAGAATCACACCACCAGCCGTCAAAGCCCTGATCCCACAGCCCCTCCTTCGCCTGCTTCCAGTACAGGGCGCGCGCTTCCTCCGAAAAGGCGTCATAGGTGGACCTGTCAGGCAGGATATGCCCGGCCTCCTGCATCTGCCGATAATCCTCACAGTCCTTTGCCATGTTAGGCCATACGGAAATCAGCGTATGCACATCCATCGCGTGCAGCTTTTCATGAATCTCCTTCATATGTCCGAACCGGGCAGGATCCAGATGCTTATTGCCCCATTTTCCTTTCTCCCAGCTGTTCCAGTCCTGAATCACACAGGAGATCGGCAGATTTCGGCGCCGATATTCCTCGGCCACATCTAACAGCTCTTCTCCGGTCTTGTAGGCTTCCTTCGACTGCATGTAGCCAAAGGCCCACCGGGGCAGCATGGACGCGTGACCCGTCAGACGCCTGTAAGCCTGTACCACGCCATGAAGGTCTCCTGGGGCGATCATGTAATAATCCAGCTGCGGCACCGCATCCAGATACCAGTAGGAACCCCGCTCCTGATCCTGAAACGTCATGAGGCATCCTGCATCCACCAGAATACCGTAGCCCAGGCTGGACACAAGCATCGGCATAGGAATCCGCATGTTGTGCTGATAGAGATACTGTGTCTTCCCCCGATAGGTATGGAATCCTTCCTCTCCCTGCCCCAGGCCATAGAGCGCTTCCCCCTCCTGCCATTCCAGGTAGATCTTGGCACGATAGGCCTCATGGTCCGGCACTTCCCGCAGGTTCTTTACGAAATTACGCTCACCATCCACTGTTCGGATTCGTTCGATCACGGGTTCCAGCCCCTCCAGCTCGCAACGCATCACATCGCAACGTGTCAGCTCATGTCCTCGTTCCTGTAACAACAGACGGCCTCGCGCCAGGTCCTCCCAGCGGATCGCGCCAGTATGCTTGTTCCATACCGCGGATAGCCGCGGCGTCTCTATGCGAACGTATTCCGCATATTCTCGTACAGCGAGTGGTACCTCTCCGGCCTCCTTCCTCACTAACAGCGTCTCTTCCGCAGGCTCCCCCTGCGTATACGTACAGCGAATCACGCTGTCTTCTACCCCATACCAGCGCCAGGTTCCCTTGTCTGCATTGATCTGTATACAATATGGCGTGATCTTTTGTATTTTAATCTGTTTCAAGCCTCTCCCCCCCTTTTGTTTCATCATACCCGAGAAGGCCGTCCCTTGTCAAGACATCCCCTGGATTTGTTGCATTTTTATACGGATTCGAATGGAATAATCCATGGATTTTACTGTGCTTTTCTAGTAGTATAATACCATATTCAAGAAGGAGGAATGAATCCATGAAGTACCAGCGTTTTGGCAAAACGGAGATGCAGGTTTCCCATCTGGGCCTGGGCGCGATCAAGTTTGGTTCCCTCTCTCAAGAAGAGGCGACAAATCTGATCCAGATCGCCCACGAGGGAGGCATCAACTATATTGATACGGCCAGGGGCTATGGCGATAGCGAGATCCGTGTCGGTCCCGCGCTCAAGGAACTGGGGCTGCGGGAACAGTTTATTCTCTCCTCGAAGGTGATTCGACGAGGGCTTACTGAATTTCAGGAAGATATCGAAACCACCTTCCGGAATCTCCAGACAGAGTATCTGGACATTCTGTTCCTGCACGATGTCAGTACCGCTCCCAACTGGAATCGGCTGCAGAAAGAGGGCGTGCTCACCTATATCCAGGAGCTCAAGGCATCTGGCCGTGTCCGTCATCTGGGCATTTCCACCCATGATTGTAAGATCGGAGAAGAGATCATCCGTACCGGTCTGTTCGAAGTCGCGATGCTGGCGTATAATCCCACGAACCGCGAGGTGGAAGATATGCTCTTCCCCCTCTGTCAGTCCCTGGATATGGGCGTCATCATCATGAAGCCCTATGGCGGCGGTGTTCTGACCCATGATCGCAGCCGACAGCTCGGATTCGAGATGGAGGCGGAGGACTGCCTGCGGTTTGCTCTGTCGAATCCGTATGTAACAACCGTGATCCCCGGCATGGAACAGGAGCCCTATCTGAAAACCGCGCTTGCCGTCGAGGCCGAGGATCCGCACCTGACACAGGAAGAAATCGACGCGATTCTGGGAAAAATCGATATGAAAGTCAAGAACTACTGCCGTGGCTGCGGGTATTGCCTGCCATGTCCTCAGCAGATCCCGATTCCCACCGTGCTATCTTTGTATAACCGCTGGGAAATCTTTGGCGGTGTGGACTGGTCGCATATGCATCATATCACCGAAGAGTATACGCAGAAAGTTCCTGCTGACCGCACGGCAAAGGCCTGTGTTGCCTGCGGCAGCTGCGCACAGCGCTGTCCCTTCAATCTTCCCATTCCTGATCTGATGAAAAAAGCAGCCAAGGAACTCCGGCGTTACGACTAAACCGTTACAGGCTCTCCAAAGAAAACAGCGATACTGGATGACATGCCACGTATCGCTGTTTTTTATTTTCCACTCCTATTTTCTATACCATTCTCCCTGTTTCAAAAACATCGTACGATATGCGCCTTCCTGTTCCATGAGTGTCTGATGATTGCCATCCTGTATGATTCGGCCATTTTGCATCACCAAGATTCGATCCATTCTCGTACACAAACCGATGCGATGCGTAACGATAATCGCCGTCTTATCCTGTACGATATCCAGGAATTGATACAGGATCTCCGCTTCTGTCATCGGATCCAGGGCGCTGGTCGGTTCATCCAGCAGAATCCATTCGCTGTTTTTGAAAATGCCCCTGGCAATGGCTATTTTCTGCCATTGTCCGTAGGAAAGCTCCTGCCCGTCCAGCCTCTTACCCAGTCTCTGATCCAGCTCACAAAAAAGAGGGCCTTCCAGTTCACATTGCGCCAAGCATGCCTGAATCCGAGGATTTTCATCCATATGCGGTACATCTGATATGCCTACGTTTTCCCTCACGGATAGCTGATAGGGCACGAACTGCTGTTGAACCACAGAGAAATTTCGATAGTAGGACTCCCGATTCCAAGTCTCCAGATCTCTTCCATTCACTGTAATCACACCTGTCTGCGGTGTATACAATTTCAAAAGCAGCTTTGCCAATGTCGTTTTTCCACTTCCATTTTCGCCGACAATCGCAATCTTTTCGCCCCTGCGGATCTGGAAAGAAATATCGTCCAAAGCTCGTTTCTCTGCCTGCGGATAAGAGAAACAGACTTTCTCTAAGCAGATCTCTCCCAGTTTGGAGCTTTCATACATCCCGTCTGTCTCTTCCGGCAGCGCCAGATAATCAAAATAATCGGATACCACATAGATATCGCCAGGCAGGGAACCCAGATCCGTCAGGAAGTTTTTCACCTGATTCTGCACATTCAAGAAGGCCATGGCACAGGCGCTGAACGTACCTGCTGAAATTTCCCCCTGCAGGATGAGCCATACTGCCATCCCCATACTGATTCCATATCCCAGCAGATTCAAGCCATCACACCCCAGCAACTGCCATGTTTCCCTGCGCTGATACGTTTGTATCTCTTCCTGCACCTCTTCCATGATTTTTTGCCATTTCCCCTGCATATAGGACTGGGCATGGTATACCCGTAATTCGCGCTGCGTCTCCTTTTCCGACAGCGTTTTCCACATATATTCTTTATTCCACTCCCGGCTGACCTGTTTTTTCCGAATCTGGTCAAACTCTTTTCCTCGAACCAAACGTACGATCAGATACGGCACGACGCTTGCCAACGAGATCGGAAGAAATAGAATATTATAAGAAGCAAGGATTCCAATCATTGAGAGGATACTGATGATGTTAATCAGAAATTGAGAGGTATTCACGAAAATCTGGCTGATTTTTTCTCGGTCTACACATTCTCTAGCCCGCTGTCTCTTATCCATCATCTGGGAGTCTTCAAATGTGATATAAGGGAGCCTTGCCGATTTTTCATACAGTCTGAGACGCGCCACATTCATGACTTTCTCATACACCGAGGCGTTCACAAACAAGGAATATAGATTGACTCCCAGTTCTTTTACAATATAGCCACCCAGCATACACGCGCACCAAAACCAAAGATGATGGGATACTCCCGTCATCATCTTCTCTACCTCATCGATCAGCTGAATGGTACTCCATGTAATAAATGCGGGAAACATGCCTTCTATCCAATGATAAATCAAGGAAATCGTCCCCGCGCCGGGAGATGTGGATAACACCATAGCATATACTTTTTTCAGGTTACCCCATAATGATGTTTTCATCACCATGCACCTCCTCCTGATACCATTGACTTTGCGCCTCCCACATCGCGGCATAGGCTCCCTGACGAGCGAGAAGCTGGTCATGGGTACCCTCCTCCGCAATCCGTCCATCCTGAATCAGCATAATCCGGTCAGTCATACGCGCGCTGGCCAGACGATGGGAGATCATAAGGCAGCTTTGCTGTTGCAGCACTGTCACGAATGTGTGATACATCTCGCTTTCTGCCATGGGATCCAGCGATGCAGTAGGCTCATCCAACAGAATGATCTGACTATTCGACACCAATGCCCTCGCAATCGCCACTTTTTGCCATTCTCCTCCCGAAAGATCCACACCATCCCGCTCGAGTTTTCCCAGATTCTGATCCAACTTCCAACTTTCAAAGTCTGGATCCACGGCGGTCAATACGCGACGAATCGCCGCGTCATTCTGTAACTGCGACAGATTGCCAATGGCTACGTTCTCCCGCAGCTGCATCTGATACCTTCCAAAATCCTGAAAGACAACGCTCAGGATCTGTCTGCGCTCTTCCGGCGTATAGGAATCCGCCCGTTTCCCCGCCAGAAGCACCTCACCACACACAGGCGCGTATAAACCACACAAAAGCTTTACAATCGTAGATTTTCCCGCACCGTTTTCTCCGACAAGCGCGACCTTTTCTCCTTTTCGAATTCGAAAAGAACAGTCCTTTAAAATCTCTTTCTCACTTCCAGGATAATGAAAAGAAACATGTTGAAATTCAACCATCATCCCGTCGTCTCCTACCGCGTCCAACCTGTCATCCGGCTCTTCCTCAGAACGCGGCAATGCTTGAAATTCCTCGTAATAACGCATCAGCAAGCTCCGTCTTGCGATGACGGAACACAAATAAGAGGCTCTTTCCAGCGCGCCCAGAAGCGTTCCGATGGACCCTACCAGCGCGGTAAACTCACCCAGCGTGATAGTACCAGCCCCCGCTCTATCCGCTAGCCCCCATAATAACAGCAGAATCCAGATTACGATCACAACACTGCTGTAAATATTGTACTTTAACGCAGAAAAGGTCGTATGGACACGCGATTGCAAAACCCTCTCATTGCTTTTATGCCACAAGGTTCGAATATAATCCAGCGCAGAAAAAACTTTCAATTCCAGAACCGATTGTTTCTCCGACAGAAGTTCCTCGTAATATTCCATCTCGCGCTCATCTGCCGTGCGATTGGCAAACATATCGTTCATCACCTTCATGCTGCGCATTTGAAAGAAGCCTGCACACAGCATGAACACTGCCAGAAGTACGGAGAGTACCCAGGAGACCTGTGCAAAAAGAAGCATATCTCCTATCAGCATGACAACAACCGTACCAATCTGAATGACGGTATCACCCAGGGAAGCCAGACCTCTCCATGGCGTTTTACGCATCTTCGATAAGATATCCTGTACATGCGCATCTTCATATGCCGCATAGTGGATTTTTCCGAATCCTTCCAGCAGTTCTCTTCCCCAGTTGCGTTCCAGCCTTCTTTTCAGACAGCCGTTCCAATATCCCGCCAATGTGCCGCTGAATACACTGACCATCTGGCACAGAATAATACAAATTAGCAATATCCACAGCCAGGCGGATCTGCCCTGATCTCGTATGATTTCATCCACAGCAAGTTGCAGCAAGTAGAGAGATAGCGGCGCCATCAGAGCCGCCAGCATGGCAGAAAGAACACGCGCAATCCATATACTCCGAGCATGTTTCCACAGCACTCGCATCCCTGTTAGAATATAGGAAAACATTTTTCGCATCCTCCTTCCATTATTTCCATCCCCTGATCCATACAATCCAGACTTTCTGCCACAGTTTCCATCGTGAAGATACATACTGCATCACAGCATCATAACCAGACAACGTCAAATGGTATTCTTCCTCCGTCATACGTTCCCCGCCATAGTATGCCCTTTCGATCCGGCTCCACAGATCATCCAATTCTTCCAAGGGGATCTCCGCACAGATTTGATCCATGTACTCCCGATCGGACAATTCCCGATCCGGATACCGATACCCGCTGTAACGCAGCGTCTCCAATAGGTTCTTCCCTAATTTCCGGATCTCTTCTCGGTAGTCTTCCTGCACTGGCGGGTGTTTCCGTCTCTCTCTGAGATAGCGCACCCGATAGATCGGCAAACCAATCAGGGCCAGAACCACTAGAGTCCCTCCCAGGATCCCCAATACAGGGCCTATATCCACCGACGCCTCTCCTACGCCATGTGATGTGCCAGAATCCTGCGTCCGTCCACTTGCCCGAGAAGACTCCTCTTGGAATGCGGAATTCGTCGGCGTGGAAGACTCTTCTTCCGGAAGACTCTCTTCCACCGAAGAGTCTTCTCGGGATTCTTCTGCCTCGGATTCTTCGGACGCATAAAGCGGGTTCTCCGCCGAAGCGGGAGTGACTTCCACTGGAATAAAACCCAGGTCCTCATCATAGACTTCCACCCAGGCATGCCCCATGGAATCCAGTGCATATGCATCGTTTATGTTGTTGAAGTTTTCAGCCGGAATCGCATATCCTGATACGTAACGAGCCGGAATCCCCATGGCCCGATACATCAGCGTGGCAGCTGTAGCAAAATGTACGCAATAGCCCTCCTGCTGTTCATACAGAAAATACTCCGTGAAATCTGCTCCTGCCGGCAATGCTCCGGGACGGCGTGTATAGGTCAATTCATTCAGCCGTTCCGCAATATACAAGGTGATCTCGTCCAGGTCTTCTGCCCCATAGAGTCCCGTTTCGGCACATTCCTGCTTCAGTCGCTCTAGCCCTGTTTCCGGCAGCACTGTATAGACCTGATGCACATAAGCACTATAAGCCCGCTGCAATTCGGATGCTTCCTGCGGCATATATACGAAACGACTTTCCAAATTCACAAAAGGATACCCCGTATAGCTTACCGTATCCTCTTCCATCTGGGCAATGGTACCATCCCCATAAGGCTCCGCCCCCTGTGGAAGCAGAACCCGATACGGAATATATGCATAGTCCTCCATGGTTCCAATGGTTCGTATTGTGATTTCATAGGATCGTGCCTGTCCGTTCAATGTTTCATATCCCAGATTTTGTATCGCTATGCTTTGGTCGTGCCACTGCTCCTCATAGTCGGGCGTATCGCTTCCTCTCCATTCGTTTTGATCGTAGGCTCCCCCCACAAATCCCCGAAGATACAGCGTCCCAACTGGCGCCTGATTCAGATGCACTTCCAGGACCCTTCGTCCCGTAAAAGCCAGCGGGTCGTTATTCAACGACAAATTCTCCCTGCGAAACTGAGAAAGAATGTCCTCAATAGGTGTGTTTTCTATCGCCTCGCCGGAACGGATTCTCTCTATGACCTCCTCCTGATACTGACGCAACTCCTGCTGATAGACAGTGATCTTAGGCTGCAGAAGCGGTGGCAGAATCCATTGCGCCACGAGAAGGCAGGCTGCGGCCCCTGCTCCCAGGGCAAAGGATCCCATCATTCCTGTTCTGGAACCCTGATCTACTCCATATTTGACCTTTTTTAGACTTCTTAACGCGAAGAAACAGAATATAAATAAAAGCCAGAGGTACCACGCGGCAAAACGGCCCACATACAGTCCTCCCACGCTGATCAGGATCACCGGAAAGAGGGACAACACCGGACTGGGATGACGTACCGTATAGAAGCCGCACCAGATCCCCACGATTCCGGCCACCAGGAGGAAAAATCCTGTGATCCAGATATCTCGCGCATTCCAAAGAGAGTATTCATATCCGTGATAGGCATTGATCTGTACCACCACACCATCGACCAGATTCTGAATGGCGTTCCAGAGCCACAGCCGCTCTTTCCAGACGAGAAAGATCAGTACAAACAGCGTGATCGGCAGTAAAACACGCATCAAACGGCTCTTGGAATAGACTAGAGTATACCACAACGCTATGCATGCGCTTCCCAGCATCAGAATCCCCACATCCGGCCGTTGCTGCGTCGGAAATATATCGATATAGAAAAAAATCGTACACAACAAACAGGCCCATAACAGTATACCTGCCTGGCCCCATCGCAGAATACGATATCCGATTCGTTCTGGAGGCGTCTCCCGCCGAAGGGTAAGGAGCCGCACGCTGTTTGACGAATCCTTTCTTCTCATGGTTTCCTCCTATAGATAAATTTTTTTGAGTTGACTCTCGATCGTCTCTGGACGGAAACGCTTCCTGCATTGTCCATTGACAAGGAGTTCCCCCTTTCGATTCACGCTGATACAAAGTTCCTCTTCATACAATTGACGGTAAAGATCCTCTATGGCCGTGCATTCCGAGACCAATTTCGCCTGATACATCTGCAGGATTCCTTCATAGAATCCTTCTTCATTCTCCACAAATATCCGCTGCAGGCCATCCCTGTCTTCATCCCGCCAAACCAGCCAGAATGTCTCCTGCATCCGCAAAATCGCCAGCCCCAGAGACAGAAGCACCGCAAGAACTTCATTCAGTCCCTCTGTTTTCTGGCCTTGCGGCATCGCGAGATCTGCCAAAAGCGCTAATCTGCATTGGCCTGGATGTACAAAATCACGCACGATCCATTCTTCCGCGCGGGCGCTAAGCTTCCAATGAATATTTCGGATTCGGTCCCCTGCCTGATACTCGCGTACCTGAAAGACTTCCTCCGGATTCTCCCCTCGAAGATGTGTCATATACACTTCTTCTTCGCCGGGTTGTTCTTCCTTCTCTTCAAAGGTCACAAAACACGGGTATTCCTTCGGAAGCACTGCAATACGCCCTTCCCGCCTGTCATGACGCGACAGACGAAACCAGCCGAAAGGATCGCCCACCTGATACGATCTAACCCGGCAATGTACCAGCCCCACCAGGTCACTCTGGCATTCTATCTCGACTGCTTGCCGCTCCTTGGCTTTCAGGCGCAGAAACACCTTTCTCCTTCTTTCATCCCCCTCATAATCATGGCCATACTCCAGCCGAGCCCATACGCTGGCTCCGTAAATCCAAGTGGGATTTTCTGCCGTCAATCGAAAACTGACCTTCTGCCCCCAGTCGGCAATCGGCTGCACCGCCTCCAGCTCTACTTTTACATGCCTCGAAAAATACCAGGCCAATATCAAACCTATGATGGGAAACAGAATCCACGCCAAGCATAGCGCCATCATCAGGCTGTTTCCATAATAAATGCCGATATATCCAATGATGACCGCTCCCAAAACATGCAGCAGGACTTTCATCGTCAGCTCCGATCCGCCGCAAATCTGCGCATAGTCGGCGCCTTCACTTCTTGCAGAATTTGATGCAGTATATTTTGAGGCTGGATCTGATTCACTCGCGCTTTCGTTGATAACCGCAACCGATGCAGCATCACATCCTCCGCCACGTACTGTACATCCTCCGGTATCGCGTAATTTCGTCCGTTCAGATAGGCAAAGGCTTTCGTCATCCTTGCCAGTGCGATGGTACCCCGCGGACTCACTCCCAACTGGATCATCGGATGTTTCCGAGTCGCCTGCACCAGCCTTCCCATATACTGATATATTTCTTCGTGAACATAGATCGTCTCCACGTCCCTCTGCATTCGCATCAGATCATCTCCATCCGCCACAGCCTGCACCATCTCCAGATGACTTCCGCTGCTTCGTCCCTTTACGATCGCTACCTCATCTTCCAAAGTAGGGTATCCCATGCGCGTACAGATCATAAAACGATCCATCTGGGACTCGGGCAGCATCTGCGTTCCTACGCTTCCCACCGGATTCTGCGTCGCGATCACAATAAAAGGTTTCGGTACCTCCCTTGTGATGCCGTCCACCGTGACTTTTCCCTCTTCCATGACTTCCAGCAACGCCGACTGTGTCTTCGGAGATGTTCGGTTAATCTCATCGGCCAGCAGAAGATTGCACATCACGAGTCCGTTTTGATACACAAATCGCTCGGACTCTTTCTGATACACAGAAAATCCGGTAATGTCCGCCGGCATGACATCCGGCGTAAACTGAATCCGACGATGTGACAACGCCATAGCCCTGGAGAAAGCCATGGCGATCGTCGTCTTTCCCACACCCGGAATATCATCGATCAAGATATGTCCTTGCGCCAAAATAGCAGTCATCATCTTGATGATACTCTCTTTCTTACCGATGACGGCCTTATTGACTTCTTCCATGATCTGAATCGCCTGTTCGCTGTTCACACGATTCCCCTCCTTCATTCCGCAGGCTGAATATCGTCGTAAATAAACTGATGCAGCACATCAGAGGCCACATCCAAGTCATACACATAGTACCATAAGCCATCCTCCATGATGCCTTCATAAGGATTGCATTCTGAATTTGGCAAAGAGAACTCCACGATTTCAGGGCCATTGATAACGACCCACATACCTAATCCCATGATTGTATCACTAGCTAAGGAAGTCTCACACATGCCCAGAACCTGCTCCAGGATTTTAGGATATTCCAATACCGATTTTGATCGCACTTCCTCATAAATAGCTGTCAATACCTCTCTCTGTCGGCTCTGTCTCGCCACGTCCGACCCCGTGGTCCGGTTTCTGGCATATCCCACAGCCTGCGCGCCCGTCAGTCGTATATCGCCCGTCTCTGTGATCGCAGGAACCGTATCCGAAGCAAACATGCTGTTAAATACGTCGGCCTCGTCCTGATCCACATTGACCACAACGCCGCCCAGTAGATCGATGATACTGGCCAGCTGCTCGAAATTGACTGTCACATAGTCCCGAATATCCAACCCAAAGTTGCGGTTAATCGTTTGAATCGCCAGTTCCGGGCCGCCATAGGCATACGCATGACAGAGTTTCTCATACCCATATCCCTCGATTTCGACTCGGGTATCCCGCGCCAATGACGTCATCTTTACCTTTTTATGTACCTGATCCACCGTCAGAATGATCATAGCGTCTGAACGCCCTGTATCGGTATTATCTCGAGTATCCACACCAAACAACGCGATATTCACGATCTGATCGTCACTCGCTGTTTCTTCCGTGATTCCTAGTTCTGTATCGTCTTTTGTAATGCTCGTCCTCTCCATGCCGTCCAGCATATGGCGCAGATAAAGATAGGCGCCTCCTACCGCCAAAAGCAGCAGAAGGATACATATCACAATAAAATACACAAATAAACGACCTGCAGACCTCTTCTTAGCCACTCTTCATTCCTCCCCGATTTCTTACCAAGTCATGGTTCTGCCGTATTTTCATCTATGACAAATCCGCATTTCTCTGCAAATCTGTCTTGCCATGGCATTCTGCCATTTTTATTATATCACGAAGAGGCCTTTATTGTATTACATTTTTCTTAAATCTTCTGAATCTTATTTCATTTTTCCATGTAATAATACGGATACTCGGAACTGTCCTCCCAGGTCCTCACAGTTGACCACGCCGTCGTACTTTTCCGCGATCTTGCGCACCGATGACAGACCAATCCCATGCCCATCTCCCTTTTCTGATACTTCCAGTAGAACCATGCCCTGACAACGGTTTTGAATCTGAACCATCATAACATACGGTTTCACCATGTGAATTTGACAGGAAATCCGCCGCTCATCTTCCGGCAATTTAATAGACGCCTCGATCGCATTTTCCAGCAAATTACTCAGGAGAATAGCCAGATCCTTTTCCTGAAAGGGAAGCGAGGCATCTATTCTTACATCATATTCTACAGTGATGTGAGACCTTTCCCCTATCTGCCTGTAATATAACAGAATGGAATTAAAAATGGGATTCTCACAGATCAATTCCTGTGTGTCCCTCGCATTTTCCTCGATATATTCCTGAATGCTGGATTCGATTTTCTTCAGTTCTCCCCTTTGCGCATATCCCTGCAACAAAAGAAGATAATGCCTGAGATCATGGCGCTGGCGTCTGGTCTCCTGAACGCTTTCCTGCATCTGCCGAATCTGATTGTACTGCGCGGCTATCTGCATCTCAAAGCGCGTTAATTGATCCTGCAGATTGGCCGTTTTCTGCATCTCCAGGATCATCTTGACAATCACCATAAAAACGACTAAAGTCCCCAATCCCCAGATGACAGCGATCCGAACCGGAATATCCAGTCTGTTCGCGCTGATACCGTACTCTTCATAGATTCCCAGGCGATACATCAAATAAAAGAAAAGGGGCATAAGCCACAAATAGTTCCATAGAGGCTGTCCAACCGTCATGCGCATCAGAGGTCTGATCAGTCTTTGAATCACCAGATACAAAACAATCACCAGAATGATATACAAGATAATTGTGCTGATCAATTCGACCAGCTTCTCTGGCGAGAACCCGCCTGCAAAACTGATATACTCTTCTCCAAAGAACGCACCACACAGGAGCAGCACGCAGTCATGAAAATTCTTCACCGTCAGCATGAAAAAAAAGGCCATCGGCAGATTATATTTCCAGATGCGCCATAAGAAAATTGACAACAGGATCTCATTGCAGAGATCGAATGTCAAGAAGAGACCATTTTTATATACAAAGCAGTACATTAACATAAGTGCCGCGCTGCTGAAGAATGTAACACGTATTGTATTCTTTGCATGATACCGAAATTGATCTCGGAAAAAGAACCAAACAATTCCCCACAGCCCAACAAGGATAATCAGAATGGTTACATAAGCCTGAACATATTCCATCACGATCCTCGATTCATTTTAGCAAAGATATAATCCGCATATGCCTGTTTCATATCCGTCCTGAGTTTACGATATACCGGTATTCTCTCTTGATTGCTCATCACAAAATCTCCATTATCATAAACCGTAACTTCATCCATATTGATAATACAATTTCTATAGCAATATAAAAACTGCGGAAACTCTTTAAGCATGTCTTGAAGTGGTAAACTAAAACTGG
>DBQQ01000045.1 GCA_002305315.1 Clostridiales bacterium UBA1390
ATACGCTTCCGCGCAGAAGTCCTCGGCGAAAACATCATTTTGCGTATACAGAAGCCAACGCATCCGCGAGAGGTACTGTATACGCTTCTATTCAAAAACCTGCAGCGAAATCGTCATTTTACGTACACATTGTGTCGCCTCTCCCGGGGCTACCTTTATATGGACTACTTTGTGCCGGCAGATTGCCATCCCAAACGGCCGCCTGTGTCGTCAAAGAAGGCATACTAGAATCTCTGCGATAAGACTTCTCATATCAATGATTAAAGAGCTCAATGTAGTCCTTATAGGAGTCGCCGATAAAGGAAGGATAATTCATCGCAAAGCGGATCTTCCACAAAGGGGAGTTGCCACTTGACAAAACAGAGTTAAATCGAGTATAATTATTAAGAGTTAGTTTAAACTAACTAATAAAAGATAAAGGAGGAATCTCTATGTCTCTCATCAATAAAGAAATCGGAGAATTTACCGTACAGGCTTATCATGAAGGCGCTTTCAAGGCTATTTCCAAGGCGGATGTGCTGGGGAAGTGGGCCGTGTTTTTCTTCTATCCGGCGGATTTTACCTTTGTTTGCCCCACGGAGCTGGAGGACCTGGCCAATAAGTATGCAGACTTTCAGGCGGCCGGATGCGAGGTGTATTCGGTATCCTGTGACACCCATTATGTCCATAAGGCATGGCATGATGCGTCTGATCGGATCAAAAAGATCGGCTATCCGATGCTCGCGGATCCCACCCATGTGCTTTCCAGGGATTTTGAAGTATATATCGAGGCGGATGGCGTAGCAGAGCGAGGAACCTTTATCGTGAATCCCGAGGGGAAGATCGTGGCTTATGAAGTCAATGCCGGGAATGTGGGACGCAACGCCGATGAGCTGCTGCGCAAGCTGCAGGCCTGCCAGTTTGTTCATGAACACGGGGATGAGGTGTGCCCGGCCAAATGGCAGCCCGGGGCCGAGACCCTGAAGCCGAGTCTTGACCTTGTGGGGCAGTTGTAAGGTATGAAGGATATCAAAGAACTCTATGACGTCGTGGTGATTGGCGGCGGGCCGGCCGGATTGACGGCCGCCCTGTATCTGGCCCGGGCGAGATATCGAGTTGTCGTGGTGGAAAAAGAGCATTTCGGCGGGCAGATCACCATTACGGATGAAGTGGTGAATTTCCCGGGAGTGGAACGTACGTCCGGAAAGGCTCTCACCGAAACCATGCGCAGGCAGGCTCAGAGCTTTGGCGCGGAATTCCTGCTGGCTGAGGTGACCGGCCTTGCCATGGATGGCGATGTAAAGACGGTTCAGACCAGCCGGGGCGAACTGCACTGCTTTGGCATGCTCCTTGCCACCGGCGCCCATCCCCGCAGCGCGGGCTTTGCCGGAGAGGCAGAGTTTAGGGGGAGGGGCGTCGCTTACTGCGCCACCTGTGACGGAGAGTTTTTTACCGGGAAAGAAGTATTTGTGGTAGGCGGTGGCTTTGCGGCCGCGGAGGAAAGCGTATTTTTAACCAAGTACGCAAGGCATGTGACCATCCTCATCCGCGGCGAGGGGTTCTCATGCGCCCCGGCTGCCGCGGAAGCGGCGCTTCACCACGAAAAGATCACGGTAATTACCCATGCGCAGGTAGAAGAAGTATCCGGAAAGGATAGTCTCAGTCGCCTGAAGTATCGGAATACGGAAACAGGGGAAGTTACGGAATACAGAGCCGCAGAAGGAGATCCGTTCGGTGTATTCGTATTTGCGGGATACGAGCCTGCGACCGGCCTGGTGAAAGGCCTGGCAGAATGCGACGCGAAAGGGTATGTTGTGACCGACCGAAACCAGAAGACCACCTGTGAGGGCTTGTATGCCGCCGGAGATGTGTGCATCAAACCTCTGCGGCAGGTGGTAACAGCGGTGGGAGACGGGGCGCTGGCGGCGACGGAGCTGGAGCGCTATGCCGCTGCGCTGCAGAAAAAGACTGGCCTATATCCTGTACAGCCCACGGCCATCGCAAAAGAGGATGTGGCAGCTCGGAAAAACGGCCGGCAGACGGATGGACTGTTCACGCCGGATATGCTATCCCAGCTGGAGACGGTGTTTCAAAAAATGGCTTCCCCGCTGAAGCTGAAGCTCTATCTGGACGAAACGCCCTTATCTGCTGAGCTGAAGGAATATATGGAGGAGCTTTGTGCGCTGACAAATAAGCTCTCGCTGGAAGTGAACCCGGAAATGAGCAGTGAAGAGGTGGAAGACCGCCCCTGCGTGCGGGTATGCAGGGCGGATGGCTCGTGGACGGGGCTTGCGTTCCACGGAGTGCCCGGCGGACACGAGTTCACGTCCTTTGTGCTGGGGCTTTATAACGCGGCGGGACCAGGACAGGCCTTGGATGAAGAAATCCTCCACGGGATACGGGCCCTGAAACCGGCGCATATGAAAATCCTGGTGTCCCTTTCCTGTACCATGTGCCCAGAACTGGTGACGGCGGCCCAGCGGATCGCCGCAGAAAATCCCGACGTGACGGCGGAGGTTTACGACCTGAACCATTTTGCGGCTCTGAGAGATCGGTACAAGGTGATGAGTGTCCCCTGTCTGGTGATGGATGACGGGGAAACCGTTTCGTTCGGGAAGAAAAACATCTCGCAGCTCTTAGAACTGTTAGGAAAGTAAAGAACAGGGAAATGCTCATTCACATCGATGCGTGGATTACAGAATCAAGCGGGAGCCTATGCATTTCCGTCATCTAAGGAGGAATACAATGGAGCAGACTACAGCAGGAAAATATCCGTTTCAAATTAAAATCGAAGAAGGACCGTCTATCAGTGCTACTCGTATTGTTGGAAATATAGAAGGAAAAAGGCTGGTTGTAACAGCAGGCGTCCACGGGGACGAATATGTAGGCATTCAGGCGGTACGGGAGATCATAGAAGAACTAAAACCGGAAAAGTTGGCGGGACAGGTCATTTTCGTCCCGGTTGTCAATAGGGAGGGGTTTTATGAAGGAACCTACCTTGTGCCAGAAGACGGAGAGAACTTGAACCGCTGCTTTCCAGGAAATCAGAAAAAAAGTCTCACATGGCGTATGGCATACGCATTGGAACAAACGCTGTATCCAAATGCGGATTTTTTATTGGACCTTCACGGTGGAGGCTCTTATGAATCCATGGAACCGCTTGCCTTTTTCCCAGTGGATGCGGGGGAGACGATTGCATCCTTTACGCGAAGTGCGGTGCAGAAGCTTTCTTTATCCTATATGGTACAGTCCTATGCAAAAGACGGTCTCTACAGTTGGGCGGCCCAGTGCGGCATCCCAGCCATTTTGGTCGAACGGGGAGGAAAAGGAACCTGGAACAGGGAAGAAGTGGCTGCCTGCAAAGAAAATATCTATCAGATCATGAATTTTCTTGGGCTATATCCCTACTCAAAACAAGAAAAGATACCTGTTGAGATTCAAGAGGCCCATTATGAAACCGCGGGGACATGTGGATACTGGTATTGTAATAAGACGCCGGGAGCGTCATTTACAAAAGAAGAGATTGTAGGGTACCTTATGAACGATGAAGGGCAGATACAGCAGGAAATTCGCGCACCATTTGATGGAGTTGTACTCTATCATACAAACGCTCTGGGTGTAAAAGCGGGAATGCCGCTGGTAGCCTACGGAAAAATTCGACACGGATGCGCAACAGATAAATAAAAGAAGATGATCATGTAAGAGGCGAGGCATTTTACAGAATACGCCCGTCTCTTTTATTTGGCTTACTTTTTATGTTCTGCGGTTCCGGCCCTGGCGCTGCAGGCGCACCGTGACGAAATCACGGTAGCCCCGCACATCCTGCTCAAACCGCTGGGAGATTCGCCATCCCAGTTGAATACCTTGACCACCTCCATGCCGTTGATGTATTCCAATATATCAAAGACGGATTCTTTTGTCAGGAGATAAGATTTTCTCTTGACTAGTTAATTACAACTAACTATAATAGAAACGGATAGATGTGTGGCTTTCCTGATATGCCGGAACGGATCCCACATATCGGGGAAGTCAAATTTTGTGCTTGGGGAAGAAGGAATGTTATGCTGCTGTTAAACCGTACGCTTCTCCATATGGCGAAGGGCCTTTGGAGATGGATTTTTCTGATCACGGCGTTAAAGCTTGCCGTATTGTCCGGTCTTGCCGCTTTTGCCGGGATTATCTCCGGCTTTTTGGGGAATATTGCTTCCCCTGCCATGACGGTGTCTGACGCGGGGCGGGCCGTGCTGTCCGCGCTACTGACCGCTGCGGTGATGCTCCTGCTGGAACTGCTCACCGGAGAAGCGGAATACCGCTGTACGGCCAAAGCCCGCCAGACTCTGCGCACCAGTATTTTTTCCAAGGTGCTGGCGCTGGACGTGGGGAATATTGAAAAAATCGGTCCCGTATCGGCCATTACCTCTTCGGTAGACGGAGTGGAATCCATGCAGGTCTATTACAGCCAGTACCTTCCCGGCCTGTTATATAGCCTGCTCGCCCCTGTCTATTTGTTTTTCCGGCTGCGGGAGATTTCCCTCATCCCGGCGGTATTGCTTTTTGCCGTTTCGATTTTGTTGTTGCCTGTCAACAATATTTTCCGCCGTCATATCGAAAAGATGAAAACAGAATACTGGGCCTCCATGGAAGATCTGACCGGTTATTACCTGGAGAGCGTCCAGGGACTCACCACTTTTAAGCTTTTTGGCCGTGACGAAGGGCGGCAGAATGTGCTGTCGGAAAAATCCCGGGACTTCAACAACAAGATCATGGATGTGATGCGGGTGAATTTTTCCTCCTTCCTGCTTACCGATGGGTTGATTTACGGCGCGGTGGTGGTCTCCACAGTCATTGCCGCATGGCAGCTTTTCGCGGGACAGATCGCGTTTTCCGATGGGCTGATGGTGCTGATGCTGTCCTTCGGCTTCTTCGGCTCGGTGCGGCAGTTGATGAACGCTACCCATTCAGCCCTGGCGGGGGTGTCCGCCGCCGATAAGGTGGAAAAGCTGCTGGCAATTGATACCGCGCGTCCTTACCGACCGGAATTGCCGGCGGAGAATCAGCCTTATGCTGGCATCCGCCTGGAGCATATTTCCTTCCGTTATCAGGGCAGGAGCGCGGCCTTAAAGGATGTGTCCCTAGATATTCCAAAGGGCAGGGTGACGGCGTTGGTGGGCCTTTCCGGCAGCGGGAAATCCACCATTGCCGCCCTTCTGATGCGGTTTTACGATCTGGAGCAGGGACGTATCCTGCTGGAGGGAGAGGATACCGTCAGTCTGACGCTGGAGGAGCTGCGCAGGCGGATCATCATGGTGCCGCAGACGGTGAGCTTATATAGCGGTACGATTGCGGAAAACCTGCGAATGGCCGCTCCGTCCGCTACGGACGGAGAACTTCTGGAGGCTCTTAGGGAGGTGCGGCTGAAGGAGTGGGTGCTAGCGCAGCCGAAGGGCTTGGATACCCCCGTGGGCGACGCCGGCGGGAAGCTTTCCGGCGGGCAGCGTCAGAAGATCGGCATTGCCAGGGCGCTGCTCTACCGGGCGGAGTATATCATTTTTGATGAGGCTACTTCCAGCGTGGATACGGACAGTGAACAGGAAATTTGGAGTTGTATCGACGACCTCGCCCAGACCCGCACCCTGATTGTCATTTCCCATCGGCTGTCCACCATCCGGAATGCGGACCGGATCTATGTGCTGGAAAACGGGCGGATCTCTCAGAGGGGTACCCACGAAACGCTGATGCGGGAAGCGGGACTGTATCGTCGTCTGGTAGAAGAACAGGCCAGACTGGAGCAGATGGGAGAGGAGGGGATGCGCCGTGCGTAAACGGTTTGCGTATTCCATACTGACCATGACCAGGCGGCTGCTGCACATCGCCGCGCCGGTAAAGGGCACGTTATTGGTCTCCACGCTTGCCAGCGTCATCGGGAATCTTTCCCAAATGGGACTGATGGGCTTTGGCGCGTTGCTGCTGTTGTCCTGCGCGGGGATGGTCGGGGGCTCTCCCTGGCTGTACGGCGGACTGGCGGCGCTTTCCGCCCTGTTCATCGTCCTGGGACGGTATGCCGAGGGTGTGGTCTCCCATGCGGGGGCGTATCGGCTCTTGGCCAGTATGCGGGTGCATCTGTACGAGACTATTCGGAAGCTGGCTCCCGCCTGCCTGATGGACAGGGAAAAGGGGGATATTTTGAATATTGCCGTTTCGGACATTGAAACGTTGGAATTTTTCTTCGCCCATACCATTGGCCCCATGTTCACCGTCATCCTCCTGCCCTGCGTCACCCTGGGGCTGGCGCTGTGGTTCCAGCCACTGTTTGCCGCTGTGCTGTTGCCGATCTACCTGATCGTCAGCGTAGTATTCCCCCTGGCTGCCGTCAAAGCCGGACGGGGCGTGGGAATGCGCTACCGCGCCAGGCTGGGGGAGATGAAATCCCTGGTGCTGGAGAGCGTTTACGGCCTGAAGGACATCCAGATTTTTAGCTTTGGTTCCCAGCGGATGGAACAGGTTCGGGCGAAGAACCGGGAGATCAACCGGGCGGCTCATGGGATGACCCTCCACCGGCAGACGGTATCGTCCGCTCCGACCTTTTTTGTTTACCTGGCCCGGATCCTGGTGATCGCGGCAGCATCCTGGCTGGCCGCTTCCGGCACGCCGAACCCGGTCGGAACGGTGGTGCTCTCCTTTGTGGCGGCGGCGTCCTTTTCCTCCACCCAGTCCCTGACCATGGTGGTTTCCAGCCTGCTGGAAACCTATGCGGCGGCGGAACGCCTGTTTCTCATTGAGGACACGCCGCCGGAAATTACCGAGCCGGAGCATCCGGTGTCCTGCGGTCCGATCCGCAAAGTGGAGTTTGACCATGTGGGCTTTTCCTACGGGAATTCTTCCAGAATCATTTTGCAGGACTTCTGCCTTACGGTCACCGGTAATGAAAAGGTGGGAATCGTGGGAGAAAGCGGCATCGGGAAATCGACGGTGCTGCGGCTGCTGCTGCGCTTCTGGAACGCGAAGGGCGGACAGCTCCGTATTAACGGGATTCCCATTGAACAGATCCCGTTAACTGAGCTTCGCCGGCGGATCGCTGTCCTGGAACAGGATACCTTCCTGTTCAACGGCAGTATTGCGGAGAATATAGCGCTGGGCAGGCCGGACGCTGCGCGGGAGGAAATAGAAGAGGCTGCCCGCCGGGCCGGGCTTTCGGAATTTATCCGGACCCTGCCGGACGGCTATGAAACCCAGATGGGGCAGATGGGGGCACGGCTGTCTGGCGGGGAACGCCAGCGCGTAGGGATTGCCCGCGTGATGTTGATGAACCCCGATGTGATCGTGATGGATGAGCCCACCAGCAGCCTGGACGTCTTGCACGAAAAAGAACTGCTGCAAACGCTCCGCGAGGAATGCGGGGACAAAATGCTCCTTATCGTTTCCCACAGGCATTCGACGCTTACCGGCTGCAGCCGGATCATACGGTTGGAAAATGGCCGGGCTTTCGAGACCGAAGGAAGCACTGGAGGAGAAATGTAAGGCGCGAAAACGGCACGGTGCGGGATAAATTTTAGGGAGAACTTCGGATGGACTGGATACGGCCAGGCCATGTGCGAGAAAAATGCCGACAGGGAAGGCGTGGGTTCCCGGTGTACCTTTCAGCATGGCGACGCCAACAGACTGGATTTTCCCGATGAAAGCTTTGACGCCGTGGTGAGCAACTATGTCTACCACAACATCATCGGAGCGGATAAGCAAAAACTGCTGCTGGAAACCCTGCGGGTGCTGAAAAAGGGCAGCGCTGATGATGCTGGGGGATTCCAGGCTGCTGGTGGGAAGGAAGTAATGCAAGGGAGGTGAATGGAATATGAAAAAGTTTAGAACCGCTGTCTCCGTTATTACAATGGTTATTGCTGGAATAGCTGGCTTATTTATCGGGGCGGCTTTGAATGACGCGCTGGGCGGGGCCATTTTGTTTTCGATGATTGCCGGGATTGCCTGCATGATCTATACCATAGACAATCCAGAGAAATAAAGGGGGCTGTCGCATCCATGATTAGAAAATCATGGATGTGGCAGCTCCTTTTTGCATGTCTGCACTTGAGGGGGGTTCAGGGCTCCGCCGACCTAAAACCGCAGATTTTGATGATACCATGTGTCGCGTAGTATCATCACCTGAGGGTGTAATGATGCGGTCTCCGGGATCTGACGACACATAGGGAAATGGTGCAGGCGCTCTGCATTGTGGAAAAATGCCCATACGAAGTCCCTTCAGCCCGGCACAGCAGCAGCTTGACAGGTTTCCGATGCTGGCAGATGTAGTCCACCATCCACTCCACATAGCGGCTGGAGGCTTCTCCCATATGCGCAGGCTGCTCTTCCTCCGGAAGTTCGGCAAAATCGGTCTGCGCTTCCATAAACCTTCCCATTAGGGCAGTGGCGTGGGGTTCTACGATGGCAGCGAATAGTGCTTCCTTGCTGGAAAAGTAACCATAAAAAGCCCCAGTGGTCACCCCGGCATTTTTCACAATCTGCCGCAAAGAAGCGCCGAGAAACCCTTTCTCGGAAAATTCTTCTAAAGCGGCCTGCTGTATTCTTTCTAAGGTATCCAGTGATCTTTCTTCCATAGCAGTCTCCATATAACAGCGCTATGTAACGATGTTATAATACGCCTGATGCTTCGTTATGTCAAGGGGGGAAAAGTTTTTTTTGTAGATGAATTCGGTAAGAGGTGTTGTATACGCTTCCCACATCATTCCAGAATGGCACAGCTTCTATGGGGCACGTCAGTATTGACAAGCAAGATGCTTTCTTGCTATAATAAATGACGGCAAAAGACAAAAGGGAGGGAAGCGCATGCAGGTCTTAGTGATTGATGGACAGGGCGGAGGCTTGGGGCGTCAGTTAGTGAGCGCCATCAAGGAGCGTTTCCCCAAGATAGAAGTTTTAGCTGTCGGAACGAATAGTATGGCAACGGCGGCGATGTTGCGCGCAGGAGCGGATCAGGCGGCCACGGGAGAGAATTCTGTAGTCGTCGCGTCTTCGCGGGCGGAGGTCATCTTAGGCCCGATTGGGATTGTGATCGCCGATTCGATGATGGGAGAGATCACGCCGCGTATGGCGGTGGCCATTGGACAGAGTCACGCAAAGCGGATCCTGATTCCGGTCAACCATTGCGATAACATTATTGTAGGAGTAGCGGAATCTTCGATGACTCGTAACGTGCAGAATGCCATGACAGCGCTGGAAGCGCTGATATCATAAGAAGAGCCTGCAGGAAGCAGGCGAGACCCCCACAGGGGATGAATACAGACAAGAAATAGAATGCCAGGAAGGTATGTGTCTTCAGAAGAAGACGATGCCTTCCTTTTATTGTGAAAAAAGAAAGGGTGTTAAGCATGACTTTACAGGAGTTTTTTCAGGCAGTGCCCAGAGAGGCGGTTGCCTTTTCCGGAGGGACCGATTCCGCCTTGGTGCTTTGGGCAGCAAAGCGATATGGCGCGGATGTGTGCGCCTACTATGCCAGAACCGCATTTCAGCCGGAGTTTGAATGGCAGGATGCCAAGCGGTTGGCGACAGAACTGGGAGTGACCTTGCGAGAAGTTCCCGTGGACATTCTGAGTGTTCCTGAAGCTGCGGCTAACGGACCAAGACGCTGTTATTATTGTAAGCAGGCGCTGTTCCAGGCACTCTGGAAAACGGCGAGAGAGGACGGATATACGATGCTCCTGGACGGCACCAATGCCTCAGATGATGCAGGGGATCGCCCGGGCATGGTGGCCTTGCGAGAATTAGGGGTTCGATCTCCCCTGCGCGAGTGCGGCATTACGAAACAAGAAGTAAGAAAACGATCGCAGGAGGCAGGTCTATTCACTTGGGACAAACCGGCTTATGCCTGTCTAGCCACGCGGATTCCCACGGGAACACCTGTTTGCGAGGAGGATCTGAAACGGGTGGAGCAGGCGGAGAACAAGATGAGTTCCCTGGGATTTACGGATTTTCGGGTGCGTCTATGGGAGGGCGCGGCTCGACTCCAGGTAACGGAAAATCAATTGGACATGCTGATGGAGAAACGTCAAGAGATTTTGACAGCACTACGGCCTTATTTTACAGCCATCCTACTGGACTTAGAGAGCCGTAATCCATCGATGTAAAAGGAGGACGACAATGGATAATAAACAAGACATCTTATATTTATTGCGCCAAGTGTCAGAGGGGACGGTGGCGCCCGAAGATGCGTTACTGCAGCTCAAGGAGGCGCCCTTCGAGGATCTGGGATATGCGAAGGTGGATTTTCACCGCAGCGTTCGGCAAGGCGCAGCCGAAGTCATCTATGGGGCCAGTAAGACGCCGGAACAGATTGCGGGCATCGCGAAGACTATGGGAGAAAAAGGCTGTCGCAACGTGCTGATTACTCGTATCAGCCAAGAGACCGCAGACTGGGTGGGCGAGAAGATTCCACTGACCTATCATCCGCTGCCGCGGTTGGCGATTGCCTATCCGGCTGATCACCCCAGCCGGGGGAACATCGTTGTCGCCACAGGAGGAACCAGCGATATGGGAGTGGCCGAAGAAGCGGCTTTAACTGCTGAGATGATGGGAAATCGGGTGACTCGGCTTTATGATGTGGGGGTGGCCGGGCTCCATCGGCTGCTATCCAATCTGGAGGTACTGATGAGCGCGCGCTGTGTAGTGGCTGTTGCAGGAATGGAAGGAGCTTTGGCATCCGTAATCGGCGGCCTTGTGGATTGTCCCGTTATTGCGGTGCCCACCAGTGTGGGGTATGGCGCGAGTTTCGGTGGCATCTCTGCCCTGCTCTCTATGCTTAATTCCTGCGCATCCGGCTGCAGCGTCGTCAATATCGACAACGGATTCGGAGCCGGATTCCTGGCCAGCCGAATCAATCAAATGGAAGGAATCAAGGAGGAATAATGACATGAAGACTCTCTATATCGAATGCAATATGGGCGCGGCTGGCGACATGCTGATGGCAGCGCTATATGATCTTCTGGAAGACCAGCAGGGATTCCTGAATACTATGAATGGACTGGGCCTGCCCGGTGTGCATGTGGAAGCACAGAAAGGGGTAACCTGTGGAATCGCCGGCACACACATGGCAGTGACAGTACACGGAGAAGAAGAGAAGGAACCGGCCGCGGATCATCAGGACCATCACGATCACGACCACGACCATCATGCTCATGACCACGGCCATGAGCACCACAACCATGATCACAGCCATGACCATCACAGCCACGACCATCATGACCACGACCATCATGACCACGATCATCATCATCACCATGCGACACCCGGACACATCGCGGAGATCATAGATGCCCTTCCCCTACCGCAGGCGGTGAAAGCGCAGGCGCGCGGAGTCTATGATCGAATCGCACAGGCAGAAGCTGCGGCCCATGGCTGTCCGGTAGGCGACGTACATTTTCATGAAGTAGGAGCGTTGGACGCCGTCGCGGATGTGACAGGCGTCTGCTACGCATTGTATCTCCTGCAGCCAGAACGCATCCTTGTGTCTCCCATTCATGTGGGCAGTGGAACGGTTCGTTGCGCGCATGGCGTCATGCCCGTTCCGGCACCTGCAACGGCACGGCTCCTGACGGGAATCCCCTATTACACGGGACAGATTCGCGGAGAATTATGTACCCCCACCGGAGCGGCGCTTCTCGCACAGTTTGCAGAGAGTTTTGGCCCCATGCCCATCATGCGGGTACAGAAAGTAGGCATTGGCATCGGCACCAAGGCCTTCGAACAGGCCAATTGTGTCCGAGCCTTCTGGGGAGAGACGGCGGACGAGAGTAATGGGGAGATCACGGAGTTGGTCTGTAACATTGATGATATGACGCCGGAGGCGCTGGCCTT
Organism: Clostridiales bacterium UBA1390; assembly: GCA_002305315.1. Taxonomy (GTDB): domain Bacteria; phylum Bacillota; class Clostridia; order Lachnospirales; family Bianqueaceae; genus Faecimorpha; species Faecimorpha stercoravium. The sequence continues at coordinate 11,839 of DBQQ01000045.1, forward strand.
TGCATCGTCCCGCCTGCTGGAACTGGGCGCGCTGGACGTTTATACGACGCCGGGAACGATGAAAAAAGGACGACCGGGTCATGTTCTTACCGTGCTTTGTCAGGCGGACAAGGAGCAGGATCTCGCAAGGCACATCCTGGAGCAGACAACTACTAATGGTTTGCGGGTTAGGCGCTGTGGAAAATATTTTTTACATCCGGATTTTCGCGTGATAGAAAGCCAATGGGGACCGGTGCGCATCAAGACCGCAGAGGGATATGGTGTCCGTCATGAAAAACCGGAGTTCGAGGATGTCGCCCGCCTGGCCCGGGAACAGGGCCTGCCCTATCAGACAGTGCTGAACGACGTACTGCGTAAGATCTAAAGAGTTCGAGGAGATATACAGATGAGATTTTGGAAGATCAGAGGACTGGCGTTGCTATTGGGGCTGGCCCTCATCGCGGGCTGCCAGGGAGGAACCACCTCTCAGGAGGACCGACAAGAGAGTACCGACTCGGTCATCATCGCCATGGGCCCCACCTCGGAGCCGGAGGCCGGGTTCGATCCTGCCTTTGGCTGGGGTGCGGGCGAGCATGTGCATGAACCGCTGATACAGAGCACCCTATTGGTGACGAATACCGATCTGACCATCGGCTATGACCTGGCGACGGATTATTATGCCAGCGAAGATGGTCTGACCTGGACAGTGACGCTTCGGGACGATGTGCATTTTACCGATGGAGAACCGCTGACGGCGGCGGATGTGGCATTTACCTATAATACAGTCAAGGCCTCCAGTTCGGTCAACGATTTTACCATGTTGGATTACGCGGAGGCGACGGATGACGTGACGGTCGTTTTTCACATGAACCGTGCGTTTTCGATCTGGCCGTATACGATGGCCATTGTGGGTATCGTGCCGGAACATGCCTATGACAGCGCCTCCTATGGTACAAATCCCATTGGCTCGGGACGGTATATTCTGAAGCAATGGGACAGGGGACAACAGGTGATTCTGGAGGCAAACCCGGACTATTACGGGGAGGAGCCGGCGATGAAGCGGGTGACGATCCTGTTCATGGAAGAGGACGCGGCGTTTCTGGCGGTACAGGCGGGCCAGGTCGACGTGGCGTATACATCGGCCACCTATTCGGATCAGACCGTGTCCGGCTACAGTCTGGCTTCGTATGCCAGCGTGGATAACCGCGGATTCAACCTGCCGGCCATCATGCAGACGACGGATGCAGAGGGGCGAACCATCGGAAACGATCTCACCGCCGATGTACGGGTACGGCGGGCCATCAATATCGGCATCGACCGGCAGGAGATGATCGACAACGTGCTGAATGGATATGGTACGCCGGCATACAGCATCTGCGACCAGCTCCCCTGGTATAATGAAGCGTCAGAAGTGGAATACGATCCGGAAGCCGCTGCTGCATTGCTGGAGGAGGCAGGCTGGATGATGGGCGAGGACGGCGTTCGCCAGAAAGAGGGAGTTCGCGCCGAGCTGACGCTCCTGTATGCCAATGGGGATTCGGTCCGGCAGGCGCTCACTGCGGATTTTGCCAACCAGCTGGGCGAGCTGGGGATTGATTGTACGCTGGAAGGCGTGGGGTGGGATACGGCCTACGACAGGGCGCTGTCTACCCCGCTTCTATGGGGCTGGGGCGCGCATACACCCATGGAACTCTATAATATTTATCACAGCATGGCGGATACCGGATACGCCGAATATTCCCCGTATGCCAATGAAACCGTGGATACGTACATGGATCAGGCACTGGCGAGCAGCGATCTGGAAGAATCCTATGCGTTGTGGCAGCTGGCCCAGTGGGATGGCACGACGGGGGTGACGCAGGAGGGGGACATTCCCTGGGTGTGGCTCGTCAATATCGATCATCTGTACTGGGTGCGAGATGGCCTTACGATTGCGGAGCAGAAGATCCATCCCCATGGTCATGGATGGTCCTTAGTCAATAACGTGGATCAGTGGCGATGGTCATCGTGAGGAAAGAGTGATGCGGCATCGTTTCTTTTTTGTGTTGAAAAAACTACTGCGGATGGCGCTGCTGCTCCTGGGTGTCAGCATCGTCACCTTCACCTTGATGTGCGCGTCCCCCCTGGATCCTCTTGCGACAAACGTGGGGCAGGTGGCTTTAGGGTCCATGAGCCCAGAACAAGTGGAAAAACTGGAGGCCTACTGGGGCGTCAATACGCCGCCGGTGGAGCGATACCTGGGGTGGCTAGGTAGCGTACTGCAAGGAGATTTCGGCACATCCCTTCTCTACAGGCAGCCAGTGCTTGCCATCATTGGCGAGAGACTTGGCAACTCGATCTGGGTCCTGGCCTTCGCCTGGGTCTTTTCAGGACTGCTGGGGATGGCGCTCGGCGTGCTGGCAGGCGTCTTTAGAGGACGCTTGCCGGATCGCTGTATTCGCGGGTATTGTCTTTTGATCTCCAGTACACCCGCCTTCTGGCTGGCTCTGCTGTTGCTTTTGATCTTTTCAGTCTGGCTGGGCTGGCTTCCGATTGGACTCTCGGTCCCCATTGGCGTGGAATCTTCAGCGGTCAGTCTGATGGATCGCTTGCGTCACGCCATACTGCCTGCGCTCACGTTGAGCATCACAGGCGTGGCCAATATTGCGATGCACACGAGAGAAAAGATGGTGGATGTACTGGAGTCCGACGCGATCCTGTTTGCTAAGGCTCGGGGAGAATCCCTGCCTTCGATTGTCTGGCGTCACGGCTTGCGGGGGGTAGCGTTGCCCGCCATTACACTGCAGTTCGCCTCCATCAGCGAGATCATCGGCGGTTCTGTATTGGTGGAACAGGTATTTTCCTATCCCGGCCTGGGGCAGGCTGCTGTGACGGCCGGCCTAGGCAGCGATCTGCCGTTGCTTCTGGGGATCACGGTCATCACGGCAGCGATCGTGTTTGCGGGAAATCTGGCTGCGGATCTTTTGTATGGCGTGGTGGATCCCAAGATTCGAAGGGGGGCGGCACGCGAATGAAACGACAAAACAGTCGTAAGAGCACCCTTCTTTTTCTGGGGGTGACCGTGTTTTTATTGTTGTTTCTGGTGGTGATCGGCCTTGGTGTGGAAGAAGAAGCGACGGTGACGGATTTCACCAGAACCAATCTTGCGCCCAGCCTACGGTATCCTTTTGGAACGGATTGGATGGGGCGCGATATGTTTCTGCGCACGCTGGCGGGCCTTTCCCTCAGCATTCGTATTGGACTTCTGACAGCCGGAGTGAGTGCGGTGGTAGCCCTTCTGTTAGGCGTGGCCGCCGCGACGCTAGGGCCGCGGGTGGATGGATGCATCTCCTGGTGTATTGATCTGGTCATGGGGATCCCGCACATCTTGTTGGTGATGCTGATCTCCATCGCCTGCGGCCGGGGTTTTGTCGGCGTCGTGACGGGAGTGGCGCTGAGTCATTGGACCTCCCTGGCTCGACTTGTTCGCGGAGAGATCCTGCAGCTTCGTCAGGCGCCCTATATGCTCGCCGCGGAAAAACTGGGCGTTTCCCGTTTTCGGCAAGCTCGATTACACATGCTGCCCCATATTTTGCCGCAATTTCTCACAGGCCTGGTACTGCTGTTTCCGCATGCGATTCTGCATGAGGCCAGCGTCACCTTCCTGGGCTTCGGGTTGGCGTCGGAGCAGCCGGCCATCGGCGTCATTCTGTCTGAGAGCATGCGGTATCTCACCACAGGAAAATGGTGGCTGGCACTGTTTCCGGGGTTGGCGCTGGTACTTGTCGTGATTCTGTTCGCATTGTTGGGAGATCGACTGCGCCGCTGGCTCGATCCTGCCAGCGTGCATGCGTAAGGAGGGGCCATGGAACCGATTTTACAGATTCAGCATGTTTCGATTGATTTCACGCAATACACAGGGAGAAAGGGCCTGAAGAAACAGCGGTTGCAGGTGATCCGCGACCTGTCCCTCACGATCTGCCCGGGTCAGGTGGTGGCTGTAGTAGGCGCCAGTGGATCGGGCAAGAGTCTGCTGGCCCATGGCATTTTGCATATTTTGCCGTATAACAGTCACATGGAAGGGGAGATTCTCTATGATGGCGTGCCGCTGACAGAAACTCGCGCCAAACAGCTCAGGGGACAAGAGATCGTGCTGATTCCCCAGGGCGTGACCTATCTGGATCCCCTCATGAAGGTGGGGCCACAGATTCGAAAAGGCCGGAACGATGCGGCCGCCCGGGCAGCCAGCCGAGAGGCACTGGCAAGGTATGGACTGGCGCCGGAGACGGAGGAGCTCTACCCCTTTGAACTTTCCGGCGGCATGGCTCGCCGTGTCCTCATTGCCACGGCCGTGGTGGAGCATCCGCGCCTGGTCATTGCGGATGAGCCCACGCCGGGGCTGGACATGACATCCGCGCGCCGCATCCTGTCCCACTTGCGGGAGATTGCCGATGAGGGAGCCGGGATTCTCTTGATCACGCACGATCTGGAACAGGCACTCGCCGTGGCGGATCGGGTTGTGGTGTTTTACGCGGGGGAAACCATAGAAGAGGCGGCCGTCACGGATTTTTCGGAGTTATCGAAGCTGCGCCATCCGTTCACAAAAGCCCTCTGGCGGGCTATGCCGCAGCATGGATTCCAACCGATTTCGGGTGCGCAGCCCTATCCCGGTACCGTGGAAAAGGGATGCCCCTTTGTGGATTCCTGTGTGGATTGTGTGGATAAGTGCCGTCTTGTGGAGAACATTCCTCTGCGAGAGGTGCGCGGCGGTTGGGTACGCTGCCTGCAGGCCGAGAGACCTTCTAGGAGGGAATCGACCACACCGGGAGAGGAGGCGTTGCCATGAGTCTGGAAGCATCCCATGTGACCTTTGCCTATCGGGGCCGCAGAAAACATCCGATTCTGCAGGATGTGAGTCTGCAGATTGCGCCAGGGGAACGGGTGGGGTTAAAAGCGCCCAGTGGACGGGGAAAGACGACGCTTTGTCGTCTGCTGGCGGGCTATGAGAAACCATTGTCCGGCCAGGTGCTTCTGGAGGGGAAGCCATTATCAAGTATTAGAGGGGCGTGTCCGGTACAGATGATCTGGCAGCATCCGGAGACCGCGGTAGATCCGCTTCTGCGTCTGGGGGATACGCTGCGGGAGGCGGGTCCGATCGACCCTACTCTTCTTACCCAGCTGCATATTCAGGAAGCCTGGCTGGAACGATATCCGGCAGAACTCTCCGGGGGAGAACTGCAGCGGTTCTGTCTGGCCCGGGCGCTGCAGCCGAGCACCAGGTATCTGTTGTGTGATGAGATATCCGCCATGCTGGATCTGGTGACGCAGGCGCAGATCTGGCAGTTTCTTCTGAAGACGGCTGAGGAACGTCGGCTGGGCCTTCTGGTGGTCAGTCATAGTGAAGCGTTGCTGGAGCGGGTGTGTACCCGCGTGATTGGCCTTGCGGAGGGGATGTAAAAAGATTTTGACAGCCTAAAAAGCCCATTGTCCAAGTTTTTTGTCTGGACGTGATGGGCTCTTTTGTTATATAATAAGCGCAGCATGGTAGAGGTAGCGATGGAGCCACGCCATGAGTTTGATGGCAGAGGACGTCAAACTTCGACAAGGGTGTGGCATAATCTGCTCATAAGGGAGGGGTGATGTGTATGGAGATTGGGGAGAAGCTGCGGGAGGCTCGTGTGGCTGCGGGGCAGACGCAGGAGAAGGTGGCGGAGACGATCGGCGTCAGCCGGCAGACGATTTCAAACTGGGAGAATAATCGATCGTATCCGGATATCATCAGTGTGCTTTCGCTGAGCGATCTGTATCACGTCAGCCTGGATACATTGTTAAAGGAGGATCAGGGGATGATTGCGCACTTAGAAGAGAGTACCAATGTGGTGAAGAGCCGTCGGGATATGTCTAGGCTGATTCTGCTGGCAACGTATTTGGTGATCTGGGCGTTTTCCATTCTGTCCTTCTGGCTGGGCGCCCGGCAGGACGCTATGGGTTATTCGATTCTGGTTTTCTATGTGATTCTGCCCATGACGACGATCATCCTTTCGGTCTGCATCGGCAAGGATGATGTCTGGGCCAGCAGTAAGTGGATTCTGCTGTTGTTCTTTGGCTTTATGTACATGTTGGCCAGCTATGCCACGTTTTCCCTAGCGAATATGATTTCGCTGTCATTCGAGCAGATTCGCTGGCCGCAGTTGGAGAATATGATTGGCGGCATTCTGTGTTCGGCCTTTGGTATGATGGTCGGCTCTTTGGTCCGACGAGTCTGCGAGTGGAAGAAGGGCCGTGAAAATCTCGCAGAGGCACAGAAACCTTCAGGGGGAGCATAAGAGGGGAGTGAAGACTATGATGTATCGTACGGAGTATATGGCGCCTGTAGGCCGCCTGACGCTGATTGCCGATGAGGAGGCGCTGCTGGGGCTTTGGATCCAGGGGCAGCAGTATGAGGATGAGGCGATGTGGGGTGCTGCGAGTATTTTGCAGGAGACCCGGATTCTGACAGAGGCCTGCGGCTGGCTGGATCGGTACTTTGCGGGCGAAAAGCCTGTGCCTAGTGAGCTTCCGCTGCGTCCGCAGGGCAATGCCTTTCGCCAGATGATCTGGGAAATGCTGTGCCGCATTCCCTATGGTCAGGTGACAACCTACGGAGCCTTAGCGCGCGCCGCCGCATCTCGGATGGGGAAAGAACGGATGGCTGCGCAGGCCGTGGGCGGCGCCGTCGGTCATAATCCGATCTCTATCATCATTACCTGCCATCGTGTGGTAGCGTCCGACGGGAAGCTTACCGGATACGCGGGGGGACTGGATAAGAAGCGTATGCTGCTCACGCAGGAGGGCATTCCCCTGCGGAAGGATCGTGTGCAGCACTTGGCCTTCCTGGAGGAAGAGGCGTTTCTCTGAGGACGGAAGAGTCATTCTACAGCCTTTAGCGTGATCTGGTTGCGCTTATACGTGATCCATCCCTCTTTCTGCATCTTAGAGAGTTCATTGCATAGGGCGCTGCGATCCACGTTCAGATAATCGGCGAGCTGCTGACGGTTGTATGGGATGAGAAAGGCAGGACTGCCAGCCTGCTTGGCGCAATCCGAAAAGTAAGACAATAACCGCCCACGGATGGACTTGGAGCGAGTATGCAGCATGCGCTGGGAGAGTTGGAGGCTCTTATGGGCACAGACAGTCAGCAGATTCTGTGCGAGTCGGGCATGGAAAGGGCAGGCAGAGGTGCATGTGGAGAGGACGCGCTGCACGTTCATGAAAAGCACAGTCGTGTCCTCTGCGGCCGATACGTTCACGAGCAGCGGCTGTCCCGGGATGCAGGCATAGACCTCCGCGAATACGGATCCGGGCGTCACATTTCCTAATAGGCTATTGTTTCCCCAGACATCGCCGCAGGAAATCATGGCCATGCCGGATAATACGATACCGATATTTTCTGTGATGCCGCCTTCGGCGAGGATCACTTCCCCCTTTTTATACGTTCGTTCTATGGCATGCAGGCAGTGAAGCAGGGACTGGATTTCTTCTTCGTTCAGCCCATGGAATAGTGGAACATGGATGAGATTCATATTTTTTCTCCTTTTTGTTGTTTTAACAACAGACTTTCACGTTTGATTATAGTATACTCTGGCTGAGACTTCAAGAGAAAGGATGGATCTAGGATGATTCGAAAAGTAATTCAGATAGATGAAGAGAAATGCAACGGCTGCGGCGCTTGCGCGGAGGCCTGCCACGAGGGCGCCATCGGCATGGTGGAGGGCAAGGCGCGGCTCCTGCGAGATGACTACTGTGATGGCCTGGGAGACTGTCTGCCGGCCTGTCCTGCGGGAGCGATCTCTTTCGTGGAGAGGGAGGCGGCTCCGTATGACGAGAAGGCGGTTCTGGAGAACAAGAAGAAACAGAATGTCCCCGTGCAGGGTGGTTGTCCGGGAAGTCGTATGCGCCGTATAGCCCAGGCACCGGTATCAGCGGTACCGGATCAGACCCCTGCGGTGTCGCAGTTGAGCCAGTGGCCCTGCCAGATTCAACTGGTCCCGGTGAACGCTCCGTTTTTTGAGGGAGCCAAGCTGTTGATCGCGGCGGACTGCAGCGCGTATGCCTACGCCCGGATGCATGAGGACTTCATGCGCGGAAAGATTACCCTGATCGGATGTCCGAAGCTGGATCCGGTGGATTACAGTGAAAAGTTGACGCAAATCATCACCAACAACGATATCCAGAGTGTGACGATTGTGCGTATGGAGGTCCCCTGCTGTGGAGGACTGGAAATGGCGGCGAAAAAGGCATTGCAGGCGAGTGGAAAGTTCCTTCCCTGGCAGGTGATTACGCTATCCGTGGATGGCAGGATCCTGGAGTAAATCTTGGTTTTGCATCTTCTCCTATGGCTTTAGTCTCACCAATATTCCTTGCATTTTTCGGTGGCAGGCAGTATAATGTCTTTAGAACCGAATGTGGCATAGAGGAGTGATCCTATGGAGTGGGCAGATCATAAGAATCGCTGTCGATGGGCCAACCCGAAGAATGAGATTTACATCCGTTACCATGATGAGGAATGGGGTGTTCCGGTGCATGAGGATCGGAAGCTGTTTGAGATGCTTCTCCTGGAGTCCTTTCAGGCAGGCTTGACATGGGAGTGTGTCCTGAACAAACGGGAGGCATTTCGAAGTGCGTTTGATCAGTTCGATCCGGAGAAAATCAGTACCTATGGCGTAGAGAAGATGGAGGAGCTTGCTTCGAATGTCGCGATCATCCGGAATCGCCGCAAGATCCAGGCCGTGATCCGCAATGCACAGATCTTTCTGGACATTCAGAGGGAATGGGGCAGCTTCTCAGCATACCTCTGGCACTGGACGGATGACAAGACACTGCGGGAGATCGGCCCGACACATTCTCCATTATCTGACCAGATCTCCAAGGATCTCTATCGGCGGGGAATGCGGTTCGTCGGTACTACGATCATCTATGCGTATCTGCAGGCCGTGGGCGTCATCTGGGCCCATGAGGAAAACTGTGATTGGAAGGAAAGGGAGGAGTAACATGACATACACATCAGCGGAAGCAGCCAAGCTGCTGCGTAAACTCAATGATTCGTATCAGGCGCTCGTAAATAAAGAAGAACTAAGCTGCGAATTTCATGCAGCCGTGGGAGAGGACATAGAGTCCGTGCGGCCTGCCTATAATTATGCCGCCACGCAGGCAGAACTGGATCAGCTGCAGAGGCAGATCCGGCTGCTCAAGCATGCGCTCAACGTGTTCAATACCACCCACACGGTGCCCGGTTTCAACATGACGATCGATGAGATGCTGGTTTACATCCCGCAGCTCACCAGAAAGCGCGAGAAGCTGGCCAGCATGAAGAGCCAGCTGCCGAAGACGCGTGCCAACTCTTTCCGGAGCACTTCGAATATCATTGATTATATCTACCTCAACTATGATCTGAACGATGTAGAGACAGACTATGAGCGCGTTACCGACGAGCTTTCGCGTGCTCAGTTAGCGCTGGATGCCGTGAATCAGACTGAGACCTTTGAGTTCGACCTGGCCTAATTCCCGGTACCGGCCGTTAGGCCAGCGCATGCATTCCTTCCGTCGTTTTCATCACCCTCTTTTATGCAGAATATGGTATGGACTCGGTTTTTGTTCAGTGTAGAAGATTGAGTTTTTCTATCTCGTTATTTTTTTTACGTTTCTGTTTCATGTTTTGTAAAAGCGAAGATTCATGATCAACCTCCACGATGAAAACGAGAAAACTTCTTGGCAGCCAAAGTACGGTTATAGGCTGCCTTTTTTGTTGGGAGATATGGGGGGCATTACGCCGTTTTCCGCCGCGGTTCCTCGCAGAGATTTTGACCGCCCTATTAGATCGCGATAAATTTACAAAGAATAGGTTGAAATTCTCCTATTTTTGGATATAATAAAAGTAAGAACAGCAAAGGGGGAACCATTATGAATATCAACACCAAAAACTTAGTTTCCATCACGGAAGCAAACCAGAACTTCTCCAAAGTTGCGCGCCTGGTAGATGAGAGCGGCGTCGTTGTTATATTGAAAAATAATGTGCCGCGTTATCTGGTGATGGAGTTCTCTTCTGCGGAACAGGAGCAGACGGCTGCCGATGAGGACGTCCTGTCTGTGTCCAAACGTCTGATCGAGAAGAACCGTCAGGCTTACGAGGAGCTTGCCAAATGATCCGGCTCACCAGACAACAGATCCTTCTTCTTCATGACCAGCTCGTAGCGGAGACCGGCGGAGAAGCGGCGCTTCGGGACGAAGGAATGTTGGACTCAGCACTGCACGCACCGTTCCAGACCTTCGGCGACGAGGATGTATATCCCACACTACAGCAAAAAGCCGCCAGGCTCTGCTTCGGTCTTGTCAAAAATCATCCATTCGTAGATGGGAATAAACGGATCGGCGCCCATGCCATGCTTGTGTTTCTTGTCCTGAACGGGGTGGAGTTACAGTATTCACAGGCAGAACTGTCCGATGTAATCCTCAGTCTTGCCGCCGGAGAAATAGAGTTCGCAGATATACTGACATGGATTCTTACACACCAGATATAAAGCTGTCCCTTGGGGATGGCTTTTTTCTTTATCAGAGATCCCTGCAGTCTCTGTGTGTTTTTTAGTGGCAGGAACGGCACGGCTTCATCAGGTTCGATTCATCGTGGTGGACTTCCTACACCGCAACGTGCCGTTCTTCCTTCCAAACACTGCTCGCAGAGAGGATACTTGTGGACATAGTGGTCACGGGTCCGTTTCCAGGACCGGCCGTAACGTTTGCCCGACGAGTATCCTCGTAGTAACGCTTCGTCAGCTTTACGAGTTCCTCACAATAAATGTTATCCGTAAGGTCCGGACAACCGGGATAGTGGCAGAGATGCCTGCCTTTGACGTTTTATCAGAGGGTGAAACGGCTGAAAACCTTATATTTAAAGGACTTCAGCAAAACAAAGTCTATATATTATGTCTGGCGGTATCACTTTATGGAATTGACCTTTTTCGTTATCTCGTGGTAAATACCGCTTGCTTTCCTGTTCCTTCCGTGTTACGATAGCCATGGTGATTACGTTCTTGCATTAGGGTGTTGTAGTGGTGACTGTATTCTAACAAACGCAGTCACTTTTTCTATTTCAACCCTACAGTTATTTTTTCATGAAAACTTGACAAAGAATTGCATCCCCCTAATCTGTATGATATAATTAACTAGACGGATGTCGAAATCCGTCCCCGTGTCATATTTCCATGACGAAACACAAAACTTGAGGGAAGCAAATCGTCGCGGTGTCGCGTTTGCGGAAGCCAGGCAGCAGAGCGAAAAGCAGCACAGGTCGAGAGACGTGTGTGGCGGAAGCATGGGAAAAAACGGGGACGGACAGGAATGGAGAACAATAGGAATTCGTGAAAATATGAAACCAGAGGAGGCGCATGCGATGTCGGATCAGAAGTATGAGAGAAGATATAAAGAGGATCGACCGGTCGTAGCCATATGCTATGATTTTGACAAGACTCTGTCTCCAGACGATATGCAGGCACAGGGCTTCATTCAGTCCGTCGGTTATGAGCATGTGCCAGACTTTTGGATGAAGTCGAACGCCCTCGCCGATAAGAATGGGATGGATCAGAACCTGGCCTACATGTTTACGATGAAGCAGGAGGCGGAGGGATCGCTCCTGTTCACCAAGTCGACGCTCATAGAATACGGCGAGAAGGTGCAGCTGTTTCCGGGCGTCGAGCAATGGTTTGAGCGCATTCGCCAGTATGGAAAAGAGCAGGGCGTCATCGTCGAGCATTATATCATCTCGTCCGGACTGAAGGAAATGATCGAGGGCACTTCCGTCGCCAAGGCAGGCGCTTTCGAAAAGATCTATGCCAGTTCTTTTCTTTATAATGAAAAGGGCGTCGCGATATGGCCGGCTCAGGTGGTCAACTACACCAGCAAGACGCAGTTCCTGTTCCGCATCGAGAAGGGTGTACTGGACATCAACGATGCCGCCGTGAACGATTACTTCCCGCCGGAGACGCTGCGCGTGCCTTTCCGCAACATGATCTACATTGGTGACAGCGATACGGATATTCCTTGCATGAAGCTGGTGAATTCCTATGGCGGACACTCCATCGGCGTTTACAATGCCGAAACCAGAGACAAAAGCAAGGTCTATAAGATGATGCGGGATAACCGTATCCGGTACTTCGCGCCAGCCGACTATTCGGAAGGCACCGAGCTGGATACGCTGGTTAAGGCGATTATCGACCGGACAGCAGCCAACGAGATCCTGGAATCCTGGCATCTCGTCGCGCAGGAGGAGCGTAAACTGGCCGATAAGCAGAGCAATGAGAAAGAGATTGAGAAGACGAATTTTTTGATTGCTTTAGAGAACAGCGACAACTTTGCCAACACTCACACGATCATTGGGAAAATGAAGAAGATTCGAGAGTGGACACCGGAAGAGAAAGAGACCCTGTGCAAGATCGCACTGGCCAATAGTCAGGTGCTGTATATCCTGGGAGACGCAAATGTCTCGGCTTTTTACAGAAGGTTGCTGGCGGATGTGCGCAAGCTGAGCCAGGTGGAGAAAGAAGTGTGGGAAAAGGTGAGAGGGGGTACCTCATTGTAATGTCGGCGTGGAAGGAGTATTCAGAAGGATTTTAGAATAGAAAAAACGCCGCATGGATAGCGGCGGTAGGGTCAGCGAGAAGATTTATTTCTTTTTTTTAGTTCTTGGAGCGCTTCTTCTACATCAGAGTAATGCTTTGTATCGGGATCCTGCGCGATTTGCTCGGCTTCCAGCATGGCGGCTATGGTTTCCGCATTAGGCTGTCCCAGACGGACTTTAAAGGGAAAGCCACCGACGCGAAGAGATTGATGCAAGAAAACATGGATGGCCGTAGTGAGATCCGTCCCCAGCTCGCGGTACAGAGATTCACATTGTTCTTTGAGATCGCTATCTATACGAATATAGAAATCCGTTGTGGGGGACATGAAATCAGCTCCTTCCCAATACTATACAATTGAGGTATGCTTATATTATGTGCGAATTGTATTGTAAAGTCAATTGGTATGACTCAAAAAGAGAAGGGAAATTGAAGGGAATATTTAAATTCCCTGTACCAAGTTTTGCTTGATTGAATCCTTGGAGTGGACATTTTACTTTTGCTAAAGGTCTTGTTTTATTACGAGTTCTGTTGCTGCTGGTGTTTGTGGACTTCTGATGTTAACCTATTTATGAGAAGTAGATCTTTGTGTTTTAGATTTTACATCTTTGAATTTTGGAGTCTCTACCTCTTTGATGAGGGATCTGCTGCATCAGTTCTATACTCAAGCCTAATGTCGTTGCTCTCTTGATTAAAATAGCTTTTTTCAGATGTGATTCGATACAGGTGCTTTTAGAGAGGCGTACTTAAATAGGATTTCCTCATCACTATTAGGCCGATCCGTCAAATGGGCCGACATCCACACTGTAAACCAAGAGGTTTATTTTAAAATTGTGAGACTCCGCATAGTGGTATATGTTCGACTTTCGCGGGCTTGATTGCAAAGGATTCCAGGTCAATTGGTAAGGTGCGCATTGCAGCATCCCTTACATATATCACTAGGACGACAGACTGTCTCGCCGTCCTAGTGATAAGTTAATTATTTCTCCAACAGCTTCATACGTTTTTCATGATATTCTGTGTCACGAGTCGCTTGTTCTTGCTCCCGCTTTTCGCGTTTGCGGTCGTAGAGAAAGGACTGCACAGCAGTGATCAGAAAAACGACGCTGAAGCACAGCCAGATTATGAGAAGAGCAAAGAGAAGAATTGTCTGAAGTGTCGCCATATTTGATTACCTCCTTTACCTTAATCAAGGAAATCCTTGTTGTCATCGGTTGTAAAGTCTGTCTGGGCGCGTGTTTTACCGATGAGGGGTTCGCTGTCACGGATCTTCTGTAGGTTGTTCAGCCCACAGGCGATGCCCTTGTTACCGTTGGAGTTGAAGGCGTAGAAGTTGATGCTGGCACGACCGTACACGCCAGAGTAAACCTCGGAGCGAGTCAGGATCGGATTGCAGTCGGCGTCAACGATGCCCGGAACTGTACGGGAGTTTGCATTGACGAAGTAGCTGTCAGCATAAGCCGGATCACCTGGACGCTCGGTGTCGCCGTCACGAAGAGGCGTCTTGATAGCGGTGAGAGGCGGTACAGTGCGACCATTGCCCTTGAGCTTTGCCTGACCTTTCTCGTAGGCTGCCTGAATCGCGGCCTTGATCTTCTGAACGGTCACGGTGTCAGTCTTCGGAATGATGAGGCTGACGCTGAATTTCGGGGTGCCGCCATTGATGGACTTGGCTTCCCAAACATTGGCGTAGGACCAACGGGTGTCCTTGCCGGTGATAACCTTCATGGGGGTTGCGAGCTTAGTAGAATTTGACATATTAGTTGTCCTCCTTAAAATCATTGATAATGGTTGTCATTGCCGGTCTTTTATCGCTGTCCGGCACCAGCGTGGGTTTTCCTTGAGGTTTGGTGATTAGGCCTCCAAGAATGTCGTTGAATTGTTTCTTTCCGAGAAGCGAGGTCATGGCGGTGACGCCGAGA